>NZ_JBUXKP010000001.1:0-755689 GCF_055502675.1 Pseudoduganella sp. jia 12
CATCAACATGCAGCAGAATCTTGCCATTTGCCTGCACCGGATGGGCCGCAACGAAGAGGCAATGGCGCAACTGCGCCATGTTCTGACAATGCAGCCCGATTACCAGCGTGCGCACCTGAGCATGTCCGCGATACTGTCCCAGCAGGGGCGTCTTCCCGAGGCCATCGCCTGTTGCCGTGCTGCGCTGGAACTGTTGCCGGGCGACCTGGACCTTACCGGGAACCTGCTGTTCTGCCTGTCGCATGCGGACGACGTGACCGCGGAGGAACTCGCCGCCGAACATTTCCGCTTCGGCATGCACCGCGAGGCCCTGGCCCCGCCGCTCTCGGATCACCCCAACGACAGGAACCCGGAGCGCGTCATTCGCCTGGGCTTCGTCTCAGGCGACTTCAACAATCATGCGCTGGCGAATTTTTTCACGCCCATCCTGAAACAGCTGCACCGGTCGGAACGTGTAGAACTGTACGCTTACTACAACAACATCCTGCAAGACCACGTGACGGAAGAGGTGCGCCGGAACTGTACGGTATGGAACGACATCTCCGCGATGGATGACGAGGCTGTGGTATCACTGGTCCGCGCAGACGCGATCGATGTACTCGTCGATTTGTCCGGCCACACGAACCGGAACCGGCTTGCCGTGTTTGCCCGCAAGCCGGCGCCGGTCCAGGCAACCTGGATCGGCTATCCGGGCACCACTGGTCTGAAGAGCATGGACTACATCCTGCACGACCACCATACCCTGCCGCCGGAGCTGGCGCCGCAGTTTACCGAACGCTTCGCCTACCTGCCGTCTTGCGCCGTGTTCGAACCGAGGAAGGACTTACCTCCGGTCAATCCTTTGCCGGCTTATGCCAATGGCTACATTACTTATGGCAGTTTCAATCGCATCAACAAACTGCGGCGGCCGGTCATTGCGCTCTGGTCGCAACTGCTGCGGGCACAGCCAACTGCCCGCCTGATGCTCGCTGGCATGCCCAAGGATGGCCAATACGACCATCTTGTCGAATGGTTCGCCGAGGAAGGCATCGACCGGTCGCGCCTGGATTTCCAGTCCCGCGTGCCGATGCAGGATTACATTCGCCTGCACCATAAAGTGGACCTGTGCCTGGACACATTCCCCTACACCGGCGGGACCACGACCTTGCAGGCGCTCTGGATGGGTGTTCCACTGTTGACGCTTGCCGGACCGACGCTGGCTGGACGCAGTTCCGCAGGCGTTCTCTACCAGTTGAACCTGGGAGCGTTCGTTGCGCAGAGCGCCGATGGTTTCGTCGAGCGCGGCCTGGCGGTGACGGCGCGGCTGGAACTGCTGGCCGACCTGCGCATGAGCCTGCGCGCCTTGCTGAGCCTTGCGCCGATGAGCAGGCCTGCCGTGGTGTCCGCTGCCCTGGAAGGCGCTGGACGCCATATGTGGCAACGCTGGTGCGCGGGCCTTGCACCGGAAAACTTCGAGATCGACTACGACATCGTCCCGATGACCAACGCAGAAATCCATGCCGCCGAGCTGGCGAAAAAAATCTGAAAAATTTTTCCGTACGGCATTTAATCGGAGCGCTCGGGATGTCGCCTTGTATTGATGAGGGCGTGACGTGCATGCCCCAGTCACCCATTATCCGGAGTATTCCATGCTGAGCCTTCACACCAACAACGCCGCCCTGTCCGCCCAGAACGCCCTGTCGCGTACCCAGAACAGCCTGTCCACCTCGATGACGCGCCTGTCCACCGGCTTCCGTATCAACTCGGCAATGGACGATGCCGCCGGCCTGCAGATCGCCACCCGCCTGAAAGCGCAGACGAGCGGCATGTCGGTCGCCATGACCAACACGCAAAACAGCAAGTCGCTGCTGCAGACGGCCGACGGCGCGTTCGACGAAGTCACCAACATGCTGGTGCGCATGAAGGACCTGGCCACCCAGGCCGCCGATGCCTCGTCCAGCGCAGATGACAAAACCGCCATGCAGTCGGAATTCGATGCACTGGGCCAGGAACTGGGCAATATCCTGAAGAACACCACGTTCGGCGGCTCGAAGCTGCTGGTAGGCGGCAAGCTGGCATCGTCGATGACGTTCCAGATCGGCGCCAGCTCCAGCGAAACGATGGCACTGGACGTGAGCACCAAGATGAGCGATCTGGTTTCCTCGGTGACCACTGCAACGTCGAACTACGGCGCAACCGCCACCGGCACCGAACTGACTTCCGCTGCCAATACCGCCATCTCGAACCTGACCGACGCCATTGCAAAAGTCAGCACGGTGCGTTCGTCGATCGGTGCAGCGGCCAACCGCCTGGACCACATCAACACCAACCTGGGCAACATCAGCTCGAACACGAAGGCCGCCACCGGCCGCATCATGGACGTCGACTTCGCCAAGGAAAGCGCGAACATGACGTCGAACCAGATGCTGATGCAAGCCGGCACCGCCATGCTGAAGCAATCGAACAGCATGTCCTCGATGGTCATGTCCCTGCTGCAGTAATTCCTGGCCGGGCGACCGGCACGGTGGAAAAGCCAGCCTTGCGGCTGGCTTTTTTACATTTCGGCACGCAATTCGCAGAGAGCATTCCAGGCCGATGACTTGCCTCGGCGCTCTTTAAAAAATTATTTCCATGTGGCACTTAATGAACAGGGCCGGCCGGCCGCCTTGTATTCATGAGGGCGTGAAGAGCATGCCCCAGTCACCAATTATCCGGAGTATTCCATGCTGAGCCTTCACACCAACAACGCCGCCCTGTCCGCCCAGAACGCCCTGTCGCGTACCCAGAACAGCCTGTCCACCTCGATGACGCGCCTGTCCACCGGCTACCGCATCAACTCGGCAATGGACGATGCCGCCGGCCTGCAGATCGCTACCCGCCTGAAAGCACAGACGAGCGGCATGTCGGTCGCCATGACGAACACGCAGAACAGCAAGTCGCTGCTGCAGACGGCCGACGGCGCGTTCGACGAAGTCACCAACATGCTGGTGCGCATGAAGGACCTGGCCACCCAGGCCGCCGATGCCTCGTCCAGCGACGATGACAAGACCGCCATGCAGTCGGAGTTCGCAGCACTGGGCGAGGAACTGAAAAACGTGATGGACAACACCACGTTCGGCGGTTCGAAGCTGCTCAAGGGCGGCAAGCTGGCAGCGTCGATGACGTTCCAGATCGGCGCCAGCTCCAGCGAAACGATGACGCTGAACGTGTCTGCGTCCATGACCGCGCTGGACTCGGCGATCACCACCGCTACCGCTGCCGCCGGCCAGCTGACCACCACCGGCAATAACGCCATCTCGAACCTGACCGACGCGATCTCGAAAGTCAGCACGGTGCGTTCGTCGATCGGTGCCGCGGCCAACCGCCTGGACCACATCAACACCAACCTGGGCAACATCAGCTCGAACACGAAGGCCGCCACCGGCCGCATCATGGACGTCGACTTCGCCAAGGAAAGCGCGAACATGACGTCGAACCAGATGTTGATGCAAGCCGGCACCGCCATGCTGAAGCAATCGAACAGCATGTCCTCGATGGTCATGTCCCTGCTGCAGTAATGCCTGGCCGGGCGACCGGCACGGTGGAAAGCCAGCCTTGCGGCTGGCTTTTTTGTTTTTGGCGTGGTGTTTTGCATGCTCGGCCATCACGTTTTCACGACCTCAAAATAATTCCACACGGCATTAATGAATGGTGCGAACCTGTCGCCTTGTATTGATGAGGGCGTGAAGAGCATGTCCCTGACAACGTTATCCGGAGTATTCCATGCTGAGCCTTCACACCAACAACGCCGCCCTGTCCGCCCAGAACGCCCTGTCGCGTACCCAGAACAGCCTGTCCACCTCGATGACGCGCCTGTCCACCGGCTTCCGTATCAACTCGGCAATGGACGATGCCGCCGGCCTGCAGATCGCCACCCGCCTGAAAGCGCAGACGAGCGGCATGTCGGTCGCCATGACCAACACGCAAAACAGCAAGTCGCTGCTGCAGACGGCCGACGGCGCGTTCGACGAAGTCACCAACATGCTGGTGCGCATGAAGGACCTGGCCACCCAGGCCGCCGATGCCTCGTCCAGCGCAGATGACAAGACCGCCATGCAATCGGAATTCGACGCACTGGGCCAGGAACTGAACAATGTGCTGACGAAAACCACGTTCGGCGGCGCAACCCTGCTCGCCGGCGGCAAGCTGGCATCCGCGATGACGTTCCAGATCGGCGCCAGCGCCAGCGAAACGATGTCGCTCGACGTCTCGGGCGCCATGTCGACCCTGGTGTCGTCGGTCGGTAGCGCCACGGCGAACTATGCTGGTGCAACCACCGGTACCGAACTGACCGCCAGCGCCAACGCCACCATCACCAAGCTGACCACCGCCATCACCGATGTCAGCACGGTGCGCTCGAAGATCGGTGCCGCGGCCAACCGCCTGGACCACATCAACACCAACCTGGGCAACATCAGCTCGAACACGAAGGCCGCCACCGGCCGCATCATGGATGTCGACTTCGCCAAGGAAAGCGCGAACATGACGTCGAACCAGATGCTGATGCAAGCCGGCACCGCCATGCTCAAGCAATCGAACAGCATGTCCTCGATGGTCATGTCCCTGCTGCAGTAATGCCTGGCCGGGCGACCGGCACGGTGGAAAAGCCAGCCTCGCGGCTGGCTTTTTTACATTTTGGCACGCAATTCGCATAGAGCATTCCAGGCCCATGACTTACCGCGGCACTTTTAAAAAATAATTTCCATATGGCACTTAATGAACGGGGCCGGCCGGCCGCCTTGTATTCATGAGGGCGTGAAGAGCATGCCCCAGTTACTAATTATCCGGAGTATTCCATGCTGAGCCTTCACACCAACAACGCCGCCCTGTCCGCCCAGAACGCCCTGTCGCGTACCCAGAACAGCCTGTCCACCTCGATGACGCGCCTGTCCACCGGCTTCCGCATCAACTCGGCAATGGACGATGCCGCCGGCCTGCAGATCGCTACCCGCCTGAAAGCACAGACGAGCGGCATGTCGGTCGCCATGACGAACACGCAGAACAGCAAGTCGCTGCTGCAGACGGCTGACGGCGCGTTCGACGAAGTCACCAACATGCTGGTGCGCATGAAGGACCTGGCTACCCAGGCCGCTGATGCGGCATCGAGCGACGATGACAAGACCGCCATGCAGTCGGAATACGATGCCCTGGGCGCGGAGCTGAAAAACGTGCTGGAGAACACCACGTTTGGCGGTTCGAAACTGCTGGCGGGCGGCAAGCTGGCGTCGGCGATGACGTTCCAGATCGGCGCCAGCTCCAGCGAAACGATGTCGCTCGACGTGAGCGCCGCAATGACCGCGGTGGGCACCTCCATCACGGCTGCCACGGCAAACTACACCAGCGCAACTGCTGGTGCCGAGATCAAGGGTACCGCTGCCAACGCCACCATCGACAAGCTGACCACCGCTATCGCGAAAGTGAGCACGGTACGCTCGTCGATCGGCGCCGCGGCCAACCGCCTGGACCACATCAACACCAACCTGGGCAACATCAGCTCGAACACCAAGGCCGCCACCGGCCGCATCATGGATGTCGACTTCGCCAAGGAAAGCGCGAACATGACGTCGAACCAGATGCTGATGCAAGCCGGCACCGCCATGCTGAAGCAGTCGAACAGCATGTCCTCGATGGTCATGTCGCTGCTGCAGTAATCAATCGTAGCAGCACCATGGAGCCGGCCCCGTGCCGGCACCGCCCAAGGCCAACCAGACTTCCGGTTGGCTTTTTTTTACCCACGCATGATAAGCTGACGACATGTCCATCGATCGAGTAACAGGTCTCAATGCCGCGCTGACGATTCCGGAACGCTTCGCTCGCGAGCGGCCCGGGCAGTCGCAACAGCAGCTTGCGCTCGCCGGACCGGCCAGTGAGCCGTATCAGCCGGTTGTTCCCGGCACGACCGGCGCAATGCTCGAAGCGATGGATGAAAAACTGCTCGCATCGGCGCTGACCGGCAAGCTGGCCGCCGAAGCATTGCTCGGCGATGCCGTGTCGATGCAGCCGAACCAGTTGTTCGCGTCACGCCAGCTGGTGGCGCATTCGCCCGAGCCATCGGCCCTGGCGGCATCCTGGATGGCCATGGTCCGTACCTATGCCGAGCAGCGCGCCGCGCAGGTTGCGCAAAGCCGCGGACGGCGCGTACCCGCCAGCCTGTTCCAGTCCGAGGCCGTGTCCCAGGTGGTGCGCGATGGCCGGCTGCCGCCGCCAGTGGTGTCCGAGCTCGATGCCTGGCGCTTTGCCGTGTATGCATCGGGTGCGGAAAAACTGGTGCTGCGTGTCGTCGTGCGCGATGCGGAAGACGACGGGGCAGCTTCGCGCCGCCGTCGCCCGGTACGTGTCGCGCTGCGGCTGGAAGTACACATGCCCGACCTGGGCAAGGTGGTGCTGGAGATCGAGCCGGTCGACGGCGGCGTCCTGCTGGCGATCGGCGCCGCGCAGGCCGGCGCCATGCGGCACGTGCGCGAGATGCTGCCACCGATCAGGGAGATCATGAGTCACTGCGGCGTGCGCATCGTGCGTATCCGCCTGACGCACGAACTGCTCACCGCGGGCAGCCGGCATCCCACCTCGATGGAGGCGGCATCGCTGACGCCCCCAATGTTCAAGGCCATGGCCGACCTGGCCATGCTGATGTCGCAAGCGGCGGCGCCTGGCGAGCAGTTCGTCGAACTGCACAGCTGAACTGCCCAGGCCACGGTGCGCATGCCGTGACCGTAACGCGGCTCGAAAGACTATTTCGCGCAGGCCCTGCTTCAGCCAACCGTACCGATAATCGACACCTCGCGGTTTTCCGGCACTTCGTTATACGACAGCACATGCAGCCCCGGAGCGAACAGTCTTGCGTAGCGGGCCAGCAGCGGCCGGATCTGCGGCAGCACCAGCAGCAGCGGCGGCGTGCCCTGCTGCTTCATCTGCTCGCGTGCCACCGGCATGTTCACCTGCAGCTGGGCCAGCAGGTGGGGATCGATCGGATAGTTGTCGAGCACCACCTTGCCCGACTGGCGCGCCTGGTTCAGTGAACCCAGCAGCATGTTTTCCAGCTCGCCGCCCAGGTTGAACGCGAGCATTTCCTTCCGCTGGCCGAACAGCGCGGACACGATCTGGCGGCGCAGCGCGCAGCGCACCTCGGCCGCCAGCAGGATCGGATCCTTCGTGGCCTCCGAACTGTCCAGCAAGGTGGTGGCGATCGGCACGATATCCTTCAGCGACACGTTCTCGGCCAGCAGCACGCGGAACACACGCAGCAGTTGCGTGTGCGTCATCGCCTTGTCCAGCGCGGAGCCCAGCTTCGGCGCCAGTGCGGTCAGGCGTTCGACGACGGCGCCCACGTCGTCGTGCCGGAACAGCTCCGGCAGGTATTCGCGGATCAGCTTCGACAGGTGCGTGGCGATCGCGCTGGGCGCTTCCACCACCTGGTAGCCCAGCCCCAGCGCCTGTGCCTTGTCGGCCGGATCGATCCACACGACCGGCATGCCGTAGGCCGGTTCCACGCCGGGAATGCCGTCGATCTGGCCATACAGGTTCGGCGATGGAATCGCCATCAGCCGGTCCGGGAACACCTCCGCCTGGGCGATCACCGCGCCGCCCAGCACCACGGAATATTGCGAGGGCTTCAAGCCCAGGTCGTCGCGCACGCCGATCGGCGGCAGCACGAGGCCCATCGCCTCGGACAGGCTTTGCCGCACGCCGCGCACCCGCTTCGTCAGGACCTCGCCCGCCGCCTTGTCGACCAGGCCCACGAGCTTGTAACCCAGCAGCACCTGCAACGGGTGCACCACCGGCAGGCTCTGCCACTCCAGCTCCGGTGTCTTTTCCTCGCGCAGCACGGCTTCGATGGCTTCGAGCTGCCGCGTATCGGGTGGCGCCACGGCGCGCTGCTGCATGCGCCAGCCCACATAGGCGAGCGCGCCCGCGAACGACAGGAACGGCAGCCAGGGCATGCCCGGCACGATGCCCATGATCGTCATCAGGCCGGCGGCCGAGTACAGCACGCTCGGATTGGCCAGCAGCTGGGTACTGACCTCGTCCTCGAAGTCGCCCGCGTCGGACACGCGGGTGACGATGATCGCCGCCGCGGCCGACAGCAGCAGGGCCGGGATCTGGGCCACCAGGCCGTCGCCGATCGTCAGCAGCGCATATTGGCGGAACGCGTCGCCAAAGCCCATGTCCTGCATGATCGCGCCGATCGCCACGCCGCCGACCAGGTTGATGATGAGGATCAGGATCGAGGCGATCGCATCGCCGCGCACGAACTTCGAGGCGCCGTCCATCGCGCCGTAGAAATCCGCTTCCATCGCCACTTCCTTGCGGCGCAGCTGGGCCTTTTCCTGGTTGATCAGGCCTGCATTCAGGTCGGCATCGATCGCCATCTGCTTGCCGGGCAGCGCATCGAGCGTGAAGCGCGCCGACACTTCCGAGATCCGCTCCGCGCCTTTGGTGACGACGGCGAAGTTGATGATCATCAGGATCACGAACACCACGAGGCCGACGACGAAATTGCCGCCGATGACCACGTTGCCGAACGACTCGACCACCGCGCCCGCCGCATGCGTGCCTTCGTGGCCATGCAGCAGCACCACGCGGGTCGATGCCACGTTCAGCGTCAGCCGCAGCATCGTCGTGACAAGGATCACGGTGGGGAAGACGGAAAAGTCCAGCGGGCGCTTGGCCTGCACCGACACGAGGATCACGATCAGCGACAGCACGATGTTGAACGTGAACAGCACGTCCAGCAGGATCGGCGGCAGCGGCAGGATGATCATCGCGAGGATGGACATCACGAACAGCGGCGTGGCGAACTTGTGGCGGCGCAGTTCGACCACCAGGGAGTTCAGGAAATTCATGGGTTGGAAGCCTCACTCATCGATGTTGGTACCTCGATCCGGTCGGGCAACGCGGGGCGGGCCTGCCGGCCGCCGGCGCGGAACGCCTTCATCTGGAACACGTAATGCAGCACCTGCGATACCGCCTGGTAAAGCGGCACGGGAATCTGCTGGTTGACCTGTGCGGTATTGTAGATGGCGCGCGCCAGCGGGGCCAGGCGCAGCACCTCGATATCGTGCTCCTCGGCGATCAGGCGGATGTACTGGGCCAGTTCGTCGACGCCCTTGGCCACCACGAACGGCGCCTCGGCGCGCGCGTTGTCGTACTTGAGCGCCACCGCGTAGTGCTCCGGATTGACCACGACCACGTCCGCGGTGGGCACCGTCTTGCGTGCCGCGCGCTGCGACATGGCCCGCTGCAGCTGGCGGATGCGCCCCTTCACCTCGGGCCGGCCCTCGCTGCTCTTGTGCTCTTCCTTCAGGTCCTGCTTGCTCATGCGCTGGTTCTTGGCAAAGAAGAATGCCTGCGCCGGCACGTCGATCACGGCGAACAGCACGAAGATCACCACCAGCGACATCACGCCATCGAGCATGAGCGCCGCGCCATCGGTCATCGCGTTCTGCAGGGGCAGCGCCTGCAGCTGCGTGTACTGGTTCAGCGTGGAGCGCGACATGTGCACGAGCACGGCGATCAGGATGGACACCTTGACGATCGACACGCCCAGTTCGAACAGGGCCTTGCCCTTGAACATGCGCCCCAGGTTCGACACGGGATTCATCTTTGAAAATTTCGGCATCAGGTTCTTCGTGCTGAAGAGCCAGCCGCCGGGCAGCATCGAGGCCAGCACGATGAACAGGGGCACCACGAACAGCGGCGCCACCATCTTGACCAGCAGCATGCTGGCTTCGTAGAACACGTCGGACATCGCGTTCATCAGCACGTCGCCGCCTTCCAGCTGGACGAAGCTGGCCGCGAAGATCGTGCGGAAGTGTTCCAGGTAATCGGGCATCAGGAACACGAACAGGCGCAGGCTGACGAGGATGCCGATCGCCGTGGCCAGGTCCTTGGAGCGGGTGACCTGCCCTTCGTCGCGCGCCTTCTTCAGCTTCTGCTGTGACGCCTTCTCGGTCTTGTCGCCACCTTCAGCCATTGCGCCTGGCCTCCTCCGCCGTCATCTGCTGCCGGATCATCTCCAGCACCTGGCTCGTCATCCGCGTGTAATGGTCGGGAATGAAGCGCACCACCTGGCCCAGCATCAGCAGGCCAAAAATCGTGATCACCGAAAAGCCCAGCGAGAACAGGTTCAGCGACGGCGCCACGCGGTTCAGGAAGCCGAAGCCGATCTGCACGACGACGGTGGCGAACACCACCGGGATCGCCAGCAGCATCGCCGCCGAAAACACCCACGCCACGTTCCACGCCACCGTCTGCAACAGCAGCGGCCCGTAGCCGGCACCGGGTGGCCATGCCTTGAAGCTGGCGCCGATCACGTTGATGAGGACGAGGTGGCCGTCGATGGCGAAGAAGACGATGATCGACAGCATGGACAGCAGCGTGGACACCACGTCCGACGACGAGCCGTTCAGCGGATCGTTCATCACCGCCATCGAGAACCCCACCTGCGACGACACGACAAAACCCAGCACGCTGATCGCGGCCATGGCGAAATAAAAAGCCAGCCCCAGCACGAAGCCGATGATCGCCTGCTCGATCGTGGCGGCCACCATCGCCAGCGTGAACGGGTCTTCGACGATCTGCACCTTGCCGGTCACCGGCAGCATCATCACGGCAAGCGTCACCGAAAGGAGCACGCGGATCGTCACCGGCACCATCGCCTCGCCCAGCACGGGGGCCGCCGACAGCAGCGCCATCGAACGCACGAAGGGCCACCACAGCGCGTTCAGCAGGGGCAGCAGGTTGGCGAGGACCTGTTCCATCCTGGCGGGTCAGCCGACCAGCGTGGCTGCGCGGGTGAAGATCGACACGCAATAGTCCATCAGGTAGCCGGCCATCCAGCGCCCCGTGACGATGATCGCCAGCAGCGTGATGAGGAGCTTGGGCAGGAACGACAGCGTTTGCTCGTTGATCTGCGTGGCCGCCTGGAACAGTGCCACGACGAGGCCCGCGGCGAGCCCGGGCACCACCAGCACCAGGACCAGCACCATCGTGATGTTCAGGGCCTCGACCACCAGGTCGACGGCCACGTCGGGAGTCAGCATGGCTTGTCCTGTAATGTCCTAATATGCCTGGATACTGGTGACCAGGGTGTTGACGGTCAGTGTCCAGCCATCCACCAGCACGAACAGCAGCAGCTTGAACGGCAGCGAGATCACCAGCGGCGACAGCATCATCATGCCCATCGCCATCAGCACCGACGACACGACCAGGTCGATGATGAGGAACGGGATGAACAGCATGCAGCCGATCTGGAACGCCGTCTTCAGTTCGGAAAGCACGAACGCGGCCAGCTTCACCGGAAAGCCGTGCTGCATCGGATTGGTGACGTTCTGCTCGCCGGCCAGCGTGGCGATCTGCCGCAGCGCGGCCTTGCTGGTCTGGGCCAGCATGAAGCGGGACACGGGCTGCTCGGCAATGCGCAGCGCATCCTGCAGGCCGATGCGGTCCTGGTCATAGGGCACGAACGCATCGCGCCAGACCTGGTCGCCGATCGGCTTCATGACCAGCAGGGTCAGGATCAGCGCGATGCCGGTGATGATCCGGTTCGGCAGGCCCTGCTGCAAGCCCAGCGCGGACCGCAGCAGCGACAGCACGATGACGAAGCGGGTAAAGCTCGTCATCATCATGACCATGACGGGCAAGAGGCCCAGCAGGGTCATGATGACGAGGATCTGCATCTTCACCGACAGGTCGGTGCGGGCGCCGGGCACCACGCCGGCAAGCAGGTCCGGTGTATCCGCCGCCTGTGCGAAGCCCAGTGCGGGCAGCGCCAGGGCCACGGCGAACAGCGCCACCCCCGGTGCGATCCTGGTTGCGAACGGCCGGCGCGGCTGCGTCGGGAAGGTGCCGGCCGCTGTCGCCCCGCCGCCCATCATGAGGTCATCATGTCGAGATTGAGCCCGTCCAGGTCGATCACTTTCAAGCCATAGTTCTCGCCCGCCACCACCACCTCGGCCCGGCCGATCGCAGTGCCGTTGACCTTGATGACCAGCGGCTCGCCGGCCAGCGCGTCCAGCTCCACCACGCTGTCCGGGCCGATATTCATCAGGTCCTGCAGGGAAATCCGCGCCGAACCCACTTCCAGGGTCAGCGTCACGGGGATCTTGCGCATCATCTGCGGCAGGTCGCGGCGCGGGGCGCGCGGGGCCGGGGTGAAGTCGCCGGCCAGCTCGCCGGCCACGGGCTCGATGATCATCTCTTCGGTGTCGTCGAGCAATGCGTCATTGTTGCCGTTCTCGTTCATCATGGTCATTCACTGTCTTCAAAAGAGGTCAGGCACAATTTTCCCTTGTGCTCCGTGACCGCGGCCGTGTACAGCCGCGAGTCCTCGAGCATCACGTCGGCCCTGTCCAGGCTGACCGGAATCACGTCGCCGATGCGCAGGTCGAACAGCGCGCCCAGCGTGACTTCCTTGCTGACGAGCTGGCCGGCCAGCGTCACCTGCAGCCGCTGTGCCAGCGGCGCCGCGGGTTTTTTCGCCTGCCCGGCCGCGCTGCGCCCGGACTCGCGCTGGGGTGCCAGGCCGTGCAGCACGTCGGATATCAAATGCTTATCCAGTGCAAACCATACCTTGCCTGCGAGATCGCCGGCGCGCACATTCATGGTGACGATCCACGTGCCCTTGGCCGGCTGGCCTCCGGGAGCGGGCGCGGCGGGCGGCAGCGGCGTGGTCAGCGGCTGGCCGCCCGGCACGCCGGCGGCGATACGGGATGCCACGACATGGGACAGCTGTTGTCCGAGCGCAACACCGAGCCGTTCCTCGGTGGCGGTCACGCGCACCTGGGTGGCATCCGGCGCCGGCGTGGCGCCCTTGCCTGCACCGTAACGCTGGTCCAGTGCCGACAGCAGCACGGGGCGTTCGATCGCGAACGCGATGACGCCCGCACCTGCCGCGAAGTACTGCCAGCGCATGCGCGGCTCGCTGCCCGTGAGCTGCGAGAAGCCCACTTGCTCGACCTCGGTGCCGCCCCAATAGCGCCGGCTCGCGGGATGGCGCAGCGCGGCGATGAGGTCATCGCGCAGCTGGGCGGCGAACTGCGGCAACCGGTGAACCGGGCGGCCCAGCAAACTCGGATCCAGTACCTGGTGCGGTGCGGTGGTGGTTAGCGTGGTCATGGTTTTATTTTTTCCCTCTGCACGTCCACATCGTAGCGCAAATGGCCACAAAGCCTGCGCGGGTACGGTACAGGCCCGGAAGCATAACCCAATTTCTGGCGTATTGCCATGCAACAATACCGCGCACGATTGAAATCGCCTCTTTACAGTGTTGTTGCCGCGCGGTAAGCTTCTATCTGTCGGGCGTCAATTAATGCTGCTACTCAGCAATAAACCGGTTAATACCGGATCGATGCTTAGTGCATGATTTTTAAAGAGTTTTGCCACGATTTCAAGTTTCTTATATTAGAAACAACGCAGCGCAACCAATCGTACCTGGCCAATAACGACCGAGTGACCCAATTAATACGGCCATGCTTTTTCAACCGCAAATGCGGTGCACGAAAAATCGGAAGTTTTTCTTTGTAAGTATCAAGTTGCGGCGCTGGCGACCGATACCTACAAGCAAGTCGGCAGCAAGTTTTATTGATCCAAAGTAATGCGGTGACAAGCTTGCAACCGATCGCTGGACGAAGTTCAACGTTGTATTCTAAGGAGATGGCTTATGGCAAATGATATCGGCGGCATGATCAAGGCGGACCTCGCGGCACTCACGAACGCCGCTTCCGACCTTGCCGGACAAGCGGGCGCGATCGCACCCGCCATGCAATTCGGCGCACAGTCCGGCCACGACGCCGGGCAATCCGGTGGCTCGTTCGCCCAGGCAATGATGAGCGCTGTCTCCGGCGTGAACGCGGCCGACAAGGCTGCGGGCGCAAAAGTGGCCGATGTCGACGCCGGCCGCAGCGACGACCTGGTGGGCGCCATGATGGCCAGCCAGGAAGCCAGCCTCTCGTTCTCGATGCTGATGCAGGTTCGCAACAAGGTGACGGGCGCTGTCGACGAGCTCATCAAGCTGCCACTCTGATTGGCACGCTGTAGTCCGCCGTTTCCGGCAGCACTTTTCTCCGCACTACCCTTCACCGCGAAAGTCCCGACGTGATCAACACCCTCAAGTCCGCTTTTGGGCGCCTGCGTGGCAATGGCGCCGCTGCCATGCCCCCGGCCCTCGTCAAGAACCTGTACCCGATGCTGATGCTGGCTGTCGGCGTGACCGCCATCGTGCTGATGTTCCTCTGGAAGGACCAGTCCGGCTACAAGTCCGTGTTCGGCGCCCGCGAGAAAGTGGTCGCGGCCGACATGATGACCGTGCTCGATGCCGAGCAGATCGCCTACCGCATCCACCCGGACAGCGGCCAGGTGCTGGTACCGGAATCGGAACTGGGCAAGGTGCGCATGCTGCTGGCGTCGAAAGGCGTGACCGCCCAGCTGCCGGCCGGCCTGGAACTGATGGACAAGAACGATCCGCTGGGCGTGTCGCAATTCGTGCAGGACGTGCGCTTCCGCCGCGGCCTGGAAGGCGAACTGTCGCAGAGCATCATGACGCTGGACGCCATCGCCAGCGCCCGGGTGCACCTGTCGATCGCCAAGTCGACGTCGTTCGTGTCGTCGGACGGTGAAAAGTCTTCCGCTGCTGTCGTGATCGGCCTGAAGCCGGGCCGCACCCTGACGCCGGAACACATCGCCGCCGTCGTCAACATGGTGTCCGGCTCGGTGGCCAGCCTGGACCCGACCCGTGTCAGCCTGGTGGACCAGGCAGGTAACCTGCTGAGCTCGCGTGTCGACCTGACGGACGGCTTCGATGCGAACGCCGCCGGCAACGAAGGCCAGAAGCACATCCAGGACGGCATCAAGAACAATATCCGCGGCCTGCTGGGTCCGATCGTCGGCGACGACAACTTCAAGGTCAGCGTCACCGCCTCGGTCGACAACGACAAGGTCGAGGAAACCGTCGAGAAGTTCGGCGAAGCACCGAAGGTCACCAGCGAAGCGATGCGCGAAGAGCAGGATCGCAACCGCACGGCGATGGGCGTGCCGGGCACGCTGTCGAACCGCCCGCCGGCCGAAGCAGCACCGGCAGCACCGGGCGCCGCAGGCACCGAAGCGGCCGCTGCACCGGGCCAGATGCCGGAAGGCACGGCACGCAAGAATGCAACCACGCGCCAGTATGCTTACGATCGCAGTATCGTTCAAACCAAGCGTGCCCGTGGCCGTCTGGAGCGCCAGAATGTGGCGATCGTGCTGGCCCAGTCCGCCGCCGCCGACCCGAAAGCGGGCTGGAGCGCTGCCGAGCTGGCCAATATCGACAAGGTGCTGCGCAACGGCCTGGGCATCAATGAAGAACGCGGCGATTCGCTGGTAGTGTCCGCCATGCGCTTCCCGGCCAAGGCAGCACCGGTGCAGTGGTGGGAAGAGCGCGACAACATCGTCGACATCGGTGGCTGGATCAGCTACGCACTGGCCGCACTGCTGGGCTACTTCCTGCTCCTGCGTCCGCTGCTGAAGCTGCTGACGAACAGCCTGGCGCCGGCCGCCCCTGTGCCGGCCGTGATCGGCACCCGCAGCGGCAGCGACCGCCGCGCCGACGCTGTAGCCCTGCCGGGCACCGTGGATGCGCTGCCGGTAGCCGGTACCCCGGCCGCACTGGCTGGCACCGCCGCCGACGTGGCAACCGGCGCGCTGATCCCGGCAGCCGGAGCTGGTGGCATCGCCGTCCAGCCGCTGCTGGAGAACTATGATCTGCCGCCCGCCGGTTCGCCGGTCGATGTGATGGTCGATCACCTGAAGGTTCTGGCCGAAAAAGAGCCGGAGCGTGTTGCGGAAGTCGTCAAACAGTGGATGCAGAAAAATGGCCGAGCTCAATAACATGAACGCGAATCTGAACGATCTGGCACCGATCGAAGGTGCGACCCTCTCCCCTGTCGAACAGGCCGCCATCGTGCTGCTGTCGATCGGCGAGGAACAGGCGGCGGCCGTGCTGCGTTGCCTGTCCCGCGAGGAGCTGCTGGAAGTCACGCAAGTCATGTCGCGGATGAGCGGCATCAAGGTCGAAGCCGTGAAAGGCGCGATCCAGACCTTCTTCGACGACTACCGCCAGCAGTCCGGCGTGCACGGCGCCTCGCGCCAGTACCTGAAGCGCTCGCTCGACCTGGCACTGGGCGGCGACATCGCCAACACCGTGCTCAACAACATTTACGGCGACGAACTGCGCCCGAAGATGGCCCGCCTGCAGTGGGCGTCGCCGAAATGGCTGGCCGACTACATCGCCAACGAGCACGTGCGCATCCAGGCCGTGTTCCTCTCCTTCCTGCCGCCGGCGCTGGCTGGCCAGATCGTCGACGGCCTGCCGATGGAAGGCCGCGACCTGGTGCTGCTGAGCCTGGCCCGCCTGGACGAGATCGACCGCGACCTGCTGGCCGAACTCGACGAGCTGGTGGACCGCTGCCTCGGGTCGTTCGACATGCAGAGCACGAGCATCGAAGGCGTCAAGCAGGTTGCCGAGATCCTCAACCGCCTGCCGGGCAACCGTGCCCAGGTCGTGGAGCTGCTGCGTGCGCATGACCCGTCGATCGTCGAACAGATCGAACTGTCGATGTACGACTTCCTGATTCTGGCCACGCAGACCGAAGCCGTGCTGTCGCGCCTGATCGAGGAAGTGCCGCTGGAGCAATGGTCGATCGCGCTGAAAGGCGCCGAGCCGTCGATCCTCGACGCCGTGCTGAAGACGATGCCGAAGCGCCAGGCGCAGGCATTCGAAGACATGATGCGCCGCGCCGGCCCGGTGCCGATGTCGCGCATCGAGGCGGCCCGCTCGGAAATCATGGCCACCGTCAAGGCCCTGGCCGATGCCGGCGAAGTGGAGGTTCAGCTGTTCGCGGAAACGGTGGTCGAATGAAGCAGTTCCGCCCTTACCGGTTCCCGCCCCTGTCGCACCACACGCCGCCCGCGGCGCGCGGTGACGGCACGGCCACGCCCGATGCCGCCGCATGGCAGGCGTCGATCAGCGAGGGATTCGAGCAGGGCCAGCGCGACGGCTACGAGATCGGCCTGCAGCGCGGCCAGGAAGAAGGATTCGAAGCCGGGCGCGTGCAGGGCATCGCCCAGGGGCGCGACGAAGGCCGCGCCGAGACCGCGGTCGCGCTGGACGAGCTGGCCCGTCCCGTCGACGCGATGCTGAAAAGCCTGAAGAAACTGCGCAGCGACTACCGCGCCGCGCAGCGCAAGGAAGTGGTGGACCTGGTGGCCAAGGTGGCCCGCTCGGTGATCCGCGCCGAGCTGGCGCTGCAGCCGGTGCAGATCATGGCGCTGGTCGATGAAACGCTGGCCTCGATGCCGGCCACGCGCGACGACATCGATGTGTACCTGAACCCGGAAGAAATGAAGCGGGTGTCGGAACTGGACCCGAAACGCGCCAAGCGCTGGAACCTGATCGCCGATGCCACCCTCGATGCGGGCGAATGCCGCATCCGCGCCGGCGACAACGAAGTGGACGCCGGTTGTACCCAGCGCCTGGCCGCCGTGATGGACCAGGTGGACAAACAGTTGCAGGCCGCCGACAGCGGCGATGAAGACGAGACCGAAGAATGATTGCAGACGCGCTGCGCAAGCTGGAACTGGATGCCGTACCGATGGCCACGCCCACGGGCCGGCTGGTCGGTGCATCCGGCCTGCTGCTGGAAGCGGTCGGCTGCCCGTTGCACACGGGCCAGCGCGCCCGCATCGAAACCGTGGACGGCCAGTGGCTCGACGCCCAGGTCGTGGGTTTCCGCGACAAGGTGTCGTACCTGATGCCGTTCAAGAAGGCCATCGGCCTGCAGACGGGCGCCCGCGTGCTGCCCCAGCAGGAAAAGGCCACGCTGAAGATCGGCAATGGCTGGCTGGGCCGCATGGTCAACGGCCTGGGCGAGCCGATCGACGGCAAGGGCAAGCTGACGGGCGAACACGAGCTCGACATGCATCCGCCGCGCGTCAATCCGCTGCGCAAGAAACCCGTGCACGAACCGCTGGACGTGGGCGTGCGGGCGATCAATTCGATGCTCACCCTGGGCAAGGGCCAGCGCGTGGGCCTGATGGCCGGCTCCGGCGTCGGAAAGTCCGTGCTGCTGGGCATCATGACGCGGCAGACGGTGGCGGACGTGGTCGTGGTCGGCCTGATCGGCGAACGTTCGCGCGAAGTGCGCGAGTTCATCGACCTGTCGCTGGGCGCCGAAGGCCTGAAGAAGGCCGTGCTGGTGATTGCCCCGGCGGACGAATCGCCGATGATGCGCGTGATGGCCACCGAGCTGTGCCACACGATCGCGGCGCATTACCGCGACCAGGGCAAGAACGTGCTGCTGCTCGTCGATTCGCTGACCCGCTATGCGATGGCACTGCGCGAAGTGGCCCTGGCGCTGGGCGAACCGCCGGCCACCAAGGGTTACCCGCCATCGGTCTTCTCGAACCTGCCCCAGCTGGTGGAATCGGCCGGCAATGGCGAGCATGAAAACGGCTCGATGAGCGCCATCTACACGGTACTGGCCGAGGGCGACGACCAGCAGGATCCGATCGTCGACACGGCGCGCGCCATCCTGGACGGCCACATCGTGCTGACGCGTGCGCTGGCCGAGCGCGGCCACTATCCGGCGATCGACGTGGGCCAGTCGATCAGCCGCTGCATGAACGGCATCATCAGCCAGGAGCACATGCTGGCGGCGCGCGCGCTGAAAGCGGCCATGGCCAAGCATGACCGCGTGCGCGACCTGATCCCGCTGGGCGCCTATGTGCCCGGCGCCGACCCGGTGACCGACCGCGCCGTGCAACTGAACCCGCATATCGAACACTTCCTGTGCCAGGGCACCAAGGAAGACGCGCCCTATACCGGTTGCGTCGAAGGACTTGAAAGGCTGATGAAATGACCGACCGTCTGCTGATCCAGAACCTGACCTCGCTGGTCGCGCTGCGCAATACCCAGCTGGAAAAGCTGCAGGCTGCGCAGGCCGAGAAAACGGCCACCGCCGAACGCTACAAGAAAAACCTCGAACGGCTGCACAGCCTGGCCGTCGCCAGCGGTGCTTCCGGCAGCCTGCCGCTTGCGCTGGCCGCCAACTGCGGCAACTACAAGCAGGCCGTGCTGGCCATGGCGGACAGCCACCGGCTCGACCTCACCATGCACGAGGCCGACATGGCCATCTCGCAACGCGCGCTGAACCAGGCTTACGTGAAATGCGAAGTGCTGGGCCAGGTGCTGGAAAAGAACGAGAAGGCGCTGGCCAGCAAGGGCGCAGTGCAGGAACGTAAAGTGCATGACGACCTGGCAACGCAAGTGTGGCTTCGTTCCCAAAAATAAGCGCAAATAGATCCGTACGGAAATAAATTTCATGGGGAACGGCCTTTTGTCGCCCTTCCTCAAGGTACACTCTTAATATATTTCCGCGGAGCACCAAAATGGCCATCTCTTCTCCTACCTACGATCCGAAAACCACGGCGACGCAACTTGCATCGGTCTATATCCAGGACCGGCAATCGACGCTGACGCTGCAAAACAGTATTGCGGGTGAGACCGACAAAGCCCTGACATCGCTGAAATCGGCCATGTCGTCGTTTGAAACGGCCATGTCGAGCATTTCGCTGAAGAAGACGGTGCTGGCGACGACGGCCACGTTCAGCTCACCCGTGGGCACTGCCAGCGCCAGCGCTTCGGCGGCGGCGGGCAGCTATGCTTTCTTTGTCGAGAAACTGGCCACGGCGAACCAGGCACAGTACAGCGGCATCGCCGATACGACGCCAATGGCCGAAGCCGGCACGATCAAGGTCACCGTGGGCAGCACGACGTTCGCCGTCGACCTGACGCAGGCCGACAAGAGCGCTGACGGCATCCTGTCCGTGAAAGAACTGGCGAGCGCGATCAATTCCGCCAGCGGCAATACCTCGAAGGTCACCGCATCGACGATGACGATCGGTGGCGTGCCGACGCTCGTGATGTCGGCCAGTGAAACCGGCGCTGTCAACACGGTCTCGATCGATGCAGCCGGCCTGCCGGCGGGTGCGCTGCGCACGGCGTTGTCCGACACGACGAAACGCAAGGACCTGGTGGCTGGGCAGGATGCGGTGATCTACCTCGGCGACAAGGCCAGTGGCGTCAAGATGCAGCAGGCCTCGAATACGTACACCGCGGTCGATGGCGTGTCGATGACGTTTACCAAGGCGCAATCGGTCGGGGAAAGTCCGGTGACGCTGACGGTGGCCGCCGACAGTGGCGGTACCGCGGCCAACCTGCAGAGCTTTGTCGACGGTTGGAACAAGCTGATCAACACCATGAAGACGCTGACCGATGCCGGCGATGCTGCGAGTGGCAAGTCGGCAGGCGTGATGCATGCCGATTCCGGACTCCAGGCGCTGCGCACGCGCATGCAGGCCATGTTGCGCCAGGAAGTCGACGGGGTATCCCTCGTGCACTTCGGCATTACCGGTAGCCGCGACGGCACGCTGTCGCTGGACACCGGACGCTTGAACAAGATGCTGGCCGCCAAACCGGACGCGCTGGACAAGATCATGGGCAACAACAGCGCCAGCGCGCCGACCGGCGTGCTGGGCGACGTGGACAAGCTGCTCAGTGTGTGGACCGACACGACCAATGGCCAGATCGTGAAGCGGCGCGAAGTCAATTCGCAGCTGCAGACTACCCTGCTCAAGCGCCAGGCCACCCTCGACCGACAATACGAATCCGCTTACCTTCGCTATCTGAACCAGTTTTCGACTTTGCAGACATTGCAGGCGCAGATGGAAAGCAATACCTCTATGTTCGACGCCATGTTCTCGAAGGACGACTGACGGCGCGTCAAATCTCAACGGTGACTACATGATGAATCTGGATGCCTACGGCGAATACCATGCAACCAACCTGGATGCGCAAACCGCGCGTGCCTCGCCGGTCGAGCTGGTACTCGTGCTGACCGACGGCCTGCTCGAAGAGCTGGCCCGCGCCCGCGGCCATATCGTCGGCCGGCGCTACGAACTGAAGGCAATGAGCCTGGACAAGTGCACGCAAATCATCAATGGGCTGTCCAGCTCGCTCGACTTCGACAACGGCGGCGAAGTGGTCGCCAACCTGGGAAACCTGTACGACTATTGCGCAGCGCGGTTGTACCGTGCCGGCATCGACCTCGACCCGACGATCGTGGACGAGGTGGTCGGCCTGCTGACGACCATCAAGCAGGGCTGGCTCGGCGTGCAGGCCAAGCATGGCTAGGGAGCAACAGCTGCTGCGCCTCGCGCAGCAGGTCGCGGCCGCCGCGGCCGAGGCGGACTGGGACGCGCTGATAGCGCTGAACACGCAGATGGCGTCCACCGTGCCGGCCCTCGCCCGGCAGGGCAAGTGGACACCGGCCGAACGGACCGCGCTGGCAGCCCTGCGCCAGCAGCACGAGGCGGCGACGCAGGCGGTCGGCACCGCCAGTACCGAACTGGGCAAGCACCTGCAACAGATCAATACCCACAAGGAGGGCTGGCTTGCCTATGCCCTCGACAATGATTTTTCCGGGACCGGAGCATGATGATCAATACCCCTTCCGCGCCGGGTGGCGCGGCCGCGGCGCAAAGCGCGCTGCCTGGCGTCGCCGTTGGCGGCGCACCCGCACTGGCTGAAGGCACGCCTGCAGTGACCACCGAAGGTGGCACCGGCGGCACGGGCCTGCCCATGCCGTTCGCCCAGCTGTTCGACTTCGCCGGGCTGGCAACGACAGCCGGGATTGCCGGTACCCAGCCGGCCGGCATGCCCGCTGCGCAGGCAGAAGATGCAGCACCGGCCGCCGAGGAAGCGCCGGCGGAAGCGCCGCTCGCGGCCATGATGCCGGCACTGCATTTCGCCGTGCTGCCGCAGGCTGTCCAGATTACGGCCGGCACGACGAACACAAGCATGGCCACCGTCGACGCTACCCAGGCGCGCGGCGCCACGCTGCTCGCGGCCGCCTCCGGCAGCGCACGCCAGGCAGCCGCCGACGCGATCACGAACGGCGCAGCCGCGGCGACCGTTGCCACCACGCCGCTGGCGGCACGGCTGCTGCAAGGCGCCCTGCCCGCCATCGCAGAACCGGTTGCCCTGAAGACCGATGCACGCGCGGGCGCGGCCGGTACGGCCACCGCCGGCGGCACCGTGCACAGCGCCGCCAACGCGGCAGCAACCGTGCTCGCCACCCAGGATGGCGCTGCCCAGTCCGGCCAGGATGGCCAGGCCGGCCAGCAGCCGCAGGGTGAAGGACAGGCAACGTTCCGCGGCGTAATGGCCGCCTCGGCACCGCTCGCCGGCGCCACCGCGCCCGCCGATACCGTGAAGCTGGCCGGTACGCCGGAGCAGTGGCAACAGCCGCTGCGCGCGGCCCTCGGCGATCGTTTACAAGTTACCCTTCAGAAAGGGAACGATCAAGCCGTTATACGCCTTGAGCCGCCCAACCTGGGCAGCATCGAGATTTCGATCCGCCAGACCGCCGGTGCGCTGCATGTCAGCATGTCGGCCACCAACAGCGAAGTCGTGCGCCAGCTGAACGCCGTTGGCGATTCGATGCGGCAGGATCTGTCGCAGCGCCAGCAGGGCGATGTGGCCGTGACGGTTTCGCAAGCTTCATCGCGCTCGCTGGCCGACAGCGAAGGCCGCGGCCGCCAGCCCGAGCGGGAAGCAGAGCAACAGCGTGAGCAGCGCGGCCCCGGCCGCGCGCTGAACGAGGGCGACGTCAACAACACCACCTTCGCGATGCTGCGGGAGTAACGAGTAAATGAACAAGAAGCTGATCATCATCATCCTTGGCGTGGCACTGGTGTGCGGCGGCGGCGCCGGCGCCGCCGTGTGGTTCCTGGCACCGAAGGCCGACGCGGCCGAGGGCCATCACGACGAGGCAAAGAAACCCAAGAAAAAGAAGAAGAAGGAAGACGAGGAAGAAGCCGGCCCGGTCAAGTACCTGACGGTCGACAAGGTCATCGTGATGCTGCGCCGCTCGCCGAACCAGGCGGTGCCGCACTACCTGTCCGCCGACCTCGTGGTGGCCGCGCCGCTGAAGAAGGAAAAGGAAGCCAAGGAAGAGCTGCCCCTGCTGCGCAGCGTGGCGGTGCGCACGCTGTCGGCACTGCCGATGGACAAGGCACAGGTGATGACGATCGACGAATACGCCGAGGTGCTGAACAAGGCGTTCGAGGAACAGTACGAGAAAGACGAGCGCGAACAACCGTTCAAGGAAGTCATGATCGGCAAGCTGATCGTGGAATAAAGGAACTGTATGGTGATGGTATGTGCAGCAACCGACTCCTCCGCCGGGAATTACGGCGGCGGCTATGCCGAAAGCTACGGCGAAAGCTATGGCGAAACCTATGAAGTCCGCGCGGCCGCGCAGGCACTGTCGCCGGCGGCCGAGCAGAAACACCTGATGTCGTATGCGCCGCTGGTGAAGAAGATCGTGCGCCAGCTGAACTCCCAGGTGAGCGGCGCGATCGATCGCGAGGACATGGAACAGATCGGCCTGATGGGCTTGCTGGAAGCGCTGCGGCGCTACGGCGAACCGGATGCCGCATTCGGCAGCTTCGCCAGCCTGCGCATCCGCGGCGCCATCCTGGACGAGCTGCGCCGGCAGGACTGGCGGCCGCGCGCGGTGCGCCAGCAAAGCCACAAGCTGCGCGACGGCGTGCGCGCCCTCACCCGGAAACTGGGCCGCGAACCGAGCGAGCAGGAAGCCATTGCCGGCCTGGGCATCACGGCCGACGAATACATGGCTTACCAGCTCGATGAAAGCGCCGAGACGATGGCGAGCTTCGACGACCTGCTGCAGGAAGGCGGCGCAGACGGCAGCGCCGGCAGCGCGCCCAGCCCCGAAGAGCAGCTGATGGTGCGGCGCAGCCTGGAACAGGCCCTGAACGGCTTGAACGAACGGGAGCAGCGCGTGGTGCAGATGTACTACGAGTTCGAGCTCAGCTACAAGGAAATCGCCGCCGTGCTGGATTTGACGGATGCGCGCGTGTGCCAGCTGAACAAGGCGGCACTGACCAAGATGAAAGCCGTGCTGCAGGGTTGACCCGCCGGCACCCCAAGTAAAGGAAAGCAACCATGCAGCAAATTGTCGGCCTACTCATTATTTTCGGCAGCGTCTTCGGCGGCTACATGCTGATGGGCGGCACGTTCGCCGCCATCTGGCACCCCATCGAGATTCTCGTGATCGCGGGCGCCGGCGCGGGTGCGCTGGTGCTGGGCAATCCCGGCCACATCCTGCATGAACTGTCGCACCAGCTGAAAAAGATCATCGTGCGCAAGAAGTACGATTCGGAATTCCAGCGCCAGCTGCTGCTGCTGATGTACGAACTGCTGCAACTGGCCGCGGGCGGCCTGAAGGCACTGGACGCGCACGTCGAGGCTCCGAAGGACAGTGCGATCTTCCAGCGCTACCCTTCCGTGCTGGAAGAGCAGAAGCTGCTGGCGTTCATCGTCGACAACTTCCGCCTGATGGCGATGGGAAAGATCAACGCGCACGAACTTGAAGGCGTGCTCGAGCAGGAACTGGAACTGATCCACGAAGAACTGACGCAGCCGGCCAAGTCGCTGGGCAAGATCGGCGAAGCCATGCCGGGCTTCGGAATTCTGGCGGCCGTGCTTGGCATCGTGATCACGATGGGCACCGTGGGCGGCGGCGCCTCGTCCGGCGAGATCGCCGAAAAGGTGGGCGCGGCCATGGTCGGTACGTTCATCGGTATCTTCCTGTGCTATGGCCTGATCGACCCGATCTGCAACATGCTCAAGCAGCTCGTCGGCGAAGAAGCGGGCGCGCTGGAATCGGTGAAAGTCGTGCTGGTCACGCACGTATCCGGCAAGCCGCCGCTGCTGGCGATCGACGCCGGCCGCCGCCTGGTGCAACTGAACACGAAGCCAAGCTTTGCCCAGCTGGAAAGCTGGATCAACGCGATGGAAAGTGGCGAGGGAGGTGGCCGTGCTAAAGCCGCATGAGAAACACCATGAAACCACGATCGTCAAGCGCAGCGGCGGCAAGCATGCGCACGACGATCACGGCGGCGCATGGAAAGTGGCGTTCGCGGACTTTTGCCTGGCGCTGATGTGCCTGTTCCTGGTGTTGTGGCTGATGGCGGCGCGCAATACCGAGAGCCTGCAGCAGATCCTGACGGAATCGGATGGCAACAAGACGGACCAGGGCAAGGGCGTGATGCCGGAAGCCGTGGGCGGCCCGCGGGGCAGCCTGATCGAACGCTTCCCCATGCCGCGCACCGGCAATTCCGACGTGCAGGGCAAGGAAGTCGAAAGCACCGAGCAGAATCCACAACAGGCGCCATCGAAAGTGGCCTACGAAACACGCGACGACCTGGCGATGCTGGCCAAGGCACTGCAACAGATGAGCCACGATGCTGGCCTGAAGAGCAACCTGGAATCGGTGATCACGCCATATGGCCTTCGTGTCATGTTGCATGATACCGACAGGCAAGGCATGTTTGTGCGCGGCAGCGCCATCCCCACCGGGAAATTCCAGTCGCTTTTGCGTAAAATGGGACCCTTGTTTGCACGCATGAAAAACCAGATGCTGATCGTCGGCCACACGGACTCGTCGCAATACGAAAATACGAGCCACGCCGCGTTCTCGAACTGGAACCTGTCGTCGAACCGCGCCATGTCCGCGCGGGCTCAACTGCTTGCCGGCAGCATGCCGGTCGACAGCGTACTGCAGGTGGTCGGCATGGCCGACCGCGCGCCGCTCGACACGAAGCACGCCACGGCCGGCATCAACCGGCGCATCGAACTGCTGATCCTGACGAGCAGCCAGGCCGGCGCCATTGCCGGGATGTTCGGCATGCCGGGCAATACGGAAGCGATCGCTCCCGGTGTCGAGACGGAACTGCCGGATGCGGGCGAACTGAAACAGCTGCGCGACAAGATGCTGCCGGCTGGAGGGTAACGGACATGGCGATCGAAACCAAGCCAAGAGGTCAACGTATGCGAATTTCCAGTGGAACCCCGGGCGTGATGCCGGTGCAGACCGTCACCGAAACCGCCCCGGCAGAGGCACCGAAGGCAGCCGCCCCGGCGGCCAGCGCGGCCCTGCAATCTGCCGTCCTCCAGCCCGCCGTGCAGGCGATGAAGGAGATGCCCGACTTCGACCACGCCAAGGTGGCGATGTTGCGCGATGCACTCGCCAAGGGCGAGTTGCCGTTCAATGCCGGCAAGCTGGCCGGCGTGATCCAGCGTTTCCACGGAGGCCAGTAACGTGGTTGCAGTGGTGAATGGTGAGCAAAAACAGGGTATCAGCCGCCAGGAGGCGATGAAGCAGTTGCTGCAAGGCGTGGCCGACGACATGGCGGCTTACCCCGTGCTGCTCGACCTGCTGGAACGGCAGTTCGATGCGGCCATCCGGCACCACCAGGAACAGCTGGGCCAGCTCGCCGGCGAGATCGGCGACCTGGTCGACACGCTGGAAGCCCGGCGTGCCCGGCGCGTGGAACTCGCCGTGCGGCTGACGGGCCCGAACCCGTCGATCGCGCAGGTGTTCACGCTGCTGCGCCCGGAACCGCGCGCCCGGCTGGAAGCCGACTGGCAGGCGCTGGAACGGATGGTGCTGGCGGCGAAGACGGCCGGCCGGCGCAATGGCGACTTGCTTGCCGAACAATTCACGATCATGCAGCGCGTGCTGCACGGTGAAAACCAGACCTATGAGCCGGCCTGACATGACGTTCTCGACGATGCCCACCCAGGCCACTTCGGCCACCATGTCCAACATGAGCGCGGCGCGCCCCGCCCTGCCCGCCGGGTTTTCCGGTGGCGGCGGTGTCGCGTTCTCCGGCGCTTTCCAGGCCGTGCAGGCCGACGTGGCCACCTTTATCGCCGAAGGCGGCGGCCAGTCGTTCAGCGGGCCGGATACGCCCCTGACCGCGGATGGGGCCGCCCTGCGTGCCCGGCTGGCCGGCGTGGCACTCGGCGGCGCCGAAGGCAGTGCGGCGGCATCGGCCGTGGATGGCGACGACGGCATCGGTGGCGATGCCCAGCAGCGCTTCCTGGCCACGATCCGCCCCCATGCCGAAGCCGCGGCGGCGAAGCTCGGCGTTTCGCCGGACATCGTGGCGGCCCACGCCGCCCTCGAATCCGGCTGGGGCCAGCGCCCGCTGCGCAACGGCACCGCCGACAGCAACAACCTGTTCGGCATCAAGGCCGGCGGCCAGTGGCAGGGCGATGTGGCGGCCAATGTCACCACCGAATATGAGCATGGCGCGGCAGTGCGGAAAGTGGAAAAGTTCCGCAGCTACCCCGACCAGGCCAGCGCGTTCAACGACTATGCGAACCTGCTCGCCTCGAACCCGCGCTACCAGAAGGCCCTCAACACGGGCAACGACGCGCACGCGTTCGCCAGCGGCCTGGCACGCGGCGGTTACGCCACCGATCCGGCCTATGTGCAGAAGCTGTCGAAGCTGGCGGCGAAGGTCGCCCGGACGGAGTACTGACCGCATCGTCAGTCATGCGGCGGGCGCGACTGCCGGCAGCATCGCTTTCGGGCGACGCTGGAGTCCTGGCAAAAACGTGGCAGGAGCGTGGCAACAGCGCGGAAGAACATGGCGGCAATGCAAAAGGGGCGGTTCCTCGCGGAATCGCCCCTTTTTCATGCCGTCCGGGAAATCAACTCTTGCGGCGGCGGCGCGCGACGACTGTGACAGCCAGTCCTGCCAGCAGCATCGCATACGTTCCCGGTTCCGGAACCGGCGTAATCACCACATCGCGCGCAAACAATGTGAGGTTGGAGAAATCAGGCGAATTGCCTTGCCCCTGGCCCACGGTCCACAGGATTTCCCAGTCGCCCTGCAGCGTCTGTCCGGCTGCCACCGTCTGGTTATCGAACAGCCAGGCGCCGCCCTGGTTGCCGGCGTGGATGGCAAACACCAGATCCAGCGTGATATTCGACGTGGCGCTGGTATTGGTAACGGTCCACAGGCCGTTCGTACCGGTGGTTTCCGTGAAGGTGAACGTCAGCGGCCCGGTATTGCTGAAGCCTTCATTGGCATCGTACTTGTCGAGCAGGTCGAACGCGCCCGTGCCGAAGCCATCGAATGCGCTCCCGAAACCGCTCGTATCGCCGTTCGGTCCCGCATGGGGATTCCACCCCGCTTCATAGGCAAACGCATCGGCAGGCTGGCCGGCGAGCGTGACGTCGGCAGCGCTGGCACTGCCGATCGCAGCGTGCGCATTGAACGCAAAGGCCAGAATGGCTGTCGCCGCAGCCAATTTTTGTACTAGCAGTTTCATAAGGGTCCCCGTTGAAGTTCCGGAATCGCCGGTATCGGCACACCGAACTCGGCATGCGAAGTCACTCTAACAGGGAAATATTAAAAAAAATGCAAACTTGTCGGGCATTTGCGGCGAATCTAAGTGATTGTTTTGCATAAGAAAATATGTTTTCTGAAAACAATGACTCCGCAATCACACGACTGACGGCTTGGCAACGCCAACATACGTTGCCGCCAGGTTTTGACTATTGGTAACGGTTCATGCGGTAGAGCGAGCACAGCAATGCCTCGGGCCTGCGGCTCACTCCGCAGGCTGGACCTGGCCCATGTCGGTCACGCGGGCGCGGATCGTCACGCCGCTGGCATTCTTCACCCGGATCGTCGCGCCACGCCCGCCGCCATCCAGGGCTTCGCCAGCCATGCTGACCTCGATCTGCTCGTTCTTCGCCACGATGCGCACGGCATCGCCCCGCTTGACCAGCGTGGGCGTGACAAGCATGTTTTGCCGTAATACGTCGCCGGCGCGGATCGTGCGGCGTGTCGCCATGTCCTGCACGGCGGTCAGATCCGAGAAACTGTCCGGCATGCCGCTGATATCGTGGCGCTCAAGCAACACATCCTCTGTCGACAGGATTTTCCCGGGCGACAAGTCAGTTGCTGCAACGGCTACCTTGGCGGAAATCTTCGCGCGCGTGACGAATTCGTAACGCCAGCCGCCCTGGTCTGGACAGATTGCCACGAAGCGCATGCGTGCCGGCATGCGCACATCGGCCGGCTCCACTCGGGGCGGCTGCGCGCAGGCGCCGATGGGCCGTGTATTACGAACAACGTCGACGGTGAACTGCGGCTCGCTCCAGTTTGCCAGTCCGGCATGTCTTTTCAACTGCTCCTGGGCGGCCTGCTGCACCTGGGCGACAAGTTGTTCCGTCGTGACTGGCGCTGCAACCGAAAACTTGATGGTGCCGATGAGCAATAAAGAGAAAATTCCGGGTACAATTGATTTGTTGAGCATGGGCAACACCTTATGGTTCAACGTGCAGTATGGGCTTCATTTGCGCTTCATCCAAATGGCTGGTGGCAATGTTTCATGCAACCGCGGTCATTTTACATGGGCTGCCCCGCGTGGCACGGCGGCTCGTCTCACAGGGAGAATCAATGGGTATCAATTTCAAGGAAGCGTTCGGCGTGCACGCCGACGCGCTTCACCTGCGGGCGGAACGGACCCGCGTCCTGGCATCGAACATCGCCAACGAAAACACCCCTGGCTTCCAGGCCAAGGATATCGACTTCGCCGCTTCGATGGCGCAGATGCGCTCGCAGGACGAGGGCGGCCTTTCGCTGATGAGCGACAGCGACCCGCTGTACCGCGTGCCGTTCCACCCGACGGCGGACGGCAATACCGTCGAGATCGGTATCGAACAGGCGGCCTTCTCGCAGAACGCGACGGACTTCCAGACCAGTCTCACGTTCGTCAACATGAAGCTGCGCGGGCTGGCCAAGGCCATCAATGGTCAATAAATCCGGCCAGTAAATGACGGGCGCCGGCGGTCGTGACGGCCGGCGCGAAAAATTTCCACCAGTCATGGTGAGTTTGTCATTCAGAACGCCGGCGGCATGTCGATAACCGCCTGGTCAGCCAAGCAGGAGCATTCATGAGTTTCAAGGACATTTCCCAGATCGCGGGTTCCGCGATGGCGGCGCAAACGGTGCGCCTCAATACGGTGGCATCGAATCTGGCCAACGCCGATTCCGTCTCCGGCAACGAAAACGATACGTACCGCGCCCGCAAGCCGGTATTCGCGGCCGTGATGAACGAAGACGGCGCCGCCGGCAGCCGCGTGCAGGTGCTCGATGTGGTGCAAAGCGCCGAGCCGCTGCGCAAGGTGTACGAGCCGGACAATCCCATGGCCAATGCGGACGGCCATGTGTTCTACCCGAACGTCAACCAGGTGGCCGAGATGACGGACATGATGTCCGCCTCGCGCGCCTTTGAAACGAATGTCGAAGTCATGGGCCGCGTGCGCGGCATGCAGCAATCCTTGCTGAAACTGGGTGAAGGCTGATCATGGAAACCAATCTTTTTACCAACTCCGCCAGTGCGGCGGCATCCACGGCCGGCGGCACCATGCCCAAGGCCAACGGCACGAGCGGCACCAGCGAAAGCCAGGAGATGTTCACCAAGCTGCTGGTGGCGCAGATCCAGAACCAGGATCCGCTGTCGCCATCGGACCCGTCGCAATTCGTGCAGCAGCTGACGCAGCTGTCGCAGACCGAAGCACTGCAGAGCCTGGCTTCGCAGACCAGCAACAATGCCAGCGTGCTGCAAAGCATGCAGGTGCTGAGCCTGGGTGCCCAGGTGGGTTCCGAAGTCATGACGAGTGCCACCGCCGTGCAGCTGGACGGCGCGAAAGTGGGCGGCGCGGTCACGCTGGGTTCGAACAGCAGCAAGACGACGCTGGTGCTCACGGGTACCGACGGCGTCGCGCATGAACTGGCGCTGGGTCCGCTGAACGCGGGCACGTCGCCGATCTCGATCGATCCGACGGCGATGGGCTTGCCGGCGGGAAATTACAAGATGCAGGTCGTTACTTCTTCGGGCGAAAACCCGCCGGTCGATATCGCCGGCCGCCTGAACAGTGTGCGCCTGGGCTCGAACGGCAGCATTGTGCTGAACGTCGCCAACGTCGGCGAAGTCGCACCGAGCGCAATTACCGCATTCAACGGTAAATCCAACTCCAACGCTGTCGCCGCTGCCGGCGCCGCCATTACCTCTCTGTAACAAGGACCCGCCATGAGCTTCAATATCGCACTGTCCGGCATCCAGGCCGTCAACGAGCAACTGAACAGCATTTCCAACAACATCGCCAACGCCAGCACTTACGGCTACAAGGCCCAGCGCGCGAACTTCTCGTCGATGTACGCGGGCAGCCAGCCGACCGGCGTGCAGGTCGGCTCGACCACGCAGAACATCGGCCTGACCGGCGGCATGCTGTCGACCGGCCGCTCGCTGGACGCGTCGATCAATGGCCGCGGCTTCTTCGTCAGCAAGACCACGTCGGGCGAGACCGTGTACAGCCGTGTCGGCATCTTCACCAAGGATGGCTCGGACTTCCTGGTGGACAGCGCCGGCCGCCGCGTGCAGGGCAACCAGCTGACGCCGGGCGTGGCCTCGGAAGGCGTGCCGGGCGACATCAAGGTGCCGACCCAGACGCTGGAAGCGAAGGCCACCAAGGCGATCGACTTCGCCGCCAACCTGTCGGCCGACTGGAAAAAGCCGACCGTGGCATTCGATGCGTCCAACCCGGCCGTGGCGCCGGATCCGGCCAGCTACAACATGACCAAGGTCACGCTGGCGTTCGACAGCCTGGGCAAGAGCCACACGGTGAGCCAGTACTTCGTGCGCGACGACGACGCGGCCAATTCCGTGACGGTCCACACGCTGATCGACGGCAAGGTGCCGACCGCCGGCGCCAGCGTCAAGCTCACGTTCGACGCGAACGGCAAGATGACGAACACGCCCACCACGCTGAAGCTGGGCTACAACCCGGCCCCGGCCGCCGCGATGGACATCACGCTCGACTACGTCGGCACGACGTTCCAGGCGGGTGAGGCCACCACGTCCGTCAACATGGCCGATGGCTACACGACCGGCCAGTATGTCGGCGTGGAACTGGCGTCGGACGGCAAGGTCATCGCCAAGTATTCGAACGGCGAGCAGCAGGCTGTCGGCCAGATCAAGCTGGCCACGTTCTCGAACGAGGATGCGCTGATCCCCGTCAGCGATTCCAGCTGGACCGCGAACGGCGCCGATGTCGGTACCGTCAGCCTGGACAACCCTGGCGCGAGTTCGGCCGGCGCCTTGTCGATCGCCACGCTGGAAGGCTCGAACGTGGACATCACGTCGGAACTGGTGGGCCTGATGGGTTCGCAGCGCAATTACCAGGCGAACTCGAAGGTGATCACCACCGAGAACCAGATGCTGCAATCGTTGATGCAGGCAATGTAAGGCTGAGCAACCATGGATGCGCTGATCTATACCGCGATGAGCGGTGCCGAGCGGGCCCTGCGGGGCCAGCAGGTACACGCCAACAACCTGGCCAACATGGACACGGGTGGCTTCCGGGCCAACCTGGAACTGGCGACCGCGCAGGCGGCGCCCGGCTACGGCTACGATGACCGCCACCTGGCCACGATGCAGGCCAATGCGATCTCGACCAAGCAGGGCACGCTGCGCCCGACCGGCCGCGAGATGGACGTGGCCATTTCCGGCAGCGGCTACTTCGCCGTCGAAGGCCCGAGCGGCGAAGCGTACACCCGCGCCGGCGCGATCACGCTGGACCAGGATGGCACGATGACCGTCAACGGCATGCCGATCCTGGGCGAAGGCGGCCCGATCACGCTGCCCATCCACAGCAAGGTGGAGATCGGCCAGGATGGCACCGTGTCGATCCAGAGCCCGGGCGGCCGCGGCGAGATGCAGGTCATCGACAAGCTGAAACTGGTCAATGCCGAAGGCAGCGAACTGACCAAGAACGAAGCGGGCCTCATCGTCTCGCGCGACGGCCAGCCGCTGATGACCGACAACACCGTCACCGTGCGCTCCGGCCACCTGGAAGGCTCGAACGTGTCGGCCGTCGAGGAAATGGTCGCCACCATGAGCCTGAACCGCACGTTCGAAGTGCAGATGAAGCTGTTCAAGGCCGCGGACGACATGACCACGGCCGGCAACCGGCTGGTGAGCGGCCAGTAAGCAGCCAGTAAGCAGCCAGTGAGCGGCGCCCAAGCCGTAACAATCCTGCAACACGCTGCGGCCGATCGCTGCCGCAGCGTATCCCTCGCGCAACATCCGTCGCCTGCCGTGCGACGCAATTTTCCATGCGGCACTAAAGTTGCCCTACGGATTGCCGTAAAAGGGTAAAGTTTCCCAGCACACAGAACACTCTCAGGAGCATCGTATGAATCCAGCAATGTGGATCAGCAAGACCGGCGTGCAAGCGCAGGATGCAAAACTGCAAGCCATCGCCAACAACCTGGCGAACGCCAACACGGTCGGCTTCAAGAAGGACCGCGTGGTCTTCGAAGACCTGTTTTACTCCGTCGAAGGCCAGCCGGGCGCGCAGCGCGCCGACAACAACACGCTGGCACCGACCGGCGTGCAGCTGGGTAACGGTACCCACATGGTCGGCACCCAGAAGGTGTTCACCACCGGCAGCACCCAGATCACGAGCAACCAGTACGACGTGGCCGTGATGGGCAACGGTTTCCTGCAGGTGCGCCGCCCGAACGGCGAGGCGGCCTTCACCCGCGCCGGCCAGCTGGGCCTGGATGCAAATGGCGTGCTGATCAATGCGCAGGGCCTGCCGCTGGTGCCGCAGATTACCGTGCCCAACAATGCCACGTCGATCACCATCGGCGAGAACGGCACCGTGACGGCGACGATTCCCGGCAATACCCAGCCGACCGAACTGGGCCAGCTCACGCTGACCACGTTCATCAACCCGGCCGGCCTGCAGGCGCTGGGCGAAAACCTATTCTCCGAGACCGCTTCGTCGGGCGCGGCGACCGAAGGCCGCCCGGGCGATGCCCAGTTCGGCAAGATCAAGCAGGGCGCGCTCGAAGCGTCGAACGTGCAGGTCGTCGAAGAGATGGTCGACATGATCGCGGCCCAGCGTACCTACGAGATGAACACGAAGGTACTGTCCGCCGCGGACAACATGCTGCAGTACCTGGCCCAGGCCGCCCGCTGATTCTTTTCACCCTGACGAAGGTTTCGAGTCCGATGATCAAAGCGCAATTGTGCGCAATGGCCGCGATGCTGCTGGCCGGTTGCGCTTCCTCCCTCGCCCCGCCCGCCGTGCGTCCCGGTCCGTTCGACGAGCCGCCCCAGGTGGTTCGTTCCGCCGCGCCGCGCGGCACGGCTGGCGGCGTGTTTTCCGCCGATGCGGGCCTGTCGCTGACGTCGGACAGCCGCGCCTTCCGCGTCGGCGACGTCGTGACGGTGATCCTGCAGGAAACCACGCAGGCATCGAAGAGCGCCGGCACGAAGCTGGGCAAGGATTCGGGCATTTCCGTCACCCCCCCTTCCCTGCTGGGCAAGGCGTTCCCGAAGGCAGGCGTCGACCTGTCCGCGGGCCACTCGTTCCAGGGAGACGCCACCGCCACGCAGCAGAACGCACTGACCGGTGCGATCACCGTCATCGTCCAGGAAGTGATGCCGAACGGCCTCTTGAAGGTGGCCGGCGAAAAAGGCGTGACGCTGAACCAAGGCGAGGAATTCCTGCGCTTGCGCGGCTACCTGCGCGCCGCCGACATCGATGCCAACAACCAGGTGTCGTCGCAGCGCATCGCCAACGCGCGCATCGCCTATTCGGCGCAGGGCACGCTGGCCGATACCAACCAGCCGGGCTGGCTGCAGCGCTTCTTCCTCGGCCCCCTGATGCCTTTCTGACGCGACGATGAAAAAACTGTTCACTTCCCTGATGGCCGCCGGCGCGCTGTTGCTGGCCGCAATGCCCGCGCAAGCCGCGCAATCGCTGCGCAACCTCGTGTCGATCGAAGGCGTGCGGGAAAACCCGCTCGTCGGCTACGGCCTCGTGGTCGGCCTGAACGGCAGCGGCGATTCTACCCAGGTGAAATTCGCCAGCCAGTCGGTCGTCAACATGCTCAAGCAGTTCGGCGTGAAGATGCCGGACGGCGCCGATGCGAAAAGCAAGAACGTGGCCGCCGTGATGGTGTCGGCCGTCTTCCCGCCAGGCTACCGCCGCGGCCAGCCGATCGACGTCACCGTGTCGTCGCTGGGCGACGCGAAGTCGCTGCGCGGCGGCGCGCTGCTGCTGACGCCGCTGCGTGCGGCGGACAATGAAGTCTATGCGCTGGCCCAGGGCAACGTGGTGGTCGGCGGCCTGTCCGCCGCCGGCAAGAGCGGCTCGTCCGTCACCGTCAACACGCCGACCGCCGGCCGCATTCCGAACGGCGCCATGATCGAGCGGGAAATCGCCACCGATTTCTCCACCAACGGCAGCGTGCGCCTGTCGCTGAAGCGCCCCAGCTTCGAGACGGCCACCAATATCGTCGAATCGATCAACAGGAAATTCGGCGGCATCGCCAGCACGGAGGATGCGACCAGCGTGTCCGTCGTGGCGCCGGAAAACCCGACCCAGCGCGTGGCCTTCATGGCCAAGCTGGAAGCGCTGGCGATCGAGGCCGGGCAGGAAAACCCGCGGGTGGTGTTCAACTCGCGCACCGGCACCGTCGTCATCGCCGAAGGCCTGCGCGTGAAGGCGGCCGCCATCACGCACGGTTCGCTGAAGGTGGTGATTTCGGAAAGCTCCAAGGTCAGCCAGCCGAACGCGTTCGCCGGTGGCCAGACAGCCGTCACGCCGCAATCGAACGTATCCGTGGACCAGGGCGGACGCCCGATGTTCCAGTGGCCGCCGGGCGCCAAGCTGCAGACCATCGTCGACACGGTCAACAGCCTGGGCGCGACGCCGGACGACATCATGGCGATCCTGCAGGCGCTCGACCAGGCCGGCGCGATCGAAGGCGAACTGGTGGTGATCTGATGGATCCCCGACTGACATCGATGCATAGCGGCGCCGTGGGCCCGGCGGGCGGCGCGCTCGGCCTGAACGAAACCAGTTCCACGCTGCCGCAGGCCGTGGCACCGGCCGAGTCCGATCCGGCCGCCGCTGCGTACAAGAAAAAGGCCAGCGAAGCGGCCGTGAAGTTCGAAAGCTTCTTCATCGGCCACATGCTGAAACAGATGCGCAGCTCCACCAAGGAGCTGGCCGGCGATGACAGCATCTACAAGGACTCCATCAACAGCGACATGCTGGACATGGCCGACAACATGGTGGCCGACCAGATGGCCAACCAGCGCGCGTTCGGCATCGCCGATGCGATCCTGCGGCAGCTGATGCCGGCAGCGCCGGCGCCCGCCGCGACGGCACCCGTAAATAAAATTTCTCCGGAAACTTAATTTGGCCTGGCGCACCGTCGCCTTGACTAGTTAAGAGAAAGTCGCCGTCCGCCGGACACCCGGCGGACCACTTCAATTGGATCAGTCCCATGCCTATCATTAACAACGCATTGTCGGGCGCCATGGCGGCGCAGGCCGCGCTGAACGCCTCCAGCCAGAACGTCGCCAACCTGCAGACGAAGGGTTACACGCGCCAGGGCGTGCTGCTGGCCGCCGTCGCCCCCGGCTTCGGCTCGAAGCAGGCCGGCAATGGCGTCGAAGTGAGCGCGCTGCTGCGCATCTCCGATTCGTACAAGACCCAGCAGCTGTGGCGCGCCAACTCCGAGCTGGGCCGCTATGACTCGCAGCAGGCTTACCTTACCCAGCTGGAACAGGTGATGGGCGACGACAAGTCGAGCCTGTCCTACGGCATGGATAACTTCTTCAAGGCGCTCAATGCGGTGGGCGAGGAACCCACATCGGCGCCGCTGCGCGGCCAGGTGGTGGCGCAGGCCGGCGCGCTGGCGGAAAGCTTCAACAGCATCTACCAGGTCACGCGCAACCAGCAATTGTCGGTGCAGCAGCAGCGCGATGCGATCCTGCCCAAGTTCAACACGCTGACGCAGAACATCGCCTCGCTCAATACGCGCATCACCGCTGCCGGCGCCACCGGCACCAATGTCTCGGCGCTGATCGACGAGCGCGACATGGCCATCGACAGCCTGTCGCAGCTGGCCGCCATCGAAGTGCTGGAGCAGGCGGACGGCAGCCGTGCCGTGTCGCTGAAGTCGGGTCAGCCGCTCGTGGTGGGCAACCAGGCCGCCGCGCTGGGCATCGATACGACAAGCGGCACGCCGCAGATGCAGGTGACGTTCGCACGCTCCGTGTATGCGGTAAACGACAGCACCGTGGGCGGCCAGCTGGGCGGCCTGGGTGCGTTTGAAAAGAACATCCTGGCACCGCTGCAGGAATCGATCGTGTCGATGGCGTCGCAACTGGCGACGAAGATGAATACCCAGCTTGCCGCGGGCAAGGACAGCGCCGGCAACCCGGGCAAGCCGATGTTCGAAGTCAGCGGCAGCGGAGCGGGCGGCATCCTTTCCGTCGCCGACGGCTACAGTGCCGACGACCTGGCCCTGTCCGCCGACGGCACGCCGGGCGATTCGACCAACCTGCAGCTGCTGGTCGACATCAAGAACCAGACCATCGCGCTGGGCTCGCTCGGCAACGTTATCCTGGGCGATGCGGACACGCAGCTGGTGGGCAAGCTGGCCATCGACAGCCAGCAGAACAAATCGCTGCTCAATACCGCGCAGACGATCCGCCACCAGGCAGAAGACGACTGGGCATCGACGTCCGGCGTCAACCGCGACGAGGAAGCAATGAACCTCGTCGAGTTCCAGAACATGTACCAGGCCAATATGAAAGTCATCGCCGTGGCGAACTCGCTGTTCGACGCCACGCTGTCGATGTTCGGCTAAAGGAGGCATCATGCGTATCGCCAGCACCCAGTTCCACGCCACGCTGAACCGCTCGCTCGAGCTGAACCAGACGATGGCTTCGCGCCTGTCCCAGCAGATGGCGTCCGGCAAGGCCGTCATGCTGCCGTCGGACGACCCGATCACCAACGTGCGGATCTCGCGCCTGACGCGCGAAGAGGCCATCATCGATCAGTACCGCGAAAATATCGGCGCGGTCAAGATCCGCCTGTCGAAAAACGAAAGCTATCTGTCCGCCATGGTTGGCGACCTGAACCAGGCGCACGACCTGATGGTCTGGGCCGCCGATGCCAGCAACACGCCGGACGACCTGAAGGCGATGGTGGACAGCCTGGTGGCGATCCGCGACAGCATGCTCTACACAGCCAATACCCGCGACCAGGAAGGGAAATACCTGTTCTCGGGCACACTGACCAACACCCCGCCCATCGCCTTCGACGGCACCAGCTACAGCTATGCCGGCAATGCGGGCGAGCAGAAGGTGGTGGTCGGCAATGGCATCACGCAACCCGTCAACGTGAACGTCGGGGGCGTCGATACGCTGTTGAACCAGATGAACAAGGCAATCGACGCGCTGCGCAATACGACCACCGGGTCCTCCGCCGAACCGCTCAAGTCGATGATCTCCACGACCATGACGATGGTGCAGTCGAGCCAGGATGCCCTGGCCGGCAAGATTGCCAAGCTGGGCGGCGCGCAAAACGTGCTCGCCACGCTCGACAGCAACCATGCGAACGTGAGCTTGTCGAACAAGAGCGCCATGACCGAACTGGGACAGCTCGATTACGGTGTCGCAGCCAGCGAGCTGTCAGGCTACAATATGGCACTGCAAGCGACTTATCAGTCCTATTCCAAGATCAGCAATCTTTCTCTCTTCAATGTTCTCTGATTGATGTTCGTGGATCGATGTTCCTGGATCGATGTTCCTGAACGATGTTTCCCGATTGATGTTTCCAGATTGATGTTCCTTGCCTAACGTTCTTACCTAACTACACAACATCGCAATGCAAATATTACAGCGCTCCAGCAGTGCCGGTATCAGCAAGGACTCGTCGGGCTCGACGACCGCGCTGGACGGTACAGGCTCGGCAGGCGCTGCCCAGGGAAACACGCCGGCCAATGGGCCGGCGCCGGGGGCGCCGGCCGCGTCCCCCACCCATGCCGCGCCACTGCGGCGTGGCCTGCGCAACTGGGACCAGCCCCTGCAGAACGATATCTCCAGCGCCCAGCAGGCGGTGGACTTCCTTGAACAAAGCGCCGCGCAGTTGCGCACGCTGAAGACCGACCTCGCGACCAAGCTGGCTGCGCGCCAGATGCGCGACGGCCAGCTCGAACAGCAGGTGCGGCAATTCGCCGACACGTGGCGCGGCCGCCGCGACGCTTCCGGCGGCACGCTCGACGCGCGGCTGAACTACAGCGGCGCCGAACCCTCCAGCCAGCGGTTCACCGTGCGCGGCATGTCATTGCAGAACCTGCGCGACGGCGCCCGCGAAACGCTGGCCGTCTCCGTCGGCGGTGGAACACAGGGACTGCGCTCCGTGCACCTGTCACCCGGCCTGTCCGACAAGGAAATCGTCGCTCGCTTCGACCAGGCCCTGGGGCCAGCCGGCGTGCGCGTGTCCGCGAACGACGATGGCGATCTGGTGTTTTCGACCGGCGAAGGCAACTGGCCGTCGGTGCGCGATTCGATCGCCGTGCAGGGCAGCGGCATCCGCTTCCCGACCGGGCAACTGAACCGGCTGAAGGCGGAAGCGGAGCAGCCCGCGGTGGCACCCGAGAAATGGGATGTCACCGACATGGACTCGATGCGCGAAACGCTGCAGCAGGTGATGCAGGCGCTGTCGCACGTGGAAGTGGCGCTGGCCAAGGTACGCACGGAACTGAACACCGCGACGCGGCGAGCGCAAAGCTCGATGCCAGATATCGAGGTGGCAGGCGTGGAAGACATGGCGACGCGTTTTTCCACGATCGCCAACGAGCCGGGCTACCAGTCGCTGTTGGCGCTGACCTCCGCGCTGGTGGGCATCAACCGGGACCGCGTCGTTTCGCTGCTCAGTTTGCGGGACGCCGGGCGCTAGCGGGTCACTTGGCAACGGCGTGGTCGTGAAAAGCGATGCATCCTCGTGCCAGGCCAGCGGAAATTTCCCGAAATAGCAGGCTATTCCGGGCAATTTCACGGCGTTGGCGCAGGAGGAAAATGCGTACACGCTTTGAACCCACGATCAGTTGCCAGGTAATCCCCAGGTAAATCAGGGGAAGGTCTGCCGTGCCAGCGCCAGCAACTCTTCGGCTGGCGCCGGGCGCGCAAACACATAGCCCTGTGCCAGGTCGCAGCCGGCTGCCTTCAACAGCGCCAGCTGCGCCTGCGTTTCCACGCCTTCCGCCACCACTTCCAGGCCCAGCTTGTGGGCCAGCACGATGATGGCCTCGCACATCGCCAGGTCCCCCGAGTCGCCCGCCAGGCCCGCCACGAAACTGCGGTCGATCTTCAGGTAATCGATGTCGAACTGCTTCAGCTGTGCCAGCGCGGAATGGCCGGTGCCGAAATCGTCCAGCGCCACCTGCATGCCCATCGCATGCAGCCGGCCGAGGCGCTCGAACACATGGCTGGCCGGCTCGTTCAGCAGATCCTCCGACACGTCGACGACGAGGCTCTTCGGCGGCAGCCGCAGGCTTTCCACATAGCTCAGCCAGCCGTGCGCATCGTCGCGCAACTGCGCCGATGTCAGGTTGATGCTGACCTGGAATGGCCGGCCCAGTTCGCGCTGCCAGGCCAGGACCTGGTCCGCCGCCTGGCGGAACGCGCGATCGCCGATGTCGAGCAGGACGCCGGACGATTCCGCGTCGGCGATGAAATCGGCAGGATTGAGCAGCCCGCGCTTCGGGTGGCGCCAGCGCAGCAAGGCTTCGGCGCGCTCGACTACGCCTGTCTTCACGTTGACGATCGGCTGGTAGAACAGCTCGAACTCATGTTCGCCGGCGGCGCGGCGCAGGTCGGCCGCCAGCCGGGCCCGCTGCTGGGCGGCCGACTGCATGTCGTCCGTGAAATACGTGTAGCGGTTGCGCCCGCCGTTCTTGGCGGCATACATCGCCTGGTCGGCATGGCGCAACAATTCCTCCGCGTCGGCCGCGTCCGACGGATACAGCGCAATGCCGATGCTGCCCGAAATGTGCCCCTGTTCGCCGCCGGCCAGCTCAAAGGGCCGGTTCAATACGGCGATGATGTCCTGCGCGACCCGCTCGGCATCCTGCACGTGCCCGAGGCCGGGCAGGATCGCCACGAATTCGTCGCCGCCGATGCGGGCCAGCGTGTCCGTGGCGCGCATGCAGGCGCCCAGGCGAGCGGCGGCCTGCACCAGCAAGGCGTCACCCTGCTGGTGGCCGAAGCGGTCGTTGATCTGCTTGAACTGGTCGAGGTCGATGAACAGCAGGGCCAGGAAGCTGCGCTCGCGGCGCGCTTTCTTCATTTCATGGCGCAGGCGCTCCTGGAACATGTTCCGGTTCGGCAAACCCGTCAGCGCATCGAAGTTCGCCTGGTGCCACGCCAGTTCGGTCGATTCGCGGTGCTCGGAAATATCCGATGCCAGCGCCAGTGCGCCGATAAGATTCCCGCCGGCATCGAACAGCGGGTTGGCGGTCAGGTGCAGCCACAGTTCGCTGCCATCGCTGCGCAGGAACTTCAGTTCATGCCGCCCGGGCATACCTTCCTGCTGGCGCGCGATATTGCGTTCGAGTAGCGAGCGCCCTTCCGCGTCGAGGAACGACAGCAGCGGGCGGCCTGCCATGGCCTCGACCGGGTAGCCCAGCAGCTCGGCCATGCGGGGGTTGACGAAACTGGTGCGCGCCTGGCCGTCGAATTCCCAGATACCTTCGCGCGCCGTCTGCACGATGCGGCGGAAGCGTTCCTCGCTTTTTTCAAGGGCGGCCAGGCGGCCCTCCGCCGGCTCGACCGTCAGGCGCAACGCGCCGGCCGCCGCGCAGCCGAGCAGCGTGACGGGAACGCCGCGCTCGCCCCGGTCGCCCTGCAACTGCACGCCGCAGCGCAGCGGCTCGGTGCTGGCCAGCGCGCGCAAGGCGAACGCATCGAAATCGCCGGCGAAACGTGGCGCGACAAAGCTGCGAAAGCGTTCCCGACCGGCGCTGGCGCGATCCACGCCCAGCAGGCTGGCACCGACCAGGTTGGCCTGGAGGATCGTGGAATCGGGTGCAAGCAGGAACACGCCGACGGGCGCGAGCAGATACAGGTCGTCGAAGCGATCGGCTGCTCCGCCCGCATGGGCTGGCGCCAGGCCGCTGCCGCCGAGCGCCGCCAGCAGGCCTTCATGCGTGAGCCCGGCAGACGGCGCAAGGGCGGGCAGCAAGTCGGGTACGGGCGCGAGGCTGTAGTCCGTGGGATCGTCCATATCGTGATGAAACCCTCGTTTACTGGTAACGGCTGTCGAGAAAGCTGAACCAGCCTAGCATGCACGATTGCCCAAGTCGAGCACGTCCCGCACCGGAGTTTGACTGCAGGACGCTCTCGCCCGCGACCGCGTTTTTACCAGGCGCGCCGGCGGCCGAAGTTGTGGCCGGCCACGAGCGTGGTGCTGGCCACCAGCGTGGACAGGCCGAGGATCAGCTGCACCAGCTTGTCGTCGGGCAGGATCCACATCGAGCCCTTCGGCGGTTCCGCCTGGGCGACCGCGGCGATCAGTGGCGCCGCCCACTCGGCATCGGGCGTAACATCGAGAACAATGGCGTCATCCGATGTTTGCATGAAGATGTCGCCTCCGGCCGCAAGCGTGAAGCAGACGCCATAACCGGTCTCGTTCTTGCCGATGTGCTCCTGCAATGCCAGGTCGTGCTCGGCAATCCACAGTTCGACATCGGCAGGGGTTTCCAGCGCCGTCCACGGCACCGGGCGGAACCGCGGTTTCGCCGCTTCGCCTGCTTTGTCGTCCGGGTGTGTAATGGCTTTTTCGTCGTTATCGTGCTGCATGGTCGTTCGGTCTCGTATCGGGTATCCGTATTGGCCGGCAGTGTAACCGAATAACAGGAGGAATCATGAAGTACACGCGATACGTATCGGAATTCGAGCAATTCCTGAACCGCTACAAGGAAGAGCACCCCAACACGGAAGCCGAGCAGCGGCGGGGGTGGAAGATCTGGTGGGACCACCGGCAGGACCTGGATGCGGTGGACCGGCAGAAGAAGGATTCGGTGCAGACGAAGCCGTATTACTACGGCTGACGGGATGCTTCGGCGGCTCGGCCCTGCGGGGCCGGGCCATCCAGCGCGCGCGGAGCAGTACCTGGATGATCATTCGTGGTACGCGGGCATCCAGTCTCGGCCTTGCAAGGCCGAGCCGTTCGATGGGCGTGGAGCGGTGCTCCACGAATTCCCCATCTTACCCCTTCCAGGTTCTCTTGAGGCCGGTGTCCGTATGGATCCACCCGCCGCGTGGCCCGCTGCGGTAGTAGAAGCCGACGCCGCCTTGCTGGAAGCTCTTGATGAGTCCGCCGACCACTTCTTCGTTCAGGTTGGCGATGCGGATGTCGGCGGCCTTGCCGACCATGTGCAGCGACTGGCGGGCGGCGGGGATCCCCTGTTCGCGCAGGCGCTGGTTCGACGCCTCGGTGCGGTAGCCCGACAGGATCTCGATCGGGCTGTGGATGCCATAGCGGGCCACGAAGGCTTGCGTGCCCCACAGCGTTTCCAGCAGTTTCGGATCCATCGGCGCACTGGACTTGCCGTTCACGTCCCGCAGCAGGTGGCACAGCTGCTGGTAGGCCGATTCGATGACTTCGCCATCCTTCCAGTACAGCACCGATGCCTTTTCGCCGCTCTGCGGCCGGGTCACGGTCAGTGTGCGGGGCTTGATCCAGAATTCCAGGTCAAGCAACTGGGAGTCGAAGATGTCGGGCGGGGGCTGCAGGTCCTGCGCGCGGGCCGGTGCCAGGCCCACCAATGGCGCCCCGATGAAGCTGGCGGCCGTTGCCCCCAGTGTCTTGTGTAGAAAGTCTCTGCGCGTTGCCATGTTTACCCCATTGGTACAGTGAAACGGAAGCGAGCGTCACTATAGCCGATCGCTGGGGGACTTGAGAAAGCTCTTTAACTGTGTGGCTTAAATTGTATCCAATATGGCTCAACATTTAAGTTTTGCTTAAGCTCACGCTGCAGCCTGTACGGCTTCCGAAGGCAGTACCGCGCGGGGTTTGTCGAGTGCATGCCCCTGGGCCAGCGGCTGCGCACCGGCCAGCTCGGCAATACCATGCAGGGCCGACAGCACGCCCTGCCCTTCGGTATGATGGAACACGATCCGGGTTCCATGCTCCGCGGCGGCCGCCACCAGGCGCGCCAGCCCTTCCCGGTCGCGCGTGTCGCGGGCATCGTGGCGGATCACGGCCGGGCGCACGCGTTCCAGCAGCGCCAGCCCTTCCTGGGCGCTGGCCGCGTGCACCGCGAACCGGAAGCCGTTGCGGCGGTAGTTGTCGGCCACGTAGCCCAGCAGCCAGCCCTGCTGCGGCGTGGTCGGCGGCAATTGCAGCACGATGCGCGCCACCGGCAATTCGAGCGCATCGAGAATGCGCCGGAATGCATGGCCGTGGTTGCTGCTGACGGCGGACAGCAATCGCCCGTGCACGTTCAGGTACAGGTCGAGTCGCTCGGCGTCGGGCTGCCGGAAGAAGTTGATCGCATGGAGCATGCGGCACAGGCGGTCGAGTTCGACGGATTCGTCGTCGCTGGCGGCATTCTCCAGCAGGCGCCACAACGACAGGCCCTCGTCCTCGGCGGACAGGCCGCGCGCCAATCCTTCGCAGGCCACGGCCGTTCCACTGTCGAGTTCGCGAACGGGATGGAACACGCTCGTCATCGTGCAGTTGAAGAAACGGCCATGCGCGCGGCCCTTGCCGTCGAGCCAGAGCGACGATTTCGCGCTGGCGGCCGGGTCGGCCAGCCGGACCAGGTACTGTTGCAGGACGGGGAAACTCATTGCAGCCTTTCTGAAGCAGATACGGTGCGACAAGGCTAAGGCTCCATGGGCAATTTCAAAACGAATGCTTTTGCCGTTCGTTATGCGGCCGGTGCATATCGGGAAAAAGCGGCGCCGGTACCCGATATTTCCTGGAAGCAGCGTGCCAGCACATAAGCATATTGGAAAAGATTCGTTTTACCGCGAACCGCGCGCAGGTATCGTGGGCTCAACTTCAACGATTTTCGATGCCATCATGTGCCAGCTCCTCGGATTGAACAGCAGCGTACCCGCCGGACTCGGTCCCTTCTTCGACGTATTCGCCGAGCGCGGCGGCCGGACGGACGAGCACAAGGATGGCTGGGGCATTGCCTTCCACAGCGGCAAGCGCTGCAGGCTGTATACGGATCACCGCGCCGCGATCGATTCGCCGCTGGCGGCACGGATCCGTCGCCGCCCTCTGCGGGCCCGCAATATCCTGGCGCATATCCGCAAGGCCACCCAGGGCCGCATCGCGATCGAGAACGTGCACCCGTTCGCCCGCCAGTTGTGGGGCCGCACGTGGTGCTTCGCACACAACGGCGACCTGAAGGAGTTCGCCCCGGCGCCCGGCCTGTTCGTACCGCAGGGCGACACGGACAGCGAAGCGGCATTCTGCCTGCTGCTCTCGCGCCTCGCCGCCCGCTTCCCGCATGGCGCACCGTCCGCGCACCTGCTGCGCGATGCGCTGGCGCAGGTGGCTGGCGAGATCGCCTCGCACGGCACGTTCAATTTCATCCTGTCGAATGGCGAAACGCTGTTCGCGCACTGCTCCACGCACCTGCACTACCGGCTGGACGACGGCAGCGCAATGATCGCCACCCAGCCGGTGGACGCCCGTGACGGCTGGATTGCCTTCGCGGCCGGCGAACTGAAGGCATTCGGCAGCGGCACGCTGCATCCCTGACCCCGCGCCCCCGGCGCCATCACCCGCCCCTGCGCGCTGGCCGGATTTCCGGCGGCGCGCATTCGGCATGCACGCGAGCGGATGCAACGAGCCGTTAGCGGAGGCGTGAACAGGAAGAAAATACCGGGAGATGCGGGGACAGTACGGGAACGAAGTACGGGCGAAGTCGGGAAAAACGCCGCCAGGGAACCGCTGATTGCTTCATGGCGGCGATCTCAGCCATGAGAAACGCGCCTGGCCGCGTCACAAATTCCCGCCATATCGGCGGTCGCCTCCCTCGGAGTGACGGCGAACTTGCGTCTTGCTGGACACGCTGTTCACGGCTGATCTCCTCCACCAGCAATCGATCAGCGCTTTATCAGGCGGAATTGCAGTTGCAGAAGCGCTTGCGGGCATCGGGCTGCGCATCCTGCACCAGGGGTTTCCAGAACAGGATCGTCTCGACGCCATATGGGGAGCGCACATTGCCGTCGCGCCGGTAACCGCTGGCATCGAAGAAACCTTCCGCGGTGGCCGTGCTGTGCAGGTGCAGCGCCTTCATGCCCGAGGCGAGCGCCCGTTCCTCCATCCGCCTCAGCAGTGCCGAGCCGGCCCCCTGCCGCTGCGCTTCCGGCACCAGGTAGCACAGCGCCAGCTTGCCCGCCCCGGTCAGCAGCGACACGCCGACGACCTCGCCACTACGCACCGCCACCAGCGAATAATTGGTGGGCGATTCGAACCACGACGTCACCATGGCCGGGTGCTTGTTGCCCAGCCAGGCCGCCAGGATGTCCGGGTCGTCGTGGTGGTCGAGCACGCAGCATTCGGCGATCGAGCGGCGCAAGACCTGGCATACGGCGGCGGCATCGGCGGAAATGGCAGGGCGGATTTCGAAACTCATGGAAATTCGTGCGATTGAAGCATGACAGCGGGCTTGGACGACGGCTCGCTGCAACGCGAGAGCAAAGGTCAATGGTGCGCTACGGAAGCGCTGATTTATTCATGGCGGCGATCTTGAGAAAACGCGCCCAGCTGCGCCACAAATACCCCGGCATACGCCAGTATGACGGAGCATTTGCGTCTTGCTGGACACGCTTTTCAACACTGATATCATCCACCAGCAATCAAACAGCGCTTCCCTAAGGCGGCTCATTAGGCGGACTATACACCAGTCGGCCGCAAGCCGCCGGCTCCGCTCGCGCCGGGTGCATCTAAGCAAATTACGAAAATATCGTTTCTTTCCAGACGCAATCTGGCGGACCATACATATCTGTTTTTTACACGAGTACACCATGGAAAATAAAAAAATCGTATTTGGCGCCGCATCCAGCCGCATCGGCTCCACGCACGGCACCCTGACCTCCGTGCTGCGCCGCGTGCTGCTGGCGTCCGCCGCCGCCACGGCGCTGGGCCTGGCCCCGGCCCACGCGGCCGATGTCTCGCTGCTGAACGTGTCGTACGACGTCGCGCGCGAACTGTACAAGGACATCAACCCGGTCTTCGAAGCGCAATACAAGCAGCAGGCCGGCAAGAGCATCGAGGTGAAACAGTCGCACGGCGGCTCCTCGAAGCAGGCGCGCTCGGTGGCGGACGGCCTGGAGGCGTCGGTCGTCACGATGAACCAGGCCAATGACATCGACATGCTGGCCGACCGCGGCCTCGTCGTGAAGGACTGGGCCAAGCGCTTCCCGAACAATGCCGCGCCGATGTATTCGACCATGGTGTACCTCGTCCGCAAGGGCAACCCGAAAGGCATCAAGGACTGGGCCGACCTGGCCAAGCCTGGCGTGAAAGTGGTGATCCCGAACCCGAAGACCGCCGGCAATGGCCGCTACACGTATCTTGCCGCGTGGGGCTCGGTGCTGCAGAACGGCGGCAACGATGCGCAGGCGCGCGACCTGGTGACGAAGATCTTCCGTAACGTGCCGGTGCTCGATGGCGGCGGCCGCGCCGCCACCACCACGTTCACGCAGCGCCAGATCGGGGACGTGCTCGTGACGTTCGAGAACGAGGTGAGTCTGGTGCGCGCCGAGATGGGCAGCAATTTCGACATCGTCTACCCGTCCGTCTCGATCCTGGCCGAATCCCCGGTGGCCGTCGTGGACAAGGTGGTCGACAAGCGCGGCATCCGCAAGGAAGCCACCGCCTACCTGAACTTCCTGTATTCGGAAGCGGGCCAGGAAATCATCGCCAAGCATTACCTGCGTCCCCGCTCGGCGGCCGTGGCCAAGAAATACGCAGCGCAGTTCAAGCCGATCAAGCTGTTCACGGTCGACGACGTGTTCGGCGGCTGGCGCGCGGCGCAGAAGCGCCACTTCGACGATGGCGGCGAGTTCGACAAGATCTACGCAAGCAAATAAGCACGTCGGCCGCTCGGGGCACCGTCCCCCGAACCAGACCGGGTATTGCCATGCGCGCCCGCCCCTTCCAGGGCGGGCGCGCTGCTTTCAACGGCACGAATCCCTGGACTCATCACATTTTTGTCATGTTTGGGCCCGCACTGCTGACATAGGCTGGACTGTTCTGTCAAGCGCATGCTATCTTTCGGCCTTCTGGACCTTGCTATAAAGCATTGCTCCATTCGCTCGCCCATTCCTCGCACAACCCAATGATCAAGAAAATTGCAGCAGCAGTGCTGCTTTCCGTTTCCGCAGCCGCGCTCGCCGTGCCGCTCGGTTCGCAGTCCGTGCTCGTCGTCGACGACGCCGGGAAAATCATCCTCGAAAAAAATGCCGACACCGTCGTGCCGATCGCCTCGCTGACCAAGCTGATGACGGCAATGGTCGTGCTGGACTCCAGGCTCGACATGCAGGAACAGATCAGCATCGACCGCGACGATGTCGACACGTTCAAGCACAGCACGTCGCGCGTCCCGGTCGGTGCCACGCTGTCCCGCTACGACGTGCTGCACCTGGCGCTGATGTCGTCCGATAATCGTGCCGCCGCGTCGCTGGCGCGCACCTTCCCCGGCGGCCCGGCCGCGTTCAAGGCTGCCGTCGATGCCAAGATCCGCGCGCTGGGTATGAAGAATACGAGCATCGCCGAACCCACCGGCCTGTCGCCGAGCAATATCTCGACCGCGGAAGACCTGGTCAAGATGGCCTCCGCCGCGGCGCGCTACCCCACGATCACCAGCATGACGACCGACAAGAGCGACATCATGAAGATCAAGGGCCGCGAGGTCGAATACCACAACACCAATCGCCTCGTCGGCGCGAAGGGATGGGACATCGGCCTGTCCAAGACGGGCTACACGGAAGAAGCGGGACGCTGCCTGATCATGCGCATCAAGGCGGCCGGCAAGAACGCCACGATGGTGCTGCTCAATGCCGGCGGCTCGTCGGCGCGCATCTCGGATGCGCTGAACATCCGCCGCCTGATCACCGGCAACGATGAACCGCGCGTCGCCACCGCGCCGCGCGTGATGAAGGCTGCGAGCAAGGCAAGCAAGGCAGGCAAGGCGCGCAAGACAGCCAAGGTCGAGGGCCGCAAGAAGGCCGTCATCAAGAAAAAGCCGACCCGGCGCCGCGCGTCGTAAGGTTTCTTCCCCCCTACCGGAAGCCGGCCGCGTGCCGGCTTTTTCACGTCCATGCGCCCGGTCATCAAGCGGTAACGCGCGCCTCCTAGAATTCCCGGCTCTCATTAACCCTTGCCTTACCTACACTACAGCGCATGAGCAAAACCTCCCGCCCGCCCGAACCGGAAGACTTCGGCACCAACCAATCCGGCAATCCCTACTTCGGCGACATCGCCACGGCCAGGCTGTCGCGCCGCGCAATGCTGACCGGCGGCCTCAGCACGGTAGCGCTGGCACTGTTCGGTTGCGGCGGCGGCGACGATCCCGCCCCGCCCTCGACTGCGCCGGTCACGCCGGCGCCGCCGGCCGGCCCGGTGCTGCCGGAGAACACGCTCAATTTCGACAGCGTGAAACGCACGCCGATGATGGCCGGCGACGACCTGGTCGTGCCGCCCGGCTACCGCTGGACGGCCGTGACGAAACAGGGCGATCCGATCGGCAGCAAGCTGGGCGCTCCCGCGTTCCGCACCGGCGCCGCGCGCCGTTTCGACACCACCGGCGCCGAAGCGGAACTGCAGTTCGGCGACAACCACGATGGCATGGCCTGGTTCCCGCTGCCGTTCGGTTCGACGAACAGCGACCGCGGCCTGCTGGCGATCAACCACGAGGCGGCGCGCGCCAACGTGATCAGCGGTTTCCGCTTCGCCGGCGTCAACGCCGCGACCGATCCGGCCACGCTGGACCCGGCCGGCGAAACGGCGATGAACCCGGACGTGGTGCGCAAGCAGAAGGCCTACCACGGCGTCTCCGTCGCCGAGGTGTACCGCGATGCCGCCGGCCAGTGGCAGGTGCAGCGCGACTCCACCTATGCCAGGAAGGTGCACGCGGACACGTGGATCGGCATCGGCGGTCCGGCGCGCGGCCATGCCGCGCTGCGCACGGGTGGCGATCCTGCCGGCGAGCAGGTGCGCGGCACGCTGGGCAACTGCGGCAGCGGCGCCACGCCGTGGGGCACCTACCTCACCTGCGAGGAGGACAGTCACAAGAACTACTTCGCGACGCGTGAACTGCCGGCTGGCGATCCGCGTTTCCAGGACCCGAAGTGGGTGCGCTACAACATCGTGCCAGCTTATGCGCGCGACTACACGTGGCACTTCCTGGACAAGCGCTTCGACCTTGCCGTGGAACCGAACGAAACGAACCGCTTCGGCTGGGTCGTGGAAATCGATCCGTACGACCCCACCTGGCAGCCGGTAAAGCGCACGGCCATGGGCCGCTTCGCGCACGAAAACGTGGCGCACCTGGTGAACGCCGACAAGCGTGTGGCGTTCTACATGGGCGACGACCAGGGCTTCGACTACATCTACAAGTTCATTACCACGAAAGCGATGGACACCGGGAACCGCACCGCCAACCGCGGCCTGCTGGACGACGGCGTGCTGCACGTGGCGAAGTTCAACGAGGATGGCAGCGGCGAATGGCTGCCGCTGGTGCATGGCCAGAACGGCCTGACGGCGGAAAACGGCTTCGCCGACCAGGCATCGGTGCTGGTCTGGGCGCGCCTCGCCGCTGACAGGGTGGGCGCCACGCAGATGGACCGGCCCGAGTGGATCGCTGCCGATGCAGGCAGCGGCTGGGTCTATGCCACGCTGTCGAACAACACCAGCCGCGGCAGCGCGACCGCGCCGGGCACCACCGCCGCCGCGCCGCGCGCCGCCCAGGCGAAGAATGCAATGAACCCGCGCGACAAGAACCTGCACGGCCATATCATCCGCCTGCGCGATGCCGGCGGCAACGTGACGGCGACCCGCTTCAACTGGGAGATGGTGGTGCTGGCCGGCACCGGCACCACCGATACGCCGGACCCGGCCAATCGCGGCACGATCAACGGCGACGCCTTCAGCTCGCCGGACAGCGTGATGTTCGACGGCTGGCAGCGGCTGTGGATCGGCACCGACGCGGGCGACGCGCTGAAGGCCTCCGACTGGACCGGTGCCGGCACCGACTGGTCCGGCCTCGGCAACGACATGCTGCTGGCGATGGATACCCGCACCGGCCAGGTGAAGCGCTTCCTGATCGCCCCGGATGGCGCCGAAGTCTGCGGCACGCAGATGACGGCCGACGGCCGCACGCTGTTCGTCAACATCCAGCACCCCGGCACCGAGCAGCCGCGCGATATCCCGATCGATGCGATGACCTGGCCGGACAAGGTGCCCGTCTCGCAGGGCGGCATCGTGCGTTCGGCCACGGTGGCCATCACGCGCATCGATGGCGGGGTGATCGGCATCTGATGCCGGTGCCGTTCAGGTAACGCAACCCCGGCGGCGGATGCCGGGGCATATGCAGGCGATGCCGCTACGCCGATTGACGCCAATTGACGCCGATCGACGCCGGTTGAACGGCATGGGCATCCGGCGCCTGTTTGCTTGACGCTACTTCTCCGCCTGCCCCACCAGCGTCACGGGCCCCAGCAAGCCCGCCGGCTGCGGCGCGATCTTCGCCGTATCCTGGAGCTCGAAGCGGTTGCCATAGCGCAGGCGCAGCAGCTTGAAGTCCGGCAGCTCGCGCCCGGCCAGCGTGTTCACGCCCAGGTTGGCCACCCTTACTTCGATCGCGTTGGCACCGGCTTTCAGGAAAGGCGTCACGTCGAGGCGGTATGGCGGATGCCACAGCGTGCCGGCGCGCTGGCCATTCACGGTGACGATGGCCGCGTCGCGCAGTGCCGGTTCGTACATGGCCCGCATGCCCGAATGGTGCGCGTGCACGCCGCTGTCCGGCAGCGGCGTGCCGGTGCCGAAGTCGAGCGACACGCGCTTGCCGTCCAGCTGCTGCGCCGTGACCGTGACCTGCCTCGCATATACGGCCTGCCCGGAGAAGTAGCGCGTGGCTTCGCTGTCGGTCCATGACACCAGCTTGTCCATCGTGACCGGCGCCCGGTCCGGGAAGCGCACTTGCCATCCTGTCGACAGGTCGGCCACCACGGCGGCGCCGCCGGTCTTGCGTTCGGGCGCGGCACCCGGCATCGGCGCATCGCTCATCACGTACACCACCGATTCGTACGGCGCCAGTTCCAGCACCGGCGCCAGCGCCGATTGCGCCAGCCTGCCGCTGTCGGGATCGAGCCGGGTCGCATGGCGGCGCGGCTGCCGGAACGCCAGGTTCGCGGACACCGGCTCGTTGCTGGTATTGGCGATGAAGTAGATATCCGCATCGGCCAGCTTGCGGCGCACGAAGCTGACGCGCTTGCCCACGTTGCTCGACTGCGCGTCGCTCAACTGCACGTCGCCGGGCAGCACGGCCAGCAGCGCGCGGCCCAGCTCCGCGTCCGTACCGATCCTCGTCACGCCGCGGCCCGCCGCGAACAACGCGGCAGAGGCGCGCTTCACCTCGGCGGTGATGCGCTGCGCATCCTTGAAGCCCGGCGCCAGCGACGGCGTGGCGCCGATCGCGATGATCCTGCCGCCGCCCTTCACGTAGGCCGCCAGCTTCGCCAGCACCTCGGGCGCCAGGCGTGTCACGTTCGGCATCACCAGCACCGGGTAGCGGTCCAGCCCCACGCGCAGCACGGCTTCCGGGTCGACGTAATCGAGGTTGTGGCCGCTGTCCATGATCTGCTGCACCAGCTCGGGCTTGATGAACTTCGGCAGTTCGCCCGACAACGATGTCTTGCCCGGCCGGTTGATCGCGTACACATCGTCGTTCGGCAGCAGCACGGCCACCTGGTTGGCCGGGGCGCCCTGCCGCAGCAGGTAGCTGACGCGGGTGAGATAGGACGACACTTCCGGCATCACCATGTACCACGGCTGGTGGTGGTTGAACACGGCCGCCGCGTACAGCTGGTAGCCCGGCTCCGGCGCGTTCGGCGGCGAATACGGCCAGCCATGGCCGACGATCTGCGTCACACCTTGCACGAACATGCGGTCCGCCTCGGCCTTCATGTCCAGCGGGCTTGCCGTGTGCGCGGGCGAACGCAGCCACGTCCACGTTTCGGCCGACACCACCGGCTTGCCGTACAGGTGCGCCGCGGACGACGCCAGCCGGGTGAACGAGAATTGCCGGTACTGGGCGCCCTCGCCTTCGAACAGGTCCTGGTGGCGGAAGCTCGACAGCGAAGCGGGCGGCTCGCCGTACGTTTGCGAGCGGAACCGCGTGCCGTGCCGGTGCGCCCAGGCGGTGACCGGCTTCAGGTAATTGTCTTCCACCAGTTCGGTCTGGGTCAGCGCCCAGTCGTGGCGCAGGGCCGGCGCGTCGGCGCCCTGGCCGGAAAACACCAGCGGCAGGTACGGCCGCAGGTCGTAGCCGCGGCGGCGCTGGAACTCGTCGAGGAAGTTGTCGGTCCAGTCGGTACCGTAGCTTTCCAGGCTGTCCGAGAAGATCGCGTACGGCGGCTGGTCGCCGAACGCCTTCAGCAGCGGTTCGCCCACGTTCTGCAGGTGGTTGTCGATGGCGCGGCGGCTCATGTGGTCCAGCACGTAGCCTTCGCCGCCGACGGCCGGCCGCTTGACCTGCATGCCCGAGCGGCTGGCGATGTAGTACACCGCCACGCGCGGCGCGTCGGCCGGCGGCACGGCGCCGCGGCCGTTGCCGGCCGCCGTTTCCTTCAGCGGCCGCAGGCGCGTGGCATCGTAGTGCCTGGCCGTGCCGCCGCCGATGAACACCGCCTCGATCTTCTCGCCTTCCGTCACGGCCGGCAGCGCGTAGCCCGATGCGCCGGCCGGCACTTCGATGACCGCCACGCGCATCTTGCCGATCGCGTCGCCGATGCCGATGTGCGGCCCGCCGAACGGCCAGCCGCTGCCGAGGGTCAGGTCCACGCGCAGGCCGGCCGCACGCCCCTTCTCGTTGGCGAAACGCACCGCATCGAGGTGTTCGGGCGACAGGAACGGCAAGTTCTTCACGCCGCGCGACGGGTCGTCCAGCGCCATCGGATACACGGCCTGGATCTCCACGCCACCGATGCCGCCCCACTTCATCTGGTCGATCTCATGGGCCAGCTGCGCCTTCTCGACGGCGGGGCCGAACCACCACCACCGCATCATCGGCCGGGCATCGGCGGGTGGCGTTGCCAGGTGATCCGCCACGTCGCCGATGCGCTGGAATACGGTGGGATCGTGCGGCGCGGCATGGGCCAGGCCGGCGGCCAGCGCGGCGGCCAGCAAGGTCCACCGCAACCGGCCGGGTGATGCCGTCCGGACGGCTGCGACAAGGGATCGGCGGGCGTGGCGCTGGGGCATGGGAAGTCTCCTCGTATGGTTCATGACGGCTGCCGCCATGATGAAGACCTTGCGCTGATTTTCCTACGCGCACAGCTCATTTACGGGGCAATACTCAGCCGATTGATCGTTTGCATACGCGGCCAGCGCAGGATAATAGATGCACACGCGGCCAACATGCTGGTCAATGCTCGCGCACGCGGCCAGCGTGCGACTTCCGGTGGCAAAAGCTGCAATACTGCGCAGTCCACCAACCTGTCGGGAGCACAGCATGGAAGCTCAAGAGGTACACCGTGGCCGTCTGATCGATCATATCCAGCTGGTCGTGAAGGACCTGCCCGCGTCGCAGCGTTTCTATACGGCGATCTTCGAGGTACTGGACATTCCGGTCGGCGGCACGGCCGAGGATTATTTCTGGGTCGACGAGCTGTTCGTCTCGGCCCGCGACAGCGACACCGCGCAAGGGCACCTGACGGGCCGCCACCACCTGGCGTTCCAGGCCCGCGACCGGGCCATGGTCGACGCGTTCCACAAGGCGGCGCTGGAAGGCGGCGGCAAGGATAACGGCGCTCCCGGCGAGCGCCCCTACCACCCCGGCTATTACGCGGCGTTCGTGACCGACCCGGACGGCAACAACATCGAAGCCGTGTTCCACGGCGAATCGCAGCGCAGCGCGCCGTCGGTGCAGATCACCTGGTAAGGCTGGCCGCATCGGCCATGCATGCAAAAAAGGGCGCCGAAGCGCCCTTTCCTGTTTTCCGCGAACGGATCAGCCCTGCTTGCGGCGGCGTGCGGCGAAACCCAGCACGGCCATGCCGCCCAGCAGCATGCCGTACGTGGCCGGTTCCGGTACCGCCGATACCGTGAAGCTGCCGCCATAGCCAACCGAAGCACCCGGAGCCGCGGCAACGAAACCGTTGACGACCAGCGTCAGCGGGCCGGTCACGGCCACGTTGGTGAGATCGGCAGTCGATATGAACCCGTTGTTGATGACCGCATCCACGCCGTTCAGGGTAACGCTCGTGAAGTTGATGTCGGTAACGAAGTCGGACATGTTGATCAGGCCGACGCTAGCGACACCGGCTGCCGCCGTGTAGTTCGTGAACGTGAACGTATCGGAGAATACGCCCTTGTTGGCGAACACATCGATGTGGGTGGACCAGGTGACCGGGCCACCTTTCAGGTCGATGACGTAGTTTTCGGCGCTGGCGGCGCCAACGGTGGTAGCCAGGGCGGCCGCGAGAACGATCGAATGCGGTTTCATATATTGGTCTTCTTTAATGAGAGTTGCTATACGACTAAGTTAAGCGCAATCCAAGAAGTTGTCAATATTAAATTGTCGATCAATTAAAGAAATAAAAATTCGCCCTGGCCAACGCATGCCGTGCGTCCTTATTCGAACCAGCTGAACCCGTCGCGCGCCAGCAGCGCGAACGATTCCGATGGGCCCCACGTGCCGGCGGCATAGGCGCGCGGCTTCTCGTTCAGCGCGCTCCAGCCGTCGATGATCGGATCGGCCCATTCCCACGCCGCTTCCAGTTCGTCGCGGCGCATGAAGTGGGTAAGGCGGCCGCGTACCACGTCGATCAGCAGGCGCTCGTAGGCTTCGGCGCGGCGCTGCGTGAACGCGGAATGCAGGTCGAGGTTCAGTTCCACCTGCTGCATGTGCATACCGCTGCCCGGCTGCTTGGCCATCACCTGCAGCTTGATCGCCTCTTCCGGCTGCAGTTCGATCACCAGCCGGTTGGCGACGCCGCCCGGGGTTTCCGGGAACAACGGGAACGGCGGGTTGGCGAATTCCACGACGATCTTGGACGAACGGCGCTCCATGCGCTTGCCGGTGCGCAGGTAGAACGGCACCTTGGACCAGCGCCACGTGTCGACATAGGTGCGCAGCGCCACGAACGTCTCGGTGCCGCTGTCCGGCGGCACGTTCTTTTCCTCCAGGTAGCCCGGCACCGCCTGGTTGCCGCTGGCGCCGCGGATGTACTGGCCGCGCACCGTGTCGCGCGCGATGGCGGCCAGGTTGAAGCGGCGCAGCGAACGCAGCACCTTGAGCTTTTCATCGCGCACCGCGTCGGGCGCCAGCGATGCCGGCGGCTCCATGGCGACGATGCACAGCAGCTGCAGCAGGTGGTTCTGCACCATGTCGCGCATGGCGCCCGTGCCGTCGTAGAAGCCGGCCCGGCTGCCGACGCCCACTTCCTCGGCCACCGTGATCTGCACGCTGGTGATGTTCGGCGCGCGCCACAGCGGTTCCAGGATCGAATTGCCGAAGCGCAGCACCATCAGGTTCTGCACGGTTTCCTTGCCCAGGTAATGATCGATGCGGTAGATCTGCGATTCCGCGAAATGCTTGCCGACGGCCTCGTTGATTTCCACGGCCGACGCCAGGTCGCTGCCGAGCGGCTTTTCCAGCACGACCCGCGCATTGGCGTCGACCAGGCCGGCGGCGGACAGCTTTTCGCAGATGGTGGTGAACAGCGACGGCGCCGTGGACAGGTAGAACACCCGGATGGCCCCTGCGCGCGACACCTTCGCCAGGGCGGCCAGGTCGTCCTGCTGCACGTCGACGCGCACGAATTCCAGGCGCTGCAGGAAGCTGCGCCAGGCGTCGTCGGCGAAGTTGCCGTCCGAGATGAACGAGCGCGAATGCTCCTCGACGAACGCCAGGTAAGCCTCGCGGTTGAAATCCTGGCGCCCCGTGGAAATGATGCGGGTCGCGGCGGGCAGGTTGCCATGCAGGTGGGCCATGTACAGGGCCGGCAGCAGCTTGCGCATGGCGAGGTCGCCCATGCCCCCGAAGATGATCATGTCGAGTGGCAGGCTGTTATCTGGTTGTGCGGACGAGGTCATATCGATCGATGTGGTTGAGGGAAGATGAATTCGGGACAGCATTGAAAACCTTGCAATGGTATCCGAACCCGCCCTGGTTTGCCGATCGGTGTCTTGCGATCCCCGCTCAGGTGCCCAGTGCCTGCCGCAGCCCGCTGGCCCGCTGCGTGCGCTCGGCGATCGCCTGCCCCAGCACGGCGGCGTTCGGCGACACGAGCGTGAAGAACTCGCGGGCGCGGGTGATGCCGGTGTAGACGAGTTCGCGCGCCAGCACGGCGTTCGCCTGCGGCGGCAGCACCATGGCCGTGTGCAGGAACTCGGAACCCTGCGATTTGTGCACCGTCATCGCGAACGCCGTTTCCACGTTGCGCAGGCGCGTCGCCAGCACGCTGCGCACCGCTTCGCCGTCCGGGAACCATACCCGCAGCGAATCGGGGCGCTGCGGGTCGGGCAGCGTGAGCCCGATGTCGCCGTTGTAGACACCCGTCGCATAATCGTTGCGGGTCACCATCACGGGGCGGCCCACATACCATTCGCCGCGCCGGCGGATCAGCTTTGCGCCCTCCAGCTTCGCTTCGATGGCCTCGTTCAGGCCGGAAACGCCCCATTCGCCTTCGCGCACGGCGCACAGCAGCCGGAACTGCTCGAAACGGTGCAGCACGTCGCGCACCCAGCGCTCGTAGTCCCCGCCCGGCCCGGCACGCATCAGCTCCAGGTAATCGCGGTAGCCGGCGCCGGCGCCGGGCCGGCCCTGGACCGCGAGCGCCAGCACGTCGTTCGGCCGCGCGCCTTCGATCCAGCGCAGCCGGCCATCGCTTTCTCCCTTCAGCACCTCGCGCGCGGCATCGGCGTCGCCGCGGTTGACGGCCAGCGCCAGCTTGCCGATCGGACCGCCGAAGCGCCGGCTCTGGCGCAGCATCACGATGCGCTGTGCCAGCGGACCGCCGTCGCGCTCGCGGAATGCCGCGGGAATCGTTTCGCCGGTGGCGGCCAGCACGTAGTCGCACGTGGCGGCATCGTAGTTGCCGCTTTCCGCCTGTGCGCACAGGTCGCCCAGCACGGCGCCCGCCTCCACCGACGCCAGCTGGTCCTTGTCGCCCAGCAGGACGAGCCGCGCGTGCGGCGGCAATGCGGCCAGCAGCGCCGCCATCATCTCCAGGTGCACCATCGATGCCTCGTCGACGATCAGCACGTCCACTTCCAGCGGATTGCCGGCGTTGTGGGCGAAACTGCGCGTATCCGGCCGCGCGCCCAGCAGGCTGTGCAGGGTGCGCGCGCCGCCCATCCGCGCGGCCAGTTCGCGCAGCGGCAGGTCGTCTCCCAGCTTGCCGGCCAGCTCGTCCAGCGCCGCGTCGATCGACTGTTTCAGGCGCGCCGCGGCCTTGCCGGTCGGCGCGGCCAGGGCCACACGCAAATTCTGCAATGCCTGGGCCCCGGTGCCGGCCGTGGCGAACAGCAGCGCCAGCAACCGCGCCACCGTGTACGTCTTGCCCGTGCCGGGGCCGCCCGTGATCACGGCCAGCTGGCCGCGCAACGCGGCGGCGCAGGCGATCTTCTGCCAGTCCGGCCCGCCCTCGCGCGCCGCGTGGGGGAACAGCCTGTCGAGCCAGCGCCGCACCGCGGCCGTATCCACTGCATGCGCCGCGCCCGCGCGCGACTGCACGGATGCCGCCACCGTCGACTCGTCGCGCCAGTAGCGGCGCAGGTACAGCCGCTCGCCGTCGAGCACGAGCGGCTGGTTGAAATCCAGATCGCCCACCGGCCACACCTGCTCGCAGCCCTGCAGCGCCGCGCGCCAGCCGTTGACGTTCTTCGGCAGCGCACTCCCCGCCTTCGCCGCGGCGGCGCGCAGCGAGGCCCATTCGCCATCCAGCCAGCCCAGCTGCGGCGAGGGGTCGGCGGCCAGGTCGGCCAGCACGAGGCAGCTGTGCCCGCGCCCTTCCAGTTCGGAGAGCAGCACGCAGGCCAGCAGCAATGGCGGCGGCGCATGGCCCAGCGTGGCCACGAAACGGGCAAACGCGCCCGCCAGCCGCCGCAGCTTGCCGTTCTCGGTCAGCGCGTCGATCGTGTCGAACAGCGCGGGGTGTGCAAACTTCGGGTCAGTCATCGAGGGGTCCTTCATCTTGCGCGCCGCGTTGCAGCAGCTCGTCCAGTTCATCGAGCAGTTGCGGGTCCGGTTCCAGCACGTGGCAGCCGCGCGTGGCCGTGTTGCCGATGCCGCGCAGGAAGAAGAAGATGGCGCCGCCCAGCTGTTCGGCCGGGTCGTACGCGTCGCCCAGCCTGCTCGCCAGCAGCCGGTGCAGCGCCAGCAGGTAGATGGCGCCCTGCACGTCGTAGCGGTGTTCGGCCATGCCCAGCGCCAGCGCCTTCGCATGATAGGCCGCATCGTTGCCGCCCAGCGCATTCGACTTGTAGTCCAGCACCCAGTAGCGGCCCTCGTGCTCGAACACGAGGTCCGAGAAGCCTTTCAGCATGCCGTGCAGCGCGCGCTGCGGCAGCGGTGGCCGGGGCACGCCACCGAGCAGGTGGCGGCGGCACACCGCATCGAGCGCGCCGGTGGCCAGGTGCTCGCTGGGGAACCAGAACTCCATCTCCGGCATCACGGTGCCGATGTCGCGCAGCGCGGCGCCGAGCGGCGGCAGCACCGTCGTCACGGCAGCGCGCAGCCAGGCGATCGCGTCGTCGACGCGGTGGCCCCAGCCGGCCCGCTCGATACGGCGGCCCATGCGCACTTCGCAGTTGGCATCGTCGATGCAGCCGAAACCTTCCTGCGCCAGCCATTCCAGCTGTTCGTGCAGGAAGTTGCCGGGAACGGAACCGCGCGGGAACCGATGCCAGGGCGCGTCGTCCACCCGGCCGGCCGCCACATCGGCACCCTCGCCTTCCAGCAGCGTTTCCTCGAGCGCGCGGCGCGGCGCGGCCTGCGTGCCGCGCGCCAGCGACGTGAAACTGCCCACCGACCAGTTGCGTTCGAACTGCGCGCGATAAGGCTCGGGGCTGGCCAGCGGCTCCTGCTCTTCCACCCGGTCGAGCATGGTCGGCCGCCCGGGATGGCACAGCGAGGCGATGCCGATCGCGCCGCAGTCGCCGGCCAGCTCCCGCCAGCGTTCCTGCAGGCTGTCCGCCGGCAACGGCGCGCCGCCGGTGAGCAGGTAGCCCAGCGCCGATTCGTGCAGCACGTTGCTGCCTTCCTTGCGGGCCGGCAGCGCGGCCACGCCCAGCCACAGGAAATGGCGCGCGCGCGTAAGCGCCACGTACAGCAGCCGCAGGTCTTCCTCGATGCGCGCCGCCTCCACGGCCGCCTGCGCGTCCTCGGACAGCGCCATGTCGATGCGCCGCACCCCATCGGCATCGGTGTATTCGAAGAAGCTGCGATTGCGCTTGTCGACCTTGCGCGCCGTGACGGCGAACGGCAGGTACACGAGCGGATATTCCAGCCCCTTGGACTTGTGCACGGTCACCACCTTGACCAGTTCCGCATCCGATTCCAGCCGCAGCACCTGCTCGTCGCCCATGGCGCCCTCGCCTTCGACCTGCTCGGCCATCCAGCGGATCAGCGCCTGCTCGCCATCGAGCTGGCGGCTGGCCGTCTGCAGCAGCTCGGCCAGGTGCAGCAGGTTCGTCAGGCTGCGCTCGCCGCCCACGTTGCCGGGCGCCAGCAGCGCGGCCGGCAGGCCCAGCTCATGGATGAAGCGCCGCAGCATCGCCAGCACGCCCTGGCGCTGCCAGATCGTGTGCAGGCTCTTGAGCTGTTCGACGCGGGTCTCCCACGCCAGTTCGTCCGACGACAGGCGCGCCAGTTCGGCCAGCGGGAGGTTGGCGGTGCGCGTCGCCAGCGCGGCCCGGGCCAGCGCGCCGTCGAGCGGATTGGCCAGCGCTGCCAGCCAGCGCAGCACGTCCCTGGCCTCGTCGGACGCCAGCACCGAATCCTTGTCAGACAGGTACACGCTCGGCACGCGCCGCTGCTGCAGGGCGCGGCGGATCGCTCCCGCCTCTTTCCTGTCCCGCACCAGGATCGCGATATCGGCCGGTTCCAGGCGTGCGAACCTGCCATCGGGCTGTTCGAAGCCGGTACGCGGATCGTTCAGCAGCTGCACGATGTGCTCGGCGCAGTGGCTGGCGAAGAATTCGCGGTAACCATCGGCCTTCAGGTCCGGCACTTCGCTGCACGACACGGTCAGGGCCTGCAGCTGCCCATCGACGCCGACCAGGCGCTCGCCATGTCCCTTGGCATCGACGGCATCGAACGGCAACGGGTTGACCGTACCGCGCCGGAAGCGGAAGGCGCCCTGTGCGAAGCCGCTGCCGCCGGCGCCCCGTTCCGCGTGCAGGAAGATGCGGTTGACCGCCTCCACCACGTCGCGCGTGGAACGGTAGTTCGTGCCCAGCTGGTAGTGCCGGCCTGCGGTGGCGCGGCGCGCGGCCAGGTAGCTGTGGATGTCGGCGCCGCGGAAGCCGTAGATCGACTGCTTCGGATCGCCGATCAGGAACAGGCCGAACGCCGGGTCGTCGTCGGCCACCCGGTACAGCAGGTCGAAGATGCGGTACTGCGACGGCGCCGTATCCTGGAATTCGTCGACCATCGCCACCGGGTACTGTTCGGTGATGCGCTGGCGCAGCGCTTCGCCGTTCTCGCCTTCCAGCGCCTTCTGCAGCCGCACCAGCATGTCGGCGAAGCCGAACTGGCGTTCGCGCGCCTTCAGCTCCGCCATGCGCGCGGCAATGACGCCGGCGGCGTGGCGGTACAGGCGGTGCGACAGCGGCTCGCAGGCGTCCAGCGCTTCCTTCAGCGTTTCGAGCGCCGCGAAGTCATCGGGAATATCGGTGCCCTTGAAGGCCTCGGCGATCCCGGATGGCACGAGCCGCTTCCAGCCGGAGACCGACAGCCCGGGATCGACCAGCGCCGGATCCGCCGCCCATGCATGCAGGCTGCCGAACCAGCCGGCCAGCCAGTTCGACTTCATCAGCTTGCCGTCCAGCTGCTTGGCCGCTTTCTGCCGCTCCAGCCATAGTTCCATGCGCGCCAGGCGGTCGGTCCAGCCCGACTTCAGCGCCGCCAGCTGCTGCTCGCGCTCGCGCAGCGAACGGCCGACCAGCGCGCCCAGCGGCTCGTCCGAACGCCAGCCGTCGTCGGCACGCTTGACCAGTTCGCGCAGGCCGCGCTTGAGCCGCTCCACGTCCGGCCAGCATTCGAGCAGCGCGCCGAGCGCCGGCTCGCGCAGCGGGTACACCTGCTGGCGCCAGTAGTCGTGCGCAGCATCCTCGAACAGCGCCGCCTCGTCGCTGATCAGTTCCTCGTCGAACAGGCTGCCGCTGTCGAACGCATGTTCGCGCAGCATGCGCTGGCACCACGCGTCGATCGTGAAGATCGCCGCCTCGTCCATCGTTTCGGCCGCCAGCATCAGCCGGTGCGCCGCCTGCTGGCGCTGTGTCTCGTCCGGATAAGCGTCCAGCAGGCCCGCCAGGTAGGGATCGCAATCCTCGATTTGTCCGCGGAAGCAGCCGGCCGCCTCGACGAGCCGTTCGCGGATGCGGTTCGACAGCTCGCGCGTCGCCGCACGGGTGAAGGTCATGACGAGAATGTCTGCCGGCAGCAGCGGCCGCGCGTAGGCGTCGTCGCCGCCATGGCCCAGCACGAGGCGCAGGTACAGCGCGGCGATGGTCCACGTCTTGCCGGTGCCGGCACTGGCCTCGATCAGGCGGGTGCCGTGCAGCGGGAAGGTCATCGGGTCGAGCAGGCGGCTCATGCCTCGCCTCCTTCGATCGGCTGCACTTCCACGGTCGCCAGCCAGTCCACGAGCGGTCCGTACAGCGCATGCGCGGTCGCGATGAAGCCCGGCTCGGCTTCCAGGTCGCCGTACTCGGGCCACAGCCGGTAAAGGCAGAGATCGTCCTTCTCGCCGCGGCGGTCGAAGCCGTGCTCGTAGGTGTCGCGCGGGTCGCCGCCGGACACCAGCGCCAGCGCCGTCTTGCTGGCCACCGGCAGGGGCCCGTCCATGCCGCGCCGCCACAGGGCGACAAGATCCTCCAGCGTGCCGCGGGCGGCTTCCCGCTCCAGCGGCGGCATCGACAGCACGGCGTCGCGCGCCACCAGCAGGCCCGTGATGGTTTCTCCCTGCGCGGCGGCAGCCAGCTGGCGCAGCCAGGCGCCAACCAGCTTGTCGCCACGGGGCTGGCCGGACCTGTCGAGCGCCTTCGACGACATCTGCGCCAGCCACACCTTGGCGTCGCCGTCGGCACGCAGGCCGTCGATCCAGTCTTCCAGCACCACGCCATGCAGCTCCAGGCCGACCGGCAGCTTCGGCGCCGCTTCCGGGTAGGCGCCGCGCAGCTGCAGCCAGGCGCGCCGCACGGGCAGCAGCGCCGCGATCAGCCCATCGCGCACGCGCTCGCCGATGACGCCGATGGGCAGCACGCCTTCGCGCTGCAGGCGGGCCGCCCGCTCCACGAGGCTGGCGCGCACGTCGTCCTCTTCCTCGGCGCCATCGTCGTCCAGCATTTCGTCTTCGAGGAAATAGCGGTCCAGCGCATCGAGCACGAACGGTTCCTCGTCTTCGCCCACGAGGGCCGAGTCGGCGAAGCGCACCCCGAGCCGCTGGCCAAAGAAGTATTTCACGGGCTGGCGCAGGAACGCCGCCAGCCCGGCCAGCTTCAGGCGGAAGCGCTCATCGAGTTCATACGGCGGCAAGGCGGCCGGCAAGCCTGTCGACAATGCGGCCGTGTCGCCCTGGGCGTGGGCGGAGCGCCATTCGGCCGCGTAGGTGAGCAGGCCGCCCTGTTCGAAGTAGCGCCGCGAGAACGGCTGCAGCGCATGCTCGACCGTGCGCTCGGCCAGGTCGAGGTGCCACCCCGCCTTCAGGTAATCGGTCAGCTGCGCCACCAGCACGGAAGGCGGCTGTTCGCTGTTGTCGCGGGCATTGCGGCCGCACCAGCTCACGTACAGCACATCGCGCGCGGCCAGCACGGCTTCGAGCATCAGGTAGCGGTCGTCGTCGCGGCGCGAGCGGTCGCCCGGGCGCGCCATGCCGGGCAGGGCCAGCAGGTCGAAGTCGGCACGGCTTGCGCGGCGCGGGAAATCGCCGTCGTTCATGCCCAGCAGGCACACCACGCGGAACGGCACCGCGCGCATCGGCATCAGCGTGCAGAACGTGACGCCACCCGACACGAACTGGTGTTCCAGCGACGGCTCGTCCAGCGCGCCCAGCCACGCCTCGCGCAGCACCTGCAGCGGTACCGGCTCGTCGAAGCCGGCGCCGTCGCACGTTTCCAGCCACGCGTTCAGCGTTGCATCGAGCTCGTTCATCGTCAGCCGGTCCGCCTCGTCGCGCGCATCGAAGAACGCGGCCAGCAGCGCGCGCGCCTGCTCGCCCCATTCGAACGGCGTGCGCGGCTGCGCCAGGCGCTCGCGCCAGTCCAGCAGCGCTTCGACCAGTTGCGCCAGCGAGCCGGCCAGCGCGGCATCGAGGCCGCCCACTTCGCCATACGGTTCGATGTCGCCGAACGCGCCGCCGGCGCCGCTGGCGTAGCCGAGCAGCATGCGCCGGATGCCGAAGATCCACGCGTTCTGTTCGCCGGTCGGCCCCAGGCCCAGGCCGGCGCGGTGTTCGCGGTCGAGCCCCCAGCGCACGCGGGCGCCTTCGATCCAGCGGCCCAGGATCGGCAGGTCGTCCTCGACCAGGCCGAAGCGCCGCGACACGGCCGGCACGTCCAGCAGGTCGCGCACCTCGCTTTGCCGGCAGCGCTGCTGCGGCAGGCGCAGCAGCCATTCCAGCGCCACCAGCAGCGGATTGACGCTGCGGTCGTTGACGTCGCCGATCTCGAACGGGATATGGCGCGGGTCACCCTTTTTATACTGGCCGAACACCGCGTGGATGGCCGCCGTGAACACGCCGATGTCCGGCACCATCACGACGATGTCGCGCGGCCGCAGCCCGGGGGTGTCGGCGAATTGCGCCAGCAGGCGGTCGTGCAGCACTTCCACCTCGCGCTGCACGCTGTGGGCGATGTGGAACACGATGGAACGGTCTTGCGCGTCCGGTACCGGGAAATGGTGTTCGGACAGCGGCAGCATGTCGCGCACCGCGCCCTGCAGCTGTTCGAGCAGCGTGTCGCCGTCGCCGTCGCTGAACAGGTCCACGCGCAGGTGGCCGCCCTCGCCGCCGGTGGCTTCGTCGAATTCGTCGAGCATGCGGATGTAGTCGCGCCCCTGCCGGCCCCAGCTCGCCAGCAGCGGGTGGCTGTGCGCGTGCAGCGCCTCGATCGGCACCTGCGCCAGGTCGACGCCGTTGCGCTGGGGGTGCCGGCGGCGCGCCGCGCGCAGCAGGTCGCGGCCGTCGATGATGTCGCCCCAATAGAAGCGGCACGGGTTCGGCACCGCCACGATCACCTGGGTGAAGCGGGCCAGTGCGGCCAGCGCCTGCAAGGTCTGGTAAGGCAGTGCCGATACACCGAACAGGACAACCCGGCGGGGCAGCCGCGCTACCGGCTGCGCGCCGCCTTCGACGGCGCGAATGAATTCCGTGTGCACGCCGGCGCGGCCCAGCGTGCGCTCTTCATCCGGCACGCTGGCGATGATGGCGCGCCACAGCGCGGCCTGCCAGCGCTGGCCTTCCGGCAACGGATAATGCACGCCGCGCGGGCAGCACATCTGGTCGCGCCCCGCCGCCCAGTCCTCGAGCCAGTCGGCGCGGTACACCTGGTACTGGTCGAACAGGTCGGACAGCCGCTCGGCGAGCTGCAGCCGCCGTTCCTGGCAGCCGCCTTTCAGGAAGTGCCGCAGCGGCTCGAACGCATCCTCGCGCAGCAGCGCCGGCAGCAGGCGCATCAGCCGCCACGTGAGCGGCCCCTTGTCGAACGCCGACGTGCGCGGCACGCGGTCGCGGCCCAGCATGGCGCGGTAGGCTTCCCACAGGAAGCGCGCCGGCAGCGCCACCCGGGTGGCGGCGCACACGCCCGCTTCCTCGGCCAGCGCGATCTTGAGCCATTCGGCCACGCCGTTCGACTGCACCAGCATCACGTCCGACTCCAGCGGCGCCAGCGGATTGTTACGCAGCCATTGGAAGACGGCACCGCGCAGCTGTTCGAGCTGGTTGCCGTGCAGAATCAGTAAACCGGGGGCGATGCCTGTTGCCATGATGAGTTCTTGCTAGTCGAGGGCGTATTATCCCCGATGCGGCCCAGCTGCGTCCCGAATTCCCGGCCGCATCTTTAAATACCTATATGCAACACCCTCCGGCGCGCACAAGGATTCCTGGGGTGCTATTGGCTGCATTCAGCCGGGATCGTTGCCCAGTTCGCGCAGCAGCGGCTCCAGTTCGACATCGATGTAGCGTTGCAGCCGGTCCAGCATCGGCCCCATGTGGGCCACGATGCGGGCCGCCTGCGCCGGGTCGTCGCCGGGCTTGACCCGCTCCAGCGCAACGCACAGTTCGGCAAAACCGAGGGCACCGACGGCGCGTGCCGACGACTTGATGCGATGCCCCAGCTCGGCCAGCCGTTTCAGGTCGTGCGCGGCCAGTGCCGCATCGATCTCAGTCATGCCGTCGCGCGCGGATCCGTGGAACATCACCGCGTACTTGCGCATCTTGTCGGCCTTGTTGCCGAACGTTTGCCCCAGCACGCTCAGGTCGAACAGCGCCGGTTCGTGCGCGGCGACCGCGGGCAGCACGTCGGTGGCGCGGCGGGCCGGCGGAGGCGATGACGATGACGATGACGATGACGATGACGATGACGATGACGATGCGGTGCCGGTGCTTGCCGGGACGTTGGCGGAGGCGTTCCCCGTCACCGTGCGCACCTGCGCCGTGCGCCCGTCCGCAGCGCGCTGGCTCAGCCACTTGGACAGCGTGGAGAACAGCAGGTTCGGCACGATCGGCTTGGTGAGGAAATCGTCCATGCCCGCTTCCTGGCAGCGCAGCTGGTCCTCGCGGCCGGCATTGGCCGTCATGGCGATCACCAGCATGCCGGACAGCGTGGCATGGCGCCGGATCCGGCGCGTGGCTTCAAAGCCATCCATCACCGGCATCTGCACGTCCATCAGCACGCAGTCGAAGTGGCCCTTCTCCAGCAGGTCCAGCGCTTCCTGGCCATTGTTGGCGATCACCACGGTGGCGCCGGAATCCTCGATCAGTTCCTGGCCCACCTGCTGGCTGAACACATTGTCCTCGACAAGCAGGATGGCGGCACCGCGCAACGGTGCCAGCAGCTCTTCCTGCAGGGCCGGTTCGCTCGCCGCGGACAGCGGCTCGGCGCCCCGCTCCAGCTGCGCCGTGAACCAGAACGTGCTGCCCAGCCCGGGCGTGCTCTCGACGCCCACGGTGCCGCCCATCAGCTCGGCCAGCTGCTTGCTGATCACGAGCCCGAGGCCGGTGCCGCCGTACTTGCGCGTGGTCGACGTGTCGGCCTGGTGGAACGACTGGAACAGGCCGTCCACCTGGGCCGGCGTCATGCCGATGCCCCGGTCCTGCACGTCGAAGCGCACCATCAGCCGGTTGTCGCGCTCCTCGACGACGCGGGCGCGCAGGAACACGGTACCGTGCTCGGAAAACTTGATCGCATTGCTGGTGAAGTTGAGCAGCACCTGTTCGAGGCGCAGCGGGTCGCCGCGCAACTGCGCCGGCACGTTCGGCCAGGCCTCGAACACCAGTTCCAGGCCGCGCCGGGCCGCCGTCTCGCCCAGCTGGGTGGAAATATTGCCGAACAGCGCATCGAGCGGGAAATCCAGCATTTCCAGGTCGAGCTTGCCCGCCTCGATCTTGGAAAAATCGAGGATGGTGTTGATGATGCCCAGCAGGTGCTGGCCCGAGTGGTAGATCTTTTGCAGGTAGTCGCGCTGCTTGGGGTCGGCCACGGATTTCAGCGCCAGGTGCGCCATGCCGATCACGCTGTTCATCGGCGTGCGGATCTCGTGGCTCATGTTCGACAGGAAATCGCTCTTGGCGCGGCTGGCGGCCTGGGCGGCCTCCTTCAGTTCATGCAGCTCGGTCACGTCGGTGGACAGGGCGATCACGGCGGGCCCGCGCTCCAGCTCGACAGCGGCCTTGACCGTCCACAGGTGCCGTTCGTTGCCCTGCGCATCCGTGAAATGGCCTTCGCTGCTGCGCTTGATGCCGTCGGCCAGCACCTGCCGGTCTTCCAGCCAGGCCCGGGCGGCTTCGCGCTTGGGCAGCACGTCGCTGTCCGTGCGCCCGACGATCTGCTCGGCCGGCCGGCCCATCACCTGCGCCATCCGCGCGTTGACATAGATGTAGCGGCGTTCGCCATCCTTCATGTAGACATGGGCGTCCACGTTGTCCAGCACGCTGTCGAGCAGGCGGCGCTGCTCCTGCGCGTTGCGGCGTTGCGACGTCAGCATGAACACATAGCTGTACAGCAGCATCGTGCCCGCCGAGCCAATAACGAGCGCAACCCACGGCAGGTGGCGGTCGAAGCCGCTGATCATGTCGACCTTGCGCGTATAGAAGCGGGCCTTCCACAGCGCCCCGTTGAAGTCGATCGGCAGCACGGCGACGAATATATCGTCGACATCGCCCGGCAGCGTGGCGGGCGCGTCGAGCGAGCCGGTGTCGTTGAACAGCAGGCGGTCGTCCGGCTCGATTTCCAGGCGGCGCCGGTCCGGGTCGGTGTTGCCGTCGGAATACAGGATCAGGCGCACCTTGCGGTCGGCCATCTCGTCGATCGCCCCCTGCACGAGCGCCGACACGGAAAAGCCGATGCCCACCGAGCCCAGGTAGGCGGCGCGGCGGCCCGCCACGTCGCCGACCGGCATGCCGCGCCGGTACACGGGCAGGCGCATGCCGAGGCCGATGTGCGGTACGGGATCCTTCACCTTGACGGGTTGGCCGGAAGCACTGATCTGGCCGGTATCGCGCGACAGGTCCATCGCATGGGCGATGGCCGGGTTGGCCGCGATGTCGACACCCATCTTTTCCTTCAGCATCGGTTCCAGCCACGTCAGCGGCGCATAGCGCGGGCGCTGGCCGGGCGGGCGGATGTCGAATGCCGGGTAGCCGGCCGGGTCCACGCCGCGGTCGGCACGCACGGCCGCCACGAAGGCGGCACGCTCCTCATGGCGCACGTCCGGCGCATAATTGATCAGTTCGATGGCCGGGAAATGGCGCGGCACGTCGAGGCTGGCCACGTACAGGCTGAATTCCTGGCGCGACAGCCGGTCACTCGCCTGGAACAGCGCCACCATGCCGCGCAGCACATCCGAATACGCCTTCACGCTGGCGCCGATGCTGTATTGCGTGGCGCGGGCGGCATTATCGAAGCGCATGCGCGCATCGTCGTGCACCGATTTCATGGTGGCCGCATAGAGCGCCAGCCCCACGGCGGCTGCCAAGGCCAGCCCGATGCCCCATTGCAGGAGACGGGATGCCGCGGGTAACTTCCTGGATTCGCCGTTTTTGCGCATTGACTTTCAGTGGGTACTTCTTGCAATACAGCAGCATACCTTGAATGGTGCTGCCCCGTCACCGCGACTGCGTTCCTGACAATGCGCAAGCGAACCCGTGGAACTGCTCTGCCGTGGCCCCGTCAAACGGGGAAAGCAGGAGGTTCCCATGTGCGCGATGGTCCGTCATGCCCTGTCCGGGCGCTGTCTCTTTTCCGCAATGGCGATCGCCGCGGCAACCGCAGCGGCAGTCGCGGCGACAATCGCGGCGACAATCGCAGCGACAATACTACCGGCGCGCGCGCCGCGACGGCTGTCCCGATGGATGTTGCAAATATTGCCATGCCTGCTGGCGGCATTGTTGGCCGGGCCGCCGGCGGCCGCGCAACGCGCCGAACCGGCCGACCACGACGAGCTGTCGGCCTGGCTGGAGGTTCCTTACCGGCACGGCGGCAGCACGGCACGCCATATCGTCCTGTCATTTCACCATCCCGGCGCCCGGCAGGGCAAGCGGATCGACTGGCGGCTGGACTTGCTGGCGCCAACCGGGCGCGGTGTCCGGCGCTGGCGCGGCAACGAGCCGCTGCACGATGGCACCGGGCAGCGCACGATCGCGTGGCATCCTGGCCGCATCGCACCCGGCATCTACCGGCTGCGCATGACCGCCGCGCCGCGCGGCGAACCCGGCGCCGCCATCCGGCAGGAGCGGCACATCGTCGTCGGTGCCGGCTTGCCGCTGGCGCCGTTGCGCGTGCAACCGGCAATGGCTGCCGTGGCGCCCGCATGGGATATCTACCTGGGCAACCTGCACAGCCATACGGGCCATAGCGACGGCGGCGTGCCGGTCGCCGGCTGCCGGAGCGGCAGCCATCCCGGCACGATGGCGGCCGGCCCGGCCGATGCCTACGCGTTTGCCCATGCCCACGGGCTCGACTTCCTGCTGGCTTCCGAACACAACCATATGTTCGACGGTGAGGAAGGCAGCGATCCACAGGCCGATCCGGAACGGGCCCGCGCACTGTACCGCAGCGGGCTGGCCCTGGCCGAAGCATTCACGGCGGCGCATCCGGGCTTCGTTGCACTCTACGGCCTCGAGTGGGGCGTGATCTCGAAAGGCGGCCACCTGAACATCCTGAACAGCCCGGAGCTGCTCGGCTGGGAGCGCGACAGCCAGGGAGAATTGATCGGCGACACGTTCACGAGCAAGAACGATTACGCCGCCCTGTACTCGCTGATGGGCCGCCGCGGCTGGCTCGGGCAGTTCAACCATCCCGGCGAGCGGCAATTCACCGTGGCCGGCAAGCCGCTCGGCCACGTTGCCGAAGGCGACACCGCCATGGCGCTGTGCGAAGTGATGAACAGTTCCGCTTTTTCAGGCCGCATCGACGAAGGCGAAACCCGGATGAGTTCCTATGAAGCCCTGTGCCAGCGGGCGCTGGATGCAGGCTGGCACGTGGCATTTTCCAGCAACCAGGATAACCATTGCACGAACTGGGGCGCGTCCGCGCCCAACCGCACCGGCGTGCTGCTGCCGCGCGGCACGCCGTTAACGGCCGGCACGCTGCTCGAAGCGGTCGCCACCCGGCGCGTGTTCGCCACGACGGACAAGTCGGCATCGCTGGTCCTCACCGCCAACGGCCACGTGATGGGCGAACGCATCGTCAACCGGGGCACGCTGCACCTGGCCGTGCAGTACCGCGCCAGCCCTGGGCACGCATTACTTCTATGCACGGCTGACGCAGGACGATGGCAGCACGCTGTGGTCCGCCCCCATCCGCGTAACGCAGCAGGAAGCGCAGTCGCCGCCCCCAGGGCACCCCTGATACACTCGTTGGAATGCCCATGCGTCCCCATTCCGTTACCCGTACCACGCTCCCCATTTCCACCGTGGCCGAGCCGCGCTCCCCGATCACGCAGGCCTCCCCTGCCGCCCAGCCCGATGCCGTCATCGGGTGCGTGCAAGCCATCGCACTGCGCCCTGCCCCGCGCACGGCGCCCGTCGCCGTCGACGCGGCGGTCGCCATTGCCGGCCTGGGCCTGACTGGCGACATGCACGCGGATGCATTGTCGCCACGCCAGGTACTGCTGGCCGGCACCCCGGCCTACGCGCGCCACGGCTTGCCGCCGCACGCGTTACGCGAAAACCTGCTGCTCGACGTGGATACGTCGACGTTCGTTTCCGGCACCCTGCTGCGCGTGGGCGGCGAAGCCGTGCTGCGGCTCACGTTCGCGTGCGAAGCCTGCGGCTACCTCGATGCCCGTCGGCCGGGCATCGCGTCCGCCATCGGCCGCGCGCGCGGCATGCTGGCCAGGGTGGTGCGCGGCGGTGCCATCGCGGCGGGCGATCACGTCGCCATCGCACCCACGATACTGCCCGCGTGGGATGACGACTGGCGTGTCCGCGTGGCAGCGATCCTTGCGATGGTGCCGCCGGGCATGGTGGTCGAGTACCGGCAACTGGCGCGGCTGGCCGGCGTCCAGGCCGTCTATTGCCGCGCCTTCCCGCGCCTGGCGCGCAGCCTCGGCTTCGGCCATGCCGCCGTGGCGATGGCCAGCCAGCCGGGGCTGCCACGCTGGCAGGGGCCCGGGCTGTTCGACGAACCGTTCGATGAACTGTTCAATGCGTCGGCCAGCGCGGGCCGCTGAATGCCGGCCGCTTCCGGTGCTACGGTAAAATCGGGCACGGTGCATGGCACCGTTTCACCGAAAATGCAACGGAAGAGGTAATGGTATGGCCAAGAAAGAAGAACTGGACGAGGAAACGCTGGCGTTCATCCAGTGGTGTATCGAAGTGGAAGGCTTCCTGGTGGCTGGCGGCGCAACCGTCCGGGAGGCGCAGGACCATATCGAGGAACAGGTCGAGTGGTTTACCGACCAGTTCTATGACGGGTTGACGCCGGAAGAAGCGGCAAAGGAAGCACTGGCTTGAGATAACGCCAGGCGTGGTGGCAGGCAGGGAATATCGATCCCGCCCACATCGCCGCGCCCGGCAAACATAGGAGTGCCCCTCAGGGCATATCCTGTGCCTTGACCTTCGGCGCCTTGGGAATCTTCTTCGGATCCAGCTCGATCCACGTGGGCGCATGGTCGCTCGGCTTTTCGCGCCCCCGCACGTCCTTGTCGACCCCGGCCGCCCTCAGCGCCGGCGCCAGCGATGGGCTCAGCAGCAAGTGGTCGATGCGGATGCCGGCATCGCGCCCGAACGCGTTGCGGAAATAATCCCAGAACGTGTAGATCTTCTCGCCCGGGTGCAGCGTGCGCAGCGAGTCGGTCCAGCCCTGCGCCATCAGGCGCTCGAACGCTTCGCGCGTTTCGGGGCGGAACAGCGCATCGTCGAGCCAGCGCTCCGGCTTGTACACGTCGAGGTCGGTGGGAATCACGTTGAAGTCGCCGGCCATCACGACCGGCGCGCCCGTTGCCAGCAGTTGCTCGCCGCGCAGGATCAGCCGCTCCATCCAGCTCAATTTGTAGTCGAACTTCGGGCCGGGGGCCGGGTTGCCGTTCGGCAGATACAGGCCGGCGATTACGACATCGTTGACTACCGCCTCGATGTAGCGGCTCTGCTCGTCCGACGGATCGCCCGCCAGGCCCCGCCCCACTTCGACCGGCTGCGTGCCGCGCGCCAGGATCGCCACGCCGTTCCAGCTTTTCTGCCCGTGCCAGATCACGCCATAGCCGGCCGCTTCGATGGCCGCGGCGGGAAACTTTTCCTGCGGCGCTTTCAGCTCCTGCAGGCAGGCCACGTCCGGCTGCGCTTCTTCCAGCCATTGCAGCAGGGCCGGCAGGCGGGCACCGATGCCGTTGATGTTGAAGGTGGCGATGCGCATGGAAACTCCCAGAACGATGACGAGTTGCGATTGTGACAGCACGGCGCGACATTTGCCACACGGATGCGAAGGACGGCAGCCATCGTGTAGAGTACGGCTTCCGCCGATCCAGGAGCCAGCATGCCTTCGTCCCCTCCCGCCGCCCCGCTTTCCGATGATCCGCACGCGTGGCTCGAAGACGTGGGCGGCGAACGCCAGCTGGCGTGGGTACGTCGGCAGAACGACGTGGCGCTCGGCGAGCTCGAAGCGGGGCCGCGCTACGCCGGCATCCACGACCGCCTGAAAACCATCCTGAACTCGCACGAGCGCATCCCGTTCGTGCGCAAGCATGGCGACTACCTGTACAACTTCTGGCGCGATGCCGATCACGTGCGCGGCATCTGGCGGCGCACCACCCCGGAACAGTACCGCCTGCCGGATCCGCAATGGGATACCGTGCTCGATATCGACAGGCTGGCCGCCGACGAAAACGAGAACTGGGTGTGGAGCGGCGTATCGTCGCTGTACCCGAAGGGCGAGCGCTTCCTGCTGTCGCTGTCGCGCGGCGGCGGCGACGCGGTCGTGGTGCGCGAATTCGACATGCCGTCGCGCAGCTTCGTCGCCGATGGCTTCAACCTGCCCGAAGCCAAGACGGATACGGCATGGATCGATGCCGACACGCTGTTCGTGGCCACCGATTTCGGCCCCGGCTCGATGACGTCGTCCGGCTACGCGCGCATCGTGAAGGAATGGCGGCGCGGCACGCCGCTGGCCGCCGCCCGCACCGTGTACGAAGCGCTGCCGACGGACCTGGGCGTGGGCGCCTGGCGCGACTTCACGCCCGGCCACGCGTTCCAGTTCGTGATGCGCCAGGTCGGCTTCTACAGCAGCGAGCTGTTCCTGCGCGAAGGCGACCGGCTGGTGAAGGTGGACAAGCCGGACGATGCCCGCGCCTACACCGTGCGCGACCAGCTGGTCATCGACCTGCGCTCGGACTGGACCACCGCCGGCCGGACCTATCCGCAGGGCGCGCTGCTGGCCACGGACTTCCGCCGCTTCATGGCGGGCGAACGCCAGTTCGAGGTGCTGTTCACGCCGACGCCGACGACATCGCTGGACGGCGTGGCATCGACCCGTTCGGCCCTGCTGCTGAACGTGCTCGACAACGTGAAGAACCGGCTCGTCGAGCTGCGCCACGCCGATGGCCGCTGGCAGCGCCGCGATGTCGATGCGCCAGCCGCCTCGCAGTCATCATTCAGCACACTGGAAGTGGCGCCGCTCGACGCGATCGCGTCCGACGACTACTTCCTGACCGTGACCGATTTCCTGACACCGACCACGGTGTACCTCGCCCGCGCCGGCAGCGACGAACGCACGCCGCTGAAATCGCTGCCCGGCTTCTTCGACGCCTCCCCTTACGAAGTACGGCAATTCCACGCGCCATCGAAGGACGGCACGCAGGTGCCCTACTTCGTCGTCCAGCGCAAGGACACGAAGGCCGACGGCAGCAATCCCGCCGTGCTGTATGGCTACGGCGGCTTCGAGATCTCGCTGAAGCCGTTCTACAGCGGCGTTACCGGCGCGGCATGGCTGGCGCACGGCGGCGTGTACGTGCTGGCCAATATCCGCGGCGGCGGCGAGTTCGGCCCGCGCTGGCACCAGGCCGCGCTGAAGGAAAACCGCCAGCGCGCCTTCGACGACTTCATCGCCGTCGCGCAAGACCTGATCAAGCGCCGGATCACGAGCCCGCGCCACCTGGGCATCATGGGCGGCAGCAATGGCGGCCTGCTGGTGGGCGCCGCGCTGACGCAGCGCCCGGACCTGTTCAACGCCGTCGTCTGCCAGGTACCGCTGCTGGACATGCGCCGCTACAGCAAGCTGCTGGCCGGTGCTTCTTGGATGGGCGAATACGGCGACCCGGACGATCCCGCGCAGTGGCAATACATCGCCGATTATTCGCCGTACCACAACGTCTTCCCCGACAAGCACTACCCGCGCGTGCTGTTCACGACGTCGACCCGCGACGACCGCGTGCACCCTGGCCACGCCCGCAAGATGGTGGCGAAGATGCGCGAACAGGGGCACGACGTGCTGTACTGGGAAAACACCGAGGGCGGCCATGCCGGCGCCGCCAACAACGACCAGCAGGCGAAGATGTGGGCGCTGACGTATGCGTTCCTGCTGGCGCAGTTGACGTAGCGCGGAAGCAACCATGCAGTCGTTGGCAGCTGCGAGCGCCTGCTGAGCGATCACCGCAGAGCGATTCATGCTGTCCAGTGGACGACGGCTCCCCCGAAAGCACCTAGTCCGAACTGCACCCGACGAGCATTACATGGCCGGTGTTTCGTCGAAAGAGAAACGCGAAATCCCAAAAGACCGGATAGGCCGGATGTCCCTGCTCGAATCGAAACGATTTTATCCGATGGCTTGTTTCGCCCAGCTGCGAAACACTTTCAAGAACAGTATTCAACAGGCCAGCGAAATCCTCCGACGCGAGGGTTTTCGCGCCTGGTCCGTCAGACTCGTCGCCAACATAACCAAGAGCCTGGCGAAGCGCATCCAGTACCTCCGCAGTATTCAAATCAATAACATCCCCGACGATCACATCGTGACCGACCAGCTCTTTGACGATTTCGTCAATATCGTCCCCGTCTTTAGTGGCGCTCGAGTAAGTCCTGAGGAAAACCGAGTAGTTCGTGCCGTCGGAACCCAGCAGATCCGCCATTTCGGTTAGCAAGCGCTGATCCATTGTCCAATGATCCAATCCGGCGAGATTAGTTACGCGATCCTTGCTGATTGTTTCTAACCACCCTTTGCAAGGAGGAGCCGCAGGTTACCATACGACCCCAACAGGTCCACCCGCAATACACTGATAAGTCACCGTGGTGTCTTGCCAATAACACCCGGGCAATCGTCACGTTCCAGTCCCGGTGGACGCCCCCGTGTTTCCTCGCCCTTGATCTTCAGTGAAAGGATCTGGGTCGTGATGAAACGGACGGAGAACTTGCGGAAGCGTTCGTTCCAGAAGTCGCTGTGATCGGCAATCAGCCCCGGCCCTGCCTGGATCACCAGATACGGCATGCGCATGGGCACGGCATTGTCTGTCTTTACCAATTGCAGATCGAGAATTTTCGTGACGGGTTCGACGTTGGGCGGCGCCGCGTCATCGGGCGCTGGCCCTGTTTCCCCGGCAGGCGAGTCGACCAGGCGGTGCGTGCGGTAGCGGTCGAGGTGCCCCACCGTGTGCAGGACGGCCTCCCGCTCGCCCGGCAACGGCGCCGACTGCAGGTAGGTGTACAGGCGCCCGAGGGGGAATGCCACGCGCGTTGCCGCATCCGCACTGGACGTGATGATCGCCATGACCGGTTTCTGCGCCGGTGGAAAGCAGCCGCGCGACCGGGCCGCCTGCCAGATCGGCTCGTAGTCCGCGCCTTCGAACGCCGGATTGACCAGCAAGACAAAGTCGCCAACGCTTTTCGCCGGCCGGTACCGGCCGGACTTGTCGACCTGCAGGCCGCGTTCCAGAATTGCCGAATAGAGCGCGTGATAGGTAATCAGGCCACCGAAGCTGTGACCGACGAAGATCAGCTGCGTTTCATCGTCCCGCGCCAGCTGGTCGGGAATGTCCCAGCCATTGGCCACCGTGCGGAACTGGTTGAGTTCGAAGAAAAGCTGTTTCACGGAGCGCTGCCCTATACGCTCGGCAGCGGCTTTGCGCGTCCAGAAAGTAAGGTTGTCCACGAACGGCACTGACACGCTGGCGCCACGCCATCCGACATACACGCCCACGACGGTACGGGTGTCGTTCGGCCGCCGCTTACGCTCGATCGCCGCCAGCTCCTCGAGCAGCTTGCGAAAATCGCGCAGATTCGTGTCGTTCGCACCCGCATTGTGCTTCCAGCCATGCGTGTACGTAACGATCAGCATGGATTGGTTGCGCGCTTTCTGCCCATGCAGTGTCTCGAACAACGCCTGCCGCTGCCGCACGTCGTGAAACCAGCCCTGGTCATCGAATTCGACATGGGCCAGCATATACCTGCCGTCCGTATCCGTATCGACCGGCGTGGCGGGCGTGCTGGCCAGGTCGTTGTGATAAGCCCGATCCGACAGGCAACCGGAACACAGCGTCACAACCATGGCCATTGCCAGCGCTCGCAGCGAGTTGGGCATACCGTTCCTCCGGGCACAGAAAGAGAACACAAGTACCGGATGCTGCACCCGGCATCCGTGCACGTCTGTCCCATTTTTGTCCCCAAATGCAACAATGCCGAGACATGGACCAAGCGTTCTCGCCGCTCCCGGCACTCCCTGCATCGGCCAGCGGTGCGGCCGCGAGCCCGCGTCCGCAGGCGCTCCGCCCCCGGCCACGCCAGCCGCCCCTGGTGCCCATGCTCGATAGTTTCCTGCTGCAATTTCGTTTTTGCTATATTCCCATCCGGGCCGCGGATGAATCTGCTTGACTGGCGCCCGCACAAGCGTATCTTTTACGACAACAAAACTACAAGCAAGACAAACCGGGTAACGTCCTTGTGCATATTCCCAAAGTCCTTCTCGTAAACGACGATCCCGCCAGCCTGCTGGCGCTGGAGAGCCTGCTGGGCGTCGATGCCGACGGGTTCGGTTACGAGCTCGTCAAGGCCCGGTCCGGCCACGAGGCGCTGCGCGAAGTGCTGCGCCATGATTTCGCCCTGATTCTCCTCGGCGTGGAGATGCTCGGCATGGATGGCTTCGAGACAGCCGCCGAGATCCGTTCGCATCCCCGTTCGGCCACGGTGCCGCATGTCTTCGTCACCGCCTCGGCCGGCGACGAGGCGCAGCGGCTGCGCGCCTACGAGCAGGGAGCGGCCGACTACCTGTGCGCGCCGCTCGTTCCCCAGGTGGTGCGGGCCAAGGTGCGCACCTTCGTCGACCTCACCCGCAAGCACCTGCAGCTGCAGGCCCATGCCGAGGAAACGCGCCGCATCAATGCCGAACTGCGCTCGCAGCGGCTGCAGGACCTGGAGCAGGCCAATCGCGACCTGGAGCTGGAGGTGGCCGAGCGTAAACAGGCCGAGCAGCGCGCCCACGAGCTGTCGACCCGGGATGCGCTGACCGGCCTCGTCAACCGCCGCTCGCTGATCCAGCACCTGGAACACGCGGTGGCGTCGAGCGATCGCCGGCGCAGCCAGTTCGCGCTGCTGTTCCTCGACCTGGACGATTTCAAGCAGATCAACGATGGCTTCGGCCACGATGTCGGCGACGAGCTGCTGCGGCAGGTGGCGGCGCGGCTGTCGGCCGCAGTGCGCGCCTCGGACGTGGTGGCGCGGCTGGGCGGCGACGAATTCGTGGTACTCATCGAAGGCAAGGCCCCCGGCGAGAACGCGGCGCGTGTCGCGCGCAAGATCGCCAACGCACATGCGCGGCCCTTCTCGATCGGCGGGCACCGGGTGCACACCTCCACGAGCATCGGCATCGCCATCTACCCGCACGATGGCGCCAGCGCCCGCGCGCTGATGAAAAGCGCCGACCTGGCGATGTACCGCGCGAAGGAAGAGCGGGAAAGCCACGTCGGCAAGGGTGCCAGCCAGGGCGGCAACATCCGTTTCTTCCACGAAGAGATGAACCGCCGCGAACATGCGCGCGAACAATGGACGGGCGAGTTGCGCCATGCGCTGGTCCACGACGAACTCGCGCTGCTGTACCAGCCACAGGTGGACCTGGCCGGCGGCCGCGTGTGCGGCGTGGAGGCGCTGCTGGTGTGGCACCATCCGCGGCTGGGCCGCATCGACGCCCCCGATTTCCTGCCGATGGTGCAGGACCGCGGCCTGCTCGAGCGCGTCGACTCCTGGGTGATGGCGACGGTCTGCGCGCAGGCGGCCGCGTGGCGCGTCGGCGCCACGCCGCAGTCCACATCACCGCAGTCCACATCACCGCTGGCCACGGCCAGGGTGGCCTTGAACCTGGCCGCGCCGGCGCTGGGACCGGACCTGCCCGCCCGCCTGCTGGCCGAAGTGCGCCGGCATGCCCTGCCCGCCGGCGCGATCGTGCTGGACATCTGCGAAACGCTGCTGGCCGCGCACCATGCGGCGATCGAGCCGGTGCTGCGCCAGTTGCAGGGCGGCGGCGTGCTGCTGGCGCTGGACGACTTCGGCCACGCCGGCACCAGCCTGGCCGCCTGCAAGAAGCTGGGGCTCGACATCCTGAAGATCGACAGCACGTTCGTGCGCAATATCGGCGACGATGCCGGCGGCACCGACCTGGTGGCCGCCATCGTGCACCTGGCCCGGGCACTGTCGATGAACGTGGCTGCGACCGGTGTCGACCATGCCCACCAGCTGGCCGTGCTGGCGACGCTGGGCTGCGACAGCTGGCAGGGCGCCCTGTTCTGCGTGCCGCGCACCGCGACCGAACTGGCACAGGCCCTGCCGGCGCTGCGCCTGACCGATTTACTTGAACAATAATCCCGATGACAAGAAGGACTGGTCGATGAACGACATGACCGAACTGCCCGAGGAACTGGATCTGAAGCTGATCCTGCAAACCCTGATGGCACTGAAAAAAGGCGATTTCTCGGCGCGCATGCCGTCGGACTGGACCGGCGTTTCCGGCAAGATCGCCGATACGCTGAATGACATCATCGACACCAACGACCGCATCGTGAAGTCGGTCACCGACGTGTCGCGCGTGGTGGGCCGCGAAGGCCGCCTGACGCAGCGCGCCTCCGTCAGCAACGTGTCCGGCGGCTGGGCCACGATCATCAGCGCGACCAACACGCTGATCGACGACCTGGTGCGCCCCACCACCGAGATGGCGCGCGTGATCGGCGCCGTGGCCAAGGGCGACCTGTCGCAGACGATGGCGCTGGAGGTCGACGGCCACCCGCTGAAGGGCCAATACCTGCGTGCCGCCACCACCGCCAACACGATGGTGGAACAGTTGCTGTCGTTCTCGTCCGAGGTGACGCGCGTGGCGCGCGAAGTCGGCACCGAAGGCAAGCTGGGCGGCCAGGCGCAGGTGAAGGGCGTGGCCGGCACATGGAAGGACCTGACGGACTCGGTGAACTCGATGGCCGGCAACCTCACGTCCCAGGTGCGCAATATCGCCGAGGTGACCACGGCGGTGGCGAACGGCGACCTGTCCAAGAAGATCACGGTGGACGTGCGCGGCGAGATCCTGCAGCTGAAGGACACCATCAACGTGATGGTGGACCAGCTGCGTTCCTTTGCCTCCGAAGTGACGCGCGTGGCCCGCGAGGTCGGTACCGAAGGCAAGCTGGGCGGCCAGGCCTACGTGCCCGGCGTGGGCGGGACGTGGAAGGACCTGACCGACAACGTGAACTTCATGGCATCGAACCTGACGGGCCAGGTGAGGAATATCGCGGCCGTGACCACCGCCGTGGCGAACGGCGACCTGTCGAAGAAGATCACGGTGGACGTGAAGGGCGAGATCCTCGAACTGAAGAACACGATCAACGTGATGGTCGACCAGTTGTCTTCGTTTGCTTCCGAGGTGACGCGCGTGGCGCGCGAAGTCGGCACCGAAGGCAAGCTCGGTGGCCAGGCGCAGGTGAAGGGCGTGGCCGGCACGTGGAAGGACCTGACCGACTCGGTGAACTCCATGGCGGGCAACCTGACCGGCCAGGTGAGGAACATCGCGGACGTGACGACGGCCGTGGCGAACGGCGACCTGTCGAAGAAGATCACGGTCGACGTGAAGGGCGAGATCCTCGAACTGAAGAACACCATCAACGTGATGGTCGACCAGCTGAACTCCTTTGCATCGGAAGTGACGCGCGTGGCGCGCGAGGTGGGCACCGAAGGCAAGCTGGGTGGCCAGGCCAACGTGCCCGGCGTGGCGGGCACGTGGAAGGACCTGACGGAAAACGTGAACCAGCTGGCCGGCAACCTGACGGGCCAGGTGAGGAACATCGCCGAGGTGACGACGGCCGTGGCGAACGGCGACCTGTCCAAGAAGATCACGGTGGACGTGAAGGGCGAGATCCTGGAGCTGAAGAACACCATCAACGTGATGGTCGACCAGCTGTCTTCCTTTGCCTCCGAGGTCACCCGCGTGGCGCGTGAAGTCGGTACCGAAGGCAAGCTGGGTGGCCAGGCCTACGTGCCCGGCGTGGGCGGCACATGGAAGGATTTGACCGACAACGTGAACTTCATGGCGTCGAACCTGACGGGCCAGGTGAGGAACATCGCTGCCGTGACCACCGCCGTGGCGCGCGGCGACCTGTCGAAGAAGATCACGGTGGACGTGAAGGGCGAGATCCTGGAACTGAAGGACACGATCAACGTGATGGTGGACCAGCTGTCGTCGTTCGCCTCCGAAGTGACGCGCGTGGCCCGCGAGGTGGGCACCGAAGGCAAGCTGGGTGGCCAGGCCAACGTGCCCGGCGTGGCCGGCACGTGGAAGGACCTGACCGAGAACGTGAACCAGCTGGCGGCGAACCTGACGAACCAGATGCGCGCGATCGGCGAAGTGGCGACGGCCGTGACGCGCGGCGACCTGTCGCGTTCCATCCAGGTGGAAGCGCGCGGCGAAGTCTCGTACCTGAAGGACAACATCAACGAGATGATCCGCAACCTGAAGGAAACCACGCAGAAGAACGCGCAGCAGGACTGGCTGAAGACCAACCTGGCGCGCTTCACGCGCCTGCTGCAGGGCCAGCGCGACCTGCAGGCCGTGACGAAGCTGATCCTCTCGGAACTGGCGCCGCTCGTGTCGGCGCACCACGGCGTGTTCTACATGATGGATTCGCAGATGGACGACGCGCGACTGCGCATGATTGCCAGCTATGGCTATCGCTCCAGCCGCAAGGTGCCCACGTCGTTCCTGCCGGGTGAAGGCCTGGTGGGCCAGTGCGCGCTGGAAAAGGTGCGCATCTGGCTGACGGATGTGCCGCGCGACTACATCGTCGTTTCCAGCGGCCTGGGGTCGGCGCCGCCGACGAATATCGTCGTGCTGCCGATCCTGTTCGAGCAGCAGGTCAAGGCGGTGATTGAAATCGCCTCGCTGGACCGGTTCACCGAAACCCACCTGTCCTTCCTCGACCAGCTGATGGAATCGATCGGCGTGGTGCTGAACACGATCGAGGCGAACAGCCGCACGGAGTCCCTGCTGACGCAGTCGCAGTCGCTCGCGCAGGAACTGCAGCAGACCAACCAGGAACTGGCGGAAAAGGCGCGCCTGCTGTCCGAGCAGAACATCGAGGTGGAACGCAAGAACCGCGAGGTGGAGCAGGCCAAGCTGGCGCTGGAGGAAAAGGCCACGCAGCTGGCGCTGTCGTCGAAATACAAGTCCGAGTTCCTGGCCAATATGTCGCACGAACTGCGCACGCCGCTGAACTCCCTGCTGATCCTGGCGCAGCAGCTGGGCGACAACCCGGACGGCAACCTGTCGGGCAAGCAGGTGGAATTCGCGAAGACGATCCACGGCTCCGGCTCCGACCTGCTCACGCTGATCAACGACATCCTCGACCTGTCCAAGATCGAATCGGGTACTGTCACGCTGGACGTGTCCGAATACCGCTTCGCCAACCTGCGCAACTACGTGGACCGCACGTTCCGCCACATGGCCGAAGCCAAGCATCTCGGCTTTACCGTGGGTTTGCGCGACAACCTGCCCGCCTCGCTGATGACGGACACGACGCGCCTGCAGCAGGTACTGAAGAACTTGCTGTCGAATGCGTTCAAGTTCACCTCGCACGGCCAGGTGTCGCTCGATATCGGCCTGGTCGAGCATGGCTGGAGTGCCGACAATCCGAGTCTGGCCAGTGCCGACGCGGTGCTCGCGTTTTCCGTGAAGGATACCGGCGTCGGCATCGCTTCGGACAAGCTGCAGCTGATCTTCGAAGCATTCCAGCAGGCCGACGGCTCCACCGCCCGCAAGTATGGCGGCACGGGCCTGGGCCTGTCGATCTCGCGCGAGCTGGCGCGCCTGCTGGGCGGCGAGATCCGCGTGGAGTCGACGGTCGGCAGCGGCTCCACCTTCACCCTGTACCTGCCTTACAACCGCGCCGGCTTCGTTGCCATCGACCAGCCGCGCCCCGCCGCGCTGCGCGCCGTGCCGATGCCGCCGAAGGTGATCTACTCGGCGCCACCGGCCGACGAATTCGCGACCGACCCGGCCAGCCTGGCGACGGGCGACACGGATGCGGACAGCGAGACCTACGGCGCCACGCTGGATGACCGGGGCCTGACGGCGCCGGGCGATCCATCGGTGCTGATCATCGAGGACGACGAGCGCTTCGCCAAGATCGTGCTGGAATTTGCCCGCGAAAAGAATTTCAAGGGCATCGTCACCGTGCAGGGCGATTCGGCCCTGTCGCTGGCACGCGACTACGTGCCGTCGGCGATCCTGCTCGACCTCGACCTGCCCGACATCGACGGCTTCACGGTGCTGGACCGCCTCAAGCGCGATCCCGGCACGCGGCACATCCCCGTGCACGTGATGTCGGCGTCGCGCGAGCGCGAGCGGGCGCTGCGTTCCGGCGCGATGTCGTTCATGAACAAGCCCGTCAGCAAGGAAGCGTTGACCGAGCAGTTCGCGCGGATCCAGAAGTTCCTGCTGGGCGGCAAGCGCAGCCTGCTCGTCGTCGATGACGAGGGAGGCCAGCGCGATGCGATCGTGGCGCTGATCGGCGCCACCGACGTGGACATCACCGCGGTCGGTACCGGCAAGGAAGCGCTGGCGGCACTGCGCACCAGCCATTTCGACTGCATGGTGCTGGACCTGACGCTGCCCGACATTTCCGGCTTCGACCTGCTCGACATCATCGGCAAGGACCTGACGCTGCGCGACCTGCCGGTGGTCATCAACACCGCCAAGGACCTGAACCGCCGCGAAGTGGCCAAGCTGAAGCGCTACGCCAAGACCATCGTCATCAAGGATGCCCGCTCCCCCGAGCGCCTGCTGGACGAGACGGCGCTGTTCCTGCACCGTTCGCATGCCAGCCTGCCGGAACCGCAGCGCCGCATGCTCGAACAGGTGCACGCGCAGGATTCGGGCCTGGCCGGGCGCAAGGTGCTGATCGTCGATGACGACTTGCGCAACATCTTCGCCCTGTCCTCGCTGCTGGAACGGGAGCAGATGCAGGTATCGTTCGCCGAAAACGGCCGCGACGGCATCGAGGTGCTGGAGCGCGATCCGACGATCGAGATCGTGCTGATGGACATCATGATGCCGGAGATGGATGGCTACGACACGATGCGGGCGATCCGCCGCATCCCGAAATTCAAGTCGCTGCCGATCATTACGCTGACGGCGAAGGCCATGAAGGGCGACCGCGACAAGTGCATCGCGGCCGGCGCCTCCGACTACATCACCAAGCCGGTGGACGTGGCCCAGCTGCTGTCGCTCATGCGCGTGTGGTTGCACTGATGTCGGCGCAGAACAAGGCATACCTCCGGTCGCACGCCCGCGCGCATGCCGGGGTTCCCGATGGCGCGTTCATCGAGCGCCGGCACGTGCCGGAACCGGAAGTGGAAACACTGGAATTGTCGCTGCTGCTGGAGGCGGTGGCGCAGCGCCTCGGCTTCGACTTCCGCAACCACGACCGGGGCGCCGTCAAGCGCAAGCTGCATGGCCTCATGGCGCGGCGCGGCCTGCGCACGATCTCGCAGCTGCAGGACCGCGTATTGCATGACGGGGCCGCGTCGAGCGCGCTGCTGCGTGCGCTGGGCGTGGCGCCGGCATCGATGTTCGACGATCGCGACGAAGCGGTGCAGCTGCTCGCCGTGGCCGAGCAATGCCTGCCCGGCGCGCCGCTGCCGAAGGTGTGGCTGGCCGACTGTGCCGGCGCCGAGCAGGCGTGGACGGCGGCCGTGCTGCTGGCCGAGCGCCAGCTGCTGTGGCGCACGGAGATCCATGCGACGGTATCGAGCGACGAACTGCTGGACGAAGCATTGAACGCATCCATCCCGCTGGAAAAGATGGGAGATTACCAGCGCTGTTACGAGCGGGCCGGCGGCAGCGGCCGGCTGTCCGAGTATTTCCAGCTCGAGCAGGGCCGGCTCGTGCCCGTGCCGCAGCTGCGCAGCCGCATCGTCTGGGCGCAATACAATCTCGTCACCGATTCCTCGTTCAACGAATTCCAGCTGATCCTGTGCCGCCGCGCCCTCCCCGATTTCGGCCCGCTGCTGCGCCAGCGCGTGCTGCACCTGTTCCACGACAGCCTTGCCGTGCTCGGCGTGCTCGGTATCGATCGCGAACTGGATGCCGACGAGCGCCATGCCGGAAATTATTGCCAGCTGATCGCGGGGCAATCGTGGTACAAGCGCATTGCGTGACAATGTTGCAAGAATATGGCACGACATATCCGTCATTAACCGATTGCCGGAAATGCACAGGCAAAAAAAAACCGGCCGCAATCTGAGGAGGGGACCGGTTAAAACGCTTTCTGTCGAGAGCGCGGGGATTGAATCGTGCTTGCCGCGCAAATATCGGACGATCGGGTGATCGAATAACCGACAATTGCCGCGGCCGCGAAATCGTGCCGGATTGAGGAATCCGGCAACCTGCCGCGCAACAGCAATTGCGCGGTACAGGTACACTTTGCCATCGAACGTTTCTATCAGGCTTAGAACTTCATTAAAGAAACTTCATCAATATTTCAGGCACGGCATTCCCTACGGGTTAGTACGTAGTTGCTGGCAAGACACACGGATGACGATCTTTATTTAAGTTTCCCCAAGGCACGCCGATAATGGGAAAGGACCAGCCTTGGCTGATGTGAGATTCACCCTTCGACCCGATCTTTCCATGACAAAGACCACCACATTCAATTTGCGCAACTGGAGCGTCGGCACACGCATCACGGCGATGACGTTCGGCCTGCTCTCCATTACGCTTGCGGCCCTGATCACGCTCATCAGCATGAGCACATCGCGGATGCTCGAAGAACGCGCGGTTTCCGCCACGCAGCAGGAACTGGCGGGCGTGAAGAATATGGTGGATCTGTTCAATACCGCCGTCACCAGCGAAGTCAATGCCTTTGCAAGAGTGCTGGCGGCCGAGTTCAAGGGCGATTTCTCGCTGGATCCGGCAGCTGCCGTCGAGGTTGGCGGCCGCAGCACGCCGGCGCTGAAGCTCGGCGACGCGGTGCTGAACAATGATTTCACGATTCCCGACCGCTTCACCGCGGCGAGCGGCGGCGGCGCCACCGTGTTCGTCGCTTCCGGCGACGATTTCATCCGCGTGTCGACCACCACCAAGAAGGAAGACGGCAGCCGCGCGGTCGGCACGGCCCTCGACCACAAGCACCCCGGCTATGCCGTGCTGCGCTCCGGCCAGAGCTACACCGGCCTGGCCACGCTGTTCGGCAAGCAGTTCATTACCCGCTATGATCCGGTGCGCGATGCCGCCGGCAAGGTGGTGGGCGTGCTGTACGTGGGCGTCGACGTGTCGAAGGAAATGGCCACGCTGAAGGAGCGGATCAAGTCGATCAAGGTGGGTACCACCGGTTATTTCTACGTGCTCGATGCCACGCCCGGTGCCAACTACGGCAAGCTGGTCGTGCACCCCAAGCTTGAAGGCGAGGTGATCCTCGATTCGAAGGATTCCGACGGGCGCCCGTTCATCCGCGAGATCCTGGAAAAGAAGGACGGCCTGATCACCTATCCATGGCTGAACCCGGACGAAACGACGCCCCGTGAAAAGATCGTGGCCTATTCCACGTTCAAGGACTGGAACTGGGTCATTGCCGGCGGCGCGTATCGCTCGGAAATCACGGCCGAGGCAACGAAGCTGCGCAACTGGTACATCGGGGCCGGCGTGGCAGCATTGCTGGGCTTCTCGGCCGTGATGTTCTTCGGCGTGCGTCGCTACATCACCCAGCCGCTGCGCCAGGTCGAACAGGCCGCCACGCAGATCGCCGCCGGCGACCTGACCGTGCAACTGGTCGTCGACGGCGATGACGAGATTGCCCGCATGACGCGCGCGATGAACGGCATCAGCGCCAGCCTGTCCGCCGTGGTGGGCCAGGTGCGCAGCGGTGCGGACCAGATCGCCCATGCCTCCGGCGAGATCGCCAGCGGCAACCAGGACTTGTCGGAACGTACCGAGCAACAGGCCGGCAACCTGGAAGAAACGGCCAGCTCGATGGAAGAACTGACCGCCACCGTGCGCCAGAATGCGGAAAACGCGCGCCAGGCCAACCAGCTGGCGCAGAGCGCTTCCGAAGTGGCGGCGCGGGGCGGCAACGTCGTGTCGCAAGTGGTCGATACGATGGGTTCGATCGATGCATCGGCGCGCAAGATCGTCGACATCATCGGCGTCATCGACGGTATCGCATTCCAGACCAATATCCTGGCGCTGAACGCGGCGGTGGAAGCGGCGCGCGCCGGCGAGCAGGGCCGCGGGTTCGCGGTCGTGGCCGGCGAAGTGCGCACGCTGGCGCAACGCAGCGCCGCCGCCGCGCACGAGATCAAGGCGTTGATCGGCAACTCGGTCGGCCAGGTGGAAGCGGGCAGCAAGCTCGTCGAACAGGCCGGCGCCACGATGCAGGAAGTGGTGGACAGCGTGCGCCGCGTCACGAACATCATGGCCGAGATCCGCACCGCCAGCGACGAACAGTCGGCCGGCATCGAGCAGGTCAACACGGCGATCACGCACATGGACCAGGTAACGCAGCAGAACGCGGCACTGGTCGAGGAAGCCGCGGCCGCGGCGGCCACGATGCAGGAGGAAGCGGCGGGCCTGGCGCGCATCGTGCGCCAGTTCCGGCTCGACGAAACGCAGGCAAAAAAAACCCGCGTCAGCGACGCGGGTGAAAGGATTCAAATCGGGAGAGATTTGAAAGAGCGAGGCCATCTTCTCACATCGACATGACACGGCCATGACATCGCACTTCGCGGGAGACTGGAAATAATCGCCGGCATCGCCACCGCACTGCGCCGGCGGTGCATCGCGGCGTGCCTGCTGCTGGCCGCCTGTGCCCCGGTGCGGGGTCCGGCCCCTCCTGCGCCCGCTTCGCCCCCCTCCTCGGCTTCGTCCGCACCTTCCTCCGCGCCCGTGCAGGCAGCCGATCCCTTCGCCGACCTGCTCGCCGGCCGGGCGTCCGGCCCGGTATGGACCATCACCGACGGTGCGCTGATCGCGGTAACGGTGCGCCGTGGCGGCGCGCTGGCCCGGCTCGGCCACGACCACGTGGTGGCGGCGCGCCGCATCGATGGCCACGTCGATCCGGCTGCCGGCCGGGCCGCGCTGCGCTTTCGCCTCGACGGCATGACGGTCGATGAAGCGGCGCTGCGCCGCGAAGCCGGGCTGGCGACACAGCCTTCGGCCGACGCCATCGCCGGCACCCGCGTCAACATGCTGACCAAAGTGCTCGATGCGGAAAACCATCCGTTCATCGAAGTGCGCGCACAGCGGACCGGTGCCGCCGGCGCCTTGCAGGCGGACATCACGCTGCACGGTGTCACGCGCCGGTACACCGTGCCCGCAACGGTCGACGCCACCCCGCAAGCCATCACGGCGCACGGCACGCTGGTGCTGAAACAGACCGATTTCGGCATCACGCCCTTTTCCGTGATGGGCGGCGCAATGGCCGTGCAGGACGCGCTGGAGATCCGCTTCGTACTGCCGGCTCGCCCGGCGGCGCCGGAAGCGGTACGATAGCGCCATGAAATGCAATCAGAACGGCGCCGACGGGCATGGCGCCGGCCAGCAAGATGTCATTCGGCACGACAACCGGGGCAACGATCCCTCGCCTCCCCGCGCAATATCGGGACTGACGGCCGGCCCGGTGGTTGCGCGCCCCGGTACCCGTGCCTGGGTTCGCATGCCATCCGGCAAGCGTCTCGATCTGCTCGACCCCACCCCGCTGGATTGGGAGGATGCCGACCTGGCCCTGGGCCTGGCGCGCACCTACCGCTGGGGCGGCCATTCGGCCTGGCCACTGCCGCTGTCGGTGGCCCAGCATTCGCTGACGGTGCTGCAATTGCGGCGCAATGCGGTACCGGCGCCGCTCGATCCGCTCATCGCGCTGCGCGAGCTGCTGCACGATGCGGAAGAAGGCCTGCTGGGCTTCGATTGCATCTCCGTCCTGAAGCCCTTTCTCGGTAGCGCATTCCGCGACCTGACGCAACGGCTGGAACAGGCCGTATTCCTGCGTTACGGCTTGCCGACATGGACGCCGGCCGCCTACCTCGCGCACAAGCGCGCCGATCGCCTTGCGGCTGCCAGCGAGGCGGTGCACGCTGTCGGCTGGTCGCCGGACGAAGTGCGCCGCACATTGAAGATCCGCATGCGGCCGCTGGCGGAGGATCCGCTGCACCCGATCTATGGTGGAAAGCCCTGGGAACCATGGCCGCCCGGACTGGCTGCCGAACGCTTCCTGGAAGAATTGCTGAGCTTAAACAGAAGCATCACTTGAGAGAACCTTGCTAACAGGCAGTTTTTAAAGCTTATTTTGTACTTATCCACTTCAGTTGTGGATAACGATGTGGACAAGCGGGGCTTGACAAGCCGGAGACTCAGTACTGGTGCGGGTTTCAACAAAATGCCCGTTCTTGAGGCAAATTTTTCGTCTTGTGAAATCAAGCACTTACAGATGGGTTCGGTAACCGCGGGAACCTCCGACCGCCGGCCGAAAAAAATATTCGCAGGCACCCTCCTCCTGTCGCCTGGTTGCCGTTGCAGGCGCAACCTTTGACAAAAATGCCGTTGAGGAATAGTGTCACCGTCAGGTAGTCTAATGCACGTCGCAGCGAGTGAATCATGCAAGTCAATACGGATGAAGCCAGCGAAGGCTGGATGATAGAAGACGACATGGCGGCCCCGGAAACCCAGGCGCCGGCCGGGCCGTTGCCCTGGAAAGTGCTGATTGTCGACGACGATGTCGACGTGCACGTCGTCACCAAATTCTCTCTCAGCAATGCACACTTCATGGGCCGGCGCCTGTGCTTCCTGCATGCCTACAGCAGCGAGGAAGCGCTGGCCGTGCTGCGCAGCCATGACGACACGGCGCTCGTGCTGCTCGATGTGATCATGGAGACGGCCGATGCGGGCCTGAAGGTGGCGCGGCGCATCCGCGACGAGCTGGGCAACCCGCTCGTGCGCGTGGTCCTTCGGACGGGCCAGCCCGGCCAGGCGCTGGAACACAGCATCATCCTGGACTACGATATCAACGATTTCTGGTGCAAGACCGACCTGACGACACGCAAGCTCTTCACGACCGTGATCGCATCGCTGCGCAGCTACCACAGCCTGCATGAAGCGGAGCAGCGCATTGCCCGCGCCGAGGCAGCATTGCGGTCGGTGCACGAATCGGCCGGGGAAGTACTTGCCGCGTTGCGTGCCGGGCAGGGCTGGAGCGGCGAACTCAGGCTGGGCGAACCCGCCGTGCCGGTGCACCTGCACGTCAGTCCCGGCGCCGAGCCAGGACAATTCACGGTGGACGGCCGGTTCGCCACGGATGGCACAGCGGACGGAACTGTATAGGCATACAGCCATCATCCGGCCAGTCACGTCGCCACATGGACATCCCGATAGCCGGCTTCATTCTGCGAGGCCAAGCTAAGTGGTGGATTCTGAAGCGTTTTTTCGAATATCCACACGGATTGGGGATAACTTTGTTGATAAGACACCCTTGACAACCCAAGAAGCCAGTAACGACGCCACTTTCCTTAAACTGCCCGTTCAAAAGGCAAACCCGGCCCTCAATAAAATCAAGCACTTGCGAGCCCATCGGTGAATTGGCATCACACTGTGCAAAAAAGTTCTCGATGATTCTTTTTCCCGGTTTTTGTGCATAACCCGGCAGTCGACCCGCCGTTGTCCCGCATGGCGCGGCGCGCCGCCCCGCACCGAATGTCGCCAGTGTTAGATGCCTCGCAGTTCACGCGGCCATGGCGCGCTATGCTGCGGCTTCTTCCAAGGAGACCATCATGAGCGAACCATTGAATCCCGGCGACGAAGCGGTACCCGGCACCCCCGGCAGCGGCGAAGACGTCTGCCCCGCCTGCCATGGCACGGGCAGGCTGGAGGATGGCAAGTCTTGCCAAAATTGCGGCGGCAGCGGTGTGATCCAGGAAGGCATCGGCGGCGGCTGAAGCTGCCAATCCCGGCACAGGCCGCTTCTGGCCAACGGAGCGCGTGGACACACGGCAACAGGGCGCGGATAATAGCGCCCCATGACCGATGCACCGACCCGCCCCCGCTCCCTGACGGAACTGTTCATTGCTTTCACCGTGCTGGCTTTGCAGGGCTTCGGCGGTGTGCTGCCCGTGGTGCAGCGCGAAATCGTCGAGCGGCGACGCTGGATGACGCACGACGACTTCATCGAGGAATGGGCCGTGGCACAGACCATGCCCGGGCCGAATGTGTGCAACCTGTCGCTCGTCATCGGCAGCCGGTTCTTCGGCTTGCGCGGCGCCGCCGTTGCCCTGCTGGGCCTGCTGCTGGTGCCGGCTCTCGTGGTGCTGACGCTCGGCTCCGTCTATTCCCATTATTCCAGCGATCCCCGCGTTGCCGGCGCGCTGCGTGGCATGGCCGCGGTGGCGGCCGGCATGATCGTCGCCACCGGCATCAAGCTCGCGGCCACGCTGCGCAAGCACCCGCTGCCGCTGGCCATCACGCTGCCCCTGGCGGCACTGGGCGTCATCGGCCTCGTCGTGGTGCGCATACCGATGCTGGCCGCCCTGCTCGTGCTGGGCGGCACCGGCTGCGTGCTGACCTGGCACAGGCTGAAGCCATGAATGGCGAAATCCAGATTGTCCTGGCGTGGCACGACTGGCTCGACCTGTTCGTCCATTACCTCGTGATATCGCTGATGTCGGTGGGCGGCACGATCGCCACCACGGCGGAAATGCACCGCTACCTCGTCGAGCAGCATGGCTGGCTGACGCAAACGCAGTTCAACGATTCGATCGCCATCGCCCAGGCGGCGCCCGGCCCGAACGTGCTGTTCGTGGCGCTGATGGGGTGGAACGTGGGCATGAACGCGGGCAGCTATGCCGCCGCGGCACTGGGCGTGGTGGTGACGATGGTCGGCGCCTTGCTCCCGTCCAGCGTGCTGATGCTGCTGGCAGCGAACTGGGGCCACCGCAACCGCGAGTTGCGCCTCGTGCGCGCATTCAAGCAGGGCATGGCGCCCCTCGTGATCGCGATGCTGGTATCGACCGGCATCGTCCTCGGCAGCGCGAACGGCAACGTCGCCACCGACTGGCCGCTGTACGCGGTGTCGGTGACGGCGGCGCTGGTGATCTGGCGCACCCGCATTCACCTGCTGTGGCTGCTGGCGGCGGGAGCCCTGCTGGGCGCGCTGGGCTGGCTGTAGCCGTCAGGCCGACGCCAGCCGGCGGTCCAGCGACCAGCGCCCCGCGCCGGCCAGCGCGATCGTGCCGAACACGATCAGCAGCAGCCAGCCGAACTGGCCCTGCTCGATCGACCAGTCGGGATGCACGAGCACCATCGACACGCCGAGCAGGAACAGCACGGGCAGGCAGGCCAGCCGCGTGAACAATCCCGCCGCGATGAGGAGCGGGCATGCCACCTCGGCGAACAGCGCGCAGGCCAGCGTGACGCCGCGCCCCATGTTCAGCGGGTCGTCGATGTGCGCGAGTTCCTGCTGCCAGTGCAGCAGCTTCGGCAGGCCATGCACCCACAGCAGCAGCGCGGCCCCCGCCAGGCGGGCGAACAGCAGGCCCGCATCCGGCGTGGAGGTTCCGATGAAGCGTTTCAGCATCTTTCCCTCCGGTTCACGTTATTGATTCTGGTAGCCGCCGTAGAACTTCACGGGGCTCCACTCGGGCAGCACGTTCGGTGCCGGCGGCGCGAGTTTGCCGAACGTATCGTTTGCATACACTACCTTGCCGTTCACGATCGTCAGCGCCGCTTCCAGGTTGCGGATGCCGTCGACGGGCATGGTGAAGTAATCCTGCGGCAGGATCACCAGGTCCGCGTACTGGCCGACGGCCAGCGTGCCTTTCAGCTTTTCCTCGCCGCTCATCCACGCACTGCCCCGGGTCATCAGCTGCAGCGCCTCGTGCCGCGACAGGCGGTCCTTGTCCTGCCAGATCTGCAGCCCGCCGGCCGTCTTGCCGGAGACCGCCCAGTAGACCGACGGCCACGGACCATAGCTGGACACGCGGGTGCCATCGGTGCCCAGCCCGACCGGAATGCCCATCTTCAGCATCGTGCGGATCGGCGGCATCTGGCGCGTCTGCGCGCCGTAACGCTTCCAGTACGCCTCGCCCTGGAAGTACATGCGGTTCTGCACGGCGATGCCGCCACCGAGCTTCTGCACCCTGGCCAATTGCGCGTCCGAGATCGTTTCGGCGTGGTCGAAGAACCAGCGCAGTCCCTTCAGCCCCAGCTCCCTGTCGACTTTTTCGATGACGGCCAGGTCGCGTTCGATCGATTCGCCATAGGTGGCGTGGATGCGGAACGGCCAGCGGTTCTTCACCAGCAGCTTCAGCACCGCTTCCAGCTCGCCTTCCATGTGCTCCGGCATGTCCGGACGCGGTTCCAGGAAGTTCTCGAAATCGGCCGCGCTCCACACGAGGTTTTCGCCGCCGCCTTCGGTGTTGTAGCCGTTCGCGTAGAACAGGTGATCGTTCTTGTCCGGCTTGGTCTGCGTGAGCCAGCGCTGGTAGTCTTCCAGCTCCTTGCCCGGCTTTTGCGCGAACAGGTAATACGACGTGCGCACCGTGAGCTTGCCATCCTTTGCCAGTTCGAGGCTGACGGCATAGTCGTCCGGGTAGGCCTGGCCGCCGCCGCCCGCGTCGATCGCGCTGGTGATGCCCAGCCGGTTCAGTTCGCGGTAGTACTGCTGCGTGGAATTGATCTGCTGGTCGCGCGGCAGCATGCCCGTCTTCGCCAGCGTGGAATACAGGATCAGCGCATTGGGCTTCGCGATCAGCAGCCCTGTCGGCTTGCCATCCGCGCCCAGTTCGACGACGCCTTCCTTGTACCGCGTGTCCTTGTCGTAGCCAAGGACCTGGATGCCCTTCTGGTTCAGGAAACCCAGGCCGTACAGGTACAGCAGGAACACCGGCCTGTCCGGCACGGCCTCGTTGATTTCGGCCAGCGTGGGCAGGCGCTTTTCCTCGAACTGGTATTCGTTCCAGCCGCCGACCACCTTGATCCACTGGCCTTCCGGCGTGCGGGCCGCCTGCTCCTTCAGCATTTCCAGCGCGCGTTTCAGCGACGTCACGCCATCCCAGCGCAGCTCGGCGTTGTAGTTCAGGCCTTCGCGGATGATGTGCAGATGCGAGTCGTTCAGGCCGGGAATCACCGTGCGGCCGCCCGCATCGATCACCTGCGTGTTGGCGGTTTTCTTCTTCAGCACCTGGGCATTCGTGCCCACGGCCGAGATCCTGCCGTTGTCGATCGCCACGGCCTGGACGAACTGCCCTTCCTTCACCATCGTCGCCACCTTGGCATTGGTGACGATCAGGTCGGTTGCCATGGATGTGTTGGTCCCTGCCGCCGCGATGGCGGCAGCGAGCATCAGTCGCTTCATGCTTTTTTCCTTTGGTTGGAACTAAAAAACTGCCGGGCGACCGCTGCCCGCTGGCCTTGCCGGGGATTACTCCTTGATCGCTTCGACCGACATCGTCAGCGTGATTTCGTCGCTGACGTTCGGCGCATACTTGCCGGCGTTGAATTCGGAGCGCTTGATGGTGGCGGTGGCATTCGCGCCGCAGGCATCCTTCTTCGCCATCGGGTGCGGCTGGCACTTGAACGACGTGACCTTCAGGTTCACCGGCTTGGTGATGCCCTTGATGGTCAGGTTGCCGTCAACCGAGGCCAGGCTGTCGCCGCTGAAATTGAACTTCGTCGACTTGAACGTGATGGTCGGGAATTTCTCCACGTCGAAGAAGTCGGCGCCCTTGATGTGGCTGTTGAACGTGTCGTTGCCCGTGTTGACGGACTTGGTGTCGATCGTGATCTCGGTCGAGCCGGTCTTGGCGGCACGGTCGATGGTGATCTTGCCCTTTGTCTTGTCGAAGCGGCTTTCCTGCGTCGAGAAACCGAGGTGGGTGTACGAGAAGCGCGCGAACGTGTGCGAGTCGTCGATCACATAGGTTTCCGGCGCGGCCAGTGCGGCGGTCGAGAAGCCGGCGGCCAGTGCGAGGGCGATCAGGTTTTTCATTTGTACTCTCCGGTGGTTAATCATCAGTTATCGATGCGGCATTATGTCCGCGGCCGGGAGTAGTGTAAAACGGAAAATTTACCCTTGTGCTATCGAAATTATCGATAGTGCGGCGCCCGCCGGAATGGAAACCATCATAGCCCGCGCGGGGCCGGCTTCCTATCTGCCAAAGGGGAAAGGCGGAAGTTACCGGGATGGCCTATGCAGCCTGGGAATTCCCGATGAGCCCGTGTCCCGGTGCCTGGCAGTCGGACTATAGTCCGACAACACAAGCTCAACATTAAAAAGAGGTCAGAATCCGGGTCGCTCATTGCTGCGAAGTGCAATGGCAGAGCCCGTGTCCCGGTGCCTGGCAGTCGGACTATAGTCCGACAACACGAGCTCGACACTAAAAAGATGTTGGAATCCGTGGCGGATCAGCGCGCCAGCAAGCGGTCCAGCAGCTTTTCCTCGAGCGCGGCGAAGGCGGGGTTGCCGCGATGGCGCGGACGCGGCAGGTCGACGGCGAGGTCGAGGGTGATGCGGCCCTCTTCGATCAGCAGCACGCGGTCGGCCAGCGCCACCGCTTCCTGCACGTCGTGCGTCACCAGCACGGCGGTGAAACCGCGCTGGCGCCACAGCGATTCGATCAGCTGCTGCATCTCGATGCGGGTCAGCGCGTCCAGGGCGCCCAGCGGTTCGTCGAGCAGCAGCAGCGACGGTTCATGCACCAGGGCGCGGGCCAGCGCCACGCGCTGCCGCTGGCCGCCGGACAATTGCGCCGGCCACGCATCGGCGCGGTCCGCAAGGCCCACGGCGGCGAGCGCGCCGGCGGCCGCGTGCAATCCATTCTGCAATCCCAGCGCGACGTTTTCCAGCACCGTCTTCCACGGCAGCAGCCGCGCTTCCTGGAACATCATGCGCAGCGGAGCTTCCCCCTGCCGGACGCCATTGCCCACGGCCACGCGGCCGCTGTCGACGGCGTCCAGCCCGGCGATCGTACGCAGCAGCGTGCTCTTGCCGCAGCCGCTGCGGCCGACGATGGCCACGAATTCGCCGGCCTTCAGTTCCAGCCCGACGCCATCGAGCACGCGGCGCTGGCCGAACGATTTCGTCAACCCTTCGAGGCGGACGCCCACGCCCTGCCGCGCCAATGGCCGCCGCGCGGGCGAAGCTTCCACCGGCTCGGGCGTGAAGGCAAACGGTTCGGTATCGATAGGTAACGTTGCATGCAGCATCTTGGTCTCTCGAATGAAGGTTCAGCTGTAACCCGGATTCCAGCGGAGCAGGCGGCGCTCCAGCGCACGGGCAACGAGGTCGGCTACCTTGCCAAGGATCGCGTACAGCAGGATCCCCACCAGCACCACGTCCGTCTGCAGGAATTCGCGGGCGTTCATCGTCATGTAGCCGATGCCGGCCTGCGCGGAAATCGTTTCCGCCACGATCAGCAGCACCCACACGAGGCCCAGCGAGAAACGCACGCCGACGAGGATCGACGGCAGCGCGCCCGGCAGGATCACGTCGCGGTACAGCGGCCAGCCCTTCAGGCCATAGGACTTCGCCATCTCGATCAGGCCCGCATCGGTGGCGCGGATGCCGTGGAACGTGTTCAGGTAGACCGGGAAGAACACGCCCACCGCCAGCAGGAACAGCTTGGCCGTTTCATCGATGCCGAACCACAGGATCACCAGCGGGATCAGGGCGAGGGCCGGGATGTTGCGCACCATTTGCAGCGTGGTGTCGAGCAGCGTTTCGGCGCGGCGGAAGCTGCCCGTCAGCAGGCCCAGGGCCAGCCCGAGGCCGGCGCCCACCGCAAAGCCGGACATGGCGCGCCACAGGCTCGTACGCAGGTGTTCCCACAGCTCGCCGGATGCGGCCAACGTCCAGAACGCGGTGGCCACGGCCAGCGGCTCGGGCAGGATCCGGGTCGACAGCCAGCCGGTGCGGGCCGAGATTTCCCATGCCAGCAGCAGGAAGATCGGCAGCAGCCACGGGGCCAGCGCCGCCTGCACGCGCGGCCAGGCACCCGGTCGCGCCGGAGCGGCGGGCGCGGAGGCAATCGCGGCGCTGGTCATCTCACGCCGCCTTCTTCGGCACAATGTCGGTGGCCATCACCTCGCCGAACGGCCCCGTGATCGACACCTCGCCCTGCTCCTTGCCCCGCAGTTTCCCATCCTTGAGGAGCGGGAACACGAGTTCGGCGAAGCGGTACGACTCTTCCAGGTGCGGGTAGCCGGAGAAGATGAACGTCTCGATGCCCAACTCCTGGTATTCGCGGATGCGCGCTGCCACCGTTTCGGCATCGCCCACCAGCGCCGTGCCGGCACCGCCGCGCACCAGGCCCACGCCGGCCCACAGGTTCGGCGACACTTCGAGCTTGTCGCGCCGGCCGCCGTGCAGCGCGGCCATGCGGCGCTGGCCCTCCGAATCCATGCGGGCAAACGAGGCCTGCGCCTTGGCGATCACTTCGTCGTCCAAGTGCGAGATCAGCTTGTCGGCCGCCTGCCATGCTTCCTCGTTCGTTTCGCGCACGATCACGTGCAGGCGAATGCCGAACTTCACGGTGCGGCCATGCGCCGCGGCGCGGCGGCGGATGTCGGCGATCTTGTCGGCCACCGCGGCAGGCGGCTCGCCCCACGTCAGGTACACGTCCATCTGCTCGGCCGCCAGCTCGTGCGCCGCTTCCGACGAACCGCCGAAGTACAGCGGCGGGTACGGTTTCTGTACGGCCGGGTACAGCGTTTTTGCGCCTTTCACTTGCAGGTGCTTGCCGTCGAAGTCGAAGCCGGCATCGCCGCCCTCGCCGGACAGCGCGCCGCGCCAGATGCGGATGAATTCATCCGAGATCTCGTAGCGTTCGGCGTGATCGGCGGTCAGGCCATCGGCGGCCAGTTCGGCGGGGTCGCCGCCGGTAACGACGTTGATCAGGAGGCGCCCGTTCGACAGCCGGTCGAACGTGGCGGCCATCCGCACCGCCAGGCCGGGCGTGGACAACCCGGGCCTGACGGCGACGAGGAACTTGAGGTTCTTCGTCGCGTGAATGAGCGAGGATGCGACTACCCAGGCATCCTCGCACGAGCGCCCGGTGGGCAGGAGCACGCCGTCGTAGCCCAGCGTGTCGGCCGCCACGGCCACCTGCCGGAGGTAGTCGGCATCGACGGCGCGCGCGCCTTTCGACGTGCCAAGGTAACGGCTGTCGCCGTGGGTGGGAATGAACCAGAACAGATTCAAAGACATGAATACTCCGTAAAGATGGTTACTTTGCCGATGCCAGCACGGCATCCTTGATGGCGATGGGTTTCGGGATCAGCTTCAGGGCTGCAAAGGCATCGGCGATCTTCTGCTGCTCGCGCAGCACTTCGTTCGACACGGGCTTCACGCCATAGCTGTAGCGCGAAGCGGCCAGTTCGACGACGGCCGGATCGAGCCCGGTCTGGGCGGACAGGATCGCCGACACTTCCCTGGCGTTGTCGCGGCCCCAGTCGTCGACCTTGGCGATCTCCTCCAGCAGCACCTTCTGCAGTGCCGCGTTGTCCCGTGCCCAGCCGCGCGAGGCCAGGTAGAACTGGTGGTTGGCGACCAGTCCCTTGCCGTCGACCAGCACGCGGGCGCCAAGCTGCTTCTGCGCCGCGGCAAAGAACGGATCCCAGATCACCCATGCGTCCACCGAGCCGCGCTCGAACGCGGCGCGCGCGTCGGCCGGCGGCAGGTAGACGGGCTGGACATCCTTGTAGGCCACGCCGGCCTGTTCCAGCGCCCGCAGCAGCAGGTAGTGCACGTTGGAGCCCTTGTTCAGCGCCACGCGCTTGCCCTTCAGCTGGGCGACGCTCGCAAGCTTGGAATCTTTTTGGACGATGATCGCCTCGCTGTGCGGCGACGGCGGCTCGTTGCCCACATAGACCAGTGCGGCGCCCGCGGCCTGCGCGAAGATCGGTGGCGCCTCGCCCACGGTGCCGAAATCGATGCTGCCCACATTCAGGCCTTCGAGCAGTTGCGGGCCGGCCGGGAATTCCGTCCACCGCACCGTCACGCCTTGCGGCGCCAGGCGTTTTTCCAGCGTGCCGCGCCCCTTCAGCAGCGTGAGCGTGCCGTATTTCTGGTAACCGATGCGCAGTACCTTTCGCGGTTCCTTGTTCTCTTGCGCCTGGGCCAGCGGCGCGAATCCGGCAGCCGTGGCCCCGAAGGCCGCGGCCACGAGCAAAGCAAGCGTGCGGCGGCGGACCGTGCGTTCTTGCGGTGCCGTCATCATGCGGCCTGCGACACGTACGGGTGATCCTGCAGCGAACGCACCGGGGCGCGCGCCGCTTCCTCAGCCGCGGTTCTGTAGCCCAGTGCCCGGTCCAGCGTGGCCACACCGGCGGCCACCCGCACGGCGATCTCCGGTGCCAGCAGCACGCCTTCGTGCTCGCTCCATTGCACCTGCTGCGACGTGGCATAGATGCTGGTCAGTACCTGGTCCGCTTCGAGCGCATGCAGCACGGGGCGCAGCGCATAGTCCAGCGCCAGCAGGTGCGACTGGCTGCCGCCCGTCGCCACCGGCAGCACGATCTTGCCGGCCAGGCCGTTCTGCGGCAGCAGGTCCAGGAAGGCTTTCAGCACGCCGGAATATGCCGCCTTGTAGACAGGGGTGGCGACGATCACCGCATGGGCATCGGCCACTTCGGCCAGCGCGGCGCGCACCACGGCGTCCGTGTTGTCGGCCGCCAGCAATGCCTGCGCAGGCAGGTCGCGCACGTTGAGTCGCGTGGTGCGGTAGCCGTGGGCGGCCAGCTTGTCGCCGATATGGTGCAGCAGGCGGCTGGAGGTGGAAGGAACGGCGGGGCTGCCGGAAATCAGGAGGATGCTCATGTGGTTTCGCCTTGTCTTGACAATTCGGTGATTGCAAGGCTACGGCAGCATCCCTTATCTCAGAACGAATCCTTTCGCACTTCGATATGTGATTTTCCGGGCATGATTTTCCCGCATATGGAAGCGTGCTTTTCTTCCTGGACGTCCCGGCAGAGCGGGCGCCATACTGGCCACGTCTTCCTCATCCCTGCGCTGCGCGCGCACGGTAGCGCCCATTCGCGGTGCCATCGTCCATAATCGGTGGAAACAGGAGACGACGATGGACGATATCAAGTATGACCTCAAGGATGGCCTCAAGGACGAGGTCAAGGACGACTACACGATCGCGGCACGCTGCCTCGATCCCACCGAGGCCCATGTGCTGCGCGGCTGCCTGCATGCCGCGGGCATCGCCGCCACCGTGGCCGACGACCACCATTCCCAGGTCGACCAGCTGATCTCGCCCGCGATGGGCGGCGCGCGCGTGCTCGTGCACGAGCGCGACCTGGCCGCCGCGAAGGAAATACTGGCCGCCTATGAGCGCGGCGACCTGGCGCTGAAGGATGGCGAAGTGCCCGAGTAGCGGCGCCTCAGTCGCTGCGCGTCTGCGCCTGCGATACGTTGCTGTGCGGCGGCACGCTCTGTGTCAGCCACACGTTGCCGCCGATGGTGGAGCCGGCGCCGATCGTGATGCGGCCCAGCACGGTGGCGCCGGCGTAGATCACCACGTCGTCCTCGACGATCGGGTGGCGCGGCGTGCCCTTGATGAGCATGCCCGACGCATCGGTCGGGAAGCGTTTCGCGCCCAGCGTCACGTGCTGGTACAGCCGCACGCGCTCGCCGAGGATCGCCGTTTCGCCGATCACGACGCCGGTGCCGTGGTCGATGAAGAAGCTGGCGCCGATCCGCGCGCCCGGGTGGATGTCGACGCCCGTCAGCGAGTGGCTGATGTCGCAGATCATGCGCGCCAGGAACGGCGAGCCGAGCTTGTGCAGCTGGTGCGCCAGCCGGTAGTACAGGATCGCGATCGTGCCCGGATAGCACAGCATGATCTCGGCGATGGACGTGGCCGCCGGGTCGCCCGCGTAGGCGGCCTGCACGTCCGACACCAGCAAACCGCGGATTTCCGGCAGGCTGGCGGCGAAGGCGCGGGTGATGTCGTGCGCCTTCTGGGTCAGCGTTTCCTCGGCCAGGTCGGCATCGTCGGCGAACTGCAGGCCACGGCGCACCTGTTCCGTCAGCCGGTTCAGCGTGGTATTGAGCGTGTCGCCGACGAAATAATCGATGCTCTCGTCCGTCAGGTTCGGCCGTCCGTAGTGGGTGGGGAACAGCACGGCGGACAGGCCGTTGACGATGGTGGTCAGCGCCTCGCGCGATGGCAGCTCGCGCACGCGGCGCTGGTGGCGGATGTTGTGGGTGGCCTCGCGCGAAACGCGCAGCGCCGCAACCACGGCATCCAGGTCCCAATGGGCGGGCTTCACGCCGGTGCCGTCGAAGGTATCGATAGTCATGTTCTTCATCTACTCATGTGGCGCGCAGGTCGCGCGCACGCGCATTCTACGAAAATCCGCGGCGGCCCGGTTATGCAATCAGCGCATATCGATATGACCGGCCATGCGGTCGGGGCCTGTGCGGCGGGCGCGGCAACCATCGCAGGGCTGGCGTACAATACGCGCCCGAAAAACAATAACGATACTCTTTCCATGAATATCCTGCTGACGGTGCTGCTGGCCGGCTTGACGATGGTGGGGCCGCTGGCCATCGATACCTACCTGCCTTCGTTCCCCGCGATCGCCGCCGAGTTCGGCGCCACGCCGATCGCGATCCAGCAGACCCTGTCGCTGTTCCTGTTCTGCTTCGCGTTCATGATGCTGTTCTACGGCACGCTGTCGGACACGCTCGGCCGCCGGCCGGTGATCCTGTGGTCGCTGGTGGCCTATGTCATCGCCTCGGTGGGCGGCGCGCTGGCCGGCTCGCTGGGCTTCCTGCTGCTCTGCCGCGTGCTGCAGGGCCTGTCGTCCGGCGCCGGCACGGTGGTCGGCCGCGCGATCGTGCAGGACCGCTTCGAAGGCGCCGATGCGCAGAAGATCCTCGGCCACATCATGATGGTGTTCGGGCTGGCGCCCGCGCTCGCGCCGATCATCGGCGGCTGGCTGCAGGTGTCGATGGGCTGGCGCTCGATCTTCTGGTTCCTGGCACTGTTCGGCGTGGTGATGTTCGTGGCCGTGTGGCGCTGGCTGCCGGAAAGCCTGCCGCACGAAAAACGCCATCCGTTCGAACTGAAACCGATCGCGGCGAATTACCTGAAGGTGCTGCGCCACCGCCGCTTCCTGCTGCTGTCGGCCGCGCTGGGCGTGGCGTTCGGCGGCTTCGCACTGTATATCGGCTCGGCAGCCTACTTCATCATGAACATCCTGCACCTGCCGGAAACGGCGTTCGGCTGGCTGTTCATTCCGCTGGTGGCGGGCATGGTGGTGGGCTCGGGCCTGTCGGGCAAGCTGGCGCGCTCCCGCACGCAGGCGCAGCTGGTCTGGATGAGCTACGGCGGCATGGCCGCCGCCGCGTTGGCCAACGTGGCGTACACGTATTTCTTCCCGGCCGAGGTACCGTGGGCCGTGCTGCCGCTGTTCTTCTATTCGCTGGCACTGGCGCTGGCGATGCCGCCGCTGTCGCTGCTGGCAATGAACCTGTTCCCCGACAACAGCGGCCTGGCCGCCTCCCTGCAGTCGTTCATCCAGATGACGCTGTTCGCGCTCGTGTCGGGACTCGTTGCGCCGCTGCTGTTCGACAGCGCGTTCAAGCTGGCCTGTGGGGTGCTGGGCTGCCTGGTGGTCAGCCTGCTGTGCTGGATTCCCGCACGGCGCGGGTGATCCGGCCCAGCCCCCCTACGGCGGCAGTAAGGGGAACTGCGGGGCTGCCTGGTGGTCAGCCTGCTGTGCTGGATTCCCGCACGGCGCGGGTGATCCGGCCCAGCCCCCCCCACGGCGGCAATAAGGGGAACTGCGGGGCTGTTTAGTGGTCAGCCTGCTGTGCTGGATTCCCGCACGGCGCGGGTGATCCGGTTGATCCGGCCAGCGCCCTCACGCAATCGTTACGGCCACGGGGCCGGCGTCACATCCAGGTATTGCGGGCCGCCATCTTCCGGCTCCGGCGCGGCCGGATCGCCGGACCGTTGCGGCTCCTGCTTCAGCTTCTGCTCGGGCGGCAGCCCAAGGCCGAGGATTTCCTTGCGGCCTTCGACGAAATCGCTCGTCGACAGCCGGTGTTCGGTGTCGGGCCAGTTGGCGATGGCCCAGTTCTGCACTTCCTCGTAGCGTTTCCAGACTTCCGCCACGAACCTGCGGCGTTCCTCATCTTCCAGTGGCATGGTGATCCTCCGTTGTGTTTTTACTACTGTACACGACGGGACGGAATTCGGGCGCAGCGTAACGGGGCCTTGCCGCAATTACGCCGGCACGATGCGGTAGGCGCAGCGCCGTGCGCCGGCGAGCTGGTGTTCGGTGCGCTCCACATTGCAGCCGGGGCCCAGCACGCGCTGGAACACGTCGAGCTCGGAGCGGCAGAATTGCTGGCAGCTGCGGGCGGCGGCGCAGATCGGGCAGTGGTTTTCCACCAGCAGCAGGCTGCCGTCCGGCTGCGTTTCCACCTCGGCCATGTAGCCTTCCACGTCGCGCGCATGGGCCAGCGCCGCCACCCGCTCGGACATGGCGGTGGCGGTGCCGATCGTGTCGCGATAGAACGCTTCGCTGGCGGCTTCGCGGGAGACGATCAGCCGGTCCATCGCCTCGTCGCCGAACAGCGTGCGCACCTGGTCGATCAGCGCCACGGTGAGATCGGCATGGCGGTCCGGGAAGCGGGCGTGGCCGGCATCGGTCAGCAGCCAGCGCCGCGCCGGGCGCCCTACTTTCTCGGCCACGTCCTCGAAGGCCACGAGCCCTTTTTCCTCGGCCGCCTCGAGGTGGCGCCGTGCGCCCATCGACGTCAGTTCCAGCAGGTCGGCCAGCTGCTGCGCCGTTTTCGGCCCGCGCGTCTTGAGCAGGAAGAGGATGCGCTCGGACGTGTTCATCAATGAATTCCTTTCAACGAATGGTGCCCAAGGCCGGTGCCAGCTCGCGGCGCCAGCCATGCAGGCGCCAGCCGGCCCACAGGCTCGCCGCGGCGCCCACCGCCAGCACGAGACGGGTATCGACCAGGACCAGCACGGCACCGACGAGCGCCATCAGGATCGTGGCCAGGCAGAACGTCGTCGACATCAGGCCCATCACTGCGCCCTGTCCGTGTTCGGCGAAACGCTCCGCGGCCCATGGCTGCACGGTCGCGTTGAAAAAGGCGTTCGGGATGCCGAACAGCGTGATCGCCGCCAGCCCCATCCACAGATTGCCGGCCGCCACGCAGCCGACCGCGAGCGCGATGCCCCAGGCAAACCAGCCGGCCATGCGCAGCGACTCCGCGCCCGAGCACTGGCCCATCATGCGCCCCGCCACCACCGACGCGGCGGTCATGATGCCGCACATGGCCATGTTGATCAGCGCGATGCGGGCCGCATCGTAGTGGCCCTCTTCGACCAGCCACAGCGGATAGAACTCGTAGAACGCGGCCACGCCGCAAAAACCCGCCAGCTGGATGAAGAACAGCGTGCGGGGCTCGCCATGGCGCAGCAGGTTCAGCGCATGGCGGTGCCGTGCCACCTGCCACAGCGACGTGGTTTCCTGCGACGCCGGCTCGCGCGGCAGCGCCAGCGCCGCCAGCAGCCCGGCCAGCAGCAGCGCGCCGATCGCGGCGGCAAACGGCACCACGATGCCGAAGCCGAGCGTGAGGCCGGCCAGCATCGGCCCCACCAGCCAGCCCAGGTGGAAGGCGCCGTTCACTAGCGACAGGCCGCGTGCCCGCTCGGCCCCCGTGAATTTTTCCGCGATCAGCGCGCGGCAGATCGAGCCGTTGCCTTCCAGCAGGCCGGTCGCGAAGCGCGCCACGATGAACAGCGGATACGATTCCAGCACCAGCGCGTATGCCGTCAGCGCATGGCCGGCGGCGGCGCCGAACGCGGTGCCGAGCAGCAGGGGGCGGCGGCCGTAGCGGTCCGACAACGGCCCCAGCAAGGTGGCACCGATCAGCAGGCCAACGGGATTGATGGCCAGCGCGATGCCGAACAGCAGCTTCGGTGGCAGGCCCAGGAACGCGTTGAGGCCGTTCGCGGCACCCGAGGCGAACAACGGCGGCAGGATCGGATACGGCAGCGAAGCGCCGACGGTCGACAGCAGCGCCAGCAGGCAAGCCGCCGTGAGCAGGAGAAGATGGTTCATGCGCCGACTATACGGCGAACCCGACAATATGTAAACTTTTTAATTTACTAAATACCCATCAGTGCTCGCTTAGTGCGGCAGGTGCCGTTGCACCCACGCCAGGATACCGCTCGTGTCCATCGCGCCGGGCTGGCGTGCCACTTCGCGCCCGGCGTGGAACAGCGCCAGCGTGGGAATGCTGCGGATGCCGAAGCGCGCGCCGATGTCCTGGTTCGCTTCCGTGTCCACCTTCGTCACGCGCACCCGCGGCTCCAGCTGCCGGGCGGCCTGGGCATAGAACGGCGCCATGCTGCGGCATGGACCGCACCATGGCGCCCAGAAATCCACCAGCACGGGGAGGTCGCTGCGTTCGATATGCTTCAGGAACCTTGCGCCGGACAGGTCGACCGGCTGCCCGGTAAACAGCGAAGCCTGGCACTTGCCGCACGTGGGCGCTTCGCCGAGCCGTTCCGGCGGCACGCGGTTGACGGCGTCGCAGTGGGGGCAAACGGTGTGCAAGGGGTCGGTCATGAATTTTCCTGTGCGTTGCGGTTCTTGACGATGCCACGGACATTGGTGGCGGCAAGGCAGCAGTTTAACGCGATCAATGCCCGGGCATCGTCATGCACGCCCCAGGTGATCCACATCGCGTTACTGACCAGGAAAACAATGAAACCGGCCAGGCGCCGGCCCGGCCGCTGCGACGCCACCAGCCACGCCGCCAGCAGCGATGCGGCCATGGCCGGCCACTGCAATAAATCGATCCAGTCTCCCATCCGGACGCTCCATGCTCATCGATAGAACCGCGAGTGTAGCGCCCGGCGTGCCGGCGTGTCGCATGGGAGTGCCGGCGTACCAAAGCGGCGGCGTGCGCCGCCAGGTTTAGCGGCTCAGGACGGATGTCCTTCCTTGCGCGGCTGCTGGCCGGCGGCGGTTCGCGTGGCGGCCTGGGCAGCCTGCGCGGCCTGGTTGGCCAGGTCCAGGCCGTTGCCCATCGCGGCGCGGGCCTGGCGGGTGGCGCTGTCCACCATGCTGTCCAGCGGGTTGGCCAGCTGGCGCATCGTGTCGTGCTGCTGGCGCAGCGTGCGCTCGGTTTCCTCGGACGTCACGCGCGTGACTTCGTCGGTGAACTCGCGCGCGGCACGGGCCGTTTCATCAGCATGCTCGCCCGCCACGCGAATCAGCCTGGTCTGGCCTTCCGCCGTGATCTTCGACAGTTGTTGCTGGTAAGCCCTGAACCGGTCCGCCACCGGTTGCGCACGCGAGGCCGTGACTGCGAACACCTCGGTCGGCTTGCCCGCCGTGATCACGGCCTGGCTGGTGGAAGCCAGGTCCTCCAGCCACGTCTGGGCCAGTTGCAGGTTCACTTCGTTGATCTGCTGGGCCAACTGGAACACCGAACGGGAAAAGTCGTTGAAGTACGCAACCTGGGCCTGGACGTGGTTCTTGGCAGCGGGCGTAATACTCTGGGAAAAAGGAAACATGGTTGCCTCTTTATAGTAAGTGAGCCAAAAGAATGACCGGAAAATACGGGGTGATCCGGGAATCACACCACCTAATGTGGCGCGAGTGACAAGGCTACGTGTGTTGGAATGAGCAAGCATGATCTCGATCAAACGTGCACGGCTCGACAACGCGAATAGGCGCTATCGTGCGCCGACCGTTCGTGATCGCCGTTATGGTCGAACGCATGCGACCCAGCCGGTTTGAGCGCCCCGTCCCGGCGAATGCGGCGCTTCGGCGTCAAGCTCCTTGCGGCATCGAATTGCGGCATCACGTCATGCGATATCGCGTCGCGCGATATTACGTTGCGCGAAATTACGTTGCGCGATGTTACGTTGCGCGATGTTACGTTGCGCGATATTTCGTTGCGATATCACGTCGCAAGCCGCGCCACGCTGGAACAATCCGGGGCACCGGGGAGTGACCGCAATGAATGCCACCCTGCTGACCGAGATTGCGGGACCGCTGCGCATGGGCGTGATCCTGGCGATCGCGCTGCATGTGCTCGCGCTCGTGCCGCAATTTCGCGCCCGCCACTTCCAGCCTCGTTTCGTGAACACGACCTTGTACGGGCTGGTGCTCGCCGTGGCGCATGGCGCGCTGGTGGCGCTGGCCAGCGATGAACTGGCAGCAGGCGACGCGCACCGCCGTGCCGATACGGCGGCCTGGTGCCTGGCCGCCGCCATGCTGCTGAACCTCGTGGTGGCGGCCCAGAACCTGCTGGCCGTGGTGGCGCTGGTGCGGCTGCACCGTGCCAGCGCCGTGCTGGCGTACAGCATGCGAGGCGCCGTGCGGCCGATGATCTGGGCCAGCGCGGCGCTGGCCGTGGCGGCCTATGCGGCCGCTCACGGCTGGCTGTGACGGTTCTTCAGGAAGTTGCGCAGGTAAGGGGCCGTGCGGCTGTCCGCCGCCGCGGCCACCGCCGCCGGCACGCCCGCGGCCACGATACGGCCGCCCTCCTCGCCGGCGCCCGGGCCGATGTCGATGACCCAGTCGCTGGCCGCCACCACGCGCATGTCGTGTTCGACGGCGATCACCGTGTTGCCGGCATCGACGAGCTTGTGCAGTTGCGCGACCAGCCGTTCCACGTCGGCCGGGTGCAGCCCCGTCGTCGGCTCGTCGAGGACATACAGCATGCTGCCGCGACTCGCGCGCTGCAGCTCCGTGGCCAGCTTGATGCGCTGTGCCTCGCCGCCGGACAGTTCGGTGGCGGGCTGGCCCAGCCGCAGGTAGCCGAGGCCGACGTCGCGCAGCACGTCCAGCGCGCGGCGCAGCGCCGGTTCCTCGGCAAAGAATTCCCAGGCCGCGTCGACCGTCATCGCCAGCACCTCGGCCACGTTGCGGTCGCGGTACGTCACTTCCAGCGTCTTCGCGTTGTAGCGCGCGCCGCCGCACACCGGGCAAGGCGCATACACGCTGGGCAGGAACAGCAGCTCCACCATCACGAAACCTTCGCCCTCGCAATTGTCGCAGCGGCCCTTGGCCACATTGAACGAGAAGCGGCCGGCATCGTAGCGGCGCGATTTCGCCGTCTTCGTTTCGGCGAACAGCTTGCGCACGTGATCGAACAGGCCCGTGTAGGTGGCGAGGTTGGAGCGCGGCGTGCGGCCGATCGGCTTCTGGTCGACGCGCACCAGGCGGCGGATGCCTTCCAGGCCGGCGGTGATCCTGCCCTCGAGGGTGGCCGGGGCCTGCTGTTCCAGCTCGTCGCCTTCCTCCGCTTCGGTTTCCGGTTCATGGCCCAGCGCGCGCACCACCAGGTCGACGAGCACCTGGCTGACGAGGCTCGACTTGCCCGACCCGGAAACGCCCGTCACGGTGCTGAACACGCCGAGCGGGAAATCGCACGACAGCCGGTGCAGGTTGTTGCGCGTGACGCCGGCCAGCTTCAGCCAGCCCTGCGGCGCACGCGGTTCGCGCGCCGCTGGCGCGGATGCGGGAAACAGGTAGCGCCTCGTCTGCGATGCTTCCACGGCCCGCAGGCCGGCGGGGTCGCCGCTGTACAGCACGTGGCCGCCGCCCTCGCCTGCCGCCGGCCCCACGTCCACGAGCCAGTCGGCATGGCGGATCACGTCCAGCGAGTGCTCGACGACGAACAGCGAATTGCCCCCCGCCTTCAGCCGGTCCATTGCGCGCAGCAGCGCCACCGTGTCGGCCGGGTGCAGGCCGGCCGACGGTTCGTCCAGCACGTAGACCACGCCGAACAGGTTCGAGCGCACCTGCGTGGCCAGCCGCAGCCGCTGCAGCTCGCCCGGCGACAGCGTGGGCGTGCCGCGGTCCAGCGCCAGGTATCCCAGGCCCAGGTCCAGCAGCACGTCGAGCCGCGCCATCACGTCCTGCGCGATGCGCTGCGTGACGATCAGTTTTTCCGGGTGCGCGGCCTTTTCCTTCGCGCCCACCTTCGCGGTGCCGTCGGCATACGGCGCCATGGTGCGGGCCAGCCTTTGCAGCGGCAGTTGCGCCAGCTCCGTGATGTCCTGCCCGGCGAACGTGACCGAGAGCGCCTCGGGCCGCAGCCGCCGGCCGCGGCAGGCCGGGCATTCGGTGCTGACCATGTAGCGTGCCACGCGTTTCTTCATCGACGCGCTTTCCGTGTTGGCGAAGGTTTGCAGCACATACTTGCGCGCGCCGGTGAACGTGCCCTGGTAGCTCGGCGTTTCCTTGCGCTTCAGCGCGCGCTTCGTTTCCTCCGGCGTGAGGCCGGCATACACCGGCACGGTGGGCTGCTCGTCGGTGAACAGGATCCAGTCGCGCGTTTTCCTCGGCAGGTCGCGCCACGGCGTATCGACGTCGTAGCCCATCGTGACGAGGATGTCGCGCAGGTTCTGGCCGTGCCATGCCGTGGGCCATGCGGCGACGGCGCGCTCGCGGATCGTCAGCGAATCGTCCGGCACCATCGAGGCTTCGGTGGCTTCGTACACGCGGCCCAGCCCGTGGCATTGCGGGCAGGCGCCTTCCGGCGTGTTCGGCGAGAACGATTCGGCGTACAGCAGTTCCTGGCCGGGCGGATAGTTGCCGGCCCGCGAGTACAGCATGCGCAGGGAGTTCGACAGCGTGGTCACGCTGCCGACCGAGGAGCGCGTGGTGGGCGTGCCGCGCTGCTGCTGCAGGGCGACGGCGGGCGGCAATCCTTCGATCTCGTCCACCTGCGGCACCGGCATCTGGTGGAACAGCCGCCGTGCATACGGCGACACGGATTCGAGATAGCGCCGCTGCGCCTCGGCATACAGCGTGCCGAACGCCAGCGACGACTTGCCGGAGCCGGACACGCCCGTGAACACGACGAGCGCGTCGCGCGGGATCTCCAGGTCGACATTCTTGAGGTTGTGCTCGCGCGCGCCGCGCACCGTGACATGTCCCGCCTTCGCCTTGCCGCTCATTCATCGCCCTCGTCGGACAGGGGCGCGGCCAGGTGCTCGCCGTCGCGCCCCGCGTAATTCACATCGGTGGTAACGCGGTACCACTCGAACGCTTCCGGACCGAGCGCCATCTGCCGCGCCAGCATCTCGGCCTGTTCGCGCGGCAGGTCCGGATCCAGCCACGTGGCCGCATCGGCCGCGCTCAGCACCACCGGGCGCCGGTCGTGCACGTCGACCATGCCGCCCTCGGCATCGGCCGTCACCAGCACGAAGCCGGATTCGGCCTTGTTCTCCGGGTTGCCGTCGCGCAGCGGGCGGAAATCGGCCAGGGCCAGCATGAACAGCGGCTCGCGGTCCTTGCGGTGGATGTGCCAGGGCTGGCGCTTGCCCTTTGCGCCGGTCCATTCATACCAGCCGCTCGCGGGCACCACGGCGCGGCCGCCCTTCATCAGGCGGCTCCAGTAGCTGCTGGTGAGTTTCTCGAGGCGCGCGTTCACGCTGACGGGCAGCTTTTCCGCCGCCCACGAGGCCCGGTAGCCCCAGTGCAGGTCGTCGACATGCAGCTTGCCGTCGACGAGATGCAGCACCGGCCGGTAGGTGCCGGGGGCCGCGTTGAAGGTCGGGCGGGCTTCGCTGTCATAGACGGCGTCGGCCCAGCCGAACGCGGCAACATAGCGCCGCGCGATGTCGTTTTGATCGAATCGTCCACACATGTTGCCATGGTAGCAGCATGACACTCGGCCGCCGCGCACCGCTGCGACTGCGGTCCAGCCCGTGTTGTCGGACTGCAGTCCGACTGCCTGGCACCGGGACACGGGCTCAGCCATTACGATCGGAGCGCGCGGAAGGCCATTCCCTCGCGCGGCTGACGGTCGAGCTCGTGTTGTCGGACTGTAGTCCGACAACACGAACTCAGCTGGTGAATTACTCCGTCCGGCCGGTCATGGTGTCCTTCGGCTGCTCGGTCACTTCGCCCCACACCACATAGTCATCGACCGAATACAGCCTGCACGGTTCGCGGCTGGCGGCCTGGCAGGCGGCCAGGGCGCGTTCGTTCGGCATTTCGCCTTCCTCGGCCCAGCCCCACGCGCCGGACGACGACACGGCGAATGCGCGCGGCGTCTGCTTGGTCAGGAACGCCTTGTACTGCTGGCGCCCCTTTTCGGGCAGGAACGGCACGGCCGCCACGTCGTCGAGCGATGCGTAATTGGTGCGCGGCTGCGGCGCCGGCTCGGCCACGGCATACACCTGATCGGTCGGCATGCCCACCTGGCGCAGGAAGCGTTCCACTTCCGGCAGCCATACCTGCTGGCCGTCGCGGCTGCCCAGCATCGTGTGCGCATCGTGCTTGAACGGGCCGTAGGCCACCAGTTGCACCTTGCCGCCGTTCGCGGCAAACGCGTCGTACATGCGGTTCACCAGCGCGGGGCCGAAATAGCTGTCGTTGGCGCCATACATCCACAGCGTTTCGATGCGGTTCTTGCGGCCGAACTCGGCGAACGCGCCCACCAGCGACTGCTGCCAGTCGCAGCTGCCACCGTGCACCTTCAGGCCGCCGGCGAAGTTCATGATGCCGCGCACGCCCGGCAGGTCCTGCGTGGACAGCGCAACGCTGGCCAGCCCGCCATACGACTGCCCCGCGATGACGATGCGGTCCGGGTCGATGTACGCCTGCTCGCGCGCATAGGCCACCACGTCGGCGATGTCGCCGGCCTGCTGGTAACCGTTGGCCTTCATGTTGCAGCCGAAGTCGGAATACGTGCCGCCCGAGTGCGCGAAGCCCGTGCGCATCGGCACCATCACCGCATAGCCGCGCCGCACGAACTGGGTGGCCATGTAGACGAAACGGTCGCGCGACTGCGCGCGCGGATTGCCCGGCGACTTGCCGTGGTTGATGATCAGCAGCGGGAACGGACCGGCGCCGGCAGGCTTGTACAGCGTGGTCTCGAGCTTCACGTTCATCCGCGGCCCCGCGGGCACCATCACGATCTGCTCGTTCAGGCGCGAATCGAGCGGCAGCTGCTGCGCCCCGGCGGACGGTGCCAGCATGGCACACGACAGTACTGCGGTCAGGACGGCGGCAAGGTTGCGGAGGCGGGACGAAACGGACACGGCAAACTCTCGGAAAATTGGCGTTGGGCAATATCCCGATTCTGGTATCAATCCTCATCCATTGCAATTCAAAAAGATTAATCTAAGCAACTTTTAAGCGTGCTCTATAGCATTTGTTGCTTTATGGAACGCCGAATTGTCATTCACCCTGACGGCCACGCTTCCCCGGCGTTGCAGCCGCCATGCCATTCCTCCAACTCGTTGCCGGACTGCTTACCCTATTCCCCTATTTACGACACCGTCGTCGCCCCTGGCTGGATCAGGCAGGCGTGTGCCACCGGAATTCCAGTAAACTGGTGAGTCTTCATAGGGGGAAACCGGGTGGCGATTTCGGCATTGGGCATCGGCTTGACGGGACTGCAAGCCAATGGCAACGCACTGGGTGTGGCGGCGCATAACACCGCCAACATGAACACCGGTCATTTCGTCCCCCAGTCGGCCACGTTCAACGAAGCGCGGCCGGCCGGCACCGGCGTCACGCTGTCGATCGCGGCGCGCGACCTGTCGGCCGCCGACAATATCGGCGGCGCGCCGTCCGGCACCGACCCGGCCGCGGCGTTCGCGTCGTCGCTGACCAATTCGCTCATGTACAAGGCCGGCTTCGACCTGTCCGCCAAGCTGATCCAGGCAGCCGACGAGCGTCTCGGCACGCTGATCGACATCCGCGCCTGATTCGTGTCCCCCATCCGGGAGATCCGTTACGCCTGTTCAATTCGCGCCGATGTGGCATGATCGCCCGAACTCTTTTCGGACGGACCTGGCATGACGCTTACCGCACCACCCGGTGGACACTCCACTGAACCACTCGGCACACACTTCACCCACTTGATTTCCGATTGCGACGGCGTGCTGATCGACAGCGAAGCCGTGGCCCTGCAAGCCCTCGTCGATTACCTGGCGCCGCTGCATGCGGACCGCGCCGCGCTGGCCGCATTGATCCGCCCGCGCCTCGGGCTGAAGCTCGAGGCGCTCGTGCTGGGGGTGTGCGCCGAGCTGCACCTGCCCGAACCCACGGTGCCCGACCTGGCCGTGATGCGCTCCGTGGTGGAAGGCGAATGCGACCGCAAGGCCCAGCCGATACCGGGCGTGCGCGAAGCCTACGCGGCGATCCCGCTGGCGAAGGCCGTGGCCAGCAACAGCCGCAACGTGCGCGTGCAGGGATTACTGGCGCGCACTGGCCTGGCTTCGCTGTTCGAAGGGGGTATCTATACGGCCGACATCGCCGGCCGCCCGAAGCCCGATCCGGCCGTGTACCTGGCTGCCGCGGCCGGCATGGGTGTTGCCCCGGCACGCTGCCTCGTCATCGAAGACAGCGTTACCGGTGTGCATGCGGCAGTGGCCGCCGGCGCGACCGTGCTGGGTTTCGGCGGCGGCGAGCACAGCCCTCCGGGCCAGGCGCAACTGCTGCGCGACGCGGGCGCCGCGCACGTGTTCGGCGAGATGGCGGAATTGCCGGCACTGGTGGCGCGGCTGTGCGCCACGGCCTGACTTCCCGATAACTTCCTCAGCCCGGGCCGCCCATCGTCGGCTCGCCGACACCCTGCAGCAAGCCTTCGATCGCATGCCCTTGCACGATCGGCTCGAGCCGGTCCACGACGCGGCATGCCAGGTGGCGGCGCACGTGTTCCGGCAGGCTGTCCCAGTAACCGTGCGTGACTTGCAGGTCGTGCTTGTCGGCGTTCGTGCCGTCCGGCGCATCCACGCCGAGCACGAACACGGGCCGCGATTTATTGGAATGGTTGGCCGTGCCGCGGTGGATCGTCAACGCCGAGCGTGCCGAGATGTCGCCCATCTGCGCCAGCTTGCGCTGCGCGCGCGCCTCGTAGCGCGGCCACAGGTCCTGGGCCGGGAACATGTGGTGGCCACCGGCCAGGTCGTCCCACTGGGTGCCGGGGGCGATCTCGAAGGGGCCCATGTCCTCGGTCACGTCGACCGTGGTGATGTTGAAGGCCAGCGAGTTCAGGCGGCGCCCCCGCAGCGTGGCTTCCGGACTCGCGAAATCGCGGTGCCATGGCTGGTGCAGGGCGCCGGGCCCGGGCACGTCGAAGCCGGCTTCGACGATTTTATAGTCCGGTCCGAGAATCGCCTCGCACACCGCCACCACCCATGGGTGCGCGATGATGTCGCCGAAACCGCGCAGCCGTTCCGGATGGATCTCGACGTAGAAGCGGTTCGGCCCGCGGGGCAGCGCGCCGCCGGGCTGGCGCTGCGCTTCGGCGAACAGCGCATCGATATCCTCGCGCAGGCGCTGTACCCAGTCGCGTGAAAAAGCGCCCTTCAGCGCCGTGAAACCGTCGCCGTACAGCGCGCCCATGATCTGCGCCACGTCGTAGCCGGAACTGCGAATGCCGCTCATGCCTGCCTTCTCGATGCTGCTCTCGTTCCTGATCTCTTCCATGGTGTCCTCCCTTGCCGTCATTGTAGGCAAAACCGTTGGCGGGCGCGGCACGGCTGGCCGTGACGGATATGTGCGCGCGCGAACAGCGAAGCGCCCGCGCGGCCCTTACGATGAGCCGCAAACGAATCAGAAACAACGGCTTGGGAGGAGCAACCATGACGATCGGACGGCAAAAGGATGATGCCAGCGTACCGACCGAGGAACAGGCCGGCGGCCAGGTCATCGGCAAGCTGGCCTGCGGCGAACTGGAAGGCAACGCGGTATCGACGCTCGGCAATCCCGGTGTGCGGCACTGGCAGGCCACTTACCTCGACAAGCCGGACCTGGGCGAGCGCGGCAATATCTTCTTTGCCGCCGTCGAGATGACGCGGATGCCGATGCTGATCACCGATCCGAACCAGCCGGACGATCCCATCGTGTTCGTCAACGGCGCCCTCCTCGACCTGACCCAGTACCAGGAATCGGAGTTATTGGGCCGCAATTGCCGCATGCTGCAGGGTCCGGATACCGATCCGGCTACCGTGGCCGAGGTGCGCGAGGCACTGCGCGAACAGCGCGCCGTGGCCGTCGACATCCTGAACTACAAGGCCGACGGCACGCCGTTCTGGAACGCGCTGTTCATCGGACCGATTTTCGACAAGGCCGGCAAGCTGCAGTATTACTTTGCATCGCAGATGGACATCACGCAGCGGCGCATCCACGAACAATCGTACCTGCAGGCGCAGAAGATGGAGGCGATCGGCCAGCTGACGGCCGGGCTGGCGCACGATTTCAACAACCTGCTGCAGGTCGTCAACGGCAACCTCGAGCTGGCCCAGCGCCTGATCGACGCCAAGCCCCAGGCACTGCAGGCGATCGGCCGCGCCCAGCGCGCCGCCATGAAAGGCGGCGCGCTGACGCAGCAGTTGCTGACCTTCGCCCGCAAGCAGCGCCTCGAGCCGCGCCGCATCAACCTCAATGCCCTGGTGCTGGAATTTGCCGAGATGCTGGTGCGCACGCTCGGACAGGAAGTGCAGCTGCAGCTCGACCTGCGGCCCGGCCTGCCGCCATGCGTGCTGGATCCCACCCACCTGGAGATGGCGCTCCTGAACGTGCTGATCAACGCACGCGATGCGCTAAGCGGCCGTGGCGAAGTCACGGTCGGCACGTCGGTGCTCACCGATGCGCGGCGCCTGGCCATCCATCACCTGCCGCCGGGCCAGTACGTGGTGATCTGCGTGGTCGACAAGGGCGCGGGCATGACGCCGGAAGTGCTGCGCCGCGCCACCGAGCCTTTCTTTACCACCAAGGGGCCGGGCACGGGCCTGGGCCTGGCGATGGTGCACGGTTTCGTGCAGCAGTCGCATGGCCGGCTCGATATCGAGAGCAAGCCGGGCCGTGGCACCACCGTCCGGATGATCTTCCCGGTCGCCGACCAGGCTGCAACCGTGCACGCGTCCGCGACCGACACCCCCACCGGCACCGGCAGCGACAAGCAAACGATCCTGCTGGTGGAAGACAACGAAGACGTGCGTCAGCTGGGCCAGACGATGCTGGAAGCGCATGGTTATGCGGTCTTGACGGCGGCGAGCGGCGAGGAAGCCCTGCAGTTGCTGGATGAGCATGATGAGGTCGGCCTGCTGTTTTCCGACGTGATCATGCCCGGCGGGATGACAGGTGTACAACTGGCCGAGGAAGTGCGGCGGCGCCAGCCCGGCCTGCCGATCCTGCTGGCCACCGGCTACATGGAACAGCTGCCGGATGCGCGCAGTCCCGCGTTTCCGGTGCTGCCGAAACCCTACAAGGTCAGTGAACTGCTCGATCGCATCACCGATGCGCTGGCCGGCCAGGGCGCGCGGCCGCACCCGGCCAGCGTCTGAGCCGTGGTTTCACGGGGCGTTCAGGGCACGAGCGTGGGGCGGATGCCCAGGCAATCGGTATCGACCACCCACATCGGCCGCGCCCCGTGCGCGGTGCGCGGGGTGCGCATCACATAGTCGAAGCAGCGGTGCCGGTCCAGCAGGCCGATCGCCGGCGGCAGCAGGGCCAGCACGCGCATCCGCGCGCAGCCGGGAATCGTGCGCAGCGCCCGCGCCAGCTGGAATCCGTCGAGATAGCGCAGGTCCAGGCCCAGCACTGCGGCGGTCGGGAAAAAGGCGCGCGCCTTGTCGAGCGCGGCCACGCCATCGAACGCGGTCCGCACGGAAAACCCGGCGGTGCCGAATGTGCTGGCCAGCGCCTCGGCCAGCGCATGGTCGGCGCTGGCGACCAGCACGCGGTCTCCCGGCCTGAACGGCGTGATCAACGAAGCAGTCGTCATTCTTTTCCCTCCTCTGCCAGACTGATTCTGGCACGCGCGGCTTTTACGGCTGTAGGCACACGCCTCGTACCCACGTCGGATCAGGCCGAACCGCCTGCGTAGCGCGCCCTTTCAACGGATCGCGCTATGCTAGGTGGTTCCACAGCTCCGCGAGGCCGCATGATGAGTAATCTACAGCGGGACGACGCAGGCCGGTTGTTCGAACTGCCGGGCGGAGCGCCATTCGAGTCCTTTGGTCCATACGGGCCCTGCGGGCCATGCACCCGCGAGGCCAGGCTGCCCTTCCGCGACCGGGCCCAGGCGGCCGAACTGCTGGGCGAATACCTGCTGCGCTGGCGCGGCTGCAAACCCCTCGTGCTGGCGATCCCGCGCGGCGCCGTGCCGATGGGCCGCATCGTTGCCGACCGCATCGAAGGCGAGCTCGATGTGGTCATGGTGCGCAAGATCCCTTCCGCGATCGATCCGGAGCTGGCCGTGGGCGCCGTGGACGAACACGGCACGGTGGAGCTGGCGCCCTATTTCCATCGCACTCGCACCGGCATGGAATGGGTCACGCTACAGGTGCGCGAACAGGTGGCGCTCATGCGGCGCCGCCGCGCCGCCTACGGCCCGTCGGCGGACGTGCGCGACCGTATCGTGATCGTCGTCGACGATGGCCTGGCCACCGGGTCGACGATGGCCGCAGCGTTGCGCGTGCTGCGTGCGCGCCAGCCGCGCCGGCTGATCGCCTGCGTGCCCGTCGCCTCGCGCGAAGCCGTCGACCTGATCACGCCGCTGTGCGACGATGTGACCGTGCTGGCCACGCCGCTCAATTTCATTTCCGTCAGCCGGCATTTCGAGGTCTTCCCGCAAGTTGAGGAAGCGGAAGTGATCCGCTTGCTGGACAGGGTAGCCTGACAGCGATTGCAAAAGGGTTTGCAACAGGGTTTGCAAAGGGTTCACAACAGGGTTGCCCGGACGCGAGTCCGCACGGTCGAGCCCATATCAGGCCAGCGCCGTATCGAGCACCATCATCACGATGAAGCCGACCACCACCGAGCACGAGGCGCTTTTCGCGTGGCCGTTGCGGTGCGCTTCGGGGATCACGTCATGGCTGATCACGAACAGCATCGCGCCGGCCGCCAGCGCCAGGCCCCAGGGCAGCATCCACCGCGCATAGTCGATCAGCACGGCACCGCCAACGGCCGCCACCGGTTCGATCAGCCCGGAAGCCACGCCCAGCGCACATGAGAACAGCCGGCCATAGCCGACCGTGCGCAGCGCCATCGCCACCACCAGGCCTTCCGGCACGTCCTGGATCGAGATGCCGGTCGCCAGGCTGTGCGCCTTGGTCACGTCCACGCCGGCATAGGCGACGCCTATCGCCAGCCCTTCCGGCAAGTTATGGATCGCCACGGCGGCCACGAACAGCCATGCCCGCTTGAGCGAATCGCGCCGTAACGCCCCATCCTTGCCGGCATCCACGCCTTCGAGGATGTTCTGTTCGCGGACCAGGCGGTCCAGCAGCAGCACGAGCCCCATGCCGAGCAGGATGCCGCCGCCGGCGATCGAACTGGCTTCGAGCGCACCCGCACCCTGGCTCCTGGCCGCCGCGATCGACGGCATCACGAGCGAGAATGCAGTGGCGGCCAGCATCACGCCGGCGCCGAACCCCAGGAAAGCATCATAGGTGCGTTGCGAGAAATTCTGCGACAGCAGCACCGGCAAGGTGCCGAGTGCCGTTGCCAGGGCGGCCGTGGCGCCGCCCATCAGTGCGCCATGCACGCTGGCGTCGAACGCCTGCACGCCGCTGACGATCTCCTGCATCAGTGCCAGCGCTCCGCCGAGGCAGATCGCGGCACCGAGCGCATAGCGCCAGACGGGGAAGACGCGCGCCAGCGGCATGTCAGGCTCCGGTCTTGGGGGCGGAGCCGTCCGGCGTGGACGGCACCGAGCCGCCCGTCGCCGAGGCGGAATCGATCTGGCCCGGATCGGCCATCATGCCCAGTTCGGCACCGGTCAGCGGATCGACACCCGGGTCGGACATCGTGCGCGCGGCCATCGCGTTGAGCAGTTCGGCGTCGCCCGCATCGAGCGTCACCGTGGCATCGCCGCCACCGCCGTCCACGTCCATCTGCTGGTCGCGGTCGGAAACGACCTGCCATTTCTCGCCGCTGTTCCACGGGCCGTTCAGTTCCGGGCCGCCCTGCGACATGTTGTAGTACACGCTGGCGAATTCCGGACGGCCGGCTGTTTTGCCCGGCGGGAAGTTCGGCTGGATCGCATACAGCGCCTTTTCGAACGACTTCTGGTGGGCGATCTCGCGCGTCATCAGGAAGCCCAGCGCTTCGCGCACGCCCGGGTCGGGGGTCAGCGCGATGAGGCGCTCGTAGACGATCTTGGCGCGCGCCTCGGCGGCGATGTTCGAGCGCAGGTCGGCGGTCGGCTCGCTGATCGAGTCGATATAGGCGGCAGTCCAGGGCACGCCGGCCGAGTTGGTCAGCGGGGCACCCGCGCCATACAGCACCTGCGTGATGTGGCTGTCGTTGCCGGCGCCGGTGATGCGGCGGTACATCTCGCCTTCTTCATCGACGGCCTCGGACAGGCGGCCCTTGGCACCCTTGTTCAGCATACAGACGATATTACCGATCACTTCGAGGTGGCTGAGCTCTTCGGTCGCAATGTCGAACAGCATGTCCTTGCGGCCTGGATCGTCCTCGGCAACGGCTTGCGTGAAGTAGCGCATGGCCGCCGCGAGTTCGCCCTGCGGGCCGCCGAATTGCTCCAGCATCAGGTTTGCCAGGCCAGGATTCGGTTCGCTGACCCGTACGGTGTATTGCAAACGCTTGTTATGTGCAAACATTACTCCCTCCTAATCGGTTCATGGATGCCGGTACAGTACGGCCAGGGCATTACTGCCGAGGCCGCACAACACCGGCATGCACATCATGAACGTTTAGAAAAAGTGCAAGTATAGGAACGCGGCGGCAGGGGTTGTAGGACAACGCCCGACCGATTTGCAACACCCCATCGGCCAGCCGCACCGGCCTGAATCGTGGCCGCATCATTCGACACGGTCGGGCTGGCCGGCATGCTGCGCCGTCCCTTCCGCCGTCAATACGCGCCGCAACACTTCGCCGTCGTGCTGCGCGCGGGCAGCGCCTTCCAGGTGCTCGGCGGCAGCTTGCGCATAGCCGGCGGCGATCGCGCTGTCGGCCATCTGGCGCAGCAGCTTTTCCTTTTCCTGCAGCGCCCGCATGGCCGACCACAGCGCCTCCTCGACGGCCGTGCCCTGCTCCTCGCACAGGTGTCGCTGGGTGAACGCATGGCCCGTGTGGCAGCGATAGCGCTTCGGCACCACGCCGTGCATTTCCCACAGCGAGCCATGGCATTCCGGGCACGTGAACGTGGACGGCGAAGCAATGCGTGACAATGCCTCCATGCTGCTGTCCTCCAGCACAAAACGGTTTTCCAGCCGCACCCATTCCGGTACCTCGCGCGGCCCGTTGCGGTCGGCGGCCAGGTTGGCGTCGACCATCTGCTCGAGCGCATGGCCGATGTCGGCCAGGCGCAGCACGCGGTCCACGTCGACATTGCGGAGCGCGCTTTCCGGCATGTCCGGCGCGAGCGCCTCCTCGGGCAGCTGCACGATGGCCTTGCCGCCGCAGGCCTTGATGGCCTGCAGGCCGGCGGTGCCATCGTCGAGCATGCCGGTGAGGATCACGCCGATGGCGCGCGGCCCGAACGCGGCGGCGGCCGACCGGAACAGCGGGTCGATGGCCGGCCGGGTGTGATTTTCCCGCGCGCCGCGCGACAGCACCGCACGGCACACGCGGCCGCCGTCGGCCTTGTCCCGCACGACCATCAGGTGGACGTTAGGCGGCGCGACGAGGATCCGGCCCGGCTGGATCACGTCGCCGTCGTGCGCGTGGCGCACCGGCAGCCGCGTGGCGCCGGCCAGCAGCGACGGCAGGATGCTGTCGCGATCCCCCACGTGCATGACGACAAGGACAGCGGCCGCGAAGTTCTTCGGCAGGGCGGCGACGAGCATTCGCAAAGCTTCGACGCCGCCGGTGGAGGTTCCGATCACGACCGCGTCATTGGCGGCAAAAATAGGAGATTGGGTCATCGTATCAGCATGCCCACAGGCGCTTTGTCGGTCAGTACGCTGGGACACACAGCGCTCTCCTCCGTCCCGTTCTATTTGCGTGGCAACAGCCGGTCAACACGCTCGCTCAGCAGCTCCAGCGTGACCGGCTTGGTCATGAAATCGGAGAACCCGGCGTCGCGCGCGTGCCGGATGTCCTGCTCGCGGGCCAGCCCGCTCAGCGCGATCGACGGCAGTTCCCGCAAGGCCGGGTCGGCACGCACCGCGCGCATGAACTCGAAGCCGTCCATGTCGGGCATCGACAGGTCGGAAATCACCAGGTCGATCTCGTGCTCGCGCAACAGTTCCAGCGCGCGGCGGGCGCGCGTTGCCACCAGCACCTCGGCACCCTCCAGTTCCAGCAGCGCCTGGAAGGTTTCGGCCGTTTCCTCGGTGTCGTCGAGGATCAGCACGCGACGGCCGGCCAGCGCGCCATCGCTGCCGGCCACGCCACCCGTTTCCTCCGGATGCAGTTCCGACACCAGCGGCAGGCGCACCGTGAAACGGCTGCCCTTGCCCGGCCCGTCGGACGCGGCTTCCACGCTGCCGCCGTGCAGTTCCACGAGCTGGCGCACCAGGGCCAGGCCGATGCCCAGGCCGGCCTTGGTGCGCATGGCCTGCGCGCCGCCCTGGCGGTACATGCGGAACATGTCGGGCAGGTGCGCCGGGTCGATGCCGGCGCCATTGTCTTCCACGTCCACGCGCGCCATGCCGTCCTCGCGCGTCAGCCGCAGCGCCACGGTGCCGCCCGCCGGCGTGAATTTCACCGCGTTGCTGAGCAGGTTCAGCAGCACCTGTTCGATGCGCACCGGATCCACCGACACCATCAGCGGCTGTTCATAGGGTTCGAAGCGCAGCGTGAGCCCCTCCACCACGGGGTCGGCGCGCATCACGTCGATGAGGCGGGCGGCAATGTCGGCCATGTCGACATCGCGGCAGGCCAGCGCCAGCTTGCCCGTGGACACGCGCGACATGTCCATCAGGTCTTCGATGATCTTGGCCTGGCTGGCCACGGAATTGCGGATGATGGACGCAGCCCGCAGCGCCGGCGGCGATTGCCGCACGGCGGGCAGCCGCGACAGCAGTTCCACGTTGATGTAGATGAGGTTCAGCGGATGGCGCAGCTCGTGCGACATCACGGCCAGGAATTCATCCTTCATGGCGCTGATGCTCTCGGCCTGCGTGCGGCCGGCCTGCTCGGTCGTGAGCGCGGCCTCGCGCCGGTTTTCCTGCTGCGCGCGGGATGTCTGGTCGCGCGCGATCTTGGCAAAGCCGTGGAAGTTGCCGCGCTGCAGCGGCGTGGTGATACCGCTGCAGTAGAAACGCGAACCGTCCTTGCGCAGGTGCCAGCGTTCGTCCTCGGCGCGGCCTTCCTCGGCGGCGCGGCGGCGTTCACCTTCCGGCGCGCCGACTGCCCGGTCTTCCGGCGTGAAGATGATGTCCAGGCTCTTGCCCAGCATCTCCTGCTCGCTCCAGCCGAAATTGCGCTCGGCGCCCTTGTTCCAGCCCGTGACGAAGCCGTCGGCATCCACGGCGATGATGGCGAAATCGTTGGTGCTCTCGGCCACCAGGCGCATCCACATCTCGCCGCTGCGCACCTGCTCCTCGGCCTCGCGGCGGCCGGTGATGTCGAAGAACGTCATCACGGCGCCCTCGATCTTGTCCTCGGTGGTGCGGTAGGGCAGCAGGCGCACGATGTAGTAGCGGCCCTCGTTGCTGCGCACCTCGCGCTCGACGGGGCGCAGCGTTTCAAAGGTGGACGACACGTCGCCGGCCAGCTGGTCGTAGTCGAGCCGGTGCGTGATGTCGAGCAGCGAGCGGCCGATGTCGGTGGGGATGATCGAGAAGATGTCGGCCGCGCGCGGCGTGAAGCGCTTGATGCGCATGGCCCGGTCGACAAAGATGGTGGCGATGTCGGTGGAGGCGATCAGGTTGTTCAGGTCGTCGTTGGCCTTGCCCGTTTCCTCGACCTTCACCTTCAGCTCGTAGTTGACGGTGATGAGCTCCTCGTTGACCGACTGCAGTTCTTCCTTCGAGGTTTCCAGTTCCTCGGTGGCCGAGCGCAGTTCCTCGTTGATGGCCTGCAGTTCCTCGTTCGATGCGCGCAGTTCCTCGTTGGAAACCTCGGCATGCTCGATGGTTTCCTGCAGTTTTTCCTTGCTGCGCTGCAGTTCGGCCTCGAGCTGGTTCAGCACCAGGTCCTTGTGTTGTGCAAGCACCTCGATCGTGTCGCCGTTCGGCGACTGGGCGGTTTCCTCGAATTGCACGAGGGCGAATTCCATGTTGGCCAGCTCGTCGTTGAACGGCCGCACGACGATGTTGACGAACCAGGCCTTGTCGTCGCGCTTGACGAGCACACGCTGGGCCTCGACGCTCTTGCCGGACTGCTGGGCCTGGAACAGCGCCGTGCGCAGTTCCAGACGCAGGTCCGGCAGCACCAGGGCGAGCGCATTGCGCGACGGCTCGCCGCCCACGTGGCGCAGGAAGCGGCCGGCGGAATCGGACATGTGGACGATGTTCGATTCGCGGTCCACCACCAGGCTGGGCGGGGCGAACCGCGACAGCGCGCGCTGGTGCACTTCCGAGTACGAGAACTGGCGGCGCACGGCGCCCCCCACGTGGACGTGCTCCGGCACGCGGGTGACGGGCGCGCTCGACAGCGCCGGCACGTAGCGCGCCGCGCGCGACAGCGGGCGGGCCCGGTAGATGCGGTTCTTCTTGTCGAACGGCACGAAGAATTCCGCTGCCGCGTCGGCCGATTCGGACGAACCGAGGAACAGGAAGCCATCGGGCTTGAGCGCCGAGTGGAACATCTCCATCACGCGCAACTGCACGTCACGGTTCAGGTAGATCAGCAGGTTGCGGCACGAGATCATGTCCAGCTTGGAGAACGGCGGATCGCGCAGCAGGTTGTGCGAGGCGAACAGGATACGGTCGCGGATCGTCTTGCGGATGCGGAAGCGATCGTCTTCCTTCGTGAAGAACTGGCGCAGCCGCGTGGGCGGCACGTCCATCACGATCGATGCCGGATAGATGCCGGCCCGAGCCGTGCTGATCGCGTGCTCGTCGATGTCCGACGCGAACACCTGGATTTCCGGCGGCCGGTCCAGCTGCGAGGCCTGGTCGGCCAGCAGCATGGTGACCGAATACGCTTCCTGGCCGGTCGCGCAGGCCGCCACCCAGACACGCACCTGCTCGCCGCGCACCTTGTCGCGGAACAGGTCCGGGATCACGTTGCGCTCGAGTTCCTCGAACGCCTCGCGGTCGCGGAAGAAGTTCGTCACGCCGATGAGCATGTCGTTCAGCAGCGCCTTGAATTCGCCGGGCTCGCGTTCGAGCAGCTGGGCGTAATCGGGCAGCGTCGACACGGCTTTCACCTGCAGCCGGCGCTCGATGCGGCGCAGCACGGTGGCGCGCTTGTAATGGCGGAAGTCGTGGCCCGTGTGCGCGCACAGCATGCTGATCACGCTCTGCAGCGCTTCTTCGTCGTCGATCTCTTCTTCTTCCGGCACCGGGCCGATCGCACCGTCGCCATCGCCGGGCGGCGGCAAGTGGATCTGGCGGGCGTTTTCCCACAGTTCGACCAGCTTGCGGCCCATGCCGGCGGCGGGCAGCACGAAGTCGATCATGCCGGTATTGATCGCCGCCTGGGGCATGCCTTCGTGCTCGGCATCGGACGGCTCCTGCGCCAGCGTGATGCCGCCCTGCTCCTTGACGCGCTCGATGCCGACGGCGCCATCGGAGCCGGTGCCCGACAGCACGATCGCAAAGGCCCGTTCGCGGTGCGCCGCCGCCAGCGTGCGGAAGAACACGTCGATCGCGATGTGAAAGCCGGGGCTGCGCTTCAGTTCCGAAACGCTGAGGCTGCCGTCATCCATCGACAGCTGCTGGTTCGGCGCGATCACGTACACGTGGTCGGGCTTGAGGGCCGTGCGTTCGGTGACCTGGAGGACGGGCATCTGCGTGGCCCGCTGCAGCACGTTGTCCGCCGAGCTCTGGTGCTTCGGCGACAGGTGCAGGATCACCACGAAGGCCATGCCGCTGTCGCGCGGCACGTGTGCGAAGAACTGCAGCAGCGCCGGCAGCCCGCCAGCCGAGGCGCCCAACCCGACGACGGGAAAACGCAGGTGGCTGGGGGCGACGTTCAGGTCGGCGTTTTCCGCCTCGGGCTTACCGGATTGCGACATGTGGAATCGGTGTGGTCTACAGAGCACTGAAGTCTACTCCATTCATGCATTAAGGATAAGCCTGCAGGCGTCGCGAAGCACCCGAATGTGCTTTTGACCACAACAAAAACAAAAGGTTCTGGCAATTCGCACCCGCATTGACGCAGATTTGCGGCAGCCTGTTCGAGACAAGGGCACCACCGGAATGCCTGGCAAGCTTCGGGGCGAGGCGCGCCGTCGAAGACACTATGCCCGTATGGCGGGACGGAACAACGCGCCCATGGCGCTTCTGCCTGGCGTCCACGACATGGCCTGTCAGCCGTGCACCAGCCTCGTGATCTCGATGAGCCGCTGCGGATACTCCCGGGCCAGCTCGTCGATCAGCACATGGCGCGCGTCGTCGGCCGGCTGGTAGATCAGCTGCCCGTCGGGCGTGCAGTTGCAAAAGCCACGGCGGGCCAGCTCGCGAACGAGCTCGTCGGCCCGGGCCACGGATTGCAGGTAGAGCCGCTGGGCAATCGCTTCGGTGGTCCAGATCTGGTCGGGCGCGCCGTGCAGCAGCAGCAGCGCTTCCAGGAACGGTACGGATGGCAGCGTCAGCACGAAGCTGCGCAGGGTGGGACTGATTTCCTGCATTGGCTCTCTACTGGTGGCGGGCGGCACGGCCGCTTGCCGGTGACATGACACCCGCGCACGGCGCGAACCGGCGCGCGGATGTGCAGCTGGGTAAACCATTTGGCACGCCCGTGCGTTGAGTGTCACGGAAGACAAGCTGGACAGTCAACTGCCGCGGCCGGCGGGCGTTGCCCGATGGACGGAACAAACCGCGGAATTATATTCCTAAAAATGTATTTATGCCACGCACGAAGGAGATGCGCAAGCCATGAGCAGCACCATGAAATCCGACGGCAGGACGCCGGACGGCGCCCCGACGCCACACCTGGAAGCGCTGCAGAAGCTGCGCATCGTCATCCGCGCGGCGCAGCGCCATTCCCTGTGGATCGAGAAACAGTGCGGTGTGAACGGCGCGCAGCTGTGGATCATGCAGGAACTGGCCGACGTGCCCGGACTGCGCGTGGGCCAGGTCACGGCGCGCCTGGCCATCGCGCAGACCACGACCAGCAACCTGCTCGATGGCCTCGTAAGGAAGGGTTACGTCGTCAAGACGCGCGACCTCGAAGATGCGCGTGTGGTAAAACTGGCATTGTCCGATGCCGGCCAGGCATTGCTGGACACAGCGCCGAAACCGGCGCGCGGCCTGCTGCCGGAAGCGCTGGCAAAGCTGGACGGTGCCGAACTGGCCAAGCTGAACACGGGCCTGCAGGGCCTGCTGGAATCGATCGAAGACCTGGACGAAGGGTTCGGCCTGCAGCCAATGCCCTTCACGATGTAAACACGCATATCGCCACATGGCATTCAGCAAATAGCATATCGCCACATAGCAGATCGCCACATGGCATATCGCCACATATAAAGGAACGGAATGAACGACGAGCAGCGCGGCACCGACCGCGAACACTCGCGAAGGAAGGACGATACCCCGCGTTATCTCGACCACGGCGATTCGGTGTTTTCCCTGTGGGGCCGGGTCATCCGCGCGCGCTACCAGCGCATCGCCGCGTCGCTGACGCGCCATGTCATGCAGCGACCGCTGCGCATCGGCATCTCGGCACGCATCTTTCATCCCGAAGCCGGCGCCACGGGCCTGCGCAGCAAGAACCTGCAATACCTGGAAGAGTCGATCGCGCACTGGGTGATGTCGCGCGACGTGCTCGTGTTCATGATCCCCACCGTGAACACCAGCGGGCTGCTGCATCCGTCCAACATCCGCTTGCGCGACTATGCGCGGCACCTGGACGGCCTCGTACTGCAGGGCGGCGCCGACGTATCGCCGCACACGTATTCCGAAGCGCCCACCCGCCCCGAATGGAGCGGCGACCGCGCGCGCGACATGTATGAACTGGAACTGCTGCATGAATTCGTGGAAGCCGGCAAGCCGGTGATGGGTATCTGCCGCGGCTGCCAGCTGATCAACGTGGCGTTCGGCGGCACGCTGTACCAGGACATCGCCACCGACGTGCCCACTGCGATGCCGCACGTGCACGACGACTATGACCGCCACCGCCACGAGATCAGCTTCCCGCCCGGCTCGTCGCTGGCCAAGCTGTTCAAGGAAACCAAGGGCGGTGTCGTCAACTCGATCCACCACCAGGCCGTGAAGACGCTGGGGCGCGACATGGATGTCGAGGCACTGTCGGTGCCCGACCAGATGATCGAGGCGATCCGCTACCGCAAGGCGCCGTTCGTGATGGGCCTGCAGTGGCACCCGGAATTCCACCGCGCCGGCGGGCAGGAACTCCTCGATTGCACCGGCATCCTCGACAACTTCCTGCGCGTGGCGCGCGAGACGCGGTTCTAGCCTGCGGCGTTCGCGTGCTGGTGTCTGACACTATTTCCGAGCGACTCATCCGGAAATGGTGTCAGACACCGGTGGTTGGTGGATGTATCGGGGGACAACCGGTGTCGGACACCTTTTTCCATGAAGCCGGAAAAAAGTGTCCGACACCAGAAGCAACATCAAGCCCCTCCCCTATCGCATCGACTGTCAGCGCCGGCCGCGGAAGCGCTGCACGGCCGCGTCCACGATGCCCTCCACGCTGCCGCTGGAGGCGAACTGGTCGCGCAGGTATTGCGCGTCGCTGCCCATGTGCGTCACCTGCACCAGGTGGTTCAGCGCGGCGCTGCCACCGAGCTTTTCGGCGTAAGGATCCATGCGCCGCAGCGTGGTGAGGATGTCCTCGCGCAGCGACAGGCTTTCGTAGGTTTTCGGGTGCACCACGGTACCATCGAGGCCGAAGCGGCATGCCTGGAAGCGGTTGTAGTTGTAGACGAGGTAATCGTCCTCGGCCGGCGCTTCCTCTTTCCGGTCCAGCAGGTAGGCGCACAGCGCCTGCAGGTACGAGGCCAGCGCGGCCGCCCGCTCCACCGTCAGCGGCGTGTCGCACACGCGCAGCTCGATGGTGCCGTATTCGGGCTTCGGGCGCAGGTCCCAGTAGAAGTCCTTCATGCTCTTGATGACGCCCGTGTGCTCCATCTTGGCAAAGTAGCCGTTGGCGAATTCGTCCCACGACAGCGTGAACGGCGCGCGGCCGCTCATGGGGAACGCGAACACGGAATTCAGGCGCGCCGAATTGAACAGCGTGTCGCCGCCCTGCACGAACGGCGACGAGGCCGACAGCGCGATGAAGTGCGGCAGGTAGCGCGACAGCGAATGCAGCAGGAACAGCGCGTTGTCGCCATTGCCGGTGCCGATGTGCACGTGCTGGCCAAAGACGGTGAACTGCTTGGCCAGGTAGCCGTACAGCGACGAGACTTCCTTGAAGCGGGGCTTCTCGAAGATGCGGCGGTCCACCCACTTCTGGAACGGGTGCGTACCGCCGCCGCAGATGCCGATGTTGAGCTTTTCGCCGGCCTGCACGAGCGTGTCGCGCACCTCGTGCAACTGCGCCAGCAGCTCGTTGTGGCGGGTATGCACGTCGCTGTTAATCTCGATCATGCTTTCCGTGATCTCCGGCGTCACGTGGCCGGGGAACGGCTTTTGCGCCAGCAGGTGCAGCAGGTCCGGGCTCGACGCGGTGAGGTCGTAGTCGGAAAAACTGACGAGCTGCAGCTCGAGCTCCACGCCCATCGTCAGCGGCGTCGATTCCTTGAACGGTTCCAGTGCCATGCTTATACCTCTTTCGTCGTTTCACGCGCCCAGATCAGGGCACGCTGGGTAATGATGGGGCCGAGCACTTCCATGAACACGGTCATCGCCGCCACGGCCGCCAGCTCGTCGATGAACACGACGCCGGAATTCTTGGTCTGCTCGAGCAGCAGCACGACGAACACGGACATCGGCGCCAGCGCCATCCCGGTGGCCAAGCCCTTGCGCCACGGGATGCCCGAAAGCTGCGAGAACGCGGCCACGCCGGCCGTCTTCACGGCGAAGCGGGCGATCAGCAGCACGAAGGCCAGCATGCCGCCGTTGACGACGTTGTTCCAGTCGAGCGTGGACACGGCAAACACGAACAGCAGGATCATCAGCAGTTCGCCGATGGCGCCGAAATTGCGCTGGGTGCGCGTGAAGGCCACGCGGCGATGGCGCGCCGTCAGGCCGAAGGCCAGCGTGGCCAGCACGGGCGACAGGTCGTATGCATGCGTGATCGCCACCAGGATCACCACCACCAGGGCGAATGCCAGCGTGCCTTCGCGCGCCAGGTTGCCCAGCCGGCGCAGCACGGCCGGCACGAGCATGCCGCACACGGCGCCCAGCAGGGCCGACGACACCAGCTCGATGGCCGACAGCGAAATCGCCTGCGTCAGGCTGCCCGACGTGTTGAAGACCCAGAAGCCGACGATGACCTTGAACGTCAGCACGGCCAGCACGCAGTTCAGCGCCACCAGGTGGAGCAACCGTTCGGTGGCCTGGCCGGAGCTGCGCTGCTCGTTGATGACACGCAGCACCCCGGCCGGCGACGTGGACATGGCCAGTGAAGCCAGCAGCAGCGACGGCATGGTGTCCATGCCCCAGAGGCTGGCGATCAGGTAGACGATGGCGAACGTGGCGAAGCTCTCCGCAAGGCCGCTGACGGCCACCCACGGGTTCACGCGCAGCCAGTTCAGGTTGACCCGGTAGCCCAGCTCGAACAGGATCAGGCCGAACGCGACGTTGGCCATCACGGCGACGGGACTGCCCGCCTCCGTGGCGAACAGGTCCGGAAACGCCTGGGCACACACGAAGCCGACGAGGCCATACACACTGATACGCGGAAGGCGGGTATAACGGTGAATGAATTCGCCGGCGAGCCAGGCGAGCAGGACAGCGAGCGGCCACGCGAGATCGGCCGAGATGACCAGGAAATCTGGCATTAGGGTTCCTCCTATTGTTGGGTACTTGGGCCGGGCAGGATCGGCGGAAACTACATTTGCGCGAATGTAGTTGATAATGACCGGTGTTGCAAGGAAAACTCATCCGTAAGATGACTATATAGCAAGATCCGTCCCGGCGTCGCACAGCTCGCTGCAGTACAATGCGGACACTTATCGATATACCAAGAGGATAACCATGCTGGAACTGGTCAGCGAGCATGCCTGCCATGGCGGCGTGCAGCGCTTCTACAAGCACGACTCGCAGGCGATCGGGCTGCCGATGCGCTTTTCCGTCTTCATTCCGCCGCACGCCGCGGGATCGACCCTGCCGGCGCTGGTCTACCTGGCGGGGCTGACCTGCACGGAAGAGACCTTCATGACCAAGGCCGGCGCGCAGCGCGTGGCGGCGGAACTGGGCCTGGTGCTGGTGGCGCCGGATACGAGCCCGCGCGGTGCCGGCGTGCCCGGCGAGACGGATGCCTGGGACTTCGGCGTGGGCGCCGGCTTCTATCTCGATGCGACGCAGGAGCCGTGGGCCCGGCATTACCGGATGGAGAGCTATATCCACGAGCTGCGCGAACTGGTGGTGCGCGAATTGCCCGTCGACGGCGCGCGGATCGGCATCTTCGGGCATTCGATGGGCGGCCATGGCGCGCTGACGCTGGCGCTGCGTCGGCCGGACCTGTTCAAGTCAGTATCGGCTTTCGCGCCGATCGCCGCGCCGGGCCAGTGCCCGTGGGGCCGCAAGGCGTTCATGGGCTACCTGGGCGCGGACGAATTCGCCTGGGCCGAGCACGATGCAACGGTATTGATGGCGCACCGCTGCACGCCCTTCCCGAACGGGATCCTCATCGACCAGGGCCTGGCCGACAAGTTCCTGCACGAGCAGCTGAAACCCGAGCTGTTCGAGACGGCCTGCGCGAAGGCGGGCCAGCCGCTGACGCTGCGCCGGCACGCGGGCTACGACCACGGGTATTACTTCATCACCACGTTCATGGAAGATCACCTGCGCTGGCACGCGCCGCAGCTGTAGTGCCCGAAGCTTCGCGCTTTACGGCCCGATGCATCACAGCTTTATGCATCACAGCTTTATGCATCACAGCTTCATGCATCACAGCTTGATCTCTGTGCCCAGCTTCTGCAGGAACTGCGCGATCCATTGCGGGTGCGCGGGCCAGGCGGGCGCCGTGACGAACTGGCCGTCCGTCACGGCGGCATCGACGGCGATGTCGGCGAAGTCCGCGCCGGCCAGTCTCACTTCCGGCGCGCAGGCCGGATAGCAGGAGATCTTCCGGCCGCGGATCACGTCCGCCGCCGCCAGCACTTGCGCGCCATGGCACACGGCGGCAATCGGCTTGCCGCTGTCGGCGAACTGCCGGACGATCTCGATCACGCGGGGATTCAGGCGCAGGTATTCGGGCGCGCGGCCACCGGCGATCGCCAGCGCATCGTAGTTCGCCACGTCGACATCGTCGAACGCCGCGTTCAGCGTGAACTGGTGGCCGGGCTTCTCGGTGTAGGTCTGGTCGCCCTCGAAATCGTGGATGGCCGTCTTGATCTTGTCGCCCGCGCCCTTGCCGGGGCAGACGGCGTGCACCGTGTGCCCCACGGCCTGCAGTGCCTGGAACGGCACCATCGTTTCATAGTCCTCGGCGAAGTCGCCGGTCAGGAACAGAATGGTTTTGGCTGCCATGCTTGCCTCCCCTGGTTGAACGAAAGGCAATCATAACACCAAGAAAAACTGGGGTGATACGGCATCCCGGCGTACCCCTGTTTAGAGGCAATAATCCAGCCTTGGATAGCACGAAAACGGGAACGAAAAAAACTGGGGACAGACCCCTGTTTTCAGGCAAATAGTGCCTTTAAACAGGGGTACGTCCCCAGTTTGTTTGTGTGGAAAGCTTACGCTTCCTTCTTGTGCAGCACGCTCTTGATGGTGGCGGCCAGGTCTTCGGCCACGAACTTGGCCACGTAGGCGTCGGCGCCCACGCCCTTCACGTGATCCTCGTTGGTCTTGCCGGACAGCGAGGAATGGATCACCACCGGGATCTTCGAGAAGCGCGGGTCCTGCTTGATCTTGCGGGTCAGCGTGAAGCCGTCCATCTCCGGCATTTCCAGGTCGGTCAGCACGAGCGCGACGCGGTCGGCCACGTCGATGCCTTCGGCCTTGCAGCCCACGGCGATGCTGTTGAGTTTGTCCCACGCTTCCTTGCCGGACTTCGTCATCACGAACGGCGCATGCATCGCCTGCAGGCCCTGTTCGATCAGGTTGCGCGCCACCACCGAGTCGTCCGCCGCCAGGATGAAGGCGCCCTGCTTCAGCGCGATGGTCGGAATCGATTCCGGATCCACTTCCTTGCCTTCGACCGGCACCATGCGGCGCAGGATCGTTTCCACGTCCAGCACCTGGGCCAGTCGCGTGCCGGCCGTGTCGCCGTCGAGGCGGGCGATCGAGGTCACCATGCCGGTGGCGTTGCTGCCTTCGGCGGTCAGTACCTGGCTCCAATCCATGCGCACGATCTCTTCCACCGATTCCACGGCGAAGGCCTGCGTGGTGCGGGCAAATTCCGTCACCAGCATGATGTTCAGGCCGGTCTTGGGCTTGACGCCGACGATCGCCGGCAAGTCCATCACGGGGATGATCTGGCCGCGCAGGTTGACCACGCCCAGCATGTGCGGCTGCGCGCCGGCCACCGCCGTCACCGGCGGCATCGCCACGATTTCACGAATCTTGAACACGTTGATGCCATACAGTTCGGAACGGTCGCCGTTCTCGTCGCCACCAAGGCGGAACAGCAGCAGTTCGAATTTGTTCGTGTTGGTGAGGTTGGTACGTTCGTCGATGTCCTGTTGTACGCTTTTCATCAGTGTTCCCCGGTCGTCATAGGTGGCCGCCTGGCGGCGCGAATGAAAGTGAGTATAGGCGAGAAAACTTCGCGCACTGTCGTTCCTGTACATTAAGCTAATGACGAATAGTGCCGAGAAACAACACTTTGTGGCGCGACGGGAACGGGACTACGCGGAATGACGGGCACGGCGGATTGCAACGAAAAACGGCAGCTCGAAGGCTGCCGTTTTGAATCCTGGAGCGGGAGAAGAGTCTCGAACTCTCGACCTCAACCTTGGCAAGGTTGCGCTCTACCAACTGAGCTACTCCCGCAGAAGAGGCATGATTATGCCAGACCGTTTTGACAATTACCAGAGTCGGTTGCAAGGATTTCGCCACGGGCCCCGTGGCCGCCCCTGGAGAAGCTGGGCCGCGCACCGTCGGTGTTCTTTGCACTTTTTGCCGAGGAGCGGCCTCGGCAATGCTAAGCAATTGAAATTGCAATATAAATTTCCCTGGCACTATTAATGCTCTGGTGATGGCTACCCGGTGTGCGCCGGGTCACGCCAACCAGCCAACTCCAGGGTCCAACATGATACGAACCTATAAAACATTGCTCGTGGGGGCCGCGGCCGCCACATTCGGCATGCAGTCCGCAAGCGCCAGCACGTTCGCCTCGGCGATCCTCGACATGAGCAACTTCAAGATCCTGAACGCCAAAGGCGACGTGTACAAGAACACGGATTTCACGAAACTCGTCGGCGTGAACGATGCGCACGCCACGGCCTCGCTGAACGCTCTCCAGGTGAGCAGGTCGGCCATCGGCCCCAGGCCGGACGTGGCGCACCAGTGCGTGGGCACGCCCTGCCCCGCCTTCGGCGAAAACAACTTCACGCCCTACCACTCGCTGGCGCCAATGAGCGGCAACTTCGGCTACGCGGACCAGAACTTCACGGGTTCCGGCATTTCCATGAATGGCGCCGCCGGCGCGCATTCGCAAACCCGGGCCGACGTGGCCACCAACCTGAATATGCAGTTTGCCAACAGCAACTCGTCGGTCGGCAGTTCGAACACGATGTCGTTCCGCCTCGACAAAGCCGATTCGATGACGATCTCGTTCGACGCCATGGCCTATGCCATGGCCTACGCGTCGCCCGAAGGTCGGCCCGTCACGACCGCGAACGCGCGCATTTCCTGGAGCGCGAACATCGTCGACCTCGTGACCGGCACCTCCATCTTCCACTACGCACCTGGCGAGCTCAACGGCATGGCCACGGTCAGCCGCACGCACGGCAATACCGGCACATCGCTGTACAGCCTGCCCGTCGACGCGGGCCACTTCACGGCGACGTCGCCGCTGCTGCTGGCCAACCGCGACTACCAGATCACGGTGCAGCACAACACGCTGGTGAGCGCGCTGCAGCAGGAAGTGCCGGAACCGGCCTCGCTGGCGATCCTCGGCGCCGGCCTGTGCGCAATGGTGGCGGTTCGCCGCCAGCGCCTGCGGCGCGCCTGACCGATCGATTTTCCTGTTCGCCCGCGGCGCCCGCCGCGGGCTTTTTTTTGGGGCGCCAGCCGGCAAGCCCGTTCCGGACCTGCTTGTCGCGCCCATCCTCCTATAATTGCAAAGTTTCACTTTCACATCAACACAAGGAGCAACTCGCAACGATGGATTCGATCGAAATCGTACTGGCCATGCTGCTGGCCGTGGTGGCCAGCGCCTATCTCGTTCGGGTATTGCCGGTCGCGCTGCCCTTGCCGCTCGTGCAGATCGGGCTGGGCGCCGCGATCGCCGGCTACACGGGCCACGGCGTGCAACTCGATCCCGGGCTGTTCTTCCTGCTGTTCCTGCCGCCGCTGCTGTTCCTCGACGGCTGGCGCATTCCCAAGAGCGGCCTGTTTCGCGACAAGGGCATCATCCTCGAGCTGGCGTTCGGCCTCGTCATCTTCACGGTCGTCGGTGCCGGTTTCCTGATCCACTGGCTGATCCCGGCAATGCCGCTGCCGGTGGCGTTCGCGCTGGCGGCCATCGTGTCGCCGACCGATCCGGTGGCCGTCGGCTCGATCGCCTCGCGCGCGCCGATCCCGAAACGGCTGATGCACATCCTGGAAGGCGAATCGCTGCTGAACGATGCCAGCGGCCTCGTATGCTTCCGCTTCGCCGTCGCCGCCGCGATGACCGGCACGTTTTCGCTGACCCAGGCATCGCTGACGTTCGTGTGGCTGGTGGGCGGCGGCATCGCGGCCGGCGTCGGCGTCACGCTGCTGGTAACGTGGACGCAGCGCTGGCTGTTCCGGCACTTCGGCGAACCGTCCGGGTCGCCGATCCTCGTCAATCTCCTGATCCCGTTCGGCGCCTACCTGGTGGCCGAACATACGAACGCCTCGGGCATCCTGGCCGCCGTCTCGGCCGGTGTCACGATGAGCTACGTGGAGCTGTCCGGCCAGGTGATGGCGGCCACGCGCATCCAGCGTTCGGCCGTGTGGGACACGGTGCAGTTCGCATTGAACGGCGTGATGTTCGTGCTGCTGGGCGAGCAGTTGCCGGACATCCTGCACGGTGCCCGCGTCTCGCTGGACCAGAGCGGCCACCTGAATCCCTGGTGGCTCGTGCTGTACGGGTTCTCGATCTCGTTCGGCCTGCTCGTGCTGCGCTTCATCTGGGTGTGGACCACGCTGCGCATCACCCTGTACCGCAAGGACCGTCGTGGCGAAGCGGCGCCGCGCCCGCCACTGCGGCTGCTGCTGGCCACGTCGCTGGCCGGCGTACGCGGCGCGATCACGCTGGCCGGCGTGATGACGCTGCCGCTCACGCTGCCATCGGGCGTGCCCTTCCCGGCGCGCGACCTGACGATCTTCCTGGCCTCCACTGTGATCCTGATCTCGCTGGTGCTGGCCAGCGTGGCGCTGCCGCGGCTGCTGGCCGGCATGGACTTCCCGGAAGAGCCGGCGGAACAGCAGGAAGAAGACCTGGCCCGGCGCGAGGCGGCCAGCGCGGCGATCGCCGCCGTCGAACGGGCGCAGATGGAGCAGCTGCAGGGCGGCCTCGACGCCGACATGTATCCGGAAGCGGCGGCACGCGTGATCGCGCTGTACCAGCACCGCCTCGACAGCACGGCCGCCGTCGACGACGAGGACGTGGCCCGCTTCCGCAAGCTTGCCGCGGCCGAGCGCGTGCTGCGCCTCGCCGCGCTGCAGGCTGAACGCCGCGCCATCTTCAGCCTGGCGCGCCACGAGCACATCTCCGACGAGATATCGCGCAAGCTGGTGCGCGAGATCGATCTCGTCGAGGCGCGGCACAAGCAATGACGGACGCGCTGCAGCGGCGTGTGCGCCTCGTCATCGCCGCGGCATGGATCCTGTTCTGGATCCTGATGATGGTGACGGCGGTGCAGGATTTCCTGCGCAACGACGACGGTCCGCTGTGGCGCCCGCTGCTGTGGGAAGGTTCGTCCGCCGTCACCGCCACCCTGCTGCTGCTGGTGCAGCGCCGCTTCAGCCGCAGGCACGATGGCCTGGTGGCGCACCCGCGCGCCTGGTTCGCCCGGCAGGCGCCCTGGCTGCTGGCGTACTGGATCGCCTTCGTGCCGATCGCGTTCGGCATGCGCCATGCCGTCTACGCGATGGCGGGCGACGTGTACCCGCACGCATCGTGGCCCCGCGTATTCATCTACGAGAACATCAAGATCACGATATTCTTCGCCATCTTCGTGGTCATCATGTTCGGCGTGCTGTCGTGGCAGGTAATGCAGGCCGAGCGCCTGCGCGCCGAGCGCATGGCGGGGCAGCTGCGCACCGCCCAGCTGCACCAGCTCGCGCAGCAGGTGCAGCCGCACTTCCTGTTCAATACGCTGAACACGATCGCCGCCGTGATGCACGAAGACGTCGACCGCGCCGATGCGCTGCTGGTGCGCCTGGCCGATTTGCTGCGCGCCTCGCTGGGCAGCGGCGCGCAGCAGGTGCCGCTGGCGGCGGAACTGCGCCTGCTGCGCGGCTATGCCGACCTGATGGCCGAACGTTTCATCGATCGCGTGACGATCGCCTGGCATGTGGAACCCGGCACCGACGCGCTGCTGGTACCGGCCATGTGCCTGCAGCCGCTGCTGGAGAACGTGTTTCGCCATACGGTCGAACAGCGCAGCGGCCATGTTCGTATCGCCGTCACGGCGCGGCGCGACGGCGACCGCCTGCTGCTCGCCATCGAGGACGACGCCGGCACGCTCGATGGCCCGCCGGCCGCTGGCGGCACCGGCAGCGCGCTGGCGAACCTGCGCGCCCGGCTCGCCGCGCTGCATGGCGACGCCGCTACGTTGACGCTGGTAGCGCGGGCGCAGGGAGGCGTGCGCGCCGAGCTGGCGCTGCCCTGCGTGGAGGCCCCATGCGCATCCTGATCGTCGACGACGAACGGCCCGCGCGCGACCGCCTGCGCCGTCTGCTCGCCGGCCAGCCGGGCATCGATGCCGTCGACGAGGCCCGCGACGGCATGGAAGCACTGGCAAAGGTGGACACGTTCCAGCCAGACGCCCTGCTGCTCGATATCCGGATGCCGGGCCTTTCGGGGCTGGAAGTGGCGGCCTCGCTGCCTGCGCCCGCGCCGATGGTGGTCTTCGTCACCGCCCACGACGACTATGCGCTGCGCGCCTTCGACGCCGACGCCATCGACTACCTGCTGAAACCGTGCGATCCGGCCCGGCTGGCACGCGCGCTGGCGCGGTTGAGGGAAAGGCTCGATGCGCGGCTGGCGAACCGCGCGGCGCCAGGAACGCAGGCACTGCGGCCGGCCGCCGGGCTGCCGCTGCGCCAGTTGCTCGTCACCGAACGGGGCGTCACGCGCATCGTGCGCATCGCCGACATCCGCTGGCTGGAAACGGCCGACAACTACGTCGCGCTGCACGATGGCGCCGGCGCGCCGCTGCTGCGGCAAACGCTCGGCGGCCTGATGGCCACGATGGGGCCCGCCTTCGTCCGCTGCCACCGCCGCGCCGCCGTCCACCTGCCGTGGATCGCCCGCATCGTCGCCAACGACAAGGGCGACGGCCACGTGGAACTGACCGACGGCGGCACCGTCCCGCTGAGCCGGCAATACCGCCCCGCCCTGCTCGCCGCGCTGTCCGCCGCCACCCCTCTGCCACCAACCAGCGGATGAGCTCGTGTCCCGGTGCCTGGCAGCCGGACCATGGTCCGGCAACACGAGCTCAGCAGCAGCCAACCGCGCCGTTTCGCCCCGCGCCACTCCGTTTCGCCCCAGATCCCTCGCCGGCCCGCGCGCGCCGGTCCACACTGCCGTCATCCCTCTCCATGACTGCCACACCATGCCTACCGACCAACGCCTGTACTTCCTCGACTGGCTCCGCATCCTCGCCTTCGTCCTGCTGATCCTGTACCACACGGGCATGTACTACGTGACGTGGGACTGGCACGTGAAAAGCCCGCACGCCGGCGCGGCGATCGAGCCGCTGATGCTGCTGTCGTCGCCATGGCGGATGTCGCTGCTGTTCCTGGTCTCGGGCGCCGCGGCCGGGTTCCTGCTGAGGAAGGCGGCCACGGTCTCGTTCGTGCGCGGGCGCAGCGCGCGGCTGCTGGTGCCGCTGCTGTTCGGCATGCTCGTGATCGTGCCGCCGCAGCCATATTTCGAGGTCGTCGAAAAGCTGCGTTACGCCGGCAGCTACGCGGACTTCATGCGCCTGTACCTCCAGGCGTACGGCGGCTTCTGCAGGGATGGCGACTGCCTGGTGCTGCCCACGTGGAACCACCTGTGGTACCTGCCCTACGTGTGGGCGTACACGCTGGTCCTGGCGGCGCTGGCGGCCATTGCGGGCCATGCACGGCTCGCTCGCGCCGGCGCCCGGCTGGCGCTTTTGCTGGCGGGATGGAAGGCGCTCGTACTGCCGGTGGCGCTGCTGGCCCTCGTGCGCATCCTGCTCAAGCCCCATTTCGAGGAAACCCACGCGCTGGTCGACGACTGGTTCAACCATGCCACGTACCTGCCGCTGTTCCTGGCCGGTGCCGTGCTGTCCGGCCAAATGGCGTTCTGGGCGGAGCTGGAGCGCCTGCGCTGGCCGGCGCTCGGCATTGCGCTGGCCAGCTGGGCAGCGCTGGTGGGCTACTACTTGCAGCCTGAAGCCTTGCAGACGTGGCCGGTGGCCAGCCGCGTCGCATGGACCATGTGCCAGTGGTGCGCGATCGTGGCGGCCTGCGGCTTTGCCCGCCGCCACCTGTCGGGCGACGGCCCGGCACGGCACTACCTGGCGCAGGCCGTGTTCCCGGTCTATATCCTGCACCAGACCTTGATCGTCTGCTTCACGCGGCTACTCGCAGCTTCGGCGCTGCCGCCGGCCGCCGAAGGGCTGGTGCTGATCGTGCTGACCGTCACGGCCAGCTTCGGCATCTTCGAGATCGTGCGCCGCGTGCCGCTGCTGAGGCCGCTATTCGGCTTGAAAGGCAAGGATCGGGCTACAGAATGGGGCAAAGACGGGGCCAAAGACCGGACCGAAGACGGCGCCGCACACCGGGCCAAAGACAAGGCCCAGGACGGGGCCGCCGTGGCGACGGCAACCCGGTCCACCGGTTGACGCCCGGTTCGGCACTTCGGTTCCGTGCTTCGGCTCAGGACCTCAGTTCAGTACCTTGCGGCCGCGCTTGGCCCGCCCCATCTCGGCATCGGCCATCGCAAACGTTTCCTCGAGGTCGTAGCCGGGCTTGCGCAGCGCCATGCCCAACGCTGCCCGCACGTCTGCCGCGGCCAGCGCTTCCTGCACCCGCAGCAGCAGCGCCTGCGCATCGAAATAATCGCACTCGACCATCAGCATCGCGAACTCGTCGTCGCCCAGGCGAGCCACCGTATCGGTGCCGCGCGTAACGCCTTCCAGCGCCCGCGCGGTACGGATCAGCAGGCTGTCGCCGGCCGCCCTGCCCTGCGTGTCGTTGGTGAACTGCAGGTCGTCGACGTCGAGGGACACCACGCAGGCCGAATGGCCATAGCGGCTGCAGCGCTCTTCCTCGCGCTGCACCAGCAGCTCCCAGCCGCGGCGGTTGACGAGGCCCGTGAGCGGATCGCGGGTGGCATCGGCATCCACGCGGTCCGCGCGCCGCGACTCGGCCCCGGCATCGAGTTCGGTGGCGAGGATCTTGCTGAGCAGTTCGCCCATCAGGTTCACGGTATCGAGCTCGTCGCGCAGCGCCTCGGGCTGCGCCTGCGGGTCGATGCCGCACAGCGTGCCGAACAGCGAGCCATCCGAACGCCGCAAGGGCACGCCCACATAGGCGCCCGCCGGCAACTTCGCGGCCATGGGCACGTGGGCATAGGCGGGTATGTCAAGGGTCGATGGCGCGATGCCGGGGCCATGGCCCAGCACCATGCGCGAGCAGAACGTGTCGGTCCAGGGGATCGACAGGCCCGGCTTGACGCCGTAGCCGCCACCCTGCCCCGCTTCGGCCTCGTCCGCATGCAGCACGATCCAGTCGTCTCCTTCCGTCCGTGTCACCATCCACAACTGCAATCCAGTCCGGCGGCGCAGATAGGCCATCGTGGCCTGCGCCGCCGCAGCGAAATCGTTGATCATGCACGCCTCTCGGTTGTCATTACGCTGCCACATTATGCACCCAAAGAACGGCCGGATCACGGCCCAAAGGCTAACGTGTGCTCCGCTTGCCCCGGCAGCAACGGCGTGGCGCGCCCGCGCACCCAGTCCGCGTGGCCGGCCAGGAAGTACGGCGACAGCGGATGGCCGCTCTGCCCGCCCGGCATGTTGAAGATGCCGCCCTCTTCCTTGCCGGGCGAAACGGCGAAGCGCTCGGACTGGCCGAACGTGGGGCCGGCCACGCGCGGCATGTTGCTGTCGCCGGGCAGCTGGTCGGCCGGCACGCTCAGCCATTGGCGCAGCGCCGGCACGGCCCCGGCGATCGGGTGCGCGATCGCCGCCGTGTTGAAGACACCCCACGTGGCGTCGCGCAGCGGCTTGCCATCCGGTGCCAGGTCGGCGATCGTACGGTCGAGCGCGGCCAGTTGCAGGTCGCGCCAGCTGGCATACTGGCGCGGCAGCCAGGCGGCCGGCTGCTCGGCGAGGAGGCGCTCGAGCACGTCCGGCCAGCGCTTGCCGGCGAGCGCCGCACTGCCGTTCCACTCGTGCAGGTGCGAGTTGGCGCCGCCGTACAGCAGGTCGTACAGGTTCCACATGAAGCCGCGCGCGATCCGGTAGCCGCTTGCTTCCACGCTGGCGCGCCCCGTCCAGCCCGAGCGCAGCAGGCGCGCGGCTTCGGCGCGCTGCGGCCTGGCCTTCACGGCGGCGGCGTCCAGCAGCGCCAGCGCCCGGTCGCGCCACGGCGCCAGGAACAGCGCGCGGTCATCCAGCATCACGCCATACACGCCCTTCTCGTCCGTCCGCGGGCCCAGCGCCGCGAGCGCGTCGCGTGCCTGGCGGGTGCGCGCACCCAGGTCGTAGCCGCCGTCGCCCAGCAGCGCGGCGCCCGGCCCGGCCAGCTGGCGGCTGTTCGCCGTCACGAGCTGCCCCGCGGCGGGGTTCACCACGCGCGGGTATTCGGCGCCGCGCAGCCAGCCCTGCCAGCCGGCGCTGCCCTCGGCCAGCGGATACGTGGCATCGGCAGCGCCGGCGCGGCGCGGCAGCGGCCCGGCAATGGTCCAGCCGATGTTGCCGGCTGCGTCGCCGGCGATGAAATTCTGCGCCGGCATGCCGGCGGCATTGGCCACCGCCAGCGCCTCGTCGAGCGTGTCGACCGTTTCCAGGCGCCGCAGGTTCACGTTCAGCAGCGTGCTTTCGTGGGCGATCCAGTGCAGCGCATAAGTGCGTCCGGCGCTGTCGAACAGCGGCCCGCGCGACGTTTCGCGCACCGTCAGCGTCTCGGCCGGCGCGCCTTTCACGAGGATGGTTTCGCGGTGCAGCGCCGGCGTTTCCCACTTGCCGTTCAGCCGCACCTGGCCGGGCCGCGCCGGGTCGGCGGTGGCCGGCACCAGGTCCTGGAAGTCGCCATAGCTGTTCGTGAAGCCCCACGCCACGTGGCCATTGCTGCCGACCACGACGAACGGCGTGCCGGGCAGCGTGACGCCGACGATGCGGCGCGTGCTGCCGTTGCTGCCCGGGACCTGCAGCAGCGCGCGGTACCACGTGTTGGGCAGCTTGATCCCCAGGTGCATGTCGTCGGCCACGATGGCGCCGCCGGTCGCGCTGCGCGCGCCGGCCACGGCCCAGTTGTTACTCCCTACATTGCTTTCCATCGTGTCGAGCGTTTCCGCCGCCGCCAGCAACGCCGCGTCGCGCGGGCCGGGTTGCCCCCACCACGACGGCGCCGTGGCGGGAATCGGCGCCGGCGCGAGCGGGATGTCGGCGGCATCGACCGGTGCATCCCAGCGGGAGGCCGGCGGCAGCAGGAATGCCAGTTGCTCCGGCGTCGAATTGTCGCGCAGCCAGCCGCGCGACAGTTCGCGCCGCGCGCCGGCTCCCTGCAGGTCGAAGTACATCGCCCAGATCACCAGCAGCGTGTCGTGCGCCGACCAGGCCCGCGGTGCCTGGGCCAGCAGGCCGTATTCGAACGGCCGTGTGCCCAGCGCGTTCAGGCCGTCGTTGACGCCCGTCGCGTAGCGCTCGATCAGTTGCTTGTCGGGTTCGGAAAGGTGGCGATAGGCTTCGGCGGCGCGGGCCCGGAAGCGGTGCAGCCGGTGTTCGCGGTCCGTCGGCAACGCCTTCGGGCCGAACAGTTCGGCCAGTTCGCCTGCCGCCACGCGGCGCAGCAGGTCCATCTGGAAGAAGCGGTCCTGGGCGTGCACGAAACCGGTGGCATAGGCCACGTCGAGCCGGTCCCCGCCGGAGATCGATGGAATGCCCAGCGCATCGCGATGCACGGTCACGGCGCCATGCAGGCCGGGCACGGCGCGCTTGCCGTCGAGCTGGGCCAGGCTGCCGCGCAGGAAAAACCATACCGTCATCACCACGACGACCGCCAGGGCCAGCACGCCCCACCCGATGCGCCGGACCCAGCGGCCCCTGCGTCCTGCTGCCATGCATCGCCTCCGCGAAGTTTCTCTGCGGCGCATCTTGCCAGAAATCCAACGCAAACGGGAACAAAAAAGTGTAAGCGGCGAATCGCGCCATGGTAGAGTGGAACGGCCCGTGTCTCACCGTTAAATCATGTTCGCACCGCCGAAACCCGATAACGAAGCCTCCCGCATTGCCGCCCTGTATGCCCTGCTGGTGCTCGACACACAGCCGGAGAAGCGCTTCGACCGCATCGTCGAATTCGCGGCAGCGGAATTCGACGTGCCCATCGCCCTGATCACCCTGCTCGACAACGACCGCCAGTGGTTCAAGGCGGCCATCGGCATGGGCGCCACGTGCCAGACCAGCCGCGACATCTCGTTTTGCGGCCACACGATCCTCAAGAGCGAGATCATGGTCGTCGAGGATGCCGGGCTCGATCCGCGCTTCGCCGACAACCCGCTGGTGACGGGCCTGCCGCACATCCGCTTCTACGCCGGCGCGCCGCTCGTGCTGCCGTCCGGCTATGCGATGGGGAGCCTGTGCGTGATCGACACGCGCCCGCGCCGGCTCGGCGGCATGGAACTGGCTATCCTGTCCACGCTGCGCCACCTGGCGGTGCAGCAGCTGATCGGCAACGACGGCGGCAAAGACGGGGGAAAGGCGCGTGAGGCCGCCGACGCCTGAATCGCTGCCTGAATCGATGCCTGAATCGATGCCTCACTACCGCATGCCGGGTCGTGGGAATGATGCGCCGCATGGTGGCGCTGGCCGCGCGCCCGCCCTGGTCAGCCCGGCGGCACCGCGCATTCTTCCAGCGCGAACGGCAGCCGCAGCGTAAACACGCTGCCCTTGCCGAATTCGCTGCGCACGGCGATGCGCGCGCCGATCAGCGCGGCCAGCCGCTCGGACAGGTGCAGCCCCAGGCCGGTGCCTTCGAACTGCCGCGTGGTGCTCTGGTCGATCTGCGTGAAGGGCTTGAACAGCAGGCCGAGCTTGTCGGGCGCGATGCCGATGCCCGTGTCGATCACGTCGATCAGCACCGCGCGTTCGCCGGCGCCGTTGCCCCCCCCCTCGTCGATACTCACCTCCACCCGCACCTCGCCCCGCTCGGTGAACTTGACCGCGTTGTTCATCAGGTTGATGACGATCTGCTGCACCGCGCGCCGGTCGGTGCAGACGGTGACGTTGCGCTCGGCCTGCTTCACGTGCAGCGCCAGGCCCTTTTCATGCGCCAGCGGCGCGAACATCGCCGTCACGTCCTGCACGAGCCGGCGGCAGTCGAACAGCTCCCGGTTCAGCTGCACCTTGCCGGAAGCGATCTTGGTGATGTCGAGGATGTCGTTGATCAGCGAGAGCAGGTGCCGCGCGCTGGACTGGATCGTGCGCAGCTGCCGCTCCTGTTCCACGTTGACGGGGCCGGGCAGCTGCATCAGCAGCGTGCCGGTGAAGCCGATGATGGCATTGAGCGGCGTGCGCAGCTCGTGCGACATCGACGACAGGAAGCGGTCCTTCGCCAGGCTGGCGTCGGCCAGTTCGGCATTCTTGTCCTGCAGCGCGCGCTCGATGCGCTTGCGTTCGCTGATGTCGCGGATCGCGCTCATCACGAGCGTGCCCTCTTCCGTCGCCAATGGCGACAGGCTGATTTCGACGGGGAATTCCTCGCCGCTGCGGCGCAGGCCATACAGCTCGCGGCCGATGCCCATCGGCCGCTGCGAGGGCGCGAGCGAAAACGCGACACGCTGGCCCACGTGCTCGCGCCGGTAGCGCTGCGGGATCAGCACTTCGAGCAGCTGGCCGCGCAACTCGCCCTCCGGATAGCCGAACAGTTCGTCGGCCTGGCGGTTGGCCAGCACGATGCGGCCGGCCGCGTTGGCCATGATGATCGCGTCGGGCATCGATGCCAGCAGCGTGCCGAAACGGGCGCCGACCAGCGCCGCGTCGCGCGTCACGCGCAGCGGTGTCACGTCCTTCTTCGTCCACAGGATGCAGTCAGGCCGGCCATCGGCGCCGCGTATCGCCTTGCTCGAGCTGTCGATATAGACCAGCGAGCCATCCTTGGCGCGGCGCATCGATTCGTAGCTGGCCGACCCGTTGGCGAGCGTGTCGAAGAGGATGGTGCGTTCGGTGTGGAGCAGTTCGGGCGGCACGATCAACTCGCCCAGCGTGTGGCCGCGCGCTTCCTGCGCCGTGTAGCCGAACACGGATTCGGCGCCCTTCGTCCAGTACAGCACCACGCCATCGGTGGTAGTGACGACCACCGCGTCGGGCGTCTCGTCCAGAATCAGCCTGCCGAAATCGGTGTCGTCCATGTGGGTGCCTGGAATCCTTCACGGCAAGCTTACCGTCTTTCATGAATTTACCGAGCACGGCTCACGGCGGCACCACCTCGAACAGCAGCAGCTGCGTGACCTGGCGCTCGCTGAAATTGTCGTCCGTGACGAAGACCAGCGTGGCATGCCCGTTCGGCAGCGGCGGGCCGAAGGCGAAGCCCTCGACATTGTCGAGCACCGGAAGGCCGAGCGTGGCGAAGTCCAGCACCAGCCGCTTGGTGGCGGGCTTGAACGCGGCGCCGGCCAGGGCGGGCACGGTGCGGATGTCGCCCGCGCCGCGCAGGTCCGCCTCGTACAGGCGGATATGGTTGCGGTAGCGCCCATCGTCGCCCTGCACGGCCGAGCGCTCCAGCACCAGCAGCGTGCGCGGGCCGGTGGCGACGATCTCGGAAATGCCGTTGTCGGCGAACCTGCCCTCGCCCGGCCGCGCCGGAATGGCATCGAGCGGATAGGCATACTGGCCCAGCATATTGCCGGCACGGTCGAAGTGCGTGATGCGGGCCGGCGCGCCGTGCTCCAGCGTGGGCAGCGGGCCATCCTCCACCAGCGGCGCCTCCAGCGCCAGCCACAGGCCGGTGCCGTCCGGCGCGAACGACAGACCTTCCAGGTTCAGGTTGTTGCGCACGCCCCGCTCGTGGGCGGGCCGCTCGCGCAATGCCGGCGGCAGCGGCAGCTCCGCGCGCAGCAGGCCGGCGGCGTCGGCCTGGCGCACGAACGGATCGAGACCGAGGCGGCCATCGCCCTCGCTCGTGTACCAGATCGTGCCGTCGCGGGGATCGACGCGCACCGATTCGATATCGGCCACCACGCCGCCTTGCCCACGCTGGCGCACGCCCGGGTACGTGGCGCCATCGGCCTGGCGAAAATAGTGCACGGAGGTCAGTTCCACCGCATCGAACGAGCCTGGCGTGAAGCGCAGCCTGGCCCGGTAAAAGCGCGCGGGATCGATGCCCGAACGGTCATCGCTGGCCAGGATCCAGCTGCCCCGCGCCGCATCGTAGTCGATGCCGGACAGCCCGCCGACCGTGGTGCACTGGAATTGCGCCTTCCACGCAATGCGCTGCTCGCCGATGAAGCGCAGCGCCGCCACCTCGCGCCCGGCCGGCACCACTTCCCCTGCCGCGCATCCGGCCAGGCACAACGCCACCGCCCACATCGTCCAACGCACCATGGCATCCCGCATGTCCAGTCAACGCAGCATTATGCCCGAGCCCCCACAACCGTGGCATTCCAACAACGCACAACACCGGGGACAGTCCCCGCATTCCGGCAATATTTCCAGGAATCGGGGACAGTCCCCGATTTTTGGCAATGTTTGCCGGGGAGTATCAGGCGTGGCCGCCGTGGTGCAGCCGCTTGTGCATGTTGCGCAGCGTGAGCCAGACGGCGCCGGCGACCAGCGGGACGGCGATGCCGATCAGCGCGTCGGGGTTCGGCACGAGGCCGAGCACCTTGGCGCCCTTGATCGAATAGCCGAGCAGGCCGACGACGTAATAGGAAATCGCCGCCACCGACAGGCCCTCGACCGCCTGCTGGAGCCGCAGCTGCTGGGCGGCGCGGGCGTTCAGCGACTGCAGGATCTGCCGGTTCTGCGTTTCCTGCACGATGCCCACGCGGGTGCGCAGCAGGTCGTTGCTGTTGCCGATGCGGCGGGCCAGCGCTTCCTGCCGGGCGGCGACGGCTTCGCACGTGCTCATTGCCGGGGCAAGGCGCCGTTCCATGAATTCGGCGACGGTGGGCACGCCTTCGATCCGCGTCTCGCGCAGCTCGTCGATGCGCGTGTTGACCAGCTTGAAGTAAGCCTTCGACGCCGCGAAGCGGTAGCTGTTGTCGAGCGACAGCTTCTCGATCCTTGCCGCCAGGTGCGTGATCTTCTGCAGCAGCGACTGTTCGGTCGTGCCGTCGGACTGCAGCAGCGCCTCGGTGGCTTCGGCCAGCTCCTTTTCGACCGCGTTCAGTTCCGGCACGGCGCGCTGCGCGGCCGGCAGCGCATAAAGCGCCATCATCCGGTAGGTTTCGATTTCCAGCACGCGCTGCACGAGGCGCCCGGCCTGCTGCTCGCGCATGCGCACGTCGTTGACGACGAAGCGCGAGAAGCCGTCGGCCTGGATCGCGAAGTCCGAGCATACTTCGCCGCCCTGCATCACGTTGCTGGCGGCCAGCGACACGCCTTCGAACAGTTCCTGCACCGGCGCGTGGTCGCCGGCCCCGCCCTTGCGCAGGATGACGTGCGCCGCCACCAGGATCCTTCCCTTCAGCGACAGCAGCCACTCTTGCGGCACATGCTCGATCGGCATGCGCTCGAAGTCTTCCGCGTCGTCCGTGCGCTCGGCGAATGTGTACGTGGCGAACTCGGAATGCAGTTCCCACTTGAGCCGGAAGCGGCCGAAGTCATGGTAGAAGAAGCCGCCGTCGCGGGCCGGCGCGGTCACGCCGAAGTGCGCGCACAGCGCCGCCAGCAGCTCGTGCTGGGCTTGCGCATTATTGTTGCGGCCATGGCCGAACACGGCGATGTGCGACACGCGTTCCGGCGCGCGCAGCTTCAGGAACGGCCGCGAATGCAGTTCCGCCGCCAGCGGCACCCTTTGCGGGTGGTTCAGGCTCGAAAACACGAACGACATCAGTAAACCTCCTTGGCGGCGCTGCGCACGGCCGTGAGCAGCAGGGTGGCACCGGGCGACAGCAGGTGGTCCTGCTGCTGGATGATGCCGAAGGCATCCATCTTGAACGGCAGCTCGATCGGCAGGATCGTCAGCACGTTCAGCGACTGGTAGTAGCGCGCCACGTCCACCGGCATCACGTGGAGCGTGTCGGTCTGCTGCAGCAGCGCCGTGATCAGCAGCAGCGCCGTGGTGTCGACCGTATTGGCCGGCGGCTCAAGGCCGGCGCGGCGGAACATCATGTCCACGCGGTGGCGCAGGATGCTGCCCTGCGGCGGCAGCACCCACGGGTGGCCGGCGATGTCCTTCAGCGTGAGGTTGGTGGAACTGGCGAGAGGGTGGCCGATGCGCGCCACGGCGCACGCGGGTTCCTCGGTCAGTTCCTCGTAGGTGAGCCGCGAATTGGTATCGTGCTCGAGGATGCGGCCGATCATGAAGTCCAGCGTGCCCCGCTCGAGCATGTTGATCAGCGTGTTGGAAGGTTCCATGTGCACGCCGATACGCAGCAGCGGCGCCTGCTGCTTCACCTTGGCGATCGCCTTCGGCAGCAGCGACATGGCCGGCGTCATGATGACGCCCACTTCGACCTGGCCGACGAGGCCCGATTTCAGCGCCAGCACGTCGTCATGCGCCAGCGACAGGCTCGTGAGGGCCATGCGCGCATGGCGGATCATCGTTTCGCCGAAAAGCGTGGGCTCCATGCCGCGCGGCAGGCGCTCGAAGAGCTTCACGTCCAGCATCTCTTCGAGATCCTTGATCTGCTTCGAGGCCGCCGGCTGTGTCATGTGCAGCGTTTCCGCGGCGCGGTGGATGTTGCGTTGTTCGTCCAGCGCGATCAGCAGCAAGAGCTGCCGCGTTTTCAGGCGCGCGCGCAGGAACCAGTTGGGATTGAGTGTATCCATCGGCGAATCATATCATTGCCGAGTTTCACTGCGGCATCGGGTGAGCCACGAAGGCCGCGCCGAAACCCGCTTTCCCGGGTCTCGGCAGTCCTTACCAAACGGCGTCTTTACTTGCAGCTTGCCGTCGGGTTGGCGGCCGGGCCTTCCACGGTTTGCGGAATGAACGGGATGGTGCCGTCCGCGTTGTACTTGAATTCCTCGACCGCCACCGAGCGGCGGTGCTCGCCGCCCGCCGGCAGGTCGGCGTTGTGGTACACCACATACGACTTGCCGTTGAACTCCGCAAACGCGTGGTGCACCGTCTTGGTCTTCTTGTTCGCATCCATGATCTTGCCGCGGTAGCGCCACGGCCCCGTCGCCTTGTCGCTCGTCGCGTACACGGTGTACTCGGGCCAGTCGCGCGAGTACGACAGATAATAGATGCCGTTGCGCTTGTGCAGGTAAGGCGCCTCGGTGAACTGCGGCAGCCCTTCGGTGACGATCGGACCATCGAGTTCCGTCATGTTGCGCTTCAGTTTTGCGTACTTCAGCACCTGGTTACCCCAGTACATGTACGGCGTGCCGTCGTCGTCGATGAAGATCGTCGGATCGATGTCGTCCCAGCCGATATCGGTCTGCAACGTCTGCGCGTTGGTGATCAGCGGCTTGCCGATGGCGTCGCGGAAAGGACCGGTCGGGCTGTCGGATACCGCCACGCCGATCGCCTTGGCGTCGGCGGCCCGCTCGGACACCGTCGCGAAGAACCAGTACTTGCCGTCGTGCTTGACGATGTCGCTGGCCCAGGCGGAATCCTTGGCCCATTTGAACGTGTCGTAGCGCAGCGCGGTGCCGTGCTCCTTCCAGTTCTTCATGTCGCAGCTGGACAGCACCAGCCACTCGTTCATCACGTAGCCCTTGTCGTCGGGCGATTCGTCGCGACCCGCGTACACGTAGGCGCGGCCGCCGTCGACCAGCAAGGCCGGGTCGGCGGTGAACTTGTCCTTCACGAGGGGGTTGCCGGCCAGCGCCGTGGCGGCGCACAGCGTGGCCGCTGCGGTAATGATGGCACGATTGACTAAGGTAGGCATGAACAAGGTGTCTCCAAATCCAGGAACGTCGTTTCTGTGGGAGTACCCGCCGACGACGATGCCATTCAGATAAACCCCGAATGCGGCGACTGGGGTCAGACCCGTCGGGTCTGACCCCGGCACTTGCCGTCGGGGTGTATCCAGGCTTTCGCTGCGAGCGGGCCCGCGCGGTTACTTCTTGCAGGCCGCGGTCGGATTCGCGGCCGGGCCTTCGGTCGTCTGTGGAATGAACGGGATCGTGCCGTCCGCGTTGTACTTGAACTCTTCCACGGCCACCGAGCGGCGGAACTCGTCGCCGGTCGGCAGTTCGGCGTTGTGGTAGAAGATATAGGACTTGCCGTTGAATTCGGCGAACGCCTGGTGGATCGTCGGCGTCTTCTTGTTCTGGTCCATGATCTTGCCGCGGTAGTGCCACGGGCCCGTCACCTTCTTCGCCGTTGCGTACACCGTGTGCTCGGGGAATTCGCGCGAGTACGACAGGTAATAGATGCCGTTGCGCTTGTGGACGTATGGCGCTTCCGTGTAATGCGGCAGGCTGGTGGTCTGGATGTCGCCATCCATCGCGATCATGTTCTTCTTCAGCTTGACGAACTTGAGCGTCTGGTTGCCCCAGAACAGCCACGGCGTGCCGTCGTCGTCGATGAAGATGCCCGGATCGATGTCGTCCCAGGCGATGTCGGTTTCCATCGTCATGTCGTTCGTGATCAGCGCCTTGCCGATGGCGTCGCGGAACGGGCCCGTCGGGCTGTCCGACACGGCCACGCCGATGCCCTTGGCGTTGGTGCTGTTGTCATGCACGGTCGCATAGAAATAATACTTGTTGCCGACCTTCGTGATGTCGCTGGCCCAGGCGGAGCCGCCCGACCACTTGAACACGTCGTAGCGCAGCGCGGTGCCGTGCGCCGTCCAGTTCTTCATGTCGCAGGTCGAGTACACGAGCCATTCGTTCAGCACGAAATCCTTGTCCTGCGGCTTGGGGCGCGCTTCGTCGTGGCCGGTGTACAGGTAGACGCGGCCCTTGTCGACCAGTACGGCGGGATCGGCCGTGAACTTGTCGGAGAACAGGGGATTGCCGGCGCTGGCCGTGGCGCACGCGCAGGCGGCCGCCACCGCGAGCGCCAGGGCGCCGAGGCTTTGCTTCTTCATCTAAAACTCCTCAGGATTGTTGCGAGCGGACGGACAGCAGCCGTTGCACCACGCAGAACAGGAACAGCAGGCCGCCGATGACGATCTTCGTCCACCAGGAACTCAGCGTGCCATCGAAGGCGATCAGGGTCTGGATCGTGCCGAGCACCAGCACGCCGGAGAGTGCACCGGCCACGTAGCCGTAGCCACCGGTCAGCAGCGTGCCGCCGATGACGACCGCGGCGATCGCATCGAGTTCGGTGCCCTGCGCATGCTGGCCATAGCCGGACAGCATGTAGAACGCGAACAGCACGCCGCCCAGCGCGGCGCAGAAACCGGAAAACGCGTACACGCCGATCTTGGTGCGGGCCACGTCCAGGCCCATCATCAATGCCGACTGCTCGTTGCCGCCGATGGCGTACACGCCACGGCCGAAGGCGGTGCGGCGCGAAGCCCAGATGGCGATCGCCAGCACGACCAGTGCGATCGCCGCGCTTGGCGAGATAAACCCGCCGATGAAGGGAATCTGCGTCTGCGACGCGGCCACGAACAGCGGGTCTTCGATCGTGATCGATTCGATGCTGATCAGGTAGCACAGGCCGCGGGCCAGGAACATGCCGGCCAGCGTGACGATGAACGGCTGCAGCTGGAAATAATGGATCAGCGCGCCCTGGAACGCGCCGAACACGGCGCCGAAGGCCAGCACGATGGCAATGACGGCCAGCGGATTCCACCCGGCGCTCAGCAGCCAGGCCGCGATCATCGTCGTCAGCGCCAGCACGGAACCGACCGACAGGTCGATGCCGCCGGCCAGGATCACGTAGCCCATGCCCACGGCGATCACCAGCAGGTGCGCATTGTCGATCAGCAGGTTCAGCATCACCTGCCCGGACAGGAAGCCTTCGTAGGCGGCGCCGCCGGCGCCCAGCAGCACGGCCAGCAGGATCACGGTGACGAGCGACGTGAACCACGGCGCACTGGTGATGCCGGGCCCCGCAGCCTTGCCGGTTCCGGTGCTATTCAAGACAGCGGTATTCATTTACGGCCCTTCCACAGCTTCTGGAAACCCGTCGACTGCGACAGGCACACGATGAAGACGACGACAGCTTTCACGACCATGTTGATTTCCGGCGGCACACCCAGCGAATAGATCGTCCACGTCAGCGTCTGGATGATCAGCGCGCCGATCATGCTGCCCACCAGGCTGAACTTGCCGCCGGCCAGCGACGTGCCGCCCAGCGTGACGGCCAGGATGGCGTCCAGTTCGAGCAGCATCCCCGCATTGTTCGCATCGGCGCTCTTGATGTTCGAGCTGATCATCAAACCGGCCATGCCCGCGCACAGGGAGCAGAACACGTAGGTGAAGAAGATCAGCGTGGCGGTGCGGATGCCGGCCAGCCGCGCGGCCACCGGGTTGATGCCGACCGACTGGATGAACAGGCCCAGCGCCGTTTTCTTCAGCAGCAGGCCCACGACCAGCAGCACGGCCGCCACGACCCACAGCGAGAACGGCAAGCCAAGCAGGTAGCCGCTGCCCAGGAAGAAGAACGGCTCGTAGTACACGGTCACGATCTGGCCATCCGTGAACAGCTGCGCCAGGCCGCGGCCGGCCACCATCAGGATCAGCGTGGCCACGATCGGCTGCAGTTTCAGGCCGGCGACCAGCACGCCGTTCCACGCGCCGCACAGGATCGCGATGCCCAGTGCGGCGGCCAGCGCCACCGGCATCGGCGTGTTCGCCACGTATTCGGGCTGGCCATTGTTGATGACCATGGTGCCGCCGATCAGCATGGCGGCCACGGTGCCGGAGAGCGCTACCACCGCCCCCACGGAAATATCGATGCCGCGCGTGGCGATGACCAGCGTCATGCCCAGCGCCGCCAGCATCAGCGGCGCCGCGCGGTTCAGGATGTCGATCAGCGGGCCATACAGGTGGCCATCCTTGATTTCCAGGCTGAGGAAGCCGGGAATGAAGACGATGTCCAGCACCAGCAGCGCGGCCAGCGCCAGGATCGGCTTGGCCAGCGAGTGCGACAGCAGGGAAGCCCTGGCCGGCGCGGGTTTCGCCACCGTGGCGGCTGGCGCCGGCGGCGCCATGTTTGCTTGCGTCATGCGCGAATTCCTTCCACTTCTTCTCCCGCGATCACCTGCAGCACGGTCTGGTCGTCCAGGTCGCCCCGCACGTACTCGCCGCATTTCTCGCGGTCGCGCAGCACCACCATGCGGTCGCTGCAGCGCAGCACCTCGGGCAGTTCGGACGAGATGAACAGCACCGACATGCCCGTCTTGCATAGCGTGGTCACGTAATCCATGATCTCGCCCTTGGCGCGCACATCGATGCCGCGCGTGGGTTCGTCCAGGATCATCAGCTTCGGATCGGTCGCCAGCCAGCGCGCCAGCAACACCTTCTGCTGGTTACCGCCGGACAGCGTGCCGATCGGCGTTTCGATACTGGCCGTCTTGATGCCCAGCCATTTCACGTAGTTCTCGGCGATTTCCTGCTGCAGCTTCATCGGGATCGCGCGCATCACGCCGGCGCGGGCCTGCATCGCCAGGATCAGGTTCTCGCGCACCGACAGCGACAGGATCGCGCCTTCATGCTTGCGGTCTTCCGAGCAGAAGCCGATGCCGGCCGCGATCGCGTCGCGCGGCGTATCGAACCGGCCCGACTTGCCGCCGATCGTGATACTGCCCGTGTCGGCCTTGTCCGCGCCGAACAGCAGGCGCGCCAGTTCCGTGCGGCCGGAGCCCAGCAGGCCGACGAGGCCCAGCACTTCGCCCTGCTTCACGTCAGCATCGATGGGCTTCAGGGCGCCGCGGCGGCCCAGGCCCTCGATCGTCATCAGCGTACCGCCGGCGTGATGTGCTTCCTGTGCCTTCGGTGCCGTCTCCTCGGCCTGCTGCGCCGGCGCGCCGATCATCTTATTGACCAGCGCAAGGCGGGACAGTTCGCTGGCCGGGTACTCGCCTTCGCGCTCGCCGTTGCGCATCACCGTGATGCGGTCCGAGATGGCATACGTCTGGTCGAGGAAGTGCGTGACGAACAGGATCGCCATGCCCTCTTCGCGCAGGCGGCGCAGCACGCGGAACAGCAGCTGCACTTCGGCTTCGTCCAGGCTGGACGTCGGCTCGTCGAGGATCAGCACTTTCGCCGACGTGTTCAGCGCCCGCGAAATCGCCACCATCTGCTGGATCGCCAGCGAGTAGCGGGCCAGCGGCTGCGTCACGTCGATATCGACTTCCAGCTGGCGCAGCAGCGTGGCGGCCTGCTCGCGCATCGATTTCCAGTCGACGCCGAACCACATGCGCGGGTAGCGGCCGATGAAAATGTTTTCCGCCACCGACAGGTTTGGGCACAGGTTGACTTCCTGGTACACCGTGGAGATGCCCAGTTCCTGGGCCTCGAGCGTGGAATCGGGCTGGATCGGCCGGCCGTCGAGCACCATGGTGCCTTCGTCCGGCGTGTACACACCCGTCAGCACCTTGATCAGCGTGGACTTGCCGGCGCCGTTCTGGCCCATCAGCGTGTGCACTTCGCCGGGGTACAGGCGCAGGCCCGCATTGGACAGCGCCTTCACGCCGGGGAAGCTTTTATGGATGCCGGTCAGCTCCAGGACCGGCTGATTGGCTGCCATGCTCAGTACTTACGGTTCGGGAATTCTTTCAGCGCTACCTCGGCCGGGAACACGCGTTCCTCGACGACGAGGCGCTTCGGCACCTGCTTGCCGGCCTTCACGTCCTTCGCCGTCTGCATCAGCAAGGGCCCGAGCAGCGGATTGCATTCCACGGACACGTTCAGCTTGCCCTGGATCATGGCTTCGAACGCGCCGCGCACCCCGTCGATCGACACGATGACGATGTCCTTGCCCGGTTTCAGGCCCGCTTCCTCGATGGCCTGGATGGCGCCGATGGCCATGTCGTCGTTGTGCGAGAACAGCACGTTGATGGTCTTGCCGTGCGCTTTCAGGAACGCTTCCATCACCTCCTTGCCCTTGGCGCGGGTGAATTCGGCGGTCTGCGTGCGCAGCAGCTTGAGCTGCGCATTGCCCTTGGTGACTTCGTCGAAACCGGCCTTGCGGTCGATCGCCGGCGCCGAACCCACGGTGCCCTGCAGTTCCACGACATTGAACGTCTTGCCCGGCTGCTTCTTCACGAATTCGTTGAGCCAGCGGCCGGCGCGGCGGCCTTCCTCGACGAAGTCGGAACCGATCAGCGTCACGTACAGCGATTTGTCCGCCACGTTGACGTCGCGGTCGGTCAGGATCACGGGGATGTTGGCGGCCTTGGCCTCGCGCAGCACCGTGTCCCAGCCCGATTCCACCACGGGCGAGAACGCGATCACGTCCACTTTCTGGGCGATGAACGAGCGGATCGCCTTGACCTGGTTTTCCTGGCGCTGCTGCGCGTCGGCGAATTTCAGGTTGATGCCGGCCTTCTTGGCGGCATCCTTGACGGACACGGTGTTCGCGGTGCGCCATTCCGATTCCGCGCCGACTTGCGAGAAGCCCATCACGAGGGGTTTGGCCGCGAGGGCGGGGAAAGCGGTACCGGCCAATGCCAATGCCGCTGCGGCGATGAAAGTCCTGCGCTGTACAGTCATGCGTGTCTCCGTGCTGTAGGGTGGTGCGGATTGCGGAAGCAGACGATCCATGCAATATGGGCGAATGCCATTATTCTTTTGCGGCTATGGTAGAAGAAATTGCCATGCCGAACCAATATATTTTTATGGCCGTCTCATATCTTTTTTGCTATCGCAGCAGCCGCAAGCCATACAGGCCGCCGGCGATCGAGCCTTCCTTCGCCGCGAATTTCACTTCGATCTTCGTGCCCAGCCCTTCCGGCAAGGTGACGTCGCGCGTGTAGAACGCCTCGCTTTCCTGCTTCAGCGTTACCGACTGCAGCGGCTTGCCGTCGACGAGGATGTCGAATTTGCGGCCCGCATCGCCGGAGGCGAACGTGAGGCGCAGCACTTTCGCCTCGCCCTTCGGGTTATTCAGCACATAGCTGAACCAGCCCGTGGCGTGGCGCCAGTGGCGGCCCGCGTTGACGCCGGCATCCGCGCCCTCTCCCTTGAAGGCGTGGTCGGACTCGGGCTGCTGCTCGCCGGGCGCCACCTGGTCGATCGTGCGGGCGCTCAGGGCCAGGCGTTCCTTTTCCTCCTGCGCGGTCTGCTGCTGCAGGGCCGCGTAGCCGGACGGCGTGGAACGCTGCCAGTACATCGTGTAGCGCGCGTCATGCAGGCGGAAGAACGGGATCAGCTGCAGGTTCTTCGCATTGCCCGGGCCGCGGATCAGGTCCGGCGCCGTGAACGTCAGCGGTTGCCCTTTGACGGGGCGGATCCTGCTCGTGAAATCCTTCGCGTCCGACACGAACATGGGTGCCGCGCCCAGCGGGCAGATCTCGCCCTTGGCGATGTGGCCCATGCGCGAATCGTTGGCCAGCACGTTCAGCTTCTCGTCCTTGAATGGTGCCGTCTTCGCGGCCAGCACGATCGGGCCGTGCATCACGGCATACCAGTTCGACTTGTCCGGCATCTGTTCCAGGTGCGTCTTCATCGGCAACTTCAGATCGACCGTATCGCCATCGTGCCATTCCCGGTCGATGCTGACGTAGCCATCGTCGCCGGGCGTGGCGTTCACCGGCTTGCCATTGACCTTCACCGCCAGCGCGCCCTTCGCCACCCAGGCCGGATGGCGCAGCTTGATCTTGAATTTTCCCGTACCCTGGACGGTGACGCGCGTGGTGTCCTCATCGGGGAAGGCCGTGGCCTGCGTGATGCGCACGTTCTTTTCCGCCCAGTTCAATTCGGACGGAATGAACAGGTTCACGAACAGCGCATCCGCCTCCTTGGCGTAGATGAACTGCCCGTATTTCGCGTGGCTCTCGATGCCGGAGCCCACGCAGCACCACATGCCCTCCTCCACCTGCGAGTACACGCGGTAGTGGTTCGGGCGCATCGGCGTGAAGTACACGAAACCACCGGTCTCGGGGCGCTGCGACGACAGGATGTGGTTGTACAGCGCGCGCTCGTAGTAGTCGCCATAGCGCGACTGGGGCTTGTCGGCGAACAGCAGCTCGGTGAGCTTGAGCATGTTGTACGTGTTGCAGGTTTCCGGGCCTTCCACGTCGTCGATCATGGGACCGAAGTCCTTGTGGTCGTGGAAGTGCTCGCGCACGCTGTTGCCGCCGATGGCCACGCTGCGGTTGTCGACCACCGTCTGCCAGAAGAAGCGCGCCGCCGCCCGCATCTTCGGATCGTTCGCCAGCGTGCCCACGCGCTCGAAGCCGATTACCTTCGGGATCTGCGTGTTCGCGTGCAGGCCGGTCAACTGGTCCTTGCCCTGCTCCAGCGGGTCGAGCACGGCGCGATGGGAAAAACGCTGCGCCAGCTTCAGGTATCTGTCGTCGCCCGTCATCTCCGCCACGTCGGCCATCACCTCGTTCATGCCGCCATGCTCGGCGCGCAGCATGGCCTGCATCTGCGTGTCGGTCAGTTTCGACGTGAGGGCGAGCGCCCAGTCAGAATACTTGATGAGCATTGTCTTGGCATCGGCATTGCCGCCAATCTTGTAGGCATCGCGCAGGCCGGCAAAAGTCTTGTGCAGGTTGTACCACGGCACCCACTTGCCGTTGACGCTGAAATTATCCGCGTGCAGCTCGCCTTTGGCGATCTTGTCCAGCGCTTCCTTACCCCCGGGGACGCCGCCAAGATAGCCGTCGCCGCTCGCTTCCTGGCAGCGTTTCAGCTCGCGCACGAAGTAATCGAGGCGGTCCTTGACCGCCTGGTCGCCGGTCGCCGCATGCATCAGCGCCAGCGCGGACAGGTAGTGTCCGCCCATGTGGCCATCGAGGCCGCTGGACTCCCAGTTGCCATACGACTGCTTCACCGCCGGCAGCCCCGCCTCGCGGCGGAACGGCGCCAGCAGGCGGTCCGGATCGAGCGCCATCAGGTAGCGCAAGTCCGTTTGCTGCGCTTGCAGGAACGGGCTGGCCGTCAGGCGCACGTCGCGCAGCTGGAACAGGTCGGCGGCATGGGCGGAGTTTGCCGCGCACAAGGCGGCGGCGAAGGCGAGGTGGCGGAGTGTGGGCATGGACTTTTCCTGTTCTCAGAGCTTGATGTCGAGAGAGCGCCGGCGCTTCAGGGGTCTGTCCCCGGTAAGCGTCAGCAATGGAGCTCGCTTTTGGCGTCTCGAGGGGACTGACCCCGGTTTTCTTGCTGGTGCCGCCGATCATCTGGCAGCAAACCGGGGTCAGTCCCCTGGATCAGTGCTGGCGACCGGGTTCCGTTTCGCCGACTGGCGGGGACAGACCCCTGCGACGCGGACACTGTCCCCGACCTCATCTCTTCCGAGCCGGGCACTGGATCCGCACTACAACCGGCGCTTACTTGCCGCCGGCCGGCAGCAGCACGCTCCGGTAGCTGTTCAACTGCGCGGGGTCGACGACCGGCCAGCCGGCAGCATCCCACTTCATGTCGAGTACCTTCAGCTTCTGGCGGTAATCGTCGCCGGTTTCGTAGGCATGCAGCACGAGCACGTCGCGGTTGTCGAACGTGTAGGCGCTGTTGTGGCCCAGGCCCACCCACTCGCGGTTGCCCTTGATGACGAGCGAGCCGCCGCCCTTGGCCATGTCCTTGCCGTCCTTGTCCAGGTAAGGCCCGGTGATCGCCCTGGAGCGGCCGACCACGACGTGGTACGTGCTTTGCTCCTTCTTGCAGCACAGGCCCCACGAAGCGAACAGGTAGTAGTAGCCGTTCTTGCGGAAGATGAACGGCGCCTCGATTTCCGCCGGCGCGGCCGATTCGTCGGGCTCGAACGCGGGACGTTCGCGGCGCGCGATCGTGTGCCATTCCTGCGGCTCCGCCGGTTTCGTCCAGTCGGCGTTCAGCTTGAAGAGCTTCAGGCCCGTCCAGAACGAGCCGAACGACATCCAGCCATTGCCCTGTTCATCGGCGATGACGGCCGGGTCGATCGCGTTCCACAGGTCGCGGCCCGGCACCGACTGGATCACCATGCCCTGGTCTTCCCACTTGTAGTCGGGCGAGCGCGGGTCCAGCGTCTTGTTGACCGTCACGCCCATGCCGGACGTGTTCTTGCCGAAGCCGGACACCGAGTAATACAGGTAGTACTTGCCGTTGCGCTGGACGATGTCCGGCGCCCAGATATGGCCATCGAACGACGGTGCGGCCTTCTTTGCCCAGACAGGATCCTGCGCGAACACGCGCCCTTCGGGGCGCCAGTTCTTCATGTCCTTCGAGCTGTAGAACGTGATGCCGGGGCCGGTGGAGAACACGTAGTACGTGTTGCCGTCCTTTGCCATGACCGGGTCGTGCACGCCGACCTGCGTAGCCTGGGCGCCCGCGGCGCCGGCCAGCAGCGCCGCCGCCAGTACAAAACTGCGAAACTTCATTGCATATCTCCTTCGGTTACTCTTGCCGCACTGCTCGCGCGCTGGGAACGCATGCATGACACCCAGCTGCGAACTGCTGGGGTCAGACCCGGCGGGGTGAAGCGGGGGTTTCGGGAAGCATGCTTCGCGCCCGCGGAACGGTGCTGGCATGCATGCCAGCACTCCTCCCTGACCCCAGCCTCACGCTCTTGGAGTAAATGCATGCGGACCGGGGAAACCCCTGCGCACGGCATTCGCTTCAGTTAACTGCTTCGCTAACGCTGCCTCAGTTGCCAACCCTGGCGCCCCACAGCGACACCCCGTCCGCATTCTGCGCGGAGAAGGTCACCGTGAACGCATTCGCGTTGGCATTGTATTGGCGCGAGAGCACGCCGCTGTACGCCGCCGCCGTGCCGTCGATGGCCAGTGCGATGCGGTTGCTGCCCTTGTGCGTCCACGTGCCCGATACCGCGCCCGACACCTTGCCGTCGGCCGACAGCGTAATGGCCTGCGACTGCCTGATGGCTGCCGTGATGTCCTTGCCGTGGTTGACCAGCTTGTACGAACCGGCGACATCGGCCGCGGCGACCGTTGCCGCTGGCGCACCCGCCGCCCGGCTCAGTGGCACGTAGCGGAACGGCGCCACGACCGGCCAGCCATCCTCGTTGATGAACATCTCGTGCGTGCGCACTTCATGGAATTCGCCCGTGCCAGGGAAGCGGGCATGGAAGATGATGAAGTACTGCTTCGTGGCCGGGTCGTAGTATGTGCTGTTGTGGCCCGGCGAAACGTAGCCGGCGGCCGTACCGGTTTCGCCGGCGGCCAGCGCGAACTGGTGGTTGCCCATCAGCTTCTGGCCGTGCGGCGCGATGCTGGCGTCGTCGAACAGCGGCTTCGATGGATCCGATTTCACGGTCGCCATGTCGGTGCCCTTCGCATCCACGTAGGGACCGTCGGCATTGCGCGAACGCGCCACGCGCACGTTGTAGGCACCGTTCGCATCGAGGCCGCCGAACGACGTGAACAGGTAGTAGTACCCGCTCTCCGGACTGTACTGCACGTAGGCGCCTTCGATACGGGCATGGTTCCCGCCCAGCATGTGCTTGCCGTAGCCCTGGCCCGGCAGCGGCTTGCCGGTGGCCGGGTCCATCGCCAGGATGAAGATGCCGCCCGAGTAGGAACCGTAGACCATCCACAGCTTGTTGTCCTTGTCGCGGAAGACCTGCGGGTCGACCACGTTCGGATGTTTCACCGCATCGTAGATCGTGCCGTCGGCACCCGCCTCGCCCCACATGCCGGACTTCAGGATGATGCCCTTGTCCACGTACGGGCCTTCGATCCTGTCGGCCACGGCCACGCCCAGCGCGGAACGGGGCGAATCGCCCTTGCAGGCGTTGTAGTAGAAATAGAACTTGCCGTCGTCGAGCCGGATCACGTCCGGCGCCCACAGCGTGTTGGACTGCGCCCAGGCGAAGGTTTCCGCCAGCGCCTTCGTCACGTCCGCGAACAGCGGATTGGTGGCGGTGGCGCCGTCGGCGATCTTCGTCCAGTTCATCAGGTCCGTCGACTTCGCCGCGGCGAGGTGCGAACCGAAGATGTAGAAGGTGCCGTCCACGCGCACGACGGAAGGGTCGTGCACGCCGACATTGGCGAACGTGACCGGCGCCTGCACCGGGGCGGTCGGCGTGGTCGGGGTAGTCGGGGCGGTCACCACGGGAGGGGTTACGGGGGGTGAATTCGCCGCGGGCGAGTCGCTGCCGCCCCCGCCGCCACAGGCGGCGAGGGTCAGCAGGCCCGCCGCGGCCAGCGAGGCCGCGAGCGTTCCTGTCTTCATGCGCTTACTCGACGGAGCCGACAACCACGGACTTCGCCGGCAGCTGGATGGTCAGCTTGCCGCCCGCGGCCTGCGCGGCATACGCCGCCGGCTTCACGGCGTTCGGCGCGTCGAACGTGTTGTGGGCATCCATCTTCGCGGACGTCAGCACCTGGCCAGAGAATTTTCCGGCGGCGCCACCACCCACGTTGACGGTGACTTCGGTGGCCTTGTTCGGGTCCGTGTTCACCAGTGCCAGGTACACCTTGCCATCCTTGGCGCGCGCTGCCGAAGCGCTCACCTGCGGTACCGCCTGGGTGCCCGCGCTGTACGCGGTATTGTTCTCCAGCGTCACCGGCAGCGACGTCGCATCCTGGAACGGCACATACATCTTGTAGGCGTGGTAGGTCGGCGTCAGCACCATGCGCGTCTTGTCGGTCAGGATCATCGCCTGCAGCACGTTGACCATCTGCGCGATGTTCGTCATGCGCACGCGATCGGCGTGTTCGTGGAAGATATTGAAGTTCAGCGCGGCGACGACGGCGTCGCGCAGGCTGTTCTGCTGGTACAGGAAGCCGGCGTTGGTGCCCGGTTCCACGTCATACCAGGTGCCCCATTCGTCGACGAACAGGCCAACCTTCTTCTCCGGGTCGTTCTTGTCCATCACGACCTTGTTGTCGCGGATGAACTTGTCCATCTTCAGCGTGTTCTGCATCGTGCTGAACCACTGCGCTTCCGGGAAGCCGGTGGCGGCGCCCTTCACTTCCCACTTGCCCGTGGGGATCGTGTAGTAGTGGAAGCTCACGCCGGCCATGTCGTTCTTGACTTCGCGCGTCAGCACGTCGGCCCATTTCACGTCGTCCGTGTGGCCGCCGCTGGCGATGATCTGCGGCTTGTATTCCTTCGGCGCGCGGATGAACGTGGTGGTGTTCTTGTACAGGTTCGCGTAGTGTTCCGGGTTCATGTTGCCGCCGCAGCCCCACATCTCGTTACCGACGGCGAAGAAGTCTACTTTCCACGGCTTGTCGCGGCCGTTCTTGCGGCGCATCTCGGCCAGCGTGGACTTGCTCGGCGACGTCATGTACTCGATCCACTCGCTCATCTCCTGCACGGAGCCGGTGCCCAGGTTGCCGTTGATGTACACCTGGGAACCCAGCAGCTCGGCGAGGTCGAAGAATTCGTGCGTGCCGACGGCGTTGTCCTCGGTGACGTTACCCCAGTTCGTGTTGACCTTCACCGGGCGCTTGCTGCGCGGGCCGATGCCGTCCTTCCAGTGATATTCGTCGGCGAAGCAGCCGCCCGGCCAGCGCACCAGCGGCACGCGCAGCTCCTTCAGCGCGCCCACCACGTCGTTACGCCAGCCCTTCGTGTTGGGAATCTTCGATCCCGGGCCCACCCACATGCCTTCGTAGATGCCGGTGCCCAGGTGTTCGGCGAACTGGCCGTACACGTTCTTGTCGATGACGGGACCCGGCTTGGCCGTGTCGATGGTGACGGCGACCTGCGCGAAGGCGCTGCCGCAGACGGCCAATGAGAGTGCGAGGATGGTACGCTTGATCATGAGATCTCCTGATATGGTTTTTATTCGAAGACGGCAACGAAGCCGCCACGTGCTTTCAGCTTGATGCTGGTTTTTTTCGATGCGGCGACATTGGCCTGCGTGAACGCCCGGTCGGTCGCGCCGTCCGTAATGAGCTTGCCCTGCTTTTCCTGACTGCCGATGAAGGCCAGGTCCAGCACGACGGTGCGCTCCTGCGCGGCGCCGTTGAAGCCGGCCACGTACCACTTGCCGCCGGCCTGGCGCGCGATCACGGCATACTTGCCCGGTTCGCCGGCGATGAAGCGGCTGTCGTCCCACTGCGCCGGCAGCGTGCGCAGGAAGTCCTTCACATAGGCGGGCACGGTGGCCATGCCTTGCGGGACTTCAGCGAAATGCTGGATGCCGGAAACGAACAGCACGGATTCGGCCAGTTCGAAGCCGTTGCGCGTGGCGCGCTTGATCTTGGGAATGTCGCCGAACACCATCGGCGTGAAGTCCATCGGGTCGAACAGGTTGCGCGTGAATGGCAGCATGGCCGCGTGGCTTGCGATCGGGTCCTGGTCCTTCTGCTCGAACGTGCCGAACTCGAAGCCGCGCACCGCTTCCGCCGTGACCAGGTTGGGCCACGTGCGCGACCAGCCGCGCGGCAGCGTGGCGCCGTGGAAGTTCACGAGCAGCTGCGCATCGTACGCATCGCGCAGGATGCCCACGTAGTAGTCGATCATCGACTGGCCGTCGCCGCCGAAGAAATCGACCTTGATGCCCTTGACGCCCATGGTGCGCAGCTTCGCGAACTCGGCACGCCGGTCGGCGGACGTGAGCAGCTTGCCGCGCGGCGTCATGTCGGTATCGTTCCATGCGCCGGCCGAGTTGTACCAGACGAGGATGCCCACGTTCTTCGGCTTCGCGTACTCCACCAGCTCCTTGACTTTTTCATAGCCGATCTTCTGGTCCCAGTAGGCATCGATCAGCGTGTAGTCCCAGCCCATGTCGGCCGCGTAGTCGATGAACTGCTTCTGCGTGCCGAACGTGGTGAAGTCATCCTTCAGGATCGCCCAGCTCCAGGACGAATGGCCCGGCTCGATCCAAGGGGGAATAGGGCCTTGCGCGGGTGCAGCCAGGTCGGTGCCCAGCGTGGAATCGACGACGGTGGCCAGGCTGCCGATGGCCAGCACGCGCCACGGCGTCGTCATCTGGCCTTGCGCCGTGGGCAGCAACGCGCCATCCGTAAACGTTTCCTGCGGCGCCGGGCCGGCGATGCGATACACGCCGCCCTTCGACTGCGCGGCCAGGCGCGAGGCGTGGAATGTACCGTCGAGGTTCGCTTCCGTCAGCGCGACGTAGGTTGAATCACTGCGATCGCCGGTGCGGAACAGCGCCGGGAAGACCCAGCCGGCCGGCATCGGCGACGGCGTGCCGACGGGGATATCGACCTGATAGTGCTCTTCGTACGAAGGATTGGTGCGCGCGAAGCCCGTCTTGGCAACCGACATCGGCTGCAGCCACGCGCGTGCCTGCGGCGCGAACGCGAACGTGGTGGCCTCTTCCCTGAACTTCAGCTGCGGCGCGCGCGCCGTGTAGCGGAAGGCCACGCCGTCGTTCGAGACGCGGAACGTGATCTCGAGCTGCTGTTTTTCGCCGTTCAGGTAGCGCCACGTGCGCTCGTTGGCGGCATACGTGACGTTGCGGCGCTTGCCGGAAACGAGCTCGTACTGCTCGTTGACCGTGCGCTCGGCCGATACGTCCTGCGCGGCGAGCTTCTTCGTGAAATCGGCGCCGTCGAACGACAGGCCCAGCGCCGACTCGCGCAGCACCGGCTTGCCGGCACGCGCGATCCTGTAGGTGACGGCGCCCTCTTTCGTCTGCGCGACGGTGACGGCCAGCTTGCCGTCGGGGCTCGCGAGGGTTTGTGCTGCGGGCTGGGAAGGTGGTGCTGCAAACGCGGCGGCCGGCGCGGCGAGGGCCGACACCGCCAGTATCCGGAACAAGGCAGGTTTCATGGTGGCTAACGATGAAAAGCGCTGCCGTGGCAGCGTGCTGCGATCGGAACTACAAAGCGAGCATGCGTGGCTGAGCCCTGGTTGTGCACGCACAACCAGGGCTCGACTGCGCAGTGTTATACCCAGCCCGCGTCGACGATGAATTCCTGGCCCGTGCACATGGCGCTGTCGTCGGCGCCCAGGAACAGGATCATCGCGGCCACGTGTTCCGGCATCAGCTTGCCCGGCAGGCACTGGGCGCGCTTGATTTCCGCTTCGCCGGCGTCGTCGAGCCACAGGTCGATCTGCCGCTGGGTCATCACCCAGCCCGGCGTCACGGTGTTGACGCGGATGTTGTGCGGGCCGAAGTCGCGCGCCAGGCAGCGCGTGAGGCCGATCACGGCCGCCTTCGTGGTGCCGTAGACGGGATAGCCGGGGTTCTTGGCATGCCACGACATGGAGCTGACGTTGATGATCGAGCCGCCGCCCTTCTTCTTCATGCCTTCCAGCACGGACTGGCAGGTGAAGAACATGGGGCGCTGGTTGATCGCAATGCGTTCGTTCCAGTATTCCAGCGTGACTTCTTCCGGCTTGTGGCGCTGGTCGTTGGCGGCGTTGTTGACGAGCACATCGAAGTCGCCGATCTCCGCCGCCAGTTCGGCGATCGTGTTCTGCAGCGCGGGAATGTCCGTGATGTCGCAGTAGCGGTACAGGGGCGCCGGGTGGCCGGCGGCCTTGATGCGCTCCACCAGCGCCAGGCTGGGTTCCTTCGCGATGTCGACGAACGCGACGATCGCGCCCTGCTCCGCATACGATGCAACGATCGCTTCACCGATGCCGGTGCCGCCACCGGTGACGAATACGCGCTTGCCGCGCAAACTGCCGAACTTGGCAAAATCAGTCATGCTCTGTCTCCCGTTCTTATCCAACTTTTATCCAACAACTGTTGTTCGAGCCTGTCGCTCATTGCTTTCCCAGCACGCCATCGCGGCGGCGCCAGATGCCCAGCGGGTTGCCGTCGCGCAGCGCTTCCGGCAGCAGCGGCTGCGGCAGGTTCTGGTAGCACACCGGGCGCAGGAAGCGCAGGATGGCACCGGTACCCACCGATGTGCTGCGGCCATCGGCCGTGGCCGGGAACGGCCCGCCGTGCACCATCGCCGTCGACACTTCGACGCCCGTCGGGAAGCCATTCGCGAGGATACGGCCGACCTTGCGCTCCAGTGCCGGCAGCAGCGTGGCGGCGGCATCGTAATCATCCTCTTCCAGCTGCAGCGTGGCGGTCAACTGGCCTTCGAGATGGTCCGTCACGCGGCGCATCTCTTCCACGTCGCGGCAGGCCACCATCAGCGAGACCGGGCCGAATACTTCGCCGTGCAGGGCTTTCTCGGCCAGGAAGGCATCGGCCGACGTGACGAACAGCGCCGCGCCCCCCTTGCCTTCCGCATGCTGGCCCAGCGCCAGCGTCTTCACGCCCTGCTGGCCCGCCAGCGCGGCCACGCCCTGCTGGTAGGCACCGGCGATTCCGGCGGTCAGCATGGTGCCCGCTGCAACGCCACCCAGCGCGGCGGCCGCGGCATGGGCGAAAGCGTCGAAGTCCGGGCCGGCGATGCCGAGCACCAGCCCCGGGTTCGTGCAGAACTGGCCGACACCCATCGTCAGCGATCCGGCGAACTGCTGGGCGATATCAAAGCCGCGCGCCTTCAGGGCGCCCGGCAGCAGGAACAGCGGATTGATGCTGCTCATCTCCGCGTACACGGGGATCGGCTGCGGACGCGCCGCGGCCACCGCCATCAGCGCCATGCCGCCGAAACGCGAGCCCGTGAAGCCCACGGCCTGGATCTCGGGATGCGCCACCAGCGTCTGCCCGATGGCGTTGCCGGTACCCGTCAGCAGCGCGAACACGCCGGCCGGCAGGCCAGACAGCTCGACGGCTTTCACCACCGCGCGGCCCACCAGTTCGGACGTGCCCGGGTGTGCCGGATGCGCCTTCAGCACGACCGGGCAACCCGCGGCGAACGCCGACGCCGTGTCGCCACCGGCGACCGAGAACGCCAGCGGGAAATTCGATGCGCCGAACACGGCCACCGGGCCCACGCCGATCAGGCGGTAGCGCAGGTCCGGGCGCGGCGGCGCACGTTCCGGCAGCGCGGAATCGATGCGAACGTCGCGGTACGAACCTTCGCGCAGCAGCTCGGCGAACAGTTTCAGCTGGTTCACCGTGCGGCCACGCTCGCCTTCGAGGCGCACGCGCGGCAGGCCCGTCTCGGCCATCGCGCGCTCGATCAGGTCGTCGCCGATGGCCACGATCTGTTCGGCCACCGTTTCCAGGAACGCCGCGCGCTCCTGGTCCGTCGTGGCGCGGAACGTGTCGAACGCGGCGCCGGCCAGGCGGCACGCCTGGTCGATCTGGTCCGCCTCGGCTGTGTGGAACGACGGCTCGATGTGCGCGTTCAGGGCCGGGTTCCAGGCCTTGAAGTCGCTGCCCGTGCCCCGCACGGCGCTGCCGCCGACCAGGGATTCGCCGGTGATGATGCCGCGGTTCGTGTCGATCATAAGGCCTTGACCTGTGCCACCTGCGTTTCGACGACGGTCAGCTTGTTGCGCAGCGCCGGGCCGAAGGCCGGGGATGCCACTTCGAACGTTTCGCCCGGCTGCACGGAGATGTTGTCCGCGAAGCTCAGCGTGGCGGTGCCGAAGAAGTGCACGTGCACGTCGCCCGGGCGCTTGAACAGCTGGTACTTGAAGTGGTGGTGTTCCAGGTTGGCGATCGTGTGCGACATATTGTTTTCGCCGGAGACGAACGCCTTTTCCCAGCGCACGTTGCCGTCGGTATCCAGCACGCGCGACACGCCGTCGATGTGCGCCGGCAACTCGCCCACCAGCAGGGCCGGGCCCACGCCGCATACGCGCAGCTTCGAGTGGGCCAGGTACAGGTAGTTCTGGCGCTCGGTCACGTGGTCGGAGAACTCGTTGCCGATCGCGTAGCCCAGGCGGTATGGCTGGCCATCGTCGCCGATCACGTACAGGCCGGCGATTTCCGGTTCCTCGCCGCCGTCCAGCGCGAAGTCGGGCATGGCCAGCGCTTCGCCCGTGGCGGCCACGATCGATCCGTCGCCCTTGTAGAACCACTCCGGCTGCACGCCGGCCTCGCCTGCCGCGGGCTTGCCACCCTCCACGCCCATGCGGAACATCTTCATCGAGTCCGACAGCGTTTCGACGTCGCCGCCGATCTTCTTGTGCATCGCGTCGCGCGCATCGGCGGAACCCAGGTGGGTCAGGCCGGTGCCGGTCACGTAGGTGTGGGCGTCGTCTTCATGGTCCAGCGGTGCCAGCGGCGTCACGTCCGCATAAGCCACCGTGGTCAGGCCGGCCGTGGCTTCGGCCAGCGCGGCCAGGCCCTGCTTCTTGCGGATGGCGTCCTGCGCCAGCGCGTAGGTGGTGGTGTAGCCGTCGATCACGCGCAGCGTGTCGTTTTCCAGGATGCCCACGTGGCGGGCGCCGTCTTTGTTCTTGAATTGTACGAGCAGCATGGGAGGACTCCGAAAATTGGGTGCCGGCGCCGCCACGAGGGGGAGTGGGCAGCGGCGCCGGCGATGAAAGCGTTGTTCGCCCGGGCCTGTGCGGCCTGGCGTGACCTTAGTGCGAGTGCTTCGGTACCTTGGAACCGCGCGTGCCGACCAGGAAGTCGAAGTCGCAGCCTTCGTCGGCCTGCAGCACGTGGTCGATGTACAGCCCGGCGTAGCCGGTCTTCGGCAGGTCGTTCTTCACCTCGGCGCGGGCGGCCAGGCGGGCCGCCATCTCTTCGTCGGAAATCTCCAGGTCGAGGCGGCCGCCGGCGCAGTCCAGCGACACGATGTCGCCATCCTTGACGATGCCCAGCGGGCCGCCGGCCATCGCTTCCGGCGCCACGTGCAGCACGACGGTACCGTAGGCGGTGCCGCTCATGCGCGCGTCGGAGATGCGTACCATGTCCTTGATGCCCTTGGCCAGGATCTTCGGCGGCAGGCCCATGTTGCCCACTTCGGCCATGCCCGGGTAGCCTTTCGGGCCGCAGTTCTTCATCACCAGCACGCAGTTCTCGTCGACGTCCAGGTCCGGATCCAGGATGCGCGTCTTGTAGTGGTCGAAGTCCTCGAACACGATGGCGCGGCCGCGGTGCTGCATCAGGTGCGGCGATGCGGCGGACGGTTTCAGCACGGCGCCGCGCGGCGCCAGGTTGCCGCGCAGGATGCAGATGCCGCCATCCTTGATCAGCGGGTTGTCCAATGGGCGGATGACTTCGTCGTCGTAGATCGGCGCATCCTTGTTGTTTTCCCAGATCGTCTTGCCGTTCGCGGTCAGCGCTTCCGGGTTCGGCAGCAGGCCGTTCTCGCCCAGGCGGCGCAGCACGCCCGGCAGGCCGCCGGCGTAGTAGAACTCTTCCATCAGGAAGCGGCCCGAAGGCAGCAGGTCGACGACGGTCGGCGTGCCGCGGCCCACGCGGGTCCAGTCTTCCAGTTCCAGTTCGACGCCCATCCGGCCGGCGATCGCCTTCAGGTGGATCACGGCGTTCGTGGAGCCGCCGATCGCGGCGTTCACGCGGATCGCGTTCTCGAATGCTTCCTTGGTCAGGATCTTCGACAGGCGCAGGTCTTCCCACACCATGTCGACGATGCGCATGCCGGACATGTGCGCCAGCACGTAGCGGCGCGCGTCGACGGCGGGGATCGCGGCGTTATGCGGCAGCGACGTGCCCAGTGCCTCGGCCATGCAGGCCATCGTGGAGGCGGTGCCCATCGTGTTGCAGGTGCCGGCCGAGCGCGAGTGGCCCGCTTCTGCGGCCAGGAAATCGTGCATCGAGATTTCGCCAGCCTTGACTTGTTCGTGCAGCTGCCAGACGGCGGTGCCGGAGCCGATGCTCTTGCCGTTCAGCTTGCCGTTCAGCATCGGGCCGCCGGTGACGACGATCGCCGGGATGTCGCACGATGCGGCGCCCATCAGCAGCGCGGGGGTGGTCTTGTCGCAGCCGACCAGCAGCACGACGGCATCCATCGGATTGCCGCGGATCGATTCCTCGACATCCATCGACGCCAGGTTACGGGTCAGCATCGCGGTCGGGCGCAGGTTCGATTCGCCGCTCGAGAAGACCGGGAACTCGACGGGCCAGCCGCCGGCTTCGATGATGCCCTTCTTGACGTGCTCGGCGATCTTGCGGAAGTGGGCGTTGCAAGGGGTCAGCTCCGACCAGGTATTGCAGATACCGATGATGGGCTTGCCCTGGAACTCGTGGTCAGGAATGCCCTGGTTCTTCATCCAGCTGCGGTACATGAAGCCGTTCTTGTCCTGCGTGCCGAACCATTCGGCGGACCGCAGCTTTACATTCTTTTTCGTCTCAGACATTCGCTTCTCCAGAGTTGTTCTGCGCCCGGCGAACTGGCAATCCCCCGTCGAGCTTTGATTTACGAATGTTAAAGAATGGAATGATGTTATTCCAATGAATAAAAAATGATCAGCGATATGAAAAAAGATATCTGAGCAAGCAAAAATCAGCTTCAAACCGGGTTTACGGGCTATTTTCACCCAACGGCAGAGGCCGGGGTCAGCCCCAGCGGGTCTGACCCCAGGTGTTGCCCCCGGGTTTTGGCGCAAAAATAATGGGGACGGACCCCATTTTCCAGGAAATATTTCCCGAAAAATGGGGTACGTCCCCATTTTTGAAGCAACTAGTTCAGGACTGAACAGTAAAACGGTACAGCGACCGCGTCGAATAGGTTTCGCCCGGGCGCAGGATGGTGCTTGGGTAGTCGGGGCGGTTCGGCGAGTCGGGGTAGTGCTGCGGTTCGAGGCAGAGTGCTTCGCGGTGGCCGAACTGCCAGCCCTTGCCGGACAGCGAACCGTCCAGGAAGTTGCCGCTGTAGAACTGTACGCCCGGTTCCTGCGTGTAGAGTTCCAGTACGCGGCCGGATGCCGGATCGCGCAACGTCGCGGCCAGGCTCAGCGTTTTAGCTTCCGACTTGTTCAGCACGAAGTTGTGGTCGTAGCCCAGGCCGTTCTTCAGCTGTTCGTCGGCGGCGTCGATCTGCTCGCCGATCGGCCGTGCCGTGCGGAAGTCGAAGGGCGTGCCTTCCACCGATGCCAGCGGGCCCAGCGGGATCGAGTTCGCGTCGATCGGCGTGTAGCGGTCGGCGTGGATCGTCAGTTCGTGGTCCAGGATCGACCCGCGGCCGGCCAGGTTGAAGTAGGCGTGGTGCGTGAGGTTGACGGGCGTGGCCTTGTCGGTCGTGGCGCCGTACTTCACCAGCAGTTCGTTGGCGTCGTTCAGTTCATACGTGACCGTCACGTCCAGGTTGCCCGGGTAGCCGTGGTCGCCGTCCGGGCTCGTGAGCGTGAGCTTCAGGCCGATCGTCAGGTCCGTCACCAGCGGCACGGCGTGCCACACCTGCTTGTGGAAGCCGAGCGAACCGCCGTGCAGGTGGTTCGGGCCGTTGTTCACTTCCAGCTGCACCGGCTGGCCGTCCAGCGCGAAGCGGCCCGCCGCGATGCGGTTGCCGTAGCGGCCGATCAGCGCGCCGAAGTACGGCACCGCGTCGGTGAAGTATGGCGCGGCTTCATCGAAGCCGAACGTCACATCCGCCAGGTTGCCGGCCTTGTCGGGCACGTGCAGCTCGGTGATGATGCCGCCGTAGTTCGTGATCTTGACGACCATCCCGCTGCGGTTGCGCAGTATATAGAGGCTCAGCGCCTGGCCATCCGGCGCCGTGCCGAACGGTTCCTGCTCGATGCTCAATTCCATCCGTAGTTGTTCCTAAAGGCGCCGGCGCGACAGGGCTTTCACCGCGGCGATCACTCATCAATTGCTCATGCAACCGAGGGCCGGCCAAAGTCCGGCATGCCGTCATCGCGCCAGCGCAAGGGTTTGACGAAGGTATGGCGATCCGGATTCCACAGCGGATCGCCTTCGATTTCAGTATAAGTCCGCGCATGGTACACCAGGAGCACGGTTGATCCATCCTCGGCCACGGTAAAGCTGTTATGGCCGGGACCGTAGATCTTGTGCTCGAAGCATGTCTGCAGCACCGGCTCCGCGGACTTGGACCACGACGCCGGGTCCAGCAGGTTCGCATGCTCGTCGGCCCACAGCAGGCCCATCGCGTAATGATGGTTCGTGGCGCTGGCCGAATAGGTGACGAAGATCCTGCCATTTTTCTTCAGCACCGACGGGCCGCCGTTGACGCGGAAGCCCTGGCATTCCCATTCGAATTCCGGCTTGCTCAGCATGACCGGCGTGCCGCCGAGTTGCCACGGCGTCTTCATGGGCGCGATGTAGAGGTTCGAATTGCCCTCGATGTCGTCCTGCTTCTGCGCCCACAGGTAGTACAGCTGGCCCTCGTGGGTGAAGGTCGTCGCATCGAGGCAGAACGTGTCGACGCCCGTCTCCACCTGCCCGAGGAATTCCCATTCGCCCACCAGCGGATTGGCGTTGGTATTGCGGATCGCGTACATGCGATGCTGGAACAGCTTGTTCCGGCAATCGCGCGACGGGGCAGCCGCGAAGTACACGTACCAGTCGCCGCCGTTGCGATGGATTTCCGGCGCCCAGACCAGGTCAGCGCAAGGGCCGCCTGGACTCTTGCGCCACACGGTGCGCGTCTGCGCCGAGGCCAGCCCTTCGATTGTTTTCGCGCGGCGCAGCTCGATGCGGTCGTACTGCGGCACCGAGGCGGTAAAGTAGTAATAGCCGTCCGTGTGCCGGTAGATATGCGGATCGGCACGCTGCTCGATCAGCGGCTGCAGGATGTCTCCCACTTCATTCTCTCTTTCCAGAAATTGAGCCTGCCACATGGTCTTGCCTTCGCGTGTCGTCCATTACCTGCAAGGATCACCAGCCGGGATCGCCGATGCGCGTGCGCGCGCCGTTCAGGCGATCGACGGGCGGCCGAATACCGGCATGCCCTCGTCGTCCCAGCGCAGCGGCTTCACGAACGTGTGGCGGTCCGGGTTCCACAGCGGGTCGCCGATGATTTCCGTGTAGGTACGCGCGTGATAGACCAGCATCACGCCTTCGCCGTCCTCGGAGACGGTGAACGAATTGTGGCCGGGGCCGTAGATGCCGTGTTCCAGGCAGCTCTGCAGCACGGGCTCCTTCGACTTCGTCCACGATGCCGGGTCGAGCAGGTCGGCGTTTTCGTCGGCCCAGAGGAGACCCATCGCGTACTCGATGCCGGTGCCGCTGGCCGAATAGGTGATGAAGATCCGGCCGTTGCGCTTGACCACCGACGGGCCTTCGTTGACCCAGAAGCGCTCGATTTCCCAGTCGTATTCGGGCTTGCTCAGCATGACCGGCTTGCCCGCGATCGTCCACGGGTTGCTCATCGGCGCGATGTACAGGTTCGAGTTGCCGCGGATTTCCTTGTCCTTCTGCGCCCACAGGTAGTACAGCTGGCCCTTGTGCGTGAACGTGGTGGCATCCAGGCAGAACGAGTCGATGCCGGTGTCGATCTGGCCCATGAACTCCCACTCGCCTTCGAGCGGGTTGGCGTTCTGGTTGCGCACGCAGTACATGCGGTGCTGGAAGAGGTCGTCCTTGATCTCGCGGCTCGGAGCGGCGGCGAAGTACACATACCACGCGCCTTCGTTGTAGTGCAGCTCCGGCGCCCACAGCAGCTCGCTGTACGGGCCACTGTCGGGCTTGGTCCACACATCCTTCGGCGTAGCGTCGGCCAGGCCGGCGATCGTCGTGGCGCGGCGGATCTCGATGCGGTCGTATTGCGGCACCGAGGCGGTGAAGTAATAGTAGCCGTCGCTGTGGCGGTAGATGTGCGGATCGGCGCGCTGCAGGATCAGGGGAGTCAGTTTTTCAACGGTTGGTGTAGTCATGTTATTACCTTGGATCGTTCAATGGTCAGCTGGCCGCATAGCCGCGCTTGTTCATGTCGGCCTTCAATTCGACATAGTAGGAATCGTTGATGCGGTACTTCAGCATCAGCAGGCCCATCAGCAGGTGGAAGAAGCCCGGGATCACCGTCAGCATCATGGCGATGCCCGTCATGGCGTAGGCCGTCTGCGGCTGGTTCGGCTGGTAGCCGAAGTGCGCCAGCAGCATGCCCACCATCAGGCCGCCGACGCCCATGCCGATCTTCTGGCCGACGGAAATGCCGCCGTAGGCGAAGCCGGAGACCCGCTTGCCGCTCTTGATGTGGCCATAGTCGATCGTTTCGGCGATGGCGGACCAGAATACCGGCGCATGCAGGTCGACCACCAGCGACAGCAGGAAATACAGCAGGAAGGCCAGCGCCGTGTCGCCCGGCTTCACGCCCACGTACAGCAGCAGGCTGATGATCGCCACGGCGATCTGGGAAAACGCGAACAGCTTGACCTTGCAGTAGATCTTGGTGATCCAGGTGGACACCACCATCGCGCAGATGGCGGCCGAAACGCCGGTGGCCATGAAGGCCTTCAGGGTGGTCGGATCGAAGCCCATGTAGTACTGGCCATAGTGCAGCGCCACGGCGTTGCGCACCACGTAGCCCACCGTGCCCACGACGCACGCGCCGGCCAGCAGCAGCCACTGGTCATTCTGGAACAGCAGCTTCGTCTGGCTCAACAGCGACTGGCGCACGATCACATGGTGCACGCGCTCCTTCGTGGTGAAGTAGCAGAACAGGAACATCGTCACGCCCAGCGCCGCCATCACGGCCATGGCCGACTGGTAGCCGCCCGCCACGTTGCCGTTCACCGTCCACCGTTCGGCCAGCAGCGGCACGCCCACGACCACGAGGAAGCCGGCGATCTTGGCGAAGAACAGCCGGTAGCCGTTCGCGGACAGGCGCTCCTTCGGGTCGGCCGTGATCGCGCTGGGCAGGGAGATGTAGGGAATGCCCACGCCGGACGTGATCAGCGTCATCAGGATGTAGGCGCAGTAAGCCCAGATCAGCTTCGCCGTGTAGCTCCACTCCGGCGTGCTGAACACGAGGTAGACGGTAATGCCGAATGGTATCGACAGCCAGGCCAGCCATGGCCGGTAGCGGCCGAAACGGGTGGTGATGCGGTCGGTGATCTGGCCCATCGCCAGGTCGCTGAATGCGCCCACGATCTTCACCACGAAGAACAGGATACCCATGTCGACCGGGTCGAGCCCGTAGATGTCGGTGTAGAAGAACGTGATGAACAACAGCATCGACGAGATGACGACGTTCAACGCCATGTCGCCGGCGCCGAAGCCTACCTTCTCCAGCGTGGATAGTTTTTGAGTCTCCATGTCTTCCTCTTCTTCAATAGCGTGGCTGCGCGGACCATGGGGTGTACCCTGTCCGGAAACCGTCAACGATGCAGGGGGAAACGTTCGGGTTGGAAGAAGTGAAACCGGGCATGGCCATGCCTGGGGAGATGTGCTTCATGGGTCTCCGACGTTTCTTTGCTTGTTATATGTATGCAACGACGTATGCAACCAGCGCGCAGGATGAACTTCGCGCCGTGGACCGATCTTAGGCGCGGTGCCGAAATCGATCCAATCAAATTTTACCAATTTGCAATATCATTTTTGGTATCGGATGCTCAGGAAATGAGCAAAACGCTCACTCATCTGATCATTTTAGGGCGAAACAACGGTTTTAGAAACGAACCAATCAATGATTGTCGAGCGACAATGCGTAGGCCCGTGTTGTAGCCAGGAGACGAAAGCGCGCCTGCTGCCCGTGCTCGATCACCAGCAGCGAATGCGCGGCCAGCACGGCCAGGCTGTCGATCGCCTCGTAGCCGGCATGGCCGAGGCTCCCCTCCTCTGCCAGCAGCGCGGCCGCTTCGTCGAGCGTAAACCAGCCGGGCAGCGTGGCGAGACGGCGCAGCGCGCGCCGGGCCGCAGGCGGCAGCAGGACGCAGCTCCAGTCCAGTGCCGCGCGCAGCGTGCGGTGCCGCGGCGTGACGGCCCCGGACTGCGCCTGCAGCAGGCGCAGCATGTCGTCCAGCCCGGCCTCCACCCGTTGCAGCCCCAGCACCGGCACCTGCGCGGCGGCCAGCCCGATTGCCAGCGGCAGGCCGTCGAGCCGGCGGCAGATCGCGGCCGCCAGTACCAGGCTGGCGGCATCCGGCACGAACGCAGTGTCCGATGCCATCGCACGCGCCACGAACAGCGCTACCGCACTGCTCGATGCCAGCCGGGCCGGATCCGTCTCGTCAAGCGACGGCAAATCCAGCGCGGGCACGCGCACCACCGTTTCGCCATGCGCCAGCAGTGGCTGGCGGCTCGTGGCCAGCACGCTCAATTGGGGGCAGCGCGCCAGCAGCGCTTCGGCCAGCGCGCTGCTGGCGTCGGCCACGTGTTCGCAGTTGTCCAGCACGAGCAGCAGCGGCCCGGCCGGCATGCGCGCCGCCAGCGCGCCAGGCATGCCGCCGCGCGCCGGTTGCCACTGTCCGCACGTTTGTTCCACTGTCAACCCGAGCGCCGCGGCCACGGCGGCCACTACGCCCTCCGCCGTACCGGCTGTGTCGAGCTCGGCCCATGCCACGTTGCCGCCATGGCGGTGCGCGGCCGCCAGCGCCACCGTCGTCTTGCCGATGCCGGCGGCGCCGGCCAGCGTGACGAGCCGGCTCGTTGCCACGCGGGCCAGCAGTGCTTCCACCAGCGCGTCGCGGCCCTTGCAATCGGCTATCGGGCGGGGCAGCCGAGGGCGGGGGGCCGCGCGCCGCTCCGCCCTGCCCGCGAACAGGTAGCCTCGTCCGGCCACCGTGCCGATCAGCGCGCGATCGTCCGCCAGCGCGCGGCGCAGCGCGGCGATCTGCACGCGCAGGTTGCCGTCGTCGATGTCCTGGCCCGGCCACGCCCGCCGCCGCAGATCGTCGCGGCTCAGCACCCGTCCGCCCGCTTCGATCAGCGCCTGCAGCAGGCGCGCGGCGCGCAGTCCCAGCGGCACCGGGGGGCCGCCGGCGGTGCGCAACTCGCCTTGCTGGGGATCGAAAAGGTGGCGGCCGAAGGCAAGCGCGCCGCCGGCATGTCTGTCAGGGCTTTCCATGGGCGAAGGGTACGTGGCCGGCCTGCGTCGGCCCATCCCGTAACGGGCGGGCGTTCGCTGCCCCGATAGGCTGTCGCGGCGATCCCCCGATCGGGGAGGCTGCCAGCGCGGTTCCCGGCGTGTAAGATGGATACCTTTCAAGTAACGAACGACTGCGCGTTTTCAGCGCAGGAGCGACGCAACATCAGCGTGATCGGGAGCGACAGCATGCGGGATACGACGGGCGCGCCGGTGCGCGTGATGGTGGTGGACGACCACCCTTTGCTGCGCGAAGGGATCGCCGCCGTGCTGTCGATCACGGGCCGCTTCGAACTGGTGGCCGAAGCCGGCGACGGTCGCCAGGCACTGGAACAGTTCGTGCGCCACCAGCCGGACGTGGTGCTGATGGACTTGCAGATGCCGGTGATGAACGGACTCGATGCGATCGTGGCCATCCGCGCGATCGCCCCCCAGGCACGCATCATCGTACTCACCACCTACAAGGGCGACGTGCAGGTGCTGCGCGCGCTGAAGGCCGGGGCCATGGGCTACCTGTTGAAAAGCATGCTGCGCACCGAACTGGCCGACGCGATCGGCCGCGTGCACGCGGGCCAGCGCCATATCCCCCCCGAAATCGCCATCGAACTGGCGGCCCACATCGATGCCGATTCCCTGTCCGCCCGCGAAACCGAAGTACTGGGCCTGGTCGCCGACGGCAATTCCAACAAGCGCGTGGCCCAGGCGCTCGGCATTGCGGAGGAGACCGTGAAAGCCCACATGAGCACCGTGCTCGGCAAGCTCGGCGCGCGCGACCGCACCCACGCCGTGACGATCGCGATCCGGCGCGGCATCCTCGAGCCTTGATGCGGTGCGGCCAGGCCACGGCACAGCGCCGTTGGCAGCGCCACAAAGCCGGTTCTCATAAACAATATCTTACATAACCGCGCGCTGACGAGCCGGCCGGGGGAGTACGATGGCGCGATGCCGAATGTCGTTTCCCCTTCTCCGCTGCCCGGCAAGACCGGTCTCATCCTGCCACTCGCGCTGGCATTGGGCACGCTGTGCGCGGGCCTGGTCGCTACAGGATGGGTATGGAACGGCCTGCGTGCCGGCCACGATGCGCAGCTGCGCGCCGAATTCGACTACCGGGTGCGCGAGCTGCAACTGCGTGTCGGCCGCCGCATGGCGACCTACGAACAGGTGCTGCGCGGCGCCCAGGCCTATGCGCTGGCCACGGCGCCGCTGCCCGGTGCCGCGGCATTCCGCACGTATGTCGGCACGTTGCAGTTGCGCCGGCACTATCCCGGCATCCAGGGCGTGGGCATCGCCCTGCTGGACGGGCCGCGCGGCACCGGCAGCGCGGTCGTTATGATCGAGCCGCTGGATGTGATGAACCGCCGCGCCCTCGGCTACGACATGTTCGCCGAGCCGGTGCGCCAGGTCGCGATGGCGCGCGCCCGCGACACGGGCAATCCCGCGCTGACGGGCCAGGTACGGCTGGTGCAGGAAGGCAGCGGCGCGGGCCAGCCGGGTTTTCTGATGTACATGCCGCTGTATTCGGCCATGCCCGGCGTTTCGGCCGACGTGGCGGCGCGCCGGCAGGCCTTGCATGGCTGGGTCTACGGCGCGTTCCGCATGCACGACTTCATGCAGGGCCTGAACGGCGAGCGCGAGGCCGACCTGCACATGGCCGTGTACGACGCGGCAGCCGCGCCGGCAAACTGCATGTACGGCTGTGCCTATGCCGGCGGCGCCGCCCGGCTGGACACGCAGCGCACGCTCGACATCGCCGGCCGGCCGTGGATCCTGCGCGTGCGCAGCAACCCCGCCTTCGAGCAGCGCATGGCGTCGCGGCAGGCCACATGGGCGGGCGTGTCCGGCCTCATCGTCAGCATGCTGTCGGCCACGCTCGTGTGGCTGCTGGCGCAGGGCCGCAGGCGCGCGCGCCAGCTGGCCCGCCGCATGACGGACGACCTGCAGCGCTCGTATGGCACGCTGCGCCAGGAGCGCGCTCGGCTGATCAGCATCCTGGAAAACGCCAACGATGCGTTCGTGGCCGTGGACGCGGCCGGCCGCATCGGCTACTGGAATGCCCGGGCCGAGCGCATCTTCGGCTGGAATGTGCAGGAGGCGCTGGGCCGGTCGCTGCGCGACCTGTTCCCGGGCGAGCAGCCGGAGCTGGACCGCCTGCTGGCATCCGGCGATGCGGCGTTCGCCGGCGGCCGCGGCCAGCGAATCGAATTGCTGGCGGCAACCCGCGAGGGCCTGGCCGTGCCCGTCGAGCTTTCCTGTTCGCGCGCCGACAGCGATGCCGAACCGAACGGCGAGCCGGAATTGCATGTTTTCCTCCGTGACCTGTCCGCAAGGAAAGCGGCGGCGGCGCGCGAGGCGGAACGCCAGCGCGACCTGCAGCAGGCGCAGCAGGCGCTGAACCGGGCACAGAAACTGGAAGCCGTCGGCAAGCTGACGGGCGGCGTGGCCCACGACTTCAACAACGTGTTGCAGGTCATCTACGGCAACGTGCAGGCGGTGGCCATGGCGCCGCGCGCGCCGGATGCGCCGCGCCGGCTCGAGGGTGCGCTGGCCGCCGTCGAACGGGGCGCCAACCTGTCGCGCCAGCTGCTGGCCTTTGCCCGCCGCCAGCCGCTCGAACCGGTGGTGATCAACCTGGCGCGGCTGTTGCGCAACATCGACGACCTGCTGCACCGCGCGCTCGGCGAAGGCATCGAGCTGGCGACGCGCGTGGAAGCGGGGCTATGGAACACGCTGGTGGACCCGAGCCAGCTGGAGAACGTGGTGCTGAACCTGGCGATCAATGCGCGCGACGCGATGGCCGGCCGGGGCAGGCTGACGATCGAACTGTCGAACACGGTGCTGGACGAGCACGATGCCGCGGTGGTGCCGGAGGTGATGTCCGAAGCGGTGCCGGGGGACTACGTGCTGCTGGCCGTGTCCGACGACGGCAGCGGCATGCCGCCGGACGTGCAGGAGCGCATGTTCGAGCCCTTCTTCACGACGAAGCCCGAAGGCGTGGGCACGGGCCTGGGCCTGTCGATGGCCTACGGCTTCGTGCGGCAGACCGGCGGGCACATCCGCGTGCACAGCGAGGTCGGCGTGGGCACCACGATGCGGCTGTACTTCCCCCGGTCCGGCGCGCCGGAAGCCGCGCCGGTGCCGGAACAGGCGGCCCCCGCTACCGGCGGCACGGAAACGGTGCTGCTGGTGGACGACGATGCCGCCGTGCGCGACACGGTGGCGGCGATGCTGCGCTGCCTGCGCTATACCGTGATCGAGGCAGGCGACGCCGACGAGGCGGTCCGCGTGCTGCGCGGTGGCGTGCCGGTGGACCTGCTGTTCACCGATGTCGTCATGCCCGGCACGCTGCCGGTGGCCGAACTGGCGCGCGAGGCGCGGCAGCTGCGCCCGGGCATCGCCGTGCTGTTCACGTCCGGCTACACGCAGGACGCGGCCCAGCACGGCGGCCAGCTCGAACCGGGCACGCACCTGCTGTCCAAGCCCTACCGCCGCGACGAACTGGCGCGCAAGGTGCGCACCGTGCTGGACGAACGCTGCGTCCCGCCGGCGGAAGCACCGCCGGCGGCCCCGCAGCGCGTACTCGTGGTGGAAGACAACGACGACCTGCGCGACCTGACATGCGAAATGATCATGGCCCTGGGCTGGCAGGCCACGGGGGTCGGCAGTGCCGAGGCGGCGTTCGACTCGCTGGCGGCGGGCGGTATCGGTGCCGTGTTCACCGATGTGGAACTGCCCGGCATGAGCGGCCTGGAACTGGCGCGGCGGCTGTCCGACAACCCCGCGCTGCCGGTGGTGATCGTCAGCGGGCGGGCGCTCGGCGACGACGTGCCGCCCGGCGTGCGCTTCCTCTACAAGCCGTACCGGATCGATGCCGTGGAAGAGATCCTGGCGCAGCTGCGGCTGGCGCGGCGGGAGGCCGGCGACGTGGGGGACGATTGAGCCATCCCGTCACGCCCGATGGCCGCTATTTCGTCGTCGACGGCCGGCTCTGGCGCACGAGCAATCCGCACCTGGCGCCGGAAGTGCGGCAGGAACTCGTCGACCGGCTGATGCGGGCGCGCCGGCAGGTCGGCGTGGCCAAAAAGGCGGGCGATGCCGCTGCGGAACGTAGCGCCCGCAACGACGTGGACGAGGCCAAGCGCGCGCTCGGCGAACGCGGCCCGGCATGGTGGACGGACGGCGCGCCGGATTACAACCGGCGCATGGCGAAGAACACGCCGTATGCGGCGTGGTTTGCCGCGCTTTCCGATTGACGAAGCATGGCGATGCGCGAAGCGTCGCCCGTTCGCAACAATACGCTTGCCAGCGTTGGCACCCGGGGCCAACGGAGGTACCGTAGGCAATACCGTAGGCAATACCGCCGGCACTGCCAACCGGCCCTTCAACCCGCCCGCAGGAGGCCGCCATGCCCGCAAAGCCACCGATGTCCCCACCGGTGCCGGCTGCACCACTGTCCAGGAGGACTGTCCTCGGGCTCGCAGCAGCCGGTGCGTGCCTGCTGCTGGCGGCACCGATGCGGCCCGCGGCCGCTGCCGACGGCGGGCTCAAGCTGAAGGTGGACGTCGTTGGCCAGTTCGTCGACCTGCTGTCCGACCTGCTGAAGCTGACGCAGGACACGACGGCCTTCGTGCAGCAGCAAACCGACCGCGCCAATGCCACGGACAAGGCGGCCCGGCTGACCGAACTGCAGGCCAGCCTCGCCGGACTGTCGGCGAGTATCCAGAATTCCCTGCACAACGGCAGCAACCCGACGCTGCAGATATTTCGCGCTTATCTCGACGGCCCCGGCCCCCACGAGCTGAGCAAATTCGCTGAACAGATCACGGAACTCGCCGCGATGACGCAGCAGTCGATCGCCGCATTCGGCAAGCTGCCCGCCGCCTTCGCCACCGACCCCAGTTACGGCAGGATCCTGGCGGCGCAGAACCAGCGCCTGCTGCTGTTCCGTGACCTCTCGACCTTGAAAGGCAAGGCGACTGCAAGCGACGTTCGGCGCATGAAGGACGCGCTGAGGAAATGGGAAAAGGCCAACGAGGCGCTCGAGGCCGCGGTGCAGCAGTTGAATACCGCGATCAGGAACCTCAATGGGCCCGCTGGCGGCGCATCGGCGCGGGTGCCGGCCGACGGCCGGCACCACGGAGTTCCGGCCATCGGCTGAAGCCGCCGCCGCATGGCAGCGGGCCGATGCCGGCATCGGCCCCGCCTGCCCTGCTGCCCCCCTACTGGAACGCCACCTCGGCAAAGCTCCTCAGCTTGCGGCTGTGCAGCCGGTCCACGCCCAGTGCGCGCAGCAGTTCCAGTGCGCGGATGCCGATGCGCAGGTGCTGGTCGACGCGGTCCCGGTAGAACTGGTTCGCCATGCCGGGCAGCTTGATCTCGCCGTGCAGCGGCTTGTCGGATACGCACAGCAGCGTGCCGTAGGGCACCCGGAAGCGGAAGCCGTTGGCGGCGATCGTGGCGCTTTCCATGTCCAGCGCCACGGCGCGGCTTTGCGAGAACCGTCGCTCCGGCGTGCGCTGCGGCAGCAGTTCCCAGTTGCGGTTGTCGGTGCTGGCCACGGTGCCGGTGCGCAGCACGCGCTTCAGGTCGTGGCCCGTCAGCTGCGTGACCTCGGCCACGGCGGCTTCGATCGCCACCTGCACTTCGGCCAGGGCGGGGATCGGCACCCACAGCGGCAAGTCTTCGTCCAGCACGTGGTCTTCGCGCACGTAGCCGTGGGCCAGCACGTAGTCGCCCAGCTGCTGCGTGTTGCGCAGGCCGGCGCAGTGGCCCAGCATCAGCCACGCATGGGGGCGCAGCACGGCCACGTGGTCGGTGATCGTCTTGGCGTTGGCCGGGCCCACGCCGATGTTGACCATGCTGATGCCGCTGCCGTCGGCCCGCACCAGGTGGTAGCCCGGCATCTGCGGTAGCCGCAATGGCGGTGCGCCGAACGTGTCGCCCGGCTGCGCATCCTGGCCGGCGCGGCGTGTGACGAGGTTGCCCGGCTCCACGAAGGCCACGTACTGGTCTTCCGGGCTGGACGGTTCCCGGCTCATGATCGCGTGGCCGAGGCGCACGAATTCGTCGATGTAGAACTGGTAGTTCGTGAACAGCACGAACTTTTGGAAATGCTCGGGCGACGTGCCCGTGTAGTGCCGCAGCCGCTGCAGCGAATAGTCGACGCGCGGGCCCGTGAACAGCGACAGCGGCAGCGCCTCGCCCGGCGCGGGTTCGCAGGTGCCGTTGGCGATGCCGTCGTCCATCGCCGCCAGGTTCGGCAGGTCGAACACGTCGCGCATCATCGCGCGCCGCTCAGGGCTCATGTTGCCCTCGATGTGGTCGTGTTCCGCGAACGAGAAGTGGATGGGGATCGGCTGCGACGACAGGCCGACTTCCAGCTGCACCTGCTGCTGGCCGTGGTTCTTCAGCAGCAGGCGGAACTGCTCGTGGTAGTAGCGCGCGAACAGGTCGGGGCGCGTCAGCGTCGTTTCATAGGTGCCGGGGCCTTCGACGAAGCCGAAGGACAGCCGCGTGTCGGCGCGCGCGAACGTTTCCGTCTGCACGCGCACGAACGGGTAGCAGGCGCGCACGTGGGACGGCGTTTCGCCTTCCACGAAGCGCTGCAGGCTCTCGCGCAGGTGGCGGATGCTGTCATCGTAGATCTCCCGCACGCGCGCCAGCGCGGCAGCGGGATCGTCGAATCGTTCGGGGGGTACGAAGGGGCGTGTGGACACGGTGAACTCCTGTTGTTGTTCTTGTTGTGATCCTATCATGCCCGGTTTCCACATGCCGGCCGCAGTCGTGCCAAGGCGCCGAGTCCGTGTCCACCATGGGGTCAGCCCCAAAATCGGACACGAGCCCTGCCGTAATGCAGTCGAGCTCGTGTCCGAAAACAGGGTTGACCCCAAGGTGGACACGAGCTGGGCCGTTCACGCCGAGCCTACCCCAGCAGCCGGCCCAGCGGCACATCGTCGTGCAGTGCGCGGATCGCGCGGGCGAACAGCATGCCGCTGTCCAGCACCGTGAACAGGCCGCCGGCGCGGCTGCCATCGGCCACCGTGTCGGCCACGGCGCCCGCATCCAGCCCGGCGTGGGCCAGCGTGCCGGCCGCGTCGCCGGCGAAGACGGCGTGCGTTGCCGCGGCCATCACGCGCGCGGCGCCACGGTCGCGGCACGCCTTGACCGCGCGCGCCATCGTGCTGCCGGTGCCGATGATGTCGTCGAACACGATGGCCAGCTTGCCGGCCACGTCGCCGGCCATGTGGTCGCCCGTCAGTTCGTTGCCGTTGCGATGTTTCTCGACAAAGGCAAGGCCCACCGGGCGGTTCAGTTCACGCGCCAGGGCCTTGCGCAAGCCCTCGGCGCGGCGGATGCCGCCGCCGTCCGGCGCCACCACGCACACGTCGGCCGTTCCGGCCACGCCGGCGAAGTGCGCCGCGAACAGCGCGCTGCCGTCCAGGTGCTCGGTGCGGCAGCGGAACGCGTTCTGGAATGCCGACAGGTTGTGCACGTCCAGCGCCAGCACCGTATCGACCCCGGCCGCTTCCAGCAGCGTGGCCACGTAGCGCAGCGTCAGCGGGTCGCCGGCCTGCTGCCGGGTGTCCTGCCGCGCGAACGCCACATAGGGCAGCACAGCCGTGATGCGGGCCGCGCCGGCATCGCGCAGCGTGCCGATGAAGAACAGCAGCCGGCACAGGCGCTCGCCGCTGCCCTGCCCCGGCTCGCCCGCCAGCGAATGGATCACGCAGGCATGGCCGCCGCGCACCGCGGCAGGGGCGCGCACGACATATTCGCCGTCGTCGAAATCCTTCTCCTCGTGGGCGGTCAGCGGCATGCCCAGGTGCCGGGCCACGCGCTGGCCGAACGGTGCGCTGCCAGCCAGCGCGAACAGGTGCAAGGGTGCGTTCATCGTGTTTGCGGTAGTGGTGATAGCACCATTGTAGGCGCAAGCGGCCGTTTGGCAGCATTTGCACGCACGGGTAAGCCCCCGCGCATTTGGCGATTTTCATAATGTTGCTTCGTCGTTCTCTTAATTGAAAACGTTTGCAAAGCGCATGATGATTTCACTACGCTGGGTTTTTATATATTTAATACAAACGTGACTTTCACCCTCGGCCCACGCGACACAACAACATCGACAACAATCACGGAGACACGCCATGCACACAGGGAAGCACGCAGGGATGCACCAACTTCGCCGCACCGCGATCGCCATCGGCGTCGCGCACATCGCCATGCTGTCCGGCGCCGCCTGGGCGCAGGAAGCGGCGACGGGCCAGGACGCCGCGGCCAGCACCGCCTCCGCCACCACGCCCGCCGTGGTAACGGTGACCGGCCAGCGCGCCGCGCTGAACTCGGCCCAGAAGATCAAGCAGGATGCCGACGAGATCGTCGATTCCATCGTGGCCGAGGATATCGGCAAGCTGCCGGACAAGTCCGTCACCGAAGTACTGCAGCGCGTGGTGGGCGTGACGATCGACCGCATGCTGGCCAAGGGCGACGACGAACATTTTTCGGTGGAGGGATCGGGCGTGTCGATCCGCGGCCTGAACTACGTGCGCTCGGAACTGAACGGGCGCGACTCGTTTTCCGCCAACGGCGGCCGCGCGCTCAACTTCGAGGACGTGCCGCCCGAGCTGATGGCCGGCGTGGATGTGTACAAGAGCCCGTCGGCCGAGCAGATCGAAGGCTCGGTGGGCGGCCTCGTCAACCTGCGCACGGCGATGCCGTTCGACTTCAAGGGTTTTAAATTCGGCGCCTCGCTCGATACCACGTATTCCGAGCTGCGCAAGGAACGTGACCGCCCCAGCGGCTCCATCCTCGTGTCGCAGCGCTGGAAGACGGGTTTCGGCGAGTTCGGCGCGCTGGTCGACGTGGCATCGTCCAACAGCAAGGTGCGCACGGATGCGTTCCAGGTCGACGCCTACTTCCCGCGCGACGACGTGCGGCCGGGCGGCCGGGTATGGGTGCCGAAGGCGGCCCAGTGGCGCACGATGACGTACGACCGCGAACGCGACGGCCTGTACGGCGCGCTGCAATGGAAGCTGGACAACACGCTGAAAAGTTCGCTGACCTATTTCAAGTCGAAGTACAAGATCCATTGGGACGAGAACGCGGTGTTCGCCTCGGCCGAACCGTACCGCGTCTTCCCCAGCGCCGATACCGTCTACGACGCCAATGGCGTGATGCTGACCGGCACGCTGGAAACGCCCCACTCCACCGGCATCAACTTCGGCAACGACACGCGCTCGGCCGACCGCGAGTCGTCCACCACCGACGTGGCATGGAACCTCGAATGGCGCCCCAGCCAGGCATGGACGGTGTCCACGGACCTGCAGCGCATCCGCGCCCGCACCGCCGCCTTCGATTCGCTCATCGCCACCGGCATCCTCGTGCCGAAAGAGCGCCTGGACCTGACCGGCAAGGTGCCGCGCATCACGTTCGACGACGCCGACCGCGCGTTCCTGCTGGACCCGAACAACTATTTCTGGGACTTCACGATGGAGCACCGCGACGCCAGCGTGGCCAACGAAACGGCCTGGCGCACGGATGCGAAATACACGTTCGACCACCCGGTGCTGCGCGACGTGCGCTTCGGCGTGCGGCTGACCGACCGCGATTCGCTGAACACGAATTCGAACCCCAGCTACAACTGGGCGGCCGTTTCCGAACCGTGGATGCTCGGCTCCCAGATCGGCCAGCTGGCCTACCTGGGCGACCCGCGCTTCGCCGGCGGCGCCTCGGTGCGCACCTTCCCGAACTACTTCAATGGCGATGCCCCCGCGCCGCCGTCGATGCTGTTCCCGGACGTGGCGCTGACCACCGGCTACCCCGGCAGCTACGCGAAACTGCACAGCTACCACGAGCTGCTGTGCAAGGAGTTCGGCTCCACCTGCACGCCGTGGAAACCGGCCGCGTGGGGCACCGATCCGGCGGGCGTGAACCGGCAGGAAGAAAAGACCAAGGCCCTCTACACGCAGCTGCGCTTCGGCTGGGACGACCTGCGCTACCCGGTCGACGGCAATATCGGCGTGCGCTACGTGCGCACCAACATGAACGCGGCCGGCTACGTGACGTTCACGCCGCCGGCAAACCTGGTGCCGGAAGGCTACACGGTGGTGGGCCCGGCCGTGCCGCGGATTCCCGCGTATGCCGAGCCGCGCAACTACGAGCGCAGCTACGGCAACGTGCTGCCCAGCCTGAACCTGCGCATGAAGGTCAGCGACCAGCTGCAGCTGCGCCTGGCGTTTTCAAAGGGCATCTCGCGGCCGGACTTCTCGCAGCTGCAGGGCTACACGAGCCTGTCGCAGTCCATCACGGCCACGCCGGATGCGGCCAACCAGCGGCTGATCGTAGCGAGCAACAACCTGACCGGCACGGCTTCGGGCAACCCGTTCCTGAAGCCCGTGTCGTCGAAGCAGCTCGACCTGACGGCCGAGTACTACTGGTCGCAGGTGGGCTCGTTCACGGTGGCCGTGTTCAACAAGGACCTGAAGGACATCATCATCAAGCAGCTGTCGACGTTCACAGTGGCCGACAGCGCGGGCCAGCCGCAGGAATTCATCGTCGACTCGCCGGTCAATGGCGCCAAGGGCCGGGCGCGCGGCGTCGAGCTGGCGTATCAACAATATTTTGATATGTTGCCGGGATGGCTGTCCGGCTTCGGCGTGCAGGCCAACTTCACGTATGTGGACAGCGAAAAGGACCTGTACAACCCCGTGTTCCAGGAATACTGCTCGGGCGGCAGCACGCAGGCCAACCTGAACATGGCCCTGAACGGCTGCGACACGGATGGCCGCACCTTCGGCAACCTGCCGCTGGAAGGCCTGTCCAAGCGGGCCGCCAACCTGGCCTTCATGTACGACAAGGGACCGTGGTCGGCGCGGGTGGCATGGTCATGGCGCTCGAAAAGCCTGCTGACGACCAGCGGCACGCGCGGCGGCGAGGCCCTCGACACCAATCCTGCCAGCCCCACCTATGGCCAGCGCAACCTGAACTGGAGCCTGCCCGTGTGGACCGACCAGTATGGCCAGGTCGACGCCTCGCTGTTCTACAAGATCAACGAGCACGTGACGTTCGGCCTGGAAGGCACCAACCTGACCGATTCGATCTTCCGGCAAGTGATGCAGCAGCACATCGGCATGAAGGGCCGGGCGTGGTTCTCGTCCGGGCCGCGCTACGCCGCCAAGCTGCGGGTCAACTTCTGACCCGGCCGCCCCGGGCGGTTTCCAGCGGCCGTAATTTACGGCGGGCCGCCCGGGCGTGCGGCACCCAGGCCTGCACGGCCCAGCGCCGCCACATGATCAGGCCGCGGATCCACTCGTCCGCGGCGAACGCGATGTACAGGCCCGCCAGGCCGAAGCCGAAGTGGATGCCCAGCACCCAGCTGCCGCCGGCCAGCACCAGCGCCATCGACGCGGCACCGGCGGCCACCGGGAAGCGCACGTCGCCGGTGGCGCGCAGCGCGTTGATGACCACCAGGTTGAACGTGCGGCCCAGTTCCACCAGCACGCCGATCCACAGCAGCTTGCTGCCTTCGGCGATGATCGCCGCGTCGTTCGTGAACGCGCCCAGCAGCCACGGCCCGGCCAGCGCGACGGCGGCCGACACCACGCCACTGATGACGAGCCCCCGGCCCAGTGCAGTGCGCACGAGCCGGTGCGCCTCGCCCAGTTCGCCGGCGCCCACCATGTGGCCGACCATGATCTCCACGGCGAACGCCGTGGCCAGGCTGAACACGATCACCATGCTGCCGATCTGCTGCACATAGGCGTGCGTGGCCAGCGCCGCGGCGCCGAGCGTGCCGGCGGCCGCCATGGCGGCCATGAACGCCAGCCGCCAGGCGATATTCTCGGCCGCCGCCGGAATGCCGATGTGCAGCACCTCGGCCAGTTCCTTGCGCGGCAGCCGCCACCAGTCGGCCCGCTGCGTGACGATGCCGAGATGGCTGCGCCACAGCACCAGGTGCAGCACCAGGCCGAGCGCGCGGCTGGCCGTCAGCGCCAGCGCGAAGCCGGGCAGGCCGAGGGCGGGCAGCGGCCCCCAGCCATGCATCAGCGGCACCGCCAGCAGCACGTGCGAGGCGTGCATCGCCACCAGCACCAGCAGGGTGTCGCGGGTGCGCAGGTGGGCACGCATCACTGCCGCCATCGACGCGTTCCATGCGTCGAACAGCAGCGCCGGCGCCAGTGCCATCAGGAACGGCACGGCCAGCGGGAACACGTCGGCCGGCGTCTGCAGCAGTTCCAGCAACGGCCCGGCGCCGAACAGCGCCACCAGCGCCGTGACCGCGCCGATCCACGTGCTGGCGCCGACGGAGGCCAGTGCCACCCGGTTGGCGCGCTCGCGCTGCCCCGCCCCCAGGCCCTGCGTGATGACGACGCCGACACCGGAACCGACGATCCGGAACAGCAGGAACAGGGTCACGGAAATGTTATGCGCGATCGCGAACGCGGCACCGGCCGTATCGGACAGGTGCGACGCCAGCCAGGTGCCGGCGATGCCGATGGCGACGGCGAGCACGAGTTCGACGAGCAGGGGCCACGCGAGCGTGAAGATATGGGGGCGGGGGGTATTGGCTGGAAGGGACATGGCGGCAGCTGGGCAATCCGCCATTGTACGTGGTCGCGGCGGGACTACAATGCGGGTTTCCACCGATTTTTCATGCTTGGGCCCTTGCCATGTACGCCGCCGCCGATCCCGCATCCCTCGCCCGCTTGGTCCACGAATTCTATGCCGAGGTGCGGCGCGACCCGCTGCTGGCCGCCGTGTTCGGCCCCCGCATCGGCGACGACTGGGATGCGCACCTGGACCGCATGGTCGCCTTCTGGAGCGACGTGATGCTGGGCCGCACGCCCGGCATGCCGGCATTCCAGGGCAATGTCTACGGCAAGCACATGACCCTGGAGGGCGTGACGCCAGCCCACTTCCAGCGCTGGCTGGACCTGTTCGACGCCACCGCGCGCCGCCTGTTCGCGCCGCCGGTGGCCGATGAACTGCTCATCGTCGCGAAGCGCATCGCCGCCAGCCTGCAATATGGCTTCTTCGGCAAGGTCGAGGTGGCCGGGCCGGCGGCCTGAGCGGCACTGCAGGACACGCGGCGCCGTGCGGTGCCGGGATGACTGCGGTACGATCCTTCTCATGCCGAGGCCGCTTGTGCGCCCCGCCGAGGAGATCGTCATGCCCCATATCTACAAGCCGGAAGAACACTGGGACACCGGGATCGGCTTCCCGGCCGCCCTCGCCATCGGCGATTCGTGGTTCTGGTACCTCAACAACAGCATGCTGGGCACGCTCGTGCGGCATCCGGACATGTCCGCCGACCACGGCAATGTGCAACTGGTCGGCTACAACGGCGCAAGGCTGCGCGACTACGTGGGCGACGGCCGCTTCGCCGACACGGTCGCGCACTTCCTCCAGCCGCCGTATGCGGAAACGTTCAGCGAGTTCTATATCAGCGGCGCCGGCAACGATGCCGTGGACGTGCGCCTGGCGCTGCACCCGGATTGCAGCGGCGCCCGCACTGCCGCCGACTGCATCGACGACGTGGCGATGGACGAGCTGCTGGGCGACCTGGCCGCCGCGATGGACCTGCTGGTCGCCGCGATCCGCGCCGGCACGCAAGGCACCGTGCTGCCCCGCCCCATCTTCATCCATGGCTATGACTACCCCGTGCCGGACGGCCGCGGCTTCGGCTTCGGCCTGATCCGCTCCGGTCCCTGGCTGGCGCCGGCGATGGACGCCTGCCGCGTGCCGGCCGACATGGCGCTGCGGCGCGACATCGCCCGCACGCTGATCGACCGCCTGAACGACGACGTGTTCGCCCCGCTGCACGATCCTGCCGGGCACGTGATCCACATCGACAGCCGGGGCATCCTCGAACGCGGCGGCGGCTACAAGGACGACTGGGCCAACGAGATGCATCCGACCAACCGGGGGTTTGCCCGGCTGTTCGAGCAGGCGTGGCTGCCGGCACTGCGGCGCTACGGGATCGCGCGCTGAGAGCGAGCGACAGAACCATTGCCGCTTCAGCTGCCGGCTGCAGTTGTCCGGCTAAAAAACCGGGGTCAGTCCCCTGGATCAGGGCTGGCGACCGGGTTCTGCTTTGCCGACTGGCGGGGACAGACCCCAACCACGCGAACGCCGTCCGCGACCTCGTCTCGTCCAGGCCAGGTACAGCGGGGCCCGACTTCAGTTGCCGGGCTTCATCTGCCCGATCACGCTCGCCACCTTGGTGGTGATGACATCGACGGCCGGCACGTTGGCACCGTGCGGCAGGATGACATCGGCGTGGCGCCTGGTCGGCTCGATGAACTGCTTGTGCATGGGGCGTACCGTTTCCAGGTACTGGTTGACGATGCTGTCGACCGAGCGGCCGCGCTCCGTGATGTCCCGCTGCAGGCGGCGGATGAAGCGCACGTCGGGCGCGGTGTCGACGAAGATCTTCAGCGACATCATGTCGCGCAGGTCCGCGTCATACAGGGCGAACAGCCCTTCGATCACGATGACGGGGGCCGGCTCGACGAGGATGGTCCTGTCGGAACGGTTGTCGATCGTGAAGTCGTACACCGGCATGGCGATCGATTCGCCATTGCGCAGGGCCTGGATGTGCTGCACCAGCAGCGGCCAGTCGAAGGCGTTCGGATGGTCGTAGTTTTGCTGGCGGCGGACTTCGGGAGCGAGATCGGACTGGTCGCGGTAGTAATCGTCCTGCATCACGACCGAGACCATGTCGGCCCCGAACGACGCCAGTACCTGCTGGGATACCGTCGACTTGCCACTGCCGCTTCCGCCAGCTACACCAATGACGAACGGAAGAAAAGAAATATCATTCATCCCCGAATGATACCGGAGCGGCGGGCTCGCCGTCAGGCCGTTACCGCCTGGCAGCTTGCAATCCGCCAGGATCATTGCCTTATTGCTAACCGATAGCCATCCGTCGTCGATCGGGCAGCTGTGGCATGGCGTGACGTGCGAGCGCGCCTTGTCCGCCGGCGCGTGGTCCCTGCAGGATGCGCGCCTGTCGCCGCATGGCCGGATCGGCATCGGCGGCGCGACCCGTGCCGCACCGCTGCCGCCGTGGTCCGGGGACCATCCGCGCTGGCAGACGGCCGGGTTCGACGACTGGGCGGAACTGGGTGCCGCGCTGCGTACCGGCACCGGCCTGGAAAGCGGCCCGTCGTACGTGCTGCTGCGCCCACTTGCGAGCCCCGGGCCCGCTGCGAGCGCGGCCGCCGTTCCCTCAGCCCCCGCAACGGCTCACGCGCAACGGATCGGCGCCGCAGCTGAGGTGCCCCGCCCGCCGGCAGGCACGGCCTACAGCTTGCCCGACAGCGTGAAGAATACCTGCCGCGGCGCGCCGGACAACAGCGTCATCGACGTGCCTTGCGGATCGGCCGCGGCGAAGCCGTTCGAGCCGATCGTGCCGAAATAGGTCCTGTCGAACAGGTTCGTCACGTTGACCTGCAAGGTCAGGTCCTTCACCATGCCGGCCGAACCCAGGCGGTAGCCGCCGGACAGGTTGGCCACCACGTACGACGGCACCGAATTGTCGTTCGTGTACGTGTAGTAGCGCTTGTCCGTGTACTTGGCGCCCAGGCGCGCGAAGAAGCCGTTCGCGTCGTAGGCCAGCTCCGTGTTGAACATCTTCCTCGGTGCGTCGACGACCTGCTTGCCCTTCACGGCCACCAGCTGGCCATTGTCCGTGTAGTTCGATTCGTAGGTGGAATCGTTGTACGTGAACGTGTTGAACCACGAGATGGCGGGAGCGATCTTCCACACGGCCAGCGCTTCCAGGCCACGCGTTTCCACCTTGCCCACGTTGACGACGGTGCCCGCGCAGCCGACGATGCCGGCGCAGGTGGCGATGCCGAGCTGGCGGTCGTCGAACTTCGCGTAGTACACCGCCACCGAGCCTTGCACGGCGTCGCGCTTGAAGCGCATGCCCACGTCGAACGTGGTCGACGTTTCCGGCTTCAGGCTGGCGATGGACAGCGCATAGCCGGCGCGCGTCTGCGAGAACGGGCCGTTGACGCCCGGCTGGTACGAGCGCATGTTCTTCGCGCCGGACGCGAACAGCTCGTCGTTGCGCGACAGCTGGTAAGTGATGCCGGCCTGCGGCAGGAATGTCTTCTTCGCCGTGACCGAACCGTCGGCGCGGTCGCCGGCGAAGGTGTGCGCGTCGATCTCCACTTTCGGGCTCTTGAAGCCCACGTTGACCTTCAGCCGGCCATCGAGCAGCGCGATCGTGTCCTGCACGTAGAACTGCCGGGTGTCGGTGACGAACGACTGCAGGAAGCCCGTGCTCATCGGGTTTCGCAGGAAGTCGTCGATATAGCGGCCATCGGTCACCGCGTAGAAATTACGGGTCAGCATGTGCTTGTTGCGCTCGGCCCAGAAGCCCGCGTTCAGCGTGTGCATGCCCAGGTCCCACGTCACGTCGCCCAGCACGCCGTTCCGGCTGATCGTGTATTCGGTGGTGCGGATCGAGATCGGCAGCTCGGCCGATGTCGGGGTATAGGGCGTGTACCAGTGGCCCTGCCCCTCGTTGCCGTGGTGGTAGGCCGTCAGCTTGGCGGCCAGCACGGGCGTCAGCTGCAGCTCGGCCGATGCGCCGCCCAGCTTGTCCTTGCGCAGGCCCTGGCCCAGGTAGTAGGCGTCGTCCAGGCTGTTGACGGCACCGCCGTACACGCCTTTCGCCGCGTTCACGGCGCGCTGCCAGTCCGGATAGTAGTTGTCCCAGTCCATGCCGAGGCGCCGCGCCATCTCGTGTGACAGGTCCTGGTAATCCACTTCGCGGCGGTCCGAATAATTGAAGAATGCCGACAGCACGTGCTCGCCGATGCGGCGCTCGACACGGCTGTTGAACTGGTCCTGGTCCTGCGGCCCGGCGCCTTTCCATTTCTCGCTGCGCATGCGCGTGCCGCTGATGTAGAACTTCGTGCCGCCGGCGAACTCGCCGCTGTCGAAACGCACGAAGGTGCGCGAGGTATCGTCGCTGCCGAGCGTTTGCGCGGCGGTCACGCCCTGCTCGTCCGCCGGGCCCAGCGTGACGAACTGCACGGTGCCGCCCAGGTTGGTGGTCGACGCGGTACCGATCGCACCGGCGCCCTGCGACACGACGACGCGGCCGATGTTCTCCGACGAGATCGCACGCGAGATGTGCAGGCCGTTGTTGTTCCCGTAGCTCATGTCGCCGAGCGGAATGTCGTCCAGCGTGAAGCCCAGCTGGTTCTGGTTGAAGCCGCGGATCGAGAACCGCGTCGACCATTCGTAGCTGCCGAACGGGTCGGCCGACTGGAAGCTCACGCCGGGCAGTTTTTCCAGCGTCTTCAGGGCGCTCGTGCCCGGGGTGGCCTGCTGCAGGTCGGCCCGCGTGATGTTCTGCACCTGGCGCGACTGGCCCGTGCCCGTCACCTCCACGATCGCCATCGGCGGCGCACCGGCGGGATCCGCCGCGGGGTCGATCGGATCGGCCGGGTTGGCGAGCGACAGCACCGGCAGTGCGGCCAGCAGCGATAGGCAAAGGGGTTTCAGGCGGAGGCGGAACGAAGGCTGGCGCATCGGAGTCTTTCGGAACGAAGTGATCGAAATACAAACTGTGCCGAATGGTAAAGACCCGATGTGACGCTGCCATGACAGTGTGCATGGCGATCTTGTCAGTGGTTTCCCGACGACAGATGCGCAAGAATTCAATTTGCTTCACAGTAATTTTCCATCATTAAGCATGAGCAACTGTTAGACTTGCGGCCTGAAATTCACCCGCACCGTGCCCGAAAATCACGCATCGATCGTTCTGCGCGGTGCATCCTTACCTGAAAGAGATGTAATGCAAGTGCGCAAGGCGACTTCCTCCACGACCACCCTGATCGCCGGCCTCGTGGCCGCCGCCTGCGCCAGCCTCGCGGCCGGCCAAGCCCGTGCGCAAGCCGCGGATGGACAGCTGCAGGAAGTCGTCGTCACCGCCCAGCGCACCATGTCGCTGGCATCGAAGACGCCCGTCGCCATGAGCGTGCTGTCCGGCGACGCCCTGCGGGCGGCCGGCTTCGGCACGCCGGCGGAACTGGCCAAGCGGCTGCCGGGCGTGCACCTGGACGGCGCGGCCGACGGCCTGAAGATCACGATCCGCGGCGTGTCGAATTCCGATGCCACCGACAAGGGCGATCCTTCCGCCGCCTTCATGCTGGACGGGATCTATATCGCCCGCCCGCAGAACCAGAACGGGCTGCTGCTGGACGTGGACCGCATCGAAGTGCTGCGCGGGCCGCAGGGCACGCTGTATGGCCGGAACACCACCGCCGGCGTCGTGAACGTGATTTCGCACGCGCCCACGCGGCAACTGGAAGGGGCCTTCGGCGTGGAAGCGGGGAATTACGGCAGCCGCAAGGCGAACGCCATGCTGAACGTGCCCGTCACCGGCTGGCTGGCGCTCCGCGCCGCAGTCGCTGCCAGCCGCCACGATTCGTACCTTCGCAACGGCCAGGGCACGCCGCACACGCTGGGCCAGGATGCCGACAGGCGCGCCGCCCGCCTGTCCGCGAGCGTGAAGATCGGCCCCACGGCTTCGCTGCTGCTGCGCGCCGACCATGCCACGAACGACTACAACCCGGACGCCTTCGTCTCGGACAACAACTTCTTCCGCAACGCCGACAGCGGCAACCCCGTGTGGTACGGCGCCCCGGCCGGCGACCGGCTGACGAACCGCTTCGTGCCGCGCAACATGGCGCCGGAACAGGGCCATGGCCGCAACCGCACGTCCGGCATCGGCGCAGAACTGACGTGGAACCTGGGTCCGGCCACGCTGTACTACCTGGGTGCGCACCGCAGGTTCGACCTCGATTTCCTGACGAACTACATCTATCGTGTGGCGCCACCAGTGACGCTGGGCGTGCACCAGAACTTCGACGGCGGGCAGCGCCAGGATTCGCACGAGCTGCGCGTGGCCACGAACGGCGACGGCGCGCTGTCCGCGCAGGCGGGCCTGTACTGGTTCGACGAACGGGCGCATTCGAACTACGTGTTCCGCGACCTGGCGCCGATCGGCCTGACGCCGTACTACGCGTTCCCCACCGACCCCACGCTGGCGAAGAGTCGCGCCGCCTTCGGCCAGCTCACGTACCGCGTCACGGAGCGGCTGCGGGCCACGGCCGGCCTGCGCCATACGCAGGACGACAAGTCGCGCGTGGGCGCCACCAGCTTCCAGCAGGGCCCCGTGTTCAACCCGGCCACGGACTACCGGCTGCCGAACGTTGCCCGGATCGAGACAGGCAAGCGCACGTGGCGCCTGGGCCTGGACTACGACCTGGCGCCCGCCACGTTCATCTACGGCACGCTGTCCACCGGCTACAAGGCAGGCGGCTTCAACGACGGCTGCGTGGCCGGCGCCGTGCCGGGTGCCGGCTGCCCCGCCGCTGCCGCCGTCGCTCCCGGCTACCTGTACTACCAGCCGGAAGCGGTGAAGTCGCTCGAGCTGGGCGCGAAAACGCGCTTCTGGAACAACCGGGCCAGCCTGGACGTGGCCGCATTCCATTACGACTACACGAACCTGCAACTGTCCGGCAACGCGATCGTCGCCGGCGCGCCGCGCTTCATCACGACCAATGCCGGCATCGCCGGCGTGCGCGGCCTGGAGCTGGACGGCAAGGTGCGGGCCACCGCCGACGACCGGTTCTCCTGGGGCCTGGCGCTGCTCGATGCGCACTACGTGTCGTACACGCCGGACGGCATCCAGTCGTGGAATGGCCGCAAGCTCGACCGCGCGCCATCGCATGTGCTCTCGGCCGGCTACGAACGTCGCGTGCGGTTCCCCGGCCACGAGGTGCGCGCGGGCGTCGACGCACGGCGCAGCGCGGCCTACGTGATCGGCGTGCCGTCGAAGCTGGTGCAGTACCGCGTCCCGGCGATGACCCATGTGGACGCCACGCTGGCCTGGCAGCCGGGCGATGCGCCGTGGACGCTGTCCGCCTACGGCCACAACCTCGGCAACCGCATCGCGCCCGCCACGATCGACAGCTTCGGCATGACGGTGCCGGGTGCGCCGCGCACGTTCGGCATGCGCTTCGACTACCGCTACCAGTAACGCCGGGACAGAACCGCATGCTTCATCGTCACCGCAGCGGCAGGCCGCCCATCGTATCGCCCCCTGCGCGGCGCGTGGTCCTTCCTGCGCAGCGCTGCGTGCTTTTCGCACTGCGTTGCTTCCTCGCCGTCGCTGCTTTCGGCTGGAGCGCCCTCGCCTGGGCCGCACCGGTCGTGCTGGACGATACGCTGCACGAAGCCGACGCCTGGTCCGCGATGACCATGCTGCCCGACCCCCACCGCCAGCTCGATGCGCCCGCCGCGCTGGCGGCGCACGACCGGTTCAGGCCGCCCGCGCTGGCGCGCGGCACCACCGGCAAGTACGAGCGCGTGCTGTGGCTGCGCATCCCGGTCCGCGTGCCGGAAGGCGCCGACGGGCAATGGGTGCTGGCGCTGGACTATGCGCTGCTGGGCCGCGTGGATACATGGGTCGTCACGGATGGCCGCCCCGGCCGCCACCAGGCCGGCGGCAACCGCCTGCCGCCGCCCGAGCCCCGGCTGGGGGCGCGCGTGCCGGCATTCGTGCTGACGCTGCCGCGGGGCGAGCACACGCTGCTGCTGCGCGTCGAGGCGCGCGGTCCGATCATCCTGCCCGTGCGGCTGGAAAAGGCGGCGCACTTCCACCGCACCGAGCTGCTCGAGCAGATGGTGCAGGGCCTGCTGGCGGGCCTGGCGTTCTGCCTGCTCGTCTACAGCCTGTCGCACTGGGTCACGCTGCGCGACCACACGTTCGGCAAGTTCGCGCTGGCCACGTTCGGCCTGGCGGTGTACGGGATCGACTTCTTCGGCGTCGGCCAGCAATACCTGTGGCCGGGCAGCCCATGGATGATCGAGCACGCCGGCGGCATCACGGCGATGATGGCCTCGTGCGGCGCCTACCTGTTCGTCGAGCAGGTGCTGGCGCGGCGCGGCATGGACCGTCGTTTCAGCCTGCTGATGAAGGGCTGCGCGGCGCTGATGGCGCTGACCGCCGTCACCTATGCGCTCGACATCCTGCCCATGAACGGGCTGCTGCTGGTGGTGTCCACGCTGGGCGCCACGGCCAAGCTGTTCGGCCTGCCCGGTGCGTGGCGGCTGATGCGCCGCGGCGATCCGGTCGGCTGGTATTTCACGACCAGCTGGCTCATTTCGTTCGCTGGCGCGATGGTGTTCGCGCAGGTTTTCGCCGGCAAGCTCGAAGCCACGTTCTGGACGATGCATGCGCTGCAGCTGGCCAGCGCGATCGACATGCTGGTGTACATGCGCATCCTCGGGCTGCGCACGAAGGGCCTGCAGACGGCGATGCTGCGTGCCGAGGCGGCAGCGCGCATGAAGTCGGAATTCATGGCCAACATGAGCCACGAGATCCGCACGCCGATGAACGCCATCCTCGGCATGAGCCGGCTGGCGCTGATGGCAGGGCCGGATGCGCGGCTGCGCAACTACCTCACCAAGATCCTCGGGGCCGGCGAGCACCTGCTGGCCATCATCAACGACATCCTGGACTTTTCCAAGATCGAGGCGGGCAAGATGACGCTGGAGAAAGTGCCGTTCGATGTCAATGCGCTGCTCGACCACCTGTCCAGCCTGACGGCCCTGAAGCCCGACGGGCGCAAGGTGGAACTGGTATTCCGTGTCGGCCGCGCCGTACCGGCGGCGCTCGTCGGCGATCCGCTGCGGCTTGGCCAGGTGCTGCTGAACCTTGCCGGCAACGCCGTCAAGTTCACCGAGCAGGGCGAAGTGGTGGTGGCCGTGGACGTGGACGTGGACGTGGATAAGGCGGCGGTGCGCGGCATGGAGCAGGGCCGGGACAGTGTCAGGCTGCGCTTTTCCGTCAGCGATACCGGTATCGGCATGAGCGGGGAACAGCAGGCCGGCCTGTTCCAGGCCTTCAGCCAGGGCGACGCCTCGGTCACGCGGCGCTACGGCGGCACGGGCCTGGGCCTGACGATCTCGCAGCAGCTGGTGCAGCTGATGGGGGGGAGCATCGCGGTGCGGAGCCGGCCCGGCGCCGGCAGCACGTTCGCATTCACCGTCGAGGTGGGTGTCGGCGATGGCGACGCGCCTGGCACGGACACGTCGCGGGTGCCGGCAATGCCGCTGCACCAGGCGCGCGTGCTGGTCGTCGATGACAGCGCCACGGCGCGCGAAGCCATCGTGGAAATGCTGGGCGGCTTCGGCATCGCCGCCGATACCGCCGATTCGGGCGAACAGTGCCTGCTGATGCTGCACGCGGCCCGGCGCGACGGCCTGCCCTACCAGCTGGTGCTGATGGATTACCTGATGCCGGGCCTGGACGGCGTGCAGACGATCCACCGCATCCGCGACGACAAGCGCCTCACCGCGCCGCCCGCGATCCTGATGCTGACCGTGTGCACGCGCGACGCAGTGCTGCAGCAGGCCGACCGGTTGCCGCTGGCCGGCTTCCTGACCAAGCCGGTCGGCCCCGCGCTGCTGTATCACAGCCTGGTACAGGTGCTGGGGGCGGAGACGCACGAGGTGGCTGGCGCCGGCCAGCCGGCTGTCCGTGACGTCGACCTGGCTCGCCTGGACGGTGCCCGCGTGCTGCTGGTCGACGACAACGCCAACAATCGCGAAGTGGCGATCGACTTCATGGCGGCGGCGCGCATGCACGTGGACGTGGCCGTCGACGGCCTGGAAGCGGTCGGCATGGTGGCGGCGAACGACTACGACCTGGTGCTGATGGATATCCAGATGCGCGGGATGGATGGCCTGACGGCCACCCGCCGCATCCGCGCCCTGCCCGGCCGCCTCGGCATGCCCATCGTGGCGATGACGGCGCACGCGCTGGCCGGCGACCGCGAGAAGAGCCTGGCGGCCGGCATGAACGGCCACCTCACCAAGCCGATCGAACCGGATCTGCTGTTCGCCGCGCTGCTGCGGTGGATCGACCCGAAGCGCCTGGCAGGCCGATTGCCGCCACTTGCCCGCGTCGAAACAGCGCCTGCGCCGATCGACCTCGTGCAGGCGCCGCTGCCGGCGCTGCCGGGCGTGGACTGGCAGGCGGCGCTGGCTGGCGTGGAAGGCCGGCGCGCCAGGCTGCACAAGCGGCTGGAAGGCTTCGTGCGCCAATATGCACCGGCGCCGGGCGCATTGCGCGATGCGCTGGCGGCCGGCGACACGGGCACGATGGCGACACTGGCGCACAACCTGAAGTCGAGCGCGGTGTACATCGGCGCGACGGCGGTGTCGCAACTGGCCGGCAATATCGAGCAGGCACTGCGCACCGGCGAAGGAGCCGATGAACGCTGCCGGCTGGCGGCCCTGGTGCCGGAACTGGTCGGCATGCTCGACACCCTGCTGGCGGGGCTGGCGCCGCTGGCGGCCACGGCCACGGCCACGCCCCCCGCGGCGACCGATGTGCGGGCGCTGCTGCGCGACCTGGCAACCTGCCTGCGCGCCGACGACGCCCGCGCCGAAGACCTGCTGCGCGAGCTGCGTGTCCTGCCCGCCGTGGCGGTCCACCGCGAGCCGCTGGCCGCGATCGGGCGGGCCGTGGCCGATATCGAGTATCATGCTGCACTGCAACCGCTGAGCCGCCTGGCGTTTGCGCTGGAACTGACTCTCGAAGACACTGCATGAACGTCCTGCAAAAAGTCCTGGTGGCCGACGACGACGCGATCAACCGCGAAGTCCTCGCCGAACTGCTGAAACCGGAATACACCGTACTGCTTGCCAGGGATGGCACGCAGGCTCTCGACCGCGCCACGCGCCACGTGCCCGACCTGGTGCTGCTCGACGTGATGATGCCCGACATGGACGGCTTCGAGGTGCTGCGCCGCCTGCGCGCCGACCCGCGCACGGCCGATATCGCGGTGATCTTCGTTTCCGGCCTGGGCCGCCCCGAAGACGAGGCGCAGGGGCTGAAGCTGGGCGCCTCCGACTATATCTCCAAGCCGTTCAACGCCACGGTGGTGATGGCGCGGGTGGCGCTGCACCTGCAGATGGTGCGCCAGCGCCGCATGCTGGAGCACCTGGCGCACGTGGACGGCCTGACCGAGCTGGCCAACCGCCGCCGCTTCGACGAGATGTTCGAGGCCGAATACCAGCGCGCGCGCCGCCGCGGCACCCCGCTGTCGCTGGCGCTGCTCGACATCGACGCCTTCAAGCAGTACAACGACCACTATGGCCACCCGGCCGGCGACCGCGCGCTGCGCGCGGTGGCGCGCACGGCCGAGGCGTGGGTGCGCCGGCCCGGCGACCTGGCGGCCCGCTACGGCGGCGAGGAACTCGTGCTGCTGATGCCGGAAACGGATGCGGCCCATGCGCGCGGCCTGGCGGACCGGCTGCGCGATGCGCTCAACCGGCTGGCGATCCCCCACGTGGCCTCGCCGGTGGCGCCGGTGCTGACCGTCAGCGTCGGCGGCGCCACGCTGCTGCCGGACGAAGACGCGGCGGCGCTGTTCGCCGCCGCCGACGCGCACCTGTACCGCGCCAAGCAGGCCGGCCGCAACCGCGTGGTGTGGCGCGCCACGCCGTAGCAACCGACAGCCGACAGCCATGCAGCCGGGTTTCCTGCTGACCCGCCACTGGCGCGATACCGACACCGGTACCGAGGTCGAATTCTGGATCGCCACCGATGCCGGCGCACGCCGCGTGCGGCTGCCGCCGCAGCCTTCCGTCGCCTTCATTCCGGCCGAATGGGAAGAAGCCGCAAGGACCGTGCTGCGCGCCGAGCCGGGTTGCGAACTGCGCCCGCTTGCGCTGTGCGACTTCCGCCACCGCCCCGTCGTGGGCCTGTACTGCCGCCACTACCGGCAGTTGCTGAAGCTGGAGAAACGGCTGCGCGAGCACGGCATCGATGTCTACGAGGCCGACGTGCGGCCGCACGAGCGCTACCTGATGGAACGCTTCATCACGGCATCCGTCACGTTCGAGGGTGACGAGCGTGATGGCATCATCTGCGACGCGCGCCTGAAGCCGCACGACGGCTACCGCCCGGCACTGCGCCTCGCGTCGCTCGACATCGAAACGACGGCCCATGGGGAGCTGTATTCGATCGCGATCGAAGGCTGCGGTGCGCGCGACGTGTACATGCTGGGGCCGCCGAACGGCGACGCGGCCGGTATCGACTTCGACCTCGTGTATTGCGCCGACCGCCCGGAACTGCTGGCCCGGCTGAACGACTGGATGGCGCGCCACGATCCGGATGCGATCATCGGCTGGAGCGTGATCCAGTTCGACCTGCGCGTTCTGCAGAAGCATGCGGATCGCTATGGCGTGCCGCTGCTGCTGGGCCGCGGCGGCACGCCGATGGAATGGCGCGAGCACAACAACGGCCAGCATTTCTTCGCGTCGGCGGCGGGCCGCCTGCTCATCGACGGCATCGAGGCCCTGCGCTCGGCCACGTGGAGCTTTCCGTCGTTCAGCCTGGAGAACGTGTCTCGGACGCTGCTGGGCGAAGGCAAGGCGATCGACAATCCCTACGACCGCATGGACGAGATCAACCGCCTGTTCGCGCAAGACAAGCCGGCGCTGGCCCGCTACAACCTGAAGGATTGCGAACTCGTCACCCGCATCTTCGCGCACACGGGCATCCTGGCCTTCCTGCTGGAGCGCGCCAGCGTGACCGGGCTCCCCGCGGACCGCAGCGGCGGTTCCGTGGCCGCCTTCGAGCACTCGTACATGCCGCTGATGCACCGCGCCGGCTTCGTGGCGCCGAACCTGGGCGACGTGGCGAACGCCGACAGCCCCGGCGGCTTCGTGATGGATTCGCGCTCGGGGCTGTACGACTCCGTGCTGGTACTCGACTACAAGAGCCTGTATCCGTCCATCATCCGCACGTTCCTGATCGACCCGGTCGGGCTGATCGAAGGGCTGCGCGAGCCGGAGGCCGATACGGTGCCCGGCTTCAAGGGCGCGCGTTTTTCCCGCAAGTCCCACTGCCTGCCGGCGATCGTCACGCGCGTGTGGCAAGGCCGCGAGGCCGCCAAGCGCGACGGCAACGCGCCGCTGTCGTTCGCGCTGAAGATCATCATGAACGCCTTCTACGGCGTGCTGGGCGCCTATGGCTGCCGCTTCTTCGACCCGCGCCTCGCGTCGTCGATCACGATGCGCGGGCACGAGATCATGCACCGCACGCGCGCGCTGATCGAGGAGCAGGGTTACCAGGTGATCTATGGCGACACCGATTCCACGTTCGTGTGGCTGGGCCGCGCGCACGGCACGGAGGAAGCGGACGCCATCGGCCGCGCGCTCGTCGCCTGCGTCAACGACTGGTGGCGCGCGCACCTGCGCGAGGAATTCGACCTCGACAGCGCGCTGGAACTGCAATACGAAACGCACTACCGCCGTTTCCTGATGCCGACCGTGCGCGATTCCGACGAAGGCAGCAAGAAGCGCTACGCGGGCCTGGTGCGGCGCGCCGACGGTAGCGAGGAGATGGTGTTCAAGGGCCTGGAAACGGTGCGCACCGACTATACCCCGCTGGCCCAGCAGTTCCAGCAAACGCTGTACGGCCTCGTGTTCCGCGGCGAGCCGTACCGCGACTACGTGCGCGACTACACGGAGCGCATGCTGCGCGGCGAACTCGACGAGCTGCTCGTCTACCGCAAGCGGCTGCGCCGCGCGCTGGGCGACTACGACCGCAACGTGCCCCCGCACGTGCGCGCCGCCCGCATCGCCGACGAATTCAACGCCGCCCAGGGCCGGCCGCTGCAATACCAGAACCGCGGCTGGATCCGCTACCTGATGACGACTGCCGGCCCCGAACCGCTGGAAACGCGGCGCGCCGCGATCGACTACGAGCACTACCTCGACCGCCAGCTGCGGCCGATCGCCGATGCGATCCTGCCGTTCCTGGGGGATAGTTTCACCGGGCTGACGAGCCGGCAGCGGGTGTTGTTTTGACCTGCCTGATGTCGCAGATGGCGCTCGCGAGGCAGGGGTCTGTCCCCGGTAAGTGTTGGCCTCGAACTGGGTCGCAGACGTTACAAGGGGACTGACCCCGGTTTTTGCATGCTCCATTGCAGCGCCAACAAAAAACCGGGGGCGTAGCAGGGGTTTCGGGAAGCTTCGCTTTCCGCCTGCGTAGCGGAGATGGCATGCATGCCATCTCTCCTTCCAGTCCCCTCGATGAGCTAGCAGCAAGCACAAAAGCCATCACTTACCGGGGACAGTAAGGAGTGATCCCTTGCAAGGGATCACCGCTACGCAGGCGGAGAGCATGCTCTCCGAAACCCCTGCTACGCCCCCAGTGACGCCAGCGCTATCTGCGACCTCTGTCCAGCCCTACTTCCCCAACAACTTCCGCCCCGCCTCCGCATACGGCGCCGCCTTCTCCACCCCGGTCCACTGCGGCCGCTTCGGATCGTTGGCCATGTCCTGCACGGCCAGCGCCACCATCCGGCTGATGCGCGCCATGTTGTCGTAATCGAGCCTGGCCCAGTCGTCGTCCTTGCCGTGGTAGTCGGGGAAGCCGAAGGCCACGGCGAGGGTATGGGCCGGCACGCCGACGTCGGCCAGCGCCTGGTTGTCGCTGCGGGCAAAATAGCGGTCGCTGTTGACGTCATGCTTCCACAGGCGCACGCCGGTGCGCTCGCCGGCTTTCTTCAGGTAGTCCGTCACGGTCGAATAATCGAAACCGGTCAGCGTGGCCGTGCCCACTTGCGCGCCTTCGCTGTCGTCGGTGCGGCCGATCTGTTCCAGGTTCAGGTGCGCTACCGTATCCTGCAGCGGCAGCACCGGGTGGCGGCCGTAGTAGCGCGAGCCGAGCAGGCCCAGTTCCTCGCCGAACAGCGCCACGAACGCGACGCTGCGGCGCGGGCGGGTCTTGTCGGCGGCGAGCGCGGCGGCAATGTCGATCACCGCCACGGTGCCGCTGGCATCGTCGTTGGCGCCATTGTGGATCTCGCCGTTGCGGATGCCCAGGTGGTCGTAGTGCGCCGTCAGCATCACGTAGGTGTTCTTCAGCTGCGGGTCGCTGCCGCGCAGCACGCCGATGACGTTGCGCAGCTTCACGGCGCGCAGCGCCGGCACGCCGACCCTGGCGGCCACCGTGGCGCCTTCCGTTTCCAGCGCGGTGGCCGCGGCGGCATCGTGCAGCACGACGACCGGCGGCGCGCCCGCCGGCGCCACCTGCTCGGGATCGATCAGCCAGCCCTCGCTGCGGTTGCGGTGCTGGCCCTTCGTGTCGACCATCACCACCAGCGCGGGCCGCGCCTTCAGGCCGCTGCGCAGCACGTCGGCGGCGCCGGACACCGGCGCGGCGGGCACCACCAGCACCTTGCCGTCGATCTCCGCGCCGGCTTCGAGCGCTTCCTTCCACGCCAGGCGCACCACACCCGTCGCGCCCAGCGTCACCGGTTGCACGAAGTTGGCGGTGGCGGCGGCCAGCGGCACGGCGAACGTCTTGCCCGCCGCCTGCACGGTAAACGTGAAGTCCTTGCCGTCGCGATGCGCCTGCTGCCAGTTGGCCGTCTGGAAGTAGCCATCGTCGCCCCCCGCTTCCAGGCCGGCGCGGCGGAATTGCGCGGCAATGTATTCGGCCGCCAGGTCCAGCCCGCGCGATGGCGTGCCCCGCCCTTCCAGCAGGTCGGAAGCGAGGAACGACAGGTGGCCGCGCAGCGAGTCGGCCGAGATGCGGTTCGCCAGCGCGTCGGCGGGTGCCTGGGCACAGGCGCCCGTGGCGGCCAGTGCCAGGCCCACGGCCAGGGTCAGTGCGGAAAAGTGGTGGCGCATGCGTAACTTTCTTATATGTACAAGAAAAATTGAAATATCGCATGGTAATTGTCGGGCAGTCAATGCTGTGCCGCGTACTGCCTCCATCCGGCAAAATGTGCCGTTACCGTACTGTCTTGAGTAACACTTCTAGAAAGTTTATTGCCACATAGCAATAAAAAGCGTATCGTTGCATGTCTTCCTGTGAAACCGTTTTCAACGCGATTCTTCAACGTGTCCTCTTCCCCCGCCCACCGCCTGATGCACCGTGTGATCGTCCTCCTGGCGATGGCGACCATCGGCCTGCTGGTCTGGCACCGCTTCGGCATGGAGCGCGTGATCGACCTGACCACGCGGCCCGACGTGCGGCGCGATGCGATGGACGACCGCTGGATGGGCGGTACGAGCCGCGTGACGCTGGACCAGCGCGGTGGGACGATGACGATGCGCTGCCGGCTGGCGCGCACGATCGACTGGCCCGCCTGCAAGTACCAGTTCGTCATTTCCGATACGGAGGCCGGCATCGACCTGTCGGAATTCGACGCCGTGACGTTCGACGTGTCGTATCGCGGGCCCGGGCGCCACGCGCTGCGCATGATGGTGTTGAACTATGAACCCGGCATCTCGAAGCTCGAGAACCCGATGTCGCAGAAAGTCAACGAACTGGAGTTCGCGGTACCCCCGAGCGGTACGATCCGCGTGCCGCTGAACGTGCTGCATGCGGCGACATGGTGGATCGACTACATGAAGGTGCCGCTCGAACGCACCGACATGCGGCTCGATAACGTAACGCGCGTGGAGCTGCTGACCGGCGCCTCCAGCACGGCGGGCGAACACGTGATCGAGCTGCGCTCGATGCGCCTGCATGGCAAATGGATCACCAGCCGCGAGCTGTACATGGGCCTGATGGCGGCATGGATCCTGTGCGCGATAAGCTGGCCGATCCTCACCGCGCTGCAACTGCGCCGCGAGCTCGGTGACACCGGCCGGCGCCTGGCGCTGCTCGCCGAGATCAACGCCGCGCTGCAGCTGGAAGCGCGCGAACTGGTGGAACAGGCCAATACCGATCCACTGACGGGAGCACTGAACCGGCAGGGCCTGCGCGCCGCGCTGATGAGTACTTCATCGCTGCTGGCACCGCCGATGGCCGTGCTGTTCGCCGACATCGACCATTTCAAGCGCATCAACGACCGGCATGGCCACGACGTGGGGGACGCGGTGCTGCGCGACTTCGCGGCGATGATCCACGGCGAGATCCGGGCCAACGACAAGCTGGTGCGCTGGGGTGGCGAGGAATTCCTCATCGTTTGCCCGGCCACCGGCGCGGAGCAGGCACGCCAGCTGGCCGAGAAGCTGCGTGCCGCATTGCACGCGAGCTCCTGGCCGGCCGGCCTGCGCGTGACGGCATCTTTCGGTATTGCCGCCCGCGCCCAGGACGAGGATATCGGCGCCCTGATCAAGCGGGCCGACGGCGCGCTGTACGCGGCGAAAGCGGCGGGTCGCGACTGCGTGGTGGTGGCGGACGCGCCGGCGCCGCCGGGCGCGGAGTGGGCGGTGCAGCCGGCCGGCGCACAGTATGACTGACAGGGTATGACTGACAGGGTACGACTGACAGGGTACGATTGAGAGGGTACGATTAACTCGGACTTGCGTTTCCGCAACAGTCTTCATTGATCTTAAGCAATCTTTCGGCGATTTCGGCCAGAACCCGGCTTACACTTGGTTCGCAGCGGTCACTGAACCAGTCAACCGCCCCGAACAATCCCGAGAGACACCCATGCCCACGCTGACCCAGTTCTTTGCCGACGTTAAACTGCCCACCATCCCCGAAGTGGCGCACGCCCTGATCGCCACCCTCGACAACGACGACGCGTCGTCGAAAAGCGTGGCCGCCATCATCGCCCGCGATCCCGCCCTTACCGCCAAGCTGATGCGCCTGGCGAACAGCGCGCGTTTCGGCTTTTCGCGCGGCGTGAGTTCGCTGGACGACGCGGTGGCGCTGGCCGGCATGTCGCACATCCGCACACTGGCGCTGGCCACCTGTTTCGCCGAATCGTTCCCCGAGCTGCCAGGCCTGGACTCCGGCGAATTCTGGAAAAGCAGCATGGCCTGCGCCGGCTACGCGAAATGGCTGGCCACGGGCCTGGGCATCGACGGCGGCGAAGCATGGCTGGCCGGCATGATGCTGCGCCTCGGCGAACTGCTGATCTGGCAGGTCGCCCCCGACCACTTCGCGGAAATCGAGCAGCAGCCGCACTTGCCGGGCGGCCGCTGGGAACGCGAACAGCGCCTGCTGGGCTTCTCCGAAGGCCAGATCACGGCCGAACTGGGCCGCCGCTGGAACTTCCCCGCCAAGATCGTGCGCGCACTGGAATGCTCGTCCGAACCGATGGCCGCCAAGCCGTTCTGCCAGCTCGCCGGCGTGATCCACCTGGCCAGCCTGCTGGCCGACACCCCGAGCGACGACCCGGAAACCATCGGCACGCTGCCGGCCGACGTACTCGAGGCGCTGCAATTGCGCAAGGAATGGATGATGGCGAAATTCCCGTCGCACGAGTCGTTCTCGGCCGCGCCTTGAGATAGCAGTCAGAAGTCGCGGATAGCGGTTGAGCTACTGGGGTCAGTCCCCTTGATTCGCGCTGTCGACTGGGGTGGGGCCAACGACTGGCGGGACAGACCCCAATGCGCCACCGCCATCCGCAACATCCAGCATTTGGGATCCCTTATACTCGCCCTTTTCCCCGCGAGTCCCCGATGCTGACCCCCGACCAGTTTTTCCCCTTCCTGTTGGCCGCCATGGTGCTGACGGCCTCGCCCGGCCCCGACAACCTGATGGTGCTCGGCATGGGCATGGCGAAAGGGCGGCAACAGGGGATCGCGTTCGGGCTCGGTTGCGCATTCGGGTGCCTGAGCCACACGCTGCTCGCGGTGGTCGGCGTCAGTGCGCTGATCGCGGCGTCGCCCACGGCGTTCACGGTGCTGAAGGTGGCGGGCGGCCTGTACCTCATCAAGCTTGGCTGGGGTGCGTGGCGCCATGCGGGCGCCGTCAATGTCGCCGCCGTCGACACCCCGGCCGACTCCCCTGCCCGGCTGTTCTGGAAAGGCTGTCTGGCCAACGCGATCAATCCGAAAGTGGTGCTGTTCTTCCTGTCGTTCCTGCCGCAGTTCGTGGTGGCCTCGCGCGGCGACGCGCCCTGGCAGCTGGCAGCGCTGGGCGTCACGTTCACGCTGCAGGCGGCCATGCTGTTCGGCCTTCTCGGTTATTTCGCGGGTGCGATCGGCCAGTGGCTGAGCCGCAAGCCGCGTGCCGGCGTGGTACTCGACCGCGTGGCCGGCACCGTGTTCATCGGGCTGGGGCTGAAGCTGATCGCTTCGCGCTGAGTCTTCCGCTGAACCCTCGGGTGAACCCTGCGCCCGCCGGGCGCATCCGTGCAGTATAGTGCGGCCATCGCTACCAGGAGCTGCCATGGCCGAGCACAAGACTTCCCTCGATCCCGACGACTGGGCGGCGCTGCGCGAGCAGGGCCACCGCATGCTCGACGACATGTTCGACTACCTCGAACACCTGCGCGAGCGCCCGGTGTGGCAGCCGGCGCCCGCGCAGGTGCGCGCAAGGCTGCAGGCCCCTCTGCCGCGCGAAGGAAGCGACGTCGCCGCCCTGCACCGCACGTTCATGGACGATGTGCTGCCCTATGCGGTCGGCAATGCGCACCCCGGTTTCTTCGGCTGGGTGCATGGCGGCGGCACGCCGGTCGGCATGCTGGCCGAGATGCTGTCGGCGGGCCTGAACGCCAACGTGGGCGGCCGCGACCAGGTGCCCGTCGAAGTGGAGCGCCAGGTGGCCCGCTGGATGGCCGAACTGTTCCGCTTCCCGCAAGCCGCCAGCGGCATTTTCGTCACCGGCACCTCGATGGCGAACATGATCGCGGTACTGGTGGCACGCCGCCGCCTCCTCGGGCTCGGGGTGCGCGATGCGGGCCTCGCCAGGCTGGGACAGGGGCTCGTGGCCTACACGTCCGCCGCGGCCCACGACTGCATCGCGCAGGCGATGGACCTGACCGGCATCGGCCGCGCCGCGCTGCGCCTGGTGCCGCTCGACGACGATTTCCGCATGAATACCGCAGCACTGGAGGCGGCCATCGCCGCGGACGTGCAGGCGGGCCTGCGGCCCTTCTTCGTGGCCGCCACCGCCGGCACCGTGGACACGGCCGCGATCGACCCGCTGCGGCGCGTGGCGGAAGTGGCCCATGCCAACGGCCTGTGGTTCCACGTCGATGGTGCGTTCGGCGCGATGGCGATGCTGTCGCCGGAACTGGCGCCGCTGCTGGACGGCATCGACGCGGCCGACTCGATCGCCTTTGATTTCCACAAGTGGGCGCAGGTGCCGTACGACGCCGGCTTCGTGCTGGTGCGCGACGGCGGACTGCACCACGACACGTTCGCGGCCGCGCCGCGCTACCTGAAGCGCGAACCGCGCGGCATGGCCGGCGGCTCGCCGTGGCCATGCGATTTCGGCCCCGACCTGTCCCGCTCGTTCCGCGCCCTGAAGACGTGGTTCACGCTGCAGGCCTATGGTACGGACCGGATGGGCGCAGCGATCGCCGGCACCTGTGCCCTGGCCCGCTACCTGGCCGACGAGGTGCGCAAGCGCCCCGCTTTCGAGCTGCTGGCGCCGGTGGCGCTGAACATCGTGTGCTTCCGCTACAAGGTGGATGGCCAGGACGCCGACGACTTCAACGCCGCGCTGGTGGCGGATTTGCAGGAAGCGGGCATCGCCGCGCCGTCGCTGACCACGTTGCGGGGCAAGGTTGCGATCCGCGTCGCGATCGTCAATCATCGCAGCGAGCGGCGCGATATCGATGCGATGATGCAGGGGTTGGAGGAGCTGGCGGCGCGGAGGCTGAAGGGGGCGCAGTAGACGAGGCGTTACAGGATCGGCGGCCTGGTGTCCGACACATTTTCCGGATGAAGCACCCGGAAAAAATGTCAGACACCAGGCAGCAGGGCTATCGTCTGACCCGGGCGTTTTCCAGCAACTGCCGGAACGCCGCAAAAATCTTTCCCATGGCCGGCTTCTTGTACGGATACATGGCCTCGTCGTCCATCGCATGCACGATCATCGCGTTGTCGACCTCGAACACGAGCAGTTTGCCGTCCGGCGTCTCGGCGCAATCCATGCCGACATAAGGCAGGCCGATGCGGCGGTCGATCTCGGCCAGCGCAGCGCGGTGGCGGGCCGCGAACGTGGTGTCGAAGTGCGCCATCGCCTGCGCTTCCAGCGCGCGCTTGGCCTCGCTCTCGCCCATGCCGGCATTCAGGTAGTGCACCATCCAGTGTTCGGAGCTGGCGAAGTGCGCCAGGTAAGGCACGCCTTCTACCAGCACCACGCGGTACTTGCCGAACAGGCCGTTCGCGCCGCGGTAATCGACGAAGCGCGACAGGTAGAAGCGTTCCGCCGGCACCCGCGCCAGGTAGGCGGCCAGGATGGCGGGCGTGTCGATCTTGTCCAGGTCGTGGCCGGCGTGCGACCCCAGCGGCCGCACGATCAGCGGGAACGCGCCATCCGGCAGCAGGTCGCGCAGCAGGCCCGGGGCTGCCGCCAGCGCGGCGAGCTGCTCGCGCGCCAGCCGCACCGTCTGCGGCATTTCCACACCGTCGATGCCGCACAGCGCATTGCACACGCCGTCGCGCGACAGCACGGCGATCCGGTCCGGCCCGTTGATCACCGGCCGCGGCCAGCCGGCGATCCATTCGGACAGGCGCGCCAGCAGCGGCTGGTTGGCATCGTTCTCGCCCATGCAGACCATCATCACGTCGTGTTCGGGCACCACGTCCGGCCACGGCGCGTCGGCGGTCACATACAGGAATTCGAGGGTGACGTCCGAGTCTTCCAGCAGGAATTCGATCGGTGTGTTCGCCATCAGGTCGCCCAGGCCCATGATGACCAGCAGGCGCAGCATCTCGCCCCGGCGCGCCGGCAGCGTGTAGTGTGGACGGATGCGCACCGCCTCTGCCTGGACGTCCATCGCCACGTCGCGGTCACCCGTGAGCTGCAGCGTGATCGCGAAGTCGAGGTACGCATTGGCGTCCAGCTGGTCGGCCTCCGCGCGGGCCAGCAGCGCCTGCGCGACCGGCGCCATGTCCTGCTTGTTGAACGCCCGGCGCATCAGCGGCGCCGTGCCCACCAGCGGCGCGAACGGCAGCGCGGCCGCCGCCACCTCCGGGTCGGCTTCATGGGCCACGTCCGGCACGAAGCGTTTCAGCAGCGCGAGCTTGCCGGCCAGGCGCGGCGCATCCCAGCGCGGCGTGTAGTCATAGGGATCGGCGCCCTCGAAGGCGCGTACCGCGAAAGGCCGCCCGGACAGCACGATGTGCGCATATAGCGCGAACGCTTCGGCGAAATCGTCGAGCGGGGACTGCGCGCCGGACGGCGTGAGCCAGGCGGTGCCTTCCAGTGCCCGGTAAGCGGCAGCGGCGCCGGCATCGGGGCCAGCGCGGCGCACCGCATCGTCCAGCGGCACGAGCGGCACGAGCGGCACAATCGCCCCCGCATCGTCCACCTGCCATGACAGGGGCAAGAACGAGTATTCTCCCTGCGCGCCTTCGGTCCACCAGTCCGGGATGAAGCGGCGGCCGGCGGCCAGCGCCTTGCCCGCCTCGTGCAGCAACAGCAGGCGCAACGCGTTGGCGCGCGTGTCCGCTTCTTCGTGCTCGACGCGCACCTCGACCAGCGAAGGCGACGCGGGAAACGCCGCGCTGGCACGCGTGCTGGCCCAGCCGTTCGCGGTGACGTTCGCCAGCTCGCCCGCATCGAGCAAGGTGGCGATGCCGAGGAATTCGCCCTCGGGCGTCACGACGAGGTCGGTCAGCGCCTCGCGCTCCAGCCCCTCCACCAGATAGGCGCCGAGCCAGCTGGTGTGCAGCCGCGCCAGCACCGCGGGCGGCAGGCTGCCCAGCGCCTGCGCAAGGTCGGTTTCGAAGCCGGACGTGGCGGCGGGTGCGAGGTGCGGATGCGAGGCACGCAGTGCGTCGAATATTTGTTGCGGCGCCGGGCCGATGCGCCGTTCCGCCGGAAGTTGGATGGCGTTGTTCCAGAAGCCGGTTTCCTGGGCAATGATCATGGATGCGCTGGCTTGAATTGTCGGAAAGCCAGTATACGACGGTTGATCGAACTCTTGAGCGCAACTGGCGGGCACCCCGCTCTACAATGGGACAACAACCGAGGAGACCCATGAAGCCCGCCGTTACCATCCTGCCGCTCTCTATCGCCCTTGCCTGCGCTTCCCTGGCGCCGGCAGCCCTCGCCGTCGAGCTGCTGCCCCGCGACGGCGCCACCGGCGTCAATCCGGACACGCAGTTGCGCCTCGTGTTCGACACGCCGCCCGTGCCGGGCACGCGCGGCCAGGTCCGCATCTACGACGCCGCCGACGACCGGCTGGTGGACACGCTGGACCTGTCGATCCCGCCCGGCCCGACGGCGCGGCGCACGGCCCCGCGCGCACCCTACCTCGCGCATCCCTATCCCTACGGCGGACCGCGCCGCACCAACGCCGACACGAAACCGGGCACGCCGACGCCGGGCGTGAATCCGGCGCCCGTGAACCCGCCCGGCGACTTCCAGCTGACGATCATCGGCGGCCGCACGGAAGGCTTTCATTTCTATCCGGTGATCGTGCGCGGCAATACAGCCTCGATCACGCCGCACCACGACCTGCTCGCCTACGGCAGGACGTATTACGTGCAGGTCGATCCGGGCGTGCTGTCGGGCGACGGCTTCCAGGGCGTGACAGGCAAGGACTGGCGCTTCACGACGAAGCCCCGTGGCCCAGGGAAGGATGCGGCGCTGCTCACCGTCAGCGCACGCGGCGACGGCGATTTCTCAACCGTGCAGGGTGCGCTCGACCATGTGCCGGACCGGCCCGCCCGGCGCACGACGATCTTCGTGAAGAACGGCGACTACGAGGAGATCGTCCACTTCCGCAACAAGCGCGACCTGGCGATCGTGGGCGAGGACCGCGACAACGTGCGTATCCACTACGCCAACAACGAAGTGTTCAACCCGCACCCGCTGAACGTGGCCACCAACGAACTGCCCGGCACCTTCCCCTCGCGCCGCGCCGCCTTCATGGCGGACAACGTGCAGGACATCGCCCTCGTCAACCTGACCATCGAGACGACGGCCAGGGGGCAGGCCGAGGGCCTGCTGCTGAACGGCGCGCGCAATATCGTCACGCATGTCACCGTGCGTGGGTCCGGCGATGCGCTGCAGACCAACGGCAGCGCCTACTACAGCCACTTTACGCTGATCGGCGAGGGCGACACGATCCTCGGGCGCGGCCCGGCATTCTTCGAACGCTGCGACATCGCCTCGAAAGGTGCGTTCATGTGGATCAGGAACACGCAGGCAAACCACGGCAATGTGTTCGTCGGTTGCCGCTTCACCGCGATCGGCGGGCCGACGGAGATCGCCCGGCTGCCGGACAACAAGGGCAGGAACTATCCGTATGCCGAAGCGGTGCTGATCGATGCCACGCTGGACGGCATCAGCCCCGCCGGGTGGGCCGATATCGGCGATGGCGCCACGCATGCGAAGTTCTGGGAATTCGGTTCGCGCACTGTCGACGGCAAGCCGGTCGACACCGCCGCCCGCCACCCGCGCTCGCGGCAGCTCGATGCCACGCGCGACGCGGCCGTGATCGCGCAATACCGCGATCCGGCCTGGGTGCTGGGCGGGTGGCAGCCGGCGCTGGCGCCGATCATCCTGGCGCAGCCCCGGGCCGCGGCTGCCGCCAACGGCGCGGATACCACGCTGAGCGTGCGGGCTGCCGGGGTACCGGAGCCTTCGTACCGGTGGTTGCGGAACGGGAAGCCGATCGCTTCCGGTACCGACGGCGGCGGCAGGGAAGGCGCGTCGGGCCCGGTGGTCTCGGTGCGGGAGCCGGGGCGGTATTCCGTCGAGGTGTCGAACGCGAGCGGGCGGGTGGTCAGTGCGGCGGTGATGGTCGGCCCTTGAGCTGCGACGGCAGCTGGCGTTCGGGATCCGGTTGCCGGGCACGCCGCGCCGGTATCGCCTCCGATAAGCTGGCCTGCTTTGCCTGCCCTGCCTGCGCGGGAGAACCGCGCGACCTGTCGGCCCGGCGCAAGGCGCGCACCACCGCCGCGCGTTCATGCCCAGGCTTCTCATCACATTCAGTTAGTTGCATATTTTTGCATGGCCGACGCTGTTGAACCCTCTGGATCAGCCGGCCGATCCTTCCTGCGGCGCCTGCCGCGCTCCCACGGCGGCCCGGGTGCTGGCGACGCTTCATCGCGCGTCCGTTTCGCACCCGCGTCCAGACTCGCACCCGCGTTCAGACCGGGAGCCGGCGCATACCGATCAGTTCAGGAGTCCGCGCCACCAGCCGGCGGGCTTTCGTGGGCGAGCCTCGGACCGTATCGGTTCGAGCCGCCACATACCATGGGTATTCCGGAAAAGCGAGTCGGCGCCATAGTCGATCGGTACGCCCTCGACGATGCGAAAGACCGGCGCATCGGCGGCTGTCGCAAAGGTCTGGCCGGCACGGATCGTCGGGTTCTCGTCGAGCAGATACCGTGTAAAAGTCCGCAGCAGTTCCGCGGCATCGTCAACGTCGGCTTCGTCGACCATTGCCTCCGGCAGCCCGAAGTGATGCATTCCGCACGAGTACACGTGCGTGCCGCGCACATACAGGACAAAGGCGTCATGTACACCGAAAAGATGCCGGGCAGCGACAAGGTCGCGCCAGGCGCGGGGACTGTGCGCGACACCGCTGCTTTCCACTTTGACGCCCAATCCGCCCGCCTTGAGCAAGCCCTCGCCCGCAAGCATCAGCCGCTCGGCACTCGCTCGCGAGCCGCCCTCGCCGATCAGGTAGACGACCGATGCATGCGTGGCGATCCGGTTCATGTCGTCAGTGCCTTCCCAATGCCGCCCAGCGCTGACAAATGCGCTGGTCATACGCGTATCGAATTCCTCGAACTGCAGCTCGAACTTGTCCTTGGTCTCCATGTGCATCATTACCTGGCCGACGAAAAGGTAACCATCGCTATCGCGGATGATCCGTTCGAGCAGGGCGTGGCGATCCGTCCACTCCCCTGGAATGCACAATATCGATTCTTGTGGTGCCATAGACATCCTTGATTATCAGGCGCTTCGATCGCGCGTCCGCGAGCCGGGACCGCTTGCCGGTGCGGCTCTTCGCCGGCCGCAGCTTACTACAGCCGGGCGCCCACATTCCACCGGCAGGCTTGCGCATGGGAGGACGCGGGATGGCCGGCATCCGGACCTTGCCGCGGGGTTTGCAGGGTTTGCAATAAGGGGCGCGAAGTTCTGGGCGCGAAGGACGGGAAGGATGCGGAGGACGGTAACTGCGGGGACGATGGCGCCCACCCGCATGGGCAGGCGCCCTTGCAAACATGGCGGCGCCTCGGCCGAGGCGCCGCCGCGCGCATCAGAACTTCATGCGCAGGCCGAGGGCAAACGTGCGGCCCGGATCGTATTGCGACATCGTGGCGTTGGCGAACTGGAAGTAGCCGCTGCGCTTGGCCTTGTTCAGGTTGACGATGTCGAACGTCAGCATCGGCAGGCCTTCGCGGTCGAAGATCTGGTCCAGCTCGAAGCTCGACGAGAAGTCCGCCTGCTTGTAGTCGCGGCCGTACAGCGCCGCGGCCGTGATGCCGCTCTGGTTCGCGTTGGCCACCTGGCTGCCCTGCGAGTACGTGTGCGACAGGCGCACCATGTAGCCGTGGTTCTCGTAGTAGACGCCGAAGTTGTTGGTCTTCTTCGGCACCCCCAGCGCGATGAAGCCGGAAGAACCTTCGCCGCTGGCCTTCTGGTTGATCAGCGTGAGCGTTTCGCTGAAGCCGAAACCGCGCCACGGCAGGATCTTGTCCAGCGGCTGCACCCAGCCGATTTCCAGACCGCGGATGCGCAGGATGCCGTCCGCGTTGCGTGGGCGGGTCATCACCACGGTGGCGCTTTCCGGGCCGCCGCGGGAATCGATCGCCAGCTGCTGCGCCGGGATCAGCGTGTTGTAGTTGATCCCGTACTGCGCCAGGTTCGAGAACGGCATCGACACGTTTTCGTTGACCGTGAAGCCGTTCAGGCGCTTCTGGAATGCCGTCACCGAGAAGTAGCCTTCGCGGCCCGTGTACCAGTCCACGCCCAGGTCGATGTTATCCGACAGGTAGGGGTTCAGGCCCGGATTGCCGATCGTGCCCACGTCCGCCGAGACCGACGAGAAGTTGATGCCCGGGCGCAGGTCGTTCGGGTTCACGCGCGTCATGCTGCGCGAGGCGGCTGCACGCAGCACCACGTCCTTCGTCAGGTCCAGCGCGGCGGTGGCGGAAGGCAGCGTGTTGCTGTACTTCGTGTTCTGGTACACCCACTGGCTGACGTTCGGGTACTTGCTGCCGTTCAGCGTGAGGTTCGCGTTGCGCGGATCGGACGTCGAGTTCAGCGAGCCCACCTGCTGCTCGGTGCGCACGTAGCGCACGCCGGCATTCCAGCGCAGGTTGAAGCCGGCCGGCTGCAGTTCGCCGTTCGCTTCCACGTAGATCGCCTTCGACTTCTCGCGGATGAAGCCGGCGCTCGCGCCGGTCGACGACGCGCCCGAATCCGGTGCCGTGCTGTTGAAGTAGTCGTAGTTCGAATCGTTGCGGAAGCGGTCCCAGTCCAGCGCCAGGCGGCCGTACGGGCCGGGCACCAGGTAGTTCTGCAGCGCGGCGTTCGGGATCAGCGAGCCGCCATAGGTCAGCGGAGTGTTCTGGCCGGCGGTGTAGCCGGTGCCGTAGCCCGGGTACAGGGCCGCGGCCGAGGCGCCCGGCGTGCTGGCGCCGTCGCATGGCGGCGCGCCGTTCGGCCCTTGCAGGAACACGCTCGGGTTGTTGCCGCAGGTGGCGGCCTGCCATGCGGCGGAATTGTCCTGCGCGCGGATGCGGCGGTTGATGTCGTCCCACGCGAAGCCGGTGCGGATCGTCAGCTTCTTGTCGCCCCACGCCATGTTCGTGTGGAAGCCCTTGGTTTCCGTCTCGCGCAGCTCGTTCTGGATGTTGACGCGCCCGCCCACCCACTGGTAGTTCTTCGGATCGTTCAGGTCCAGGTTCGACACGATCGACGGCACGCCGCCATTGTTTTCATACGTGATCGTGTTGCCGCTGTTCGGCGCAGTGATCGGCATGATCGTCGGCGCTTCGTGCGTGAAGCGGCTGCGGTTCCAGTTGCCGGCCGCGTCGAACGTCAGCTTCGGCGTGATCTTCCATTCCACGCCCGGATTGATGCCCAGCAGGTCGACCTTGTCGCGGCGCGGGCCGAACTCGATGAAGTTCAGCGCATTGGCGAACGTGCCCGAGTTGACCACGCAGCCGGCGGCGCAGTCGCTGCGGTCCACCGTCATGTTCAGCGGGATCGACCCATTGTTCCGCACCGCCCACGTGTAGGCGTTGCGCTGCATGTCGTCGTCCTTCTTGCTGTACATGGTGTCCAGGTAGAAGTGCAGGCTTTCGGTCGGGCGGTATTCGCCGGCCAGCACGACGGAGATCTTGTCGCGGTTGCCGTAGTACTCCATCGTGCGGCCCAGGCGCGGCACGATCGCGTTGTCGATCTGGTCGATCGACAGGCCCGGATTGTTCGCCAGCAGGAATTGCTGGTTGATCGCCGTGCCCGGCACCAGGCCGTTGCCGGCATTGGCCGGCACGGTGGCCGGGATGGTCCAGTTGCCGCCGCCGGTCGCGTTGCGGCCCGGCGAATTGCTTTGGGCGGCCGTCAGGTTCGGATTGGTCCAGCCCACGGTCTCGAAGCCGGTAACGCGGCTTTCCTGGCGCGAGAACGAGATGCCGCCCAGCAGGCCGAACTTGCTGCCCCACGTGTTCGATGCGATCACGTTGCCGCGGAAGCCCGCCTTGTCGGCGATCTGCTGCTTCGTGCCGGTGAAGCCCATCGACAGCTGGCGGCCTTCCTTGTCGAACGGCCGCGCGCTGCGCAGGTTCACGACGCCGGCGGCGCCGCCTTCGATCTGGCTCGCCGCCGCGCTCTTGCTGACGGTGAGCTTGGTGAACAGGTCGGTCGGCAGCAGGTCGAGGTCGATCTCGCGGTTCGTGTTCGCGCCATCGATCGGGCCGGACGACGCCACGGCGATCGGCGAGTTGTTCAGCAGGATCTTCGTGAACGAGGAGCCCAGGCCACGGATCTGGATCGTCATGCCCTCGCCGGTCACGTCGCGCGCGACCTGCACGCCGGGCACGCGGCTCAGCGATTCGGCGATGTTCTTGTCGGGGAATTTGCCCAGGTCCTCGGCGTTGATCGAATCCTGGAAGCCCACGGATTCCTTCTTGTCGCGCGCGGAAGACAGCAGGCTGTTGCGATAGCCCGTGACCTGCACGGTCTGCATCGGCGCTTCGGCGGCTGCGGGCGCGGTCACTGGGTTGGTGGCGGTGTTGGTAGCGGTAGCGGTAGCGGTGGTGGCGTCCTGGGCATATGCCTGGGCGATCAGGCTTGCCATCACGGTCAGGCCGAGCGCGACGCGCCGCCCTGCGGTGGTTCGATCATTCATGGTGTGTCTCCTGTTTTTATCAGCACTGCCGTGCCATCTGTTGCCTTTTAGTAGCACAGCGCAGACGAGTTTAGGAGTCGCACGACACAATGTCAACATGTTTTAACATCGTTTGTTAAGCGCTACCATTTGCGCAACAGCGCGGATTTGTCGCTCAAGTTCCCCTATGACAGGGCCCTTGCGGAGTGGTCAGGCCAGTGTGAGATGCGCAACCATTTGGTAGCGCATATCAATTGCATTGAAGATATTTCTGTTATCAACGTCAGCCGGGAAAATCTGTCATGCCGGCATTTGCGGACACCCGCGCACGAGCGGCGACAAAAAAAAAGCGATACCTCGACGGTATCGCTTCTTGTGCCGCCACGGCGCCAGGCGCCGCCTTGTGGCGATCAGTGGTGGCCGTGCTCGGCCTCGTAGGCATCCGCCTCGGCCTTGTTCCTGTGGATCGTGCCGTCCGGGTGCTCCGGCGGCGTATACAGCGTGTACAGCTTCATCGGCTCGCTGCCGGTATTGATCACATTGTGATGGGTGCCCGCAGGAATCACGACGCCCACGCCGTCTTCCAGCGCATGTTCCTCGCCATCGAGGATCGCCTTGCCCTGCCCCGCTTCCACGCGGATGAACTGGTCCGTGTCGTCATGCTTCTCGGCGCCGATCTCCTCGCCCGCCTGCAGGGTCATCACGACCAGCTGGCTTTGCGGCGTGGTGAACAGCACTTCACGGAAGTTGTCGTTCGACAGGGTTTTTTCTTCGAGGTTGATACTGAATCCGGCCATGCTTGCTCCTTGTAGGGTTGAAAAGTTGCTTCAAAAATGGGGACGGACCGGAGCGCCGGACCGCCCATTTTCGAAGCAACAAAGCGCTTTACCGGGCGATCAGCCCAGCGCGACCTTGTGCAGCCAGCCGTGCGTGTCGGCCGCGGTGCCGCGCTGGATGCCCAGCAGCGCATCGCGCAAGGCCAGGGCGACCGGGCCATTCTCGTTGTTGTTGACGGTGACCTCGAAGCCGCGGCCCTTGATCAGGCCCACCGGCGTGATGACGGCGGCGGTGCCGCACGCGAACACTTCGGAGATTTCGCCGGATTCGATGGCCGCGCGCACTTCCGTCAGCGACAGGCGGCGCTCTTCGGCCTCGTAGCCTTCGTCGGCGGCCAGCTGCAGCAGGGTCGAACGCGTGATGCCCGGCAGCAACGTGCCGGTCAGTTGCGGCGTCACGATGACCGGCTTGCCCTCTTTCCGGTACACGAAGAACAGGTTCATCCCACCCATCTCTTCGATGTACTCGCGCTCGATCGCGTCGAGCCAGATCACCTGGTCGCAACCATGCTGCGTCGCCTCGGCCTGCGCCAGCAGGCTGGCCGCGTAGTTGCCGGCGCACTTGGCTTCACCGGTGCCGCCCGGCGCCGCGCGCACGTATTCCTTGCTGGCCCACACGCTCACCGGCTTCAGGCCCTGCGGGAAATACTCGCCGGCCGGCGATGCGATCAGCAGGAACAGGTATTCATTGGATGGACGCACGCCCAGGAACGGGTCGGTGGCGATCATGAACGGGCGCAGGTACAGGCTCTCGCCCGAGCCGGACGGCACCCATGCCTGGTCGAGCTTGACCAGCGCGTCGGCCGCGCCAATGAACAGCTCCTTCGGGATCGCCGGCATCGCCAGGCGGTGCGCGCTGCGGTTGAAGCGCTCGGCGTTCTGCTCCGGGCGGAACAGGCTGATCGAATTGTCCGGCTGGCGGTAGGCCTTGAAGCCCTCGAAGATCGCCTGGCCGTAGTGCAGCACGGAAGCCGATGGATCGAGCGACAGCGGGCCGTAAGGCTTCACTTCCGGATCGTGCCAGGTGCCGTTGCTGTACTTGACGACGGCCATGTGGTCGGTGAACACGCGGCCGAACTGGATCGCCTTCAGCTTCTGCTCGCGGTCGGCGGCGGAGGCGGGATTGGTCGAGGGGGAGATGTTGAACGTGGTAGTGGAGGACATATCGAAAACTGCGGAGAAACGAGTTGATCGTCGGGGGAGTTTAACATGTGCCATTGCACTGACGCTGAGGGCCGGCGGAAACCACCTGCCTGCAAGAGGCAATTTCAGCGTCAGAAATCCAAACGCACTCTGCATTCTCGAATATTGACATCCAGCAATACTTTCTCGACGACTGGCCTGTAAATTTCCTGTACGCATTTTTATGCTGGAAATGAGGAGCTGGCGTGGACAAATCAATCAATCGTGTTGAGACAACCTATGTGGATGCGACAACGGGTTCGGCCCGCTGCACCGTGCTGTGGCTGCTGGAAAACCGGAACCTGAAGGGCAAGACCACTCATCCCATTACACATAACAACAAGCTGACGATGTTCATTTGCGGGGAAGAGGGGTTTCGTGACATTGCCAACGAAATCCGCAATGCGCAATGCAGCATCGATATCTGCTGCTGGGGTTTCGATCCAGGCATGGAACTGGAACGCAAGCGCAATGGAACCTGGCCGCGCGGTGACACATACGGCGACTTGCTCATCGCGGCTGGTCGCCGTGGCGTACGTGTACGCTTGCTGGTGTGGTTTGACTGGACAGCCGCAAAGGCGGGCATGGCCCGGAATATGCCCGGCATGACCCATGACCGGCACGTGTGGCGGCAGGATGGCGGATTGAAACCGAACGCCGACAAACTCAGCGCCACCAATAGCAGTTCCATACTGCGCAACCTGCATGCGCGGGCAAAAGAGGGTAAATCCGATCCGCTCAAGAACCAGCGGGCCCTGTTCGACATTCATGAAGAGACCATTCCCCTGCTGGCCCGCGCGGAATATTGCTTCAGCTGGTATCAAGCCGCACGCGGTAATTCACTGAAAAACATCGAACTGCGCGTGCACACCGGCGATCCAGACAACATCGAGCAGCAGCTGGCAACCGAAGCCACACGGCCAGCACTGTCCGAGAACGCATGCATGGAGTATTTCGGCACCCATCACCAAAAGCCGCTATTGATCGACTACGACCATGCGGACGGCCAGAAAGCGGTGGGCTATGTAATGGGCCTGAATTCCGTGAGCGAATATTGGGACACCGTATCGCATCGATTGGAGAATCCGCGCCGCGAAGAAGTAAATCCGGCTGACGCTGCAAAGGCACGCGAAGGTGAACGAAGCTTCAAGACCTTGAAGCCATTTCGCGACTACGCTTGCCGCATCGACCGTGGTGGCGCCCTCGTTTCCTTGTACAACAACTTCATTGGCGCTTGGAACAGGGCGAAGTCGAAAGCCCCCAGTGCCGGATCAGCCGTGGACTTCAATGCCGCACCGGAGAACGCGGGAGTTCCATCGGCCTTGCTGCACAAACCCTGCCGTGGCGACAGCACCGTCCAGATCGTTCGTACGCAACCGGCGGAAAACGACATGTCGATACGCGAGCTGTACTTCAAGGCTGCGGACAATGCGAGCCTGGCTTTCCGTTATCTCTACGTTGAAAACCAGTACTTCCAGTATGAGGAATGGACAAAACGCCTGGTGGAGAAACGCCGTCATGTGATGAAACTGTGGAACAAGGCCAGGACCGCATCAGGAAAGACTCTTGCCCAAATGCCTGTGCTCCATGTGTTCGTCGTCATCCCCGTACCGGAACGCGCGGAAATGATTCCCCGCACCTACGATGCGCTGGCACATCTTGGGGAGCACATGGCAATGAAGGGCCAGCAAGTGTTGATCGACAATGAAAACAGGCGCGTGGCCGCGACCAGGCCTAAAGCGGCACATCCTTTGGATGGCACGTTCGGACGGCCCCAACCACATCACTATGCCCTGCCAGAGGTCGTAGCGCACGCCAATGGTATCGACAAGCCCGACCCTAAAAGGCTGGAGAGGGAATTCGGCATCAAGGTCTGTACGGCGATGCTCAATGCATGCGGCTCCGATGGCAAACAGTGGCGTTATCGCGAAATCTATATTCATTCAAAACTTCTGCTCGTGGATGACGTGTTCTGCACTTTGGGGAGCGCCAACCTGAACCAGCGCAGCATGACGGCGGACAGCGAATTGAATCTCGCCACGATCGATCCGAAGTTGACGACGGATCTGCGCCGGAAGATCTGGTCGCAGTTGAGTGACAAAGTGGCCGACGGAGGGGATGGCAGCAACGGCGAAATTGCACAGGCATTTGCAGACTGGCAAAAACTCATGCGCGCGAATCAGGCAAGCCAGCTTGACGGCCGCCGACTGAAGGGCTTTATTCTCCCGTTGGAAGACTCACGCAGTTCTACGTTGCGGCTGGGCTGACTATGGCGCGGCTGAAAATCCAATCCCGGCTTGTCAAAATCTTCTTGGCCCTGTGCTTCATTTTCCTCACGATAAAGGCGTGCAGTATGGACAGCAACGTAACCAACCCGTATCCCCGCAATGAGGTTCTCCCGTTGTTCGATCCTCATATGCCGTCGTTCGAATGCAAAGTTGAAACACATCACGTCCCACCAGTCGACGCCGAAGCACAGGCATGGTTTCTCGGGGCTCGCGCGCTGGAAGATCCAGAGATTTATGTTGACGATCGCGATTACCCGGGAATTGTTCAGTTGACCAGGCTGGCCGCTGAACGTCGCCATTGGAAAGCCATGCTCAATCTCGCCAGCCTTTACATTGAGGGGCGCGATGCAACCAAAGGTGTCGAAGACGCTGTCCAACTGGTCGAGGCGGCAATGCGGCTCGGCATTCCAGCAGCGTACGATCGTATGGGAACGTATTACATGAACGGTACCGGAGTTCCAGCTGATGCCACCACAGCATTCGCGTTCTGGCAACGTGCAGCACAGATGGGAAATCCACAAGCCATGACACACTTGGCGGGCAAGCTTCGGGCTGCCAAAGATAGCGCGGTTCCCGGCTACTGGGCTAACATTCCTGTCGCAGTAAAAATGCTCGAATGTGCACTATCCCAAGGCTACGGACCAGCTGCGGCCATCTTGCAGCACCTGTACCTTTACCCACGCTCACCTGAGGGCCAACAGATCGGCAGTCCCACGCAGGAAACACGCGCTCGTACCTTGTCTGTCCTGCACGAGGGAGTAAAACACGGCTGCGATATATGCGCTTCGGAGCTGTACATCGAGTTTGATCACCCGTTCGATCTGTCGGAGATGATCCCACCGTTTATCGATAAGGCTCGTGGCGAGCGCTACCGCATTTTGGGAGACGCCCTGGAGTTCAATCCCGACCTCCGTTTCCCCAACCTCGACCAGGTCCTTCCCCTGCCCCCCGCAAACCTGCCTACGTGGAACGGCGACACCAACACGCTGATCGAAGCGGCAAAGGGTAGCTGCCTTCCAGCGCTCCACGGTAAAACGGTCACGCCATCGCAAAAGGCCGCTTGCAAGAACCTCGACCCCGTATTCCACCTGCGCCGTACAGGCGAAAGAACGCAGGAGAAAACGGCGCCGTTCGCCGGCTATTGGCAACCGCAAGCGCCCGACGCTCCGGATGCCATCCAGAAAACCGTAGCAGCCATGTCGCCAGCCCTGTATGCGCGAGGGGAGCGCTTCAGTGTCCCTCATGTGTACGAGCATGTCGGCAAGCCGGTCGGCTCATGGCTGGTGTGGGAGTACTGGCTCACCATCGATGCGGACGAGGGCGAAGTCCGGCCGCGCGCTGCGCGTGGACTCGCACGGAGCATGGACCATCCAGCACCACTTCGATTCTGTGGCAACGATCTGCCCTGCCCCGCCACGGGCATCTGGCAACCCTGGATCGTTCCCGGACATCCCATGCAGCAGATCGTCAACGTCTATTGGCGGCAGGCCTGGGTTCGCGAGGGGCAATCGTTCCCGCATCCCCAGCGCGACTGGCTCCTCGACCTGCCGGAAGAATTTATCACCTGGCACTTGCTGGATAAGGGAATCGATATCGATGCTGATCGGGACGCGTGATTGAATCTCGGGCAACGACGCGTTCCAAATACCGGTCACGGCAATAACTGTGCACGAAAAAACTGGGGACGTACCCCTGTTTCCAGGCATCTTTCCTGGAAACAGGGGTACGTCCCCAGTTTTGCTGCGCGTCAAGCTCAGTAGTTGACCGGGTAATCCTTGGCAAACTTCGCGCCGGAGAATGCCCTCTTCTGCGTCCAGTCCTGCGCCGGTGCGGTCCAGTAGCTGTCCGTGGCGGGCAAGCCGAGCGACAGGAAGCCGGCGGAGGCGATGTACATGCTGCCGTTGTTCGAATACCAGTCGCCCAGCTCCGGCTGGTGGCCCATGAAGCCGATGGTCAGGTAGCCGTCGCTCGTGAAGTTCGATGGCGTCGTCCAGATCGCGCGGTGGGCGGCGTCCAGCGCGGCGCGCACCTGGCCTTCGGGCAGCGATTTCGGCAGCTTCTTGCGCCACGCGAGCAGCGCCAGCGGCTGGAACACGGCGGTGCGGTACGTGAGCGAGCGGCCGACCGGCGGCCACGTGCCCTGCGGCGAGATGAAGCGCTCCAGGTGTTCGCCGAAGCGCTGCATGCGCTGGTAGGCCTGCGCCAGCAGCTCTTCCGGCTTGCCGTTCCAGAACGGTCCTTTTTTCGCCGCCAGCACTTCGAGGATTTCCACGAGCATCGGGTACATCACGTACGACGAGTAGTAATCGAAGTGGAACGCCTCGCCATCCTTGATCCAGCCATCGCCCACGTACCACTCGTTGACCTTGCGGATCGCCACGTTCATCCGCATCGGGTCGTGCTCCTCGCCGATCGACAACAGGAATGCCTCGTTCATCGCGGCGAACAGCAGCCAGTTGATGTATGGCGGCTCGATGCGCCGCAGGCCCTTGATCTCGGCGACGATGCGGCGCTTCGTCGTCGCATCGAGCGGCTCCCACAGTGCCTTCGGCGCGCGCATCAGCGCATTGGTGAAGTAGGCCGAATCGACGAGCGTCTGCCCCGGCCCCTTCCACAGCAGGTAGTCCGGGCTCTTGGGATCGACCGAATGCACATAGCTCTGCACCGCCAGCTCGCGCAGGCGCTTGCGGGACTTGCCTTCGGCCGTGCCGTCATCGGGCAGCTCCAGCCATGGCGCCACGCCGGCGATCAGCCGCCCGAAACACTCCAGGTACGTGACACCCTTGTCGCGGCCATCCCACGTGGGGCTCACTTCGAGCTGGAAGGTTTTCTTCAGTTGACCCTTCGCCATGTTCGCAAGCACCGGTTCGGCCATCTTCTGCATCAGACCGAGCTGGAAGGCGCGCGCATCGGCGGGCGACGACGACACCGAGCCTGGCTGGCCCGCCGCCAGCGCATCGCCGCCGCCGGCCAGCAGTGCCGAGGTACCCAGCGCCGGTGCGGCCGCCAGGCCGCGCATGAAGTTACGACGTTCCATCAATTGCCTCCTTTATCGATCAAGCGCACCATCTCGGCCCCGGCCAGCAGGAACGCCCCCACGCCGAAGTGCGCGGTCGAATTCCTGTCCACCACCTGGCCCGGAATCGCCCGGTCGCCGATCGGCTGCACGTAGCCCAGCCGGCCATCGTCCTGTACCGCCACGGTGGTCAGGTATTTCCAGCCCTTCTGCGCGGTCGGCAGGTATTCGCCCTTGTCCAGCAGGCCGTTGTTGATGCCCCACAGGTAGCCGTACGTGAAGAACGCCGTGCCGCTCGTTTCCGGGCCCGGTGCATGGGCGGGATCGAGCAGGCTGCGCGTCCAGTAGCCGTCGGCCTGCTGCGCCTTCCTCAGCGATGCCGCCATGTCGCGGAACATCTGCTCGTACTCGGCGCGGTGCGGATCGTCCTTCGGCAGATCGTCCAGCACGCGCGGCAGCGCCGCGAATACCCAGCCCACGCCGCGCGACCAGAAGTCCTTGCTGCCGTTGACGCTCTTGTGCTTCGGGTAGACGTAGCGGGCATCGCGGTAGAACAGCTTCGCGTCCTCGTCGTACATGATCTTGCGCGCGTGCGCAAAATACTCGTGCATCTTGGCCAGGTACTGCTTGTTCCCCGTGATCGAATACATGCGCGTCATCACCGGCATGGCCATGTACAGCCCATCCGACCACCACCAGTAATCGTCGTTCGGGGTGCTCATCTGGTATTCCATCACCTCGCGGGCGCGCGCGATCTTCGCCGGGTCGGGCTGCAGCTTGTACAGGTCCGCGTAGACCTGGAAGCACGTCTGCCAGTCGCCGAACAGCACGAATTCGTCGGTCTCGCCATACGTGTACTTCCACTTCGACTTGTCCGTCGACTTGGCGCCGATCCACTTGTTGTGCTCCGCCCAGTCCTGCGTATAGCGCAGGTAGGCCGCGTTCTTCGTGATCTTGTAGGCTTCCAGGTTGCCGGTGTGGTAGGCGGCCACGTTCCAGAACGGCCATTCCTGCGCCGGCGTCGTCTTTTGCCAGTAGCCGTTCACCTTGTCCATCGCGGCGACGACTTCCGCCCTGCCCTGCTGCGCTTTCTCCTGTTGCCCGGCTTGCTGCGCGGTCTGCTGCTGCGGCGCCCTCTGCTCCACCGCGCACCCCGCCAGCACGAACATGGCGGCAAGCAGCATGCTCATTGCACCGTAGTGATTCTTCAATTCATGCTTCATCGATTCCACTCCTTCGGTTTGAACGCCAGCACGCGCACCATCGACGGCGCACCGCGTGCCAGTCCTTCGCCATCCGCCTGCCGCACATCCTGCACGAACAGGTTCAATTCCCCCGTGCGCCGCCAGCGCTCCGGGTCCAGGTTCGGTTCCCACGCGCCGACCGGCGTTTCGGTCAGGTCGCGCACCGTCCAGCTGCCGCGCGCGATGTCGACCAGCGCCGCCGATACGCGGCTGCCGCGCTCCTCGTCGCGGAACAGCAGCAGCGCATGGGCGCCCCGTGCGTCGACGACGAGCTGCGGCCGCGATACCGGAATCGCCTTCGTGCCCATGCCGGACAGCGAGAACGGCGTGCGACGGAACGGCAGGTCCAGCGTGCGCCAGCCCTTGTCACCCAGGTGGACGATGCGGTACTGCGGCACCGCTTCGCCGACCTTACGCCAGTACGTGGCGATATAGGGCCGGCCGGCACCGTCCGCAGCCATCGATGTCTGGTTGATCAATTCGCTTTTCTGCGGCACGCGCGCCGCCACCTCGGCGGTCGCCTCCGTGACGGGCAGCGCCAGCTTGCGGCCGGTGCTGTCTTCCCACGTGACGCCACCGTCCCGCGAGCGCGCATAGGCGATGTCGTGGTTGCTGGCCACGTCCGGCGATTCGCGCCACGTCCACGACACGTGCACCGTGCCCTGGCCGTCGACGGCCGCCTGCCAGTAGGCGTTGCGCTTGCCCTCGCCGGAAATGAGATTGTCGTGCAGCCGGGTCCACCGTTTCGCGGCCGGGTCGTAGCGGTTGACGACCAGGTTGCCCCGGCCGGAACCGCCGTCGCGGTACAGGAACAGCATGGCGCCGCCCGCCAGCGGGTGGAATTCGGGATAGGTGACGGAGCGCTCGTCGCGCCCGGTCATCGGCTCTTCCGTGCCCAGCGCCAGCGCGTGGGGGGCAATGCCGCGGGCATAGCGCAGCCGGCCGTTGTGGTGGTCGAAAGCCACGTGCAGCACGCCCGTGGCGTCGAGCCCGATGCTGATGCTGTTGTGGGCATCGCGCACATTCCCCCTGTACTGCGTCGGCGACAGTTCCCAGCGCTTGGCGTCCAGCTTGCGCCGGCCCAGCACTACCCGCCCCTCGGCATCGTAGAACGCGATGAACTGCCATTCGCGGTCGCTGACGAGCGCGTGACGCCGGAAGATCACGGCATTGACGGAATTGTCCGCCCAGCCCGGCGCGACGTCGATGACGCCGACGTCCGCGCCGGGCTGGCCACTGCCCGCACAACCGGCCAGCAGCGCCGCACCAAGCATCGCCGCCAGCACGGTACCTCGGTACGTTCCCCGCATCAGAGCGAACCGCGGATGCCGATCTTGATCGTGCGGCCGTCGTACTTGGCGTAGTCCATCCGGGTCTTCTTGCCGCTGCCGAACACGCCGTTGGCATCCTCGAAGTAGTCGTACGCCAGCGTGTTGGACAGGTTCAGCGCATCGAGCCGCAGTTCCAGCTTGTCGCTGATCTTGTAGCTGATGTTGCCGTCCAGGTAGCCGCGGGCGGCGCGCCAGCGGATCAGGTCATCGCCGTTGTTGCGCGGGTTGTCGCCGTGCAGCGAGCGGCCCTTGTAGTTCCACGACAGGCGCACCGCCAGCGGGCCCCGCTCATAGTAGCCGGTGGTGCTGTAGGCGAACTTCGGCACCGAGTTGACTTCGATCTCGCGGCCCCCGTTGGTGATCCAGCGCTGGCTGTTGAACGGATCGATGTGCGTGAAGCTGGCCAGTGCGCCGAAGCCCTTGAACGGATCGGGCAGGAAGTCGAAGGCCTGCTGGTAAGCCAGCTCGTAACCCTTCAGCACCTGCTTGCCCGCGTTCGAGTACGTGCGCAGCGTCATCGGCAGGTTCGGATCGATGCGGCCGTTGGCATCCTGGAAGATCGGGCCCAGCGCCGTTTCCGGCAGGCCCAGCGAACCGAAGGTCACGTTCTGCGTGGTCGATACCGTGGCATCCGTCAGCACCTTGCGGAAGTAGCCGGCCGACAGCAGGCTGCCCGGCTTGAAGTACCACTCCAGGCTCGTGTCGAAGTTCTTCGACTGCTGCGGCTTCAGGTTCGGGTTGCCGGCGGTGGCCGTGTTGTCGAACTGGTTCGGGATGACGGTCTGCGCGGCGATGATGCCCAGCGATGCGCGGGAAATGGTCTTGCCCCACGAAGCACGCCACATCAGGGTATCGGTCACGTCGAAGGCGGCGCTGACGGCCGGCATCACGTTGCTGTACTTGCCCTCTTCCTCGTTCGGCACATACGCGTTGTTGGCGCCGGCCTGCTTGAAGTTGTCGATGTAGGTCTTGGTTTCGGAGTAGCGCACCCCGGCATTGAAGCGCAGTTCGCGGCCGAATACCTCGCCACGGAAGTCCGACTGCACGAACGCGGAACTGACCTTTTCCTGCGCGGTGAAGCTTTGCGCCGGCGTGAACGTGGAGTTCGGGTTGTATTCGAGCGGATTGAACGTGGAATATGTGTAGCCGCGGTCGAACGTGCCCCAGGCGCCCGGCCAGCCGCCGCCCATGTCCAGGTTCGAGATCGGCAGGTTCGACGTCATGCCGGCGCGCAGGCCGGCATTGCCCAGCTGGTTCAGCCGCGCCGTGGCCAGCGAAGTGCCATTGCGCTTGTCGATGCCCTTGGTGGTTTCCACGAAGGAGAAGCCGCTCTTCATCTTGCCGGTCCAGCCGCCGGGCAGCTCGTACGAATACTCCGCCGCCGCGCGTGCCTGGCGGCCCTTGTCGAACTCCTTGGTCCAGCCGGTGCCGATCTGGAAGCCCTGGAAATTGTTCGGGTCCGTGTAGCTGGTCGGCGACGACATCGACGGGTACACGTGGTCGTCGCCATAGTCGATGGTCGACGTGATGCCGAAGATCTGGCCGGACAGCGTGCTCTGGTACGACAGCGCGCTGCTGTTGTTGGCGCTGGCCTGGGCGGTAAACGTCAGCTTGTCGCTGGCCTTCCAGGTCAGGTTCAGCGCACCGTAGCCGAATTCCGTTTCATCGTCGGCATAGGTGACGCCGCTGCTGTACGAGGTGTTGCCGAAGGTACCCTCCAGCAGGTTCGATCGGGGGTCGATGCTGACATTGAGTGGAATGAAGCCGTTGTTGCCGTTCTGGCCGGCCGGCGCATTGCGGTTGGTGGTGCGGCTGTTGCGCACCAGGATGCCGAAGTACATCTCGTCGCGCTCGTTCTTCAGCTTGGAGTACAGTGTGTCGAAGCTGATGTTCAGGCCACCGTTCTTGTACTGCAGCGATGATACGAGGCCATCGCGGGTGCGGTCGTTCTGCGAACCGTAGAAGCGGTAGATGCGCGGCAGCAGTGCGTTGTCGATCTGGTCGCGCGTGTAGCCGCCCAGGTTGGCCAGCGGCGAATCGTAGTCGAGCGACACGGCGAAGTTTCCGCGCAGCGGAGTGCGGCTGCCGTTGGCCGAACTGTTGTAGCCGCCGGTGGCTTCGAAGCCGGAGCGGTTGTTCTTGCTGCCGGAATGGGAGCCGCCGCCCAGGAAGCCCCAGTTGCCCCAGGTGTTCGAATACAGCGCGAAGCCGGCCGGGTTGAAGCGCTCGGACATCGTGTTGTAGCCCGCCGTGAGGCCGTAGCGCACCTGGCGCTTCGGACTGTCGAACGGGCGCGGCGTCTGCAGATCCACGATACCGCCCAGGCCACCCTCGGTCAGTTCGGCCAGCGGCGACTTGTAGAAGTCGATACGGCCGAACAGTTCGGACGCGAACACGTCGTAGTTGAAGCCGCGCGCGGCACTGCCGATCGTGCTGGTCGACGTGGTGTTCACCGGTGCGCCATTGAGCGTGGTGACGGAGTATTCGGTGGGCAGGCCGCGGATCGATATGCGCTGGCCTTCGCCCGAGCTTTCGTCGCGGTTCAGGATCACACCCGGCACGCGCTGCAGCGATTCGGCCACGTTCGCCTCGGGGAACTTGCCGATGTCTTCCGCCACGATCGAGTCGCGCACGCCGATCGCCTGCTGCTTCAGGTTCAGCGCCTTCTGCAGGCTGGAACGGAAGCCCGTGACGACGACGGTGCTGACCGGATCCTGGCTGGCCGGCGCCGCGGGGGCAGCGGCGGACGTGCTGCCCGTGGTCGATTGTCCCGAGGCGTCGGGCCCCGGTTGCGCGGTTTCCAGCGGCGTGCCCGCGTCCACCGCGGCGGCTGCCTCCTGTGCACTGGCATGGGTGCCGTAGGCCGCGGCCAGCGCCAGCGGCAGCAGGGTGGCGAGAAGCTTCTTGTTCATCTCCGTCTCCGATTTAATATGGTTATCTCGATGCCACGAGTATGGTCACGTTACCACAAGCCTTTCGCGAGAAATCGCTCATGAAATTGAGCGGTTTGGTGCTCCATCCATAAGTCTTTGACTTCATTGAATAAAGTACGAACACCGAAATTGGTCGATGTGGTAACGTGACCACATTCCCGCCGCAACCTTGCCTGCTCTGGTACAGTCGGGCCTCCCGAACAGCCCACGCATACCGTCCATGCGCAAGTCCAGCAAGCTCAGTGAAGTCGCCAAGATCGCCGGCGTATCGCCGATCACCGCGTCGCGGGCGATCCGCGGCGTGGGCTACGTGTCCGAAGCGGCGCGTGCCCGGATCATGGAGGCGGCCGCGCAACTGAACTACACGCCGGACATGCTGGCGCGCCGCATGCGCGGCGACAAGAGCAACCTGATCGGCGTGTTCGTCAACAACTATGGCTCGCTCGTGCTGCACGAGGTGACCCGCGCGATCAGCGCGGAAGCCAGGGCACGCGGCTACGACATCCTGCTGTTCAACGCCGAGAGCTTCGACAGCCCGGCCAGGGCCGGCACCGTGGACATGCTGAGCAAGCTGTGCGACGGCCTGCTGCTGGTGATGCCGAGCGGCGCGGACGGCTACCTGGACGTGCTGGCACAGCACCACATGCCCTGCGTGCTGGTGCACTACGACGCGCGCGACGTGCGCCTGCCGGTGGTGGCGCTGGAAAACCGCAACGGTGCCCGCCTGGCCGTGGAGCACCTGCTGTCGCTGGGCCACCACCGCATCGCCTTCATGGCCGGCACCACGGCCACCGGCCAGAGCGCCGAACGCGAGAAGGGCTACAAGGATGCGCTGCGCGGGGCCGGCATCCGCGTCGATCCGGCGCTCGTCGTGGGCGGCGCGTTCAACCAGGCCGCCGGCAACGCGGCGGCGCAGCAGTTGCTGGCCCTGAAGCGGCCGCCGACGGCGATCTTTGCCGCGAACGACGAGATGGCGTATGGCGCGATCGACGCGATCCACAGTTGCGGACTGAAGGTGCCGGCCGATATTTCCGTGATCGGCTTCGACGATATTCCCCTGTCCAGCCACGTGTTCCCGCCACTGACGACGATGCGCCAGCCGCTGAATGAACTGGCGGCGCGCGCGGTGGGCGATGTGGTGACGCTGGCCCAGGGGGGCGCGGTGCCGCCGGCGAAGGTGGCCTTCCCGATGGAACTGGTGATCCGGCAGTCGACCGGGCCCGTCGCCGCGCAATGACCGGCAGTGCCGTCACCGTCCCGCCCTCCCCGTCCGCCGCGGCCGGCGAGCGGGATGGCCGTGACGGCGGCGCGCCAGGCAGAAAAAATACCTTGATGGCGCGCGCCGGCCTGGCCGCGCTGGCCGGCATGCTGGGCTGGCTGCTGCTGGGCGACCTGGGCCTCGCCATGCGCGACCGCGCGGCGCTGCCCTCCGGCCTGGAACTGCTGCGCGTGGCCGGCGCGTCGGACACGGCCACGTCGCTGCTGCTGTCGACCGTGCCGGCGCTGCTGTCGATGTTCGTCGTGCCGCTGGTGGGCTGGCATTCGGACCGCCACCGCGGCCGCTGGGGCCGGCGCCGTCCGTACCTGCTGGCGGCCGCGCCGGCCGGCTGCGCCGCGCTCGTGGGGCTGGCTTACTCTCCCGCCCTGGGCGCGGCCGCCGATGCCCTGCTCGGCGACCTGTCGCCGGGCGCGCAGGTCTGCCGGCTGGCGGCGTTCGGCCTGTTCTGGACCTTCTTCGACTGCGCCGCGCTGTGCGCCCTGTCGCTGTTCACGGGACTCGTCAACGATGTGGTGCCGTTCGGCTGGCTGGGGCGCTTCTATGCGCTGTTCCGCATCATCGGGCTGGGCGCCGGCATCGTGTTCCACCGCTGGGTATTCGCGCTGACGGACCACTACCTGGCCGAGATCCTCGTCGCCACGGGCGTGCTGTTCGGCGGCTGCATCGCGGCGATGTGCGCGGGCGTGCGGGAACCTACGGCACCCCCGCCGGCGGCACGCCCGCCGGCCCCTTCGTCGGCCCTGCGCCGCGGCCTGCCGGCCGGGTTCCTGGCCCGCCCGAACCTGTGGGCCATCGCCATGTTCGTTTGCGCCGCCATCACGTTCAACCCGTTCAACACGTTCTACCAGTTCTTCGCGCATGCCAGCGCGGTACCGAAAGCCACGCTGGGCATGCTGACCGCGATCGGCTATGCCGTATCGATCGGCTCGGCGTTCGCCATCGGCTGGCTGGTCGACCGCTGCGGCGCGATGCGCATTTCCGCCGCCGTCATGGCGGCCTATTTCATGGTCGCGGCGGCAGGCACCGTGGTGGTCGACGATGCGGCCAGCTTCCAGGCCGTCTACCTGTGCCATGTGATCGTTTCGGGCGCATGGTGGACGGCCGCCGCGTCGATGCCGATGGCGCTGTTCCCGCGCGAGCGCTTCCTGCAGTTCAACGCCACCAAGGATTTCGTCGTCGTTACCGGCATGATCGTCGTCGGCATCGTGCAGGGACCGCTGCTGGACCTGTCCGGCCACGACTACCGCCTTACCCTGGGCTGCGGCGCCGTGTTCGCGGCGCTGTGCCTCGTTTGCCTGGCGCGCCTGCGCGCCCTCCATCCCGCAGTTCACTCCTCAGTTCATTCACCCACCGCCAGAAACCCATGATCAACCAGCCATCCCGCCGGCGCGTACTGCTCGGCACCGCGGCCGCCGTCGGCAGCACCATGCTGCCCCCGCTCGGCAGCGCCGCATCGCAGTCCTCCTCTCCTCACCGTTTCGCCGTGGGCGACAACGACTTCCTGCTGGACGGGAAGCCGCTGCAGATCCGCTGCGGCGAAGTGCACTTCGCCCGCGTGCCGCGCGAATACTGGATCCACCGGCTGAAGGCGATCAAGGCGATGGGCCTGAACGCCGTGTGCGCCTACCTGTTCTGGAACTACCACGAGTGGCGCGAAGGCCGCTACGACTGGAGCGGCCAGCGCGACGCCGCCGAATTCTGCCGGCTGGCCCAGGCCGAGGGCCTGTGGGTGATCCTGCGCCCCGGCCCCTACGCCTGCGCCGAATGGGAAATGGGCGGCCTGCCCTGGTGGCTGCTGAAGAGCCCGGGAGACGCGTTCTTGCGCACCCGCGACGAGAACTTCGTGCAGCCGGTGCGGCGCTGGATGCGCGAGGTCGGCCGCGTGCTGGGCCCGCAGCAGGTCACGCAGGGCGGGCCGATCCTGATGGTGCAGGTCGAGAACGAATACGGCTTCTTCGGCGAAGACCTGGAATACATGCGCGTGATGCGCAAGGCGCTGCTGGACGGCGGCTTCGACGTGCCGCTGTTCCAGTGCAATCCCACCAACGCGGTGGCCAAGACGCACATCCCCGAACTGTTCTCGGTGGCGAACTTCGGCAGCGATCCGCAGCGCGGCTTCGCCGAACTGGCCAAGGTGCAGAAAGGCCCGCTGATGTGCGGCGAGTACTACTCGGGCTGGTTCGACACGTGGGGCGCGCCGCACCGCACCGGCAGCGCCGCCAAGGCGGTGGCCGACATCGAGGCGATGCTGGGGGCGAACGGCTCGTTCAGCCTCTACATGGCGCATGGCGGCACGTCGTTCGGCCTTTGGGGCGGTTGCGACCGGCCGTTCCGGCCCGACACCACGAGCTACGACTACGATGCGCCGATCAGCGAGGCCGGCTGGGTGGGCGAGAAGTTCGACGCCTACCGCGCCGGCATCGGCAAGCACCTGCAGCCCGGCGAAAAGCTGCCGCAAGCGCCGGCCCACATGCCGGTGACGACGATCCCCGCGTTCACGCTGGCCGAGACCGCACCCGTGTTCGCGAACCTGCCGTCGCGCGTGATCCGCGACATCACGCCGAAACCGATCGAGCAATACGACATCAGCCGCGGCGTGATCGCCTACCGCGTCACCCTGCCGGCCGGCCCGGCAGCGACGCTGGAAGCGGCCAAGGTGCGCGACCTGGCATGGGTATTCATCGACGGCAAGCAAGTGGGCACGATGGACACGCGCTACCGCCGCTTCCGCGTCAACCTGCCGGCACGCACCACGACCACCACGCTGGAAATCCTGCTGTACACGATTGCGCGCGTCAACTTCGGCGTGGAGATCCATGACCGCAAGGGCCTGCACGGCCCCGTCACCTTGCGCGTGAAGGGCAAGGAAGCCGTTGCGCTGGAAAACTGGGAAATCCGCGCGATCGACTTCGATGCGGACGGCGTGCTGCCGCCGCTGGAATTCAAGCCCGGCAAGGCGAAGGGTCCGGCATTCTGGCGCGGCAGCTTCGAGGCCGCCACCGCCGCCGACACGTTCCTCGACATGACGACGTGGGGCCAGGGCATCGTATGGATCAACGGCCGCTGCCTGGGCCGCTACTGGAGCATCGGCCCCACGCAGACGATGTACCTGCCCGGCCCGTGGATCAAGGCGGGGCGCAACGACATCGTGGTGCTCGACCTCACCGGCCCGCAGGACAACCGCATTGCCGGCGTGGCGAAACCCGTGCTCGACCGCCTGCGTCCGGAGCGCGACCTGGCGCGTCCGCCGAGCACGGCACGCCTGGCGCTGCAGGGCGTGAAGCCGGTGCACGAAGGCCGCTTCCAGCCGGGTGGCGCCACGCAGGACGTGCCGTTCGCGCAACCGGCCAGCGGCCGCCAGCTATGCATCGAGGCGCTTGATGCGTTCGACGGCAAGCCGTTCGCCGCGATTGCCGAACTGGCATTGCTGGGCAAGGATGGCAAGACGCTGAACCAGACGCTGTGGACGATCGCCTATGCCAGCAGCGAGGAGGCATCGAAGGAGGACGGCACGGCGCTGAACGCGATCAATGGCCAGAACACCGACTTCTGGCACTCCGCCTACAGCAAGTCGGCGGCGCAGCCACCGCACCGGCTGGTGCTCGACCTGGGTGCGCCGTTCGACGTGGCCGGCCTGCGCTACACGCCGCGCCAGGGGCCGGACGGCGTGACGGGCCGCATCCGCCGCTACCGTGTCTACGTGGGCGACACGCTCGTGGTCGACAACGGCTAAGGTGTTTCCCTTGTAGCCGCTATTGCAACAAAGTGTAATCCGGCCGCCCCGCGGCGGACGGGCCGGATTATGCTATCCCGATACCGACAAGGAGTATGGACATGGCCTACGATGCGATTCCCTACCTTCCGCTGCTCGACGTAGCGGACATGAACGATGCGCGGCACCTGTTCTTCGGCCCGAGGCTGGGCGACGATGGCTACGACAACGACGCGATTTATACCAGCACCGCGCCGGGTGAAGGCGCCTTCCCCGTGTTCAGCTTCACGGCCGTCGAGGGCGCGCTGTACACGGTCACCTCCGAAAGCTGGTTCGATCCATATCACCTGGTGGTCTACGACAACGCCGGCAACCCGATCGCGGAGGACGACGGCTGGGGCCCCGCCGGCCAGGACGGCCTGAGCTTCATCGCGCCGTACAGCGGCAAATACTACGTCGACGCCTCCTGGCAGCAGGCCACGGCGCCACGCGGCGGCGTGGAGCTGGCGATCCTGGAAGAGCTGGACACGGTTCCCGTGCAGCTGGGCCAGGGCACGGCGAACGACGACGAAATCACCGGCACGGCCACCAGCGACGCGCTGTACGGCAATGCCGGCTGGGACCTGCTGATCGGCGAAGGCGGCAACGACCTGCTCGACGGCGGCAGCGGCACCGATACCGCCTGGTACGAGGGCAACCTGGCCGACTATGACGTGGTCACGACGGGGCACCGGCTGTTCGTCACCGATACCGTCGGCCTCGATGGCGCCGATACGCTCGTCAATGTCGAGCGGCTCGATTTTGCCGACGTGGCACTGGCGTTCGACGTGGACGGTAGCGCCGGGCAGGCTTACCGCCTGTATGGCGCGGCGCTCGGCCGCTTGCCGGACGAAGTGGGCTTCGGCTTTCACATCGCTCACCTGGATGCCGGAATGGCGCTTCGCCAGGTGGCTGCGGGGTTCGTCGCATCGCCCGAGTTTCGCGACCTGTACGGCGCCGCGCCTTCCCACGCGGCGGTCGTGACGGCGCTGTACCAGAACGTGCTGAACCGCGAGCCGGAAGCGGCCGGCCTCGAACACTGGGTGGACATCCTCGACTCCGGCCGCGACACGCTTGCCGGCGTGGTGCTCGGCTTCAGCGAGAGTCGGGAAAACTACGACAAGCTGGTGGGCGTGATGGAACAGGGCATGGCCTACCAGGTCTGGGGATAGCCCCAGCCTGGCGACCCGTCTATTTCGCTGCCGTGCGGGGAGCCTGCCCCGCAGCGTAGCCGCGGCCCGTGGCGGCCCAATAGATGCCGCCATACAGGTGATGCCTGAACACCGGATCGCCGTAGGTCGCCGGCAGGTGCCCAAGCGCCGTGTAGAACGCCCGGCCGCCATCATAGTGCTGGTACCAGCTGATGGGATGGAACGCGCCCATCCCCTTGCCTTTGCCCGTCTCCGGCCGGTACGTGGATTCGTCGACGGACAGCAGGTAACGCAGCCCCTTCGATTCGGCGGCGCCGTATTCGTACCACTCCTCCGTCACGAGCGTGCGGGGCGCGAAGCGCTCCATGCCGGGGAAGTTCGCGTCCTCCACCTTCAGCACCGCCGACTGCACGGCCGGGTGGGTGACGAACATGTGGCCCACGAGCCGGCGATACCACGGCCAGCCATGTTCCGTATCCGCCGCCGCGTGCACGCCGACATAGCCGCCGCCGGCGCGCATGTAGCGCTCGAACGCGCGCTGCTGTTCCTCGTCCAGCACATCGCCCGTCGTCGACAGGAACACCACGGCCTTGTACTTCGCCAGTTCCTTGTCGTTGAAGACGCGCTTGGCATCCTCGGTCCAGAACACGTTGAAGTCATGCAGGCGCCCCAGCTCGCGCAGCGCCGCCACGCCCTCGTGGATCGACTCGTGATGCCACCCCGCCGTGCGCGAAAACACCAGCACATCGAACTGTGCCGCCAGCGCTGGCACCGATGCCAGCGTGAGCAATGCCGATACAGCAAGTTTCATGTCCCCTCCAGAATATTTCCCAAAACCGGGGTCAGACCCCGTTTTCAGGAAAGTTTTATAAATGCCCGGCAGTCGAAGTCCCCCGCCGTTAACAAAATTGCCCAGACCGGGGTCAGACCCCGGTTCTGGGCAACTAATTTCCTGAAACTGGGGTCTGACCCCGGTTTCAAGATATCTTACTTCGGCAAGGCCAGCGTGGTGCGGGACGTGATGGCGTCGGAGGCGCCGCCGAGGGTGAACTCGTAGGTGCCGGGGCGGCGCTGCCAGTCGCGGGATTTCGGTTCCCACACGGCCAGCATGCGCGGGTCGACGGTCACGCTGACGGACTTGCTCTCGCCCGGCTGCAGTGCCACCTTGTCCCAGCCCGCCAGGCGACGCGGGGCTTCCCAGCCGGCGGCCTTGGCGGAGGCAGAGGTCGGGCCCACGTACACCTGCGGCACGGCCTGGCCGGCGCGCTTGCCGGTGTTGGCGACCGTGAACGACAGCACCACCTTGCCGCCATCGTTGCGGGCCTTCAGGTCGCGGTATTCGTACGTGGTGTACGACAGGCCGTGGCCGAACGCGAACAGCGGCTTCTTGCCGGTTTTCTCGAACCACTTGTAGCCGACGGCCGCGCCTTCGATGTTGTAGTCGGTGGTGAAGCGGCCATCGCGGCTGGTCGGGTCGCCGTCGATCTTCGGCCGCGGCAGCTGGGCTTCCGAGGCGGGGAACGTGGCGGCCAGGCGGCCGGACGGGTTGACTTCGCCCGTCAGCAGGCGGGCGATCGCCTCGCCGCCGGCGGAGCCCGGGAACCACGCGGCCAGCACGGCGCCCACGTTGTCCAGCCATGGCATGGTGACGGGGTTGCCCGTCTCCAGCACGACCACGGTACGCTTGTTGGCACCGGCCACGGCGGCAATCAGCGCATCCTGGTTGTCCGGCAGGGCCATCGATGGCGCATCGAGGCTCTCGGCCGCCCACTGGGTCGCGAACACGATCGCCACGTCGGCGCCGGCGGCGGCCTTCGCGGCGGCGGCGGCATCCTTGCCGTCGACGTATGTGACGCGCGCCTTGGTGCGCGCCTGCAGCGCCTTCATCGGCGACGACGGCAACCAGATGATCGGGCCCGGGAAGCCCTTCGGCCCCTCGCCTTTCACCGCGCTGCCGCCGTGCGGGTGCACCTGCGCCGCGCCGCCGCCCGAGATCACCGCCTTGTCGGCATGCCCGCCGATGATGACGATGGACTTCACATCAGCGGTCAAAGGCAGCACATTGCCGGCGTTCTTGAGCAGCACGCTGCCCTCTTCCGCCACCTGCCGCGTCACTTTCGCGTGGGCCGCGAAGTCGATCTTCTCGGGTTCGACCTTCGGCTGCGGGGCGTCCATCAGGTTGTTGGCATACATGGCGCGCAGGATACGGCGGGCCATGTCGTCCAGCCGCTCTTTCGGCACATGGCCGTTGTCCACCGCTTCCTTCAGCGCCGGGCCGAAGTACATCGACTTGTCGAACGGCCAGCCGGACTGCTGGTCGAGGCCACCATTGGCGGCCTGCGTGGTCGAGTGCGTGGCGCCCCAGTCGGACATCACGAAGCCCTTATAGCCCCAGTCCTTCTTCAGCACCTGGTTGAGCAGCCAGTCGCTTTCGCACGCATACACGCCGTTGACCAGGTTGTATGCGCACATCACCGAGCCCGGATCGCCCCGCTCGATCGCGATGTGCATCGCCAGCAGGTCGGACATCTGCCCGGCCGGCTCGTCGATCTTCACGTCGATCGTGTTGCGGTTGGTTTCCTGGTCGTTGAACGCGAAGTGCTTGATCGTGCCGACGATGTTGTTCGACTGGTTACCGCGGATCTGTTCGCCCGTGATGATACCGGCCAGCAGCGGATCCTCGCCCGCATACTCGAAATTGCGGCCATTGCGCGGATCGCGCTGCAGGTTCACGGCGCCGCCCAGGATCACGTTGTGCCCGGACAGCCGCGCCTCGCGGCCGATCATCGCACCCGCCTCGTATGCCAGCTTCGTGTTCCAGCTGGACGCCGTGGCCATGCCGGACGGCAGCGCCGTCCGTTCGCGTGGCGCGGGCGATGGCTGCGTCGCCACGCCCAGGCCCGCGTCGGTCTGCCACTGCGGCGGGATGTTCAGCCGCGGCACGCCCGGCACATAGCCGGCCGTGTACGGAATCGCATCCTTCGGCGGCTTGACGCCGGCGAATTCGGCACCGAAGTAGCCGAAGACGAGCAGCATCTTCTCCGCCTGCGTCATCTGCGCCACGGTATCCTGGGCACGCTTGTCTGGATCGGGCGCAGCGTGCGCCGCGCCGGCAAAGGCCGCCGCCACGGCGACGGCCAGTACTTTCTTCATCACCACCATTACAGTTTCACCGTCACTGGTTTGCCTTCATAAACGATTTCCTTGTCGGACGCGTCGAACGTTTCCGAGCTCGAAACACCCGGCTTCACGAAATGCACGCGGAACGTGCGCTTCGCCACCATGCCTTCGTAGCCGTCGCCGCCGCGCTGGCCGATCGTCAGCGTGCCCTTCTTCTCGTCCCACGACAGCGGGATGCGCGAGTACTTGCCGCGCTGGTAGTCCTCGGTCACGCCGTCATCCTCGTAGAAGCTGAACTGGCCATTGGCGCCCGTGTATACCTTCAGCGTGATCGGCGCGTCCGGCTTCTCGTCGACGTACTGCGTCACGGGACCCATCGGCACGATCGAGCCGGCTTTCACGAACAGCGGCATGCGCGTTTCCGGCGCAGCGGCCGTCACCGTGCGGCCGCCCTGCAGGCGCTCGCCGGTATGGTAGTCGTACCACTGCGCGCCCTTCGGCAGGTACACCTTGCGCTCGCGGGCACCGTACTCGGACACCGGCGCCACCAGGAAGGCATGGCCGAACAGGTATTCATCCTTGATGTCCTTCGAGCCCGGGTCGGTCGGGAAGTCCATCACCAGGCCGCGCATGATCGAGCCTTCGTCGAAGTAGGTGCTCGACGCGGTCGCGTAGATGTAAGGCATCAGGCGATAGCGCAGCTTCAGGTACCACACCATCGAGTCGCGCATCGGCGAACCTTCCGGCGCGATGTTCTGGATTTCGCGCTTGACCACTTCGCCGTGCGAGCGGAACAGCGGCGTGAATGCGCCGAACTGCCACCAGCGCAGGTTCAGCTCACGCCATTCCTTCAGGTCTTCCGGCTTGATTTCCACGCCGCCGATGCCGCGGTTTTCCTGCGCCGAACCCAGTTCGCCGCTCTGGAAGCGGGTTTCCTGCGCATAGCCGCCGATATCGTGCGTCCAGTTCGGCACGCCGGACATCGTCGAGCCCACGCCGGCCGAGATCTGGTCGTACAGGTTGTTCCAGCGGCCCACCGTGTCGCCGCTCCACGTGGCCACGTAGTTGCGCTGCACGCCTGCGAAACCGGAGCGCGACAGGATGAATTGCCGCTTGTTGGGCTGGTCGCGTTTCAGGCCGTCATACAGCGCCTGGGTCTGCACCAGGCTGTACGAGTTGAAGGTGATTTCGCCGGGACCGTAGACGGTCGGGCCGATCAGCCCCTTGAAATCCTCCAGGCGCGAGTTCGACAGCACGTCCGGCTCGGTATTGTCCAGCCACCACGCGTCGAAGCCCAGGTCGACCAGCTTGGTCTTCATCTGGCGATAGTAGATGTCGCGGGCTTCCTGCGTGTACGGCGAATAGTGGCTGTTCTTGTAGCCCGGGCCGACCCAGTCCAGCGCGCCATCCTCGACGTTCTTGGTCCACATGTGGCCCTTGGCCTTCAGTTCCTGGTAGTTGTCCGTGTTCTCGTAGAACTTGCCCCAGACGGACAGCATGATGCGCGCATTCATCTTGTGCACCTGATCCACCATGCCCTTCGGGTCGGGGAAGCGCTTCGGATCCCAGTCGTGCGAACCCCAGCCGTTTTCCGGCCAGTAGAACCAGTCCTGCACGATGTTATCGAGCGGCCAGCCGTTCTGGCGGTAGGTCTTCACGGTGTCGAGCAGCTGTTCCTGCGTCTCGTAGCGCTGGCGCGACTGCCAGAAGCCATAGGCCCACTTCGGCATCAGCGGCTGGGTACCCGTCAGCACGCGGTAGCCGCCGATCACGTTGTCGATGCTGGTGCCGCGGATCACGTAGTAGTTCAGGCCTTCGGCGATCTCGGACGAGAACTGCAGCGAGTGGCGCTCGGCTTTCGGCAGCGGATTGTTGTGCGCCACGTAGATCATGCCGCCTTCCGGCTTCCACTCCAGCTTGAAGTCCACCGGCTTGTTGGCGCCGAAGTTCACCTCGAAGTTGTGGTACCACGGGTTCCAGCCCTGGCGCCACACGTCCATCACCTGCTTGCCATCCACGGTCAGCGTGGCATAGTCGGACGAGTACAGCTTCATCTTGTGCACGCCGGGCTTGTCGCTGGCCAGCTTGCCTTCCCAGACGACCTTCACGTCCTTCAGTTCCTTCAGCGGCTTGAGTTCCTTCGGCCAGAACTCGGCGACGTCCTTCAGGTACTGGTAATTGATCTTGTCTTCGCGGCGCTCCAGCGCCAGCTTGCCGCCGATGTAGTAGCGGGCGGTCAGCGCGCCTTCCTTGCCGGCGGCGTCCGTCAGCTTCAGGTCGCGGCCGATCGGTCCGTAAGGGCGGGCATCGCCGAAGCGGGTGATGCCGTTGTTGTCCCACAGGATGCCGTAGTTCTTGTCGGAGACGACCAGCGGGATCGCGATGTCCATATTGTGCTGCAGGAGATCGACGTCCTCGCCGTTCAGGTTCATCTGGTTGTTCTGGTGCTGGCCGGTGCCGTAGAACGCATCCTTCGTGCCGTAGTTGAAGCCCTGCTTCACGGCGAAGTACGGCTTCCCGCCCACGGAGACGGGCTGCATGTCCTCGGCGTCCTGCTTCAGGAACACGGCGCCGCCTTTATCGGCGAACTGCACGCGGCCGTCCTTCAGCGACACGGTGGCCACCAGCTTTTTCGTGCTCAGGGAAACGCTGTCGCCGCTCTTCTTCACGTCGAACGTGCAGGCGCACGGCTTGGCGATCGTCATCAGCGACGGCGTCAGTTCCTTGCCGGCCTGGTCCACTTTCACGACGTGGACGATGTTGTCGGCCATGACCTGGAGGCGGATCTCCTTGACGTTGCCACCTCGTGCGCCATTGTCCGGCGCGATCGTCACGCCGGTGGAAGTCTGCTGGAACGTGCCGGCCCATGCCGGCGCGCCCGCCGCCACCATCAGGCATGCCAGGCTCACTGCTTTGATATTCGAGTTGATCATTGATAGGTCCCCAGTTTGATTTTGAGTACGAAAGGCTTGGCGCCGAAGTTGAGGCCGTAGTCGGTCTGGTCGCCGTTCCACACGCGTTCCATCACCCACTTGCCATCGGCATACTGCCCCTCCTCCACGCGCGCATACATCGACGACTTGCCGGCATTGCGGCCGGCCGGGTCGAACTTGATGCGCGCATTCTGCGCGACGACGATGAATTCGTTGTCGGCGATCTGCGCGATGGCCAGGCCGCCATTCGGCTTTTCCGTGCCTTCGATCGGATCGTTCTTTTCCATCGAGTCGCCGAACTGGCGCTGGCGGAAGCTCACGGTGGCTTCCCAGCCGTTCAGCGCGATGTCCTGCGGCTTGCGGTCGTCATGTTCGAACACGCCGCGGGTGCGGCCTTCGAAGCCCCACTTCGCCCATTCGCGCATCATCGGCCGGAACGCGCCGTACACCTTGCCGAACGGCTCGGTCATCGTCCTGTCGGTGGCCTTCGATCCCAACGGGTAGTTGGAGAATGCAAAGTAGTCGATGCCGAACGGCGCAAAGCCGATCCCGCCCTGGCCGAACACGGCGTAGGCCACCCGCGCGAAGTCTTCCGAGTTGCCGATTTCCGGCACGAACAGCGGATTGTCCCTGGTGTGGAACTGTTCGAGGGTTTTGGCGATCTTGTCCGACTCGTGCAGATAAATGTCCGGGCCGGCCACGTCGATGTGCGGCGCGGCCCCTTCGTAGATGCCCAGTACGTCGTAGGTCGGCCCGCCGCTGGCGAAGTTGCCCTTCCATGGCGCCAGCGGTTCCACCGGATCGCGCAGCGCGTTGTTGACGAACATCGGCAGGTCGTAGACGGCACGGCCGGCCTTGGCGATTTCCTCGATGTAGTTGGCCACCGCCCACGTGTGGAAATACTGGTCCGCGTAGTCGCCGTAGACTTCCTTCCATGTACCGGAGCGCTTGCCGGCAACGGGGGATTTCTGCTTCGCCAGCACGGCGGCCGGCACCGGGGCGTTGAACGCCTTCTGCGCGGCCGGGCTATGGTCGCGCACCAGGCCGTAGGTGCCCACTTCGTTCTGCACCTGCACCATGATGACGGTTTGCCTGTCGCCATCGATGGCCTTCAGGTGTTTCATGAACTCCACGAACGCGCGCTTGTCGGCCTTCAGCGTTTCAACGGCATGCGGCGAGTGGCTGTAGCTGCTCTTGCCCTTCTCGTCCACCATGCGCGGGAAGCGCTTGTTGTCGAACTTGACCCACTCCGGCAGGTAGGCCGGCGCGGTGTTCTTCCAGGTGCCGAACCACAGCAGCACCAGGCGCACGTCCTTGTCGCGCGCTTCCTTCACCAGCGTGTCGACGAAGCTGAAATCGAACTTGCCCTCGACAGGTTCGACCTGCTCCCACGCGATCGGGATTTCCAGCGTGTTGGCCTGCGCATCGGCGACGGCGGCCCACACCTGCGGCAACGCCTTCGGGTAGTTGCTGGAATTGTGCGCCTGCGCGCCCAGGATCAGGTATGGCGCGCCATCGACCATCAGCGCATGGCGGCCATCCTTCGATACGACGCGCGGCAGTTCGGCGGCGATGGTGGAAGGGCTTGTCAACCCCGCCACCATCGCCATCGCCATCGCCATCGCGCACGCACCGGCAGCCAGCGTTCTTTTCAACATCGGCTCAGCGTATGCTTTCATGGGTCCTCTATCAGAACGAGTAGCTGACGCGCGCCGAATAGCGCGGGCCGGAGACGAACCAGGCGCGGCCCATCATGCCGATGCCCTGCTGCTGCAGCTGCTTGTACTTCGAGTCCGACAGGTTCGTGCCGTCGACGAGGATCTGCGTGCGCTCGTTGACCTGGTACGACACCGAAGCATCGAGCTGGCCGTAATCGTCCACCCACAGCGGCGTTGCCCAGCCGATGTTGGTGGCGCCGCGGGTCGGGCTGTCCGGATTGGTGTCCGTGCCGTTGTCGCCGCGGCTGCCGCTCACGTTCACGCCCTGCAGGTTCTTCGAACGCCAGCTCCATGCGGCGCGGGCCGACCACTTGCCGTAGTCGTACAGGATCGCCAGGTTGTACGAGTTCTTCGACAGGTACTGCAGCGGCAGGTCGCCGAACGCCTGGCCGTTGGTGTCGCAGCCGTTCTGGTTCAGGTTGATGTTGGCCGCGGTGTTGCCGACGGAGCAGTATGCCGAGAAGTTGTCGTTGTACAGCTTCGTCTTGCTGCTCACGTAAGTGTAGTTCGCCTGCACGCCCAGACCCGACCATGCGCCCGGCAGGTTGCTGAAGTACTGCTGGTAGGCGATCTCGTAGCCGCTGGCGCGGCCGCGCGCGCCGTTCACGGGTGCCGTCACGTTGAACATGTACGGGGTGCCGTTCACGTCCGCCAGTTCATAGCCGTAGGTCTGGTTGACGATCACGTCCTTCAGGCGCTTGTGGAACAGGCCCAGCGTGATCGACGACGATTTGCCGAAGTACCATTCGCCGGTCAGGTCCACCTGGTCGGATTTGACCGGGCGCAGCATCGGGTTGCCCAGGCCTTCGCCCGTTTGCGACACGTTGCTGACGAAGCTGCCGTTGTTGATGGTGTTCGCGCTCTGGGTCAGCGTGGTGTAGCCCTGCAGCTGCGTGAAGTCCGGGCGCGAGATGGCCTTGGCGATCGCAAAGCGGAACTGCAGGTCGTCGCGCGCCTTCAGGCGCAGGTTCAGGCTCGGCAGCACGTTCTGGTACGAGTTGTCGTAGTTGCGCGGCGACTCGTAGGCCGGCATGACCGGGATCGGCGCGCCGGGCTTGCCGTAATGGTCGTCGCTCGTGTCGTTGAACACCGTGTAGCCATAGGCGTTCATGTCCGTCTTCACGTAGCGCACGCCGATGTTGCCGTCGACCGGGTACTTCCAGTCGTCGAAGCCGAAGCGCAGCTGCGTGTAGAAGGCCTTGGTTTTTTCCGTCTGGTCGTTGATGCCGGCCGCGTTGCCGCCGAACTTCGCCGGATTCCATGGTGCGCAGCCCGAGCCGTCGGTCGGTGGATTCTCGCGGCACAGGATCTGGTAGAACTCGTGCAGCTGCGTGTAGCTTTGCGGGTAGTTCTGCGCCAGCGAAACGCCGGGGAACACGACGGCCGGCACGCTGGCCTTGCCGTTGAAGAAGTTCGGGAACGTGCCCAGGATCGTCGGCGCGGCGAAACGCGGATCCGACATGTAGGCCAGGTTGCCGTTCAGGTTACCCATCCACGGTGCCGTGATCGCATCCCAGTTGTAGCTCGGGTTCGAGTTTTCGTTGGTGGAATCGCGCTTCGTGAAGCGCACGCCGAAGCGCAGGTCGCGCAGCACCGGGTTGTCGAACGTGTACTTCGCGTCGAGCTTCAGCGCCTTCGACTCGGCAACGCTGCGGTCCATGTGCTCCTGGGTGAAGTTCCAGTAGTACTTGCTCGGATCGGCGATATGCGCGCGCTGGGCATCGGTGAAGCTCAGCACGGGCACGTTGCCGGTCAGGTCCAGCGTCTGGCCGGGCAGTTTCACGGCGGTAGCCACGGTGGAATCGAAGCCGTTCGATTTCGCCTTGATGCGCTGCAGGTCGGACGTGAACGTCCAGCTGTCGCCGGCGCGCCATTCCACGTTCCACGAAATGTCGGTGGTGTCGGACTTGCGGTTGGCGATGCGGGTATCGGCGCCGAAGTCGATGCCGTTTTCCGTCGGCGCGGTCAGCGTGCCGGTCAGGAACTGATTGTTGGCGCCGTACGTGGAATTCGGGCTGGCCATGATCTTGTACGGATCGGCGGAAGAGAAGATCGCGTTCTCGTCCCAGTCCATCTGGTACTTCGACTTGAAGAACGTGACGTGCGAACGCAGGTTGGCATCCTTCTTCCACTGCAGCGCGCCGTACATGCCCTGGCGCTCGCGGTTGAAGTTCAGCGTGCGCCATTGCGCGCCCTTCGGGATCCACACGGTCTCGCCGTCCACGACGTTATCGCGCGGGAAGTAGGGCTCGACCTGGAACGCATCGGTGCGGGTGTTGCTCTCCGAGTGCGCGAAGTCGACCAGTACGCCGAATTCGCCGAAGCCCGTCTTCCAGCGGTCCGACAGCAGGATCGACGCGGACGGCGACCATTTGCCTTTTTTCAGCTCCGAATACGTCGACGAGGCGGACAGCGCCACCTTGCGGCCCTTGAAGTCGAACGGCAGCGCGGTGCGCAGGTTCACCAGGCCGCCGATACCGCCTTCGATCTGCTCGGCGGACGGGTTCTTGTAGATGTCCAGGCCGGCCATCAGCTCGGGCGGCACGTCCTCGAAATTCAGCGAGCGGCCGCCGTTGGCCGAGAACGCATCGCGGCCGTTCAGTTCCGAACGCACGAACGACAGGCCGCGGATCGAGACGCCGGAACCTTCGACGGAATAGTGTTCCGGGTCGCCGCGCGACATGGTGCGGTCGATCGTCACGCCGACCACGCGCTGCAGCACTTCGGTCACGGACTTGTCGGGCAGCTTGCCGATATCGGCGGCCACGATCGAATCGACGATCTCGTCCGAGTTCTGCTTGATCTTCTGGGCATTCTCCAGCGAGGCCCGCTGGCCCGTCACCACCACGGTCGCGGTGTTGGCGGTATTGGCCGCGCTGCCGGTATCGGCGGTTTGCGCGTGGGCCGCGCCGGCCATGAACGCGATCTGTGCGGCGGCAAGCGCCATCGCGTTGAGCTTGAATTGATTCAACTGCATCTCCTTAAAAATATGATCTTCCGGGCTGCTGGGAAGTCGACCGTCGGGACTGGCGGCCGGCGTGCACCGTTCAGCGCAGCGCCGTCATAGCACCGGCAGCTCCCTGGTTTCACCCTGCTTCAGTCTCACTACCACGGTCTTCGCACCCGTGCGCACGCGCACGGTGCCGGTCCCGTTACCCGGTTTCGCCTTGACGGTCGCCGACGTCACCTGCCCGTCGCGCCACGTCATGTCCACTTCATATCCGCCGCGCGCGCGCAGGCCCGCGACCGAACCGTTTTTCCACGCCGCGGGCAATGCCGGCAGCAGGTGCAGCACACCGTCGTGCGACTGCAGCAGCATCTCGCAGATGGCCGCGGTGGTACCGAAATTGCCGTCGATCTGGAACGGCGGGTGCGCGTCCAGCAGGTTCGGGTACATGCCGCCCGCCGTGTTCTCTTCGGTGCCTGGTTTGTGCTCTTGTGCCCGTGCGCCAGGGGTGGCGATCACGCCGCGCAGCATTGTATGGGCTTTGTCGCCGTCGCCCAAGCGGGCCCAGAACGCGGCCTTCCAGGCCATCGACCAGCCCGTGCCGGCATCGCCGCGCGCCGCCAGCGATACGCGGGCCGCCTCGGCAAGGACCGGCGTGCGGCTTGGGGTGATCTGCCGGCCGGGGAAGACGCCGAACAGGTGCGACACGTGGCGGTGGTTGTCGTTCGGGGTATCGAGGACCGGGTCCTTCTTTTCCTCCATCCATTCCAGCAACTGGCCCCAGCTGCCCACCTTCGGCGCGGCCAGGCGGTCGCGCGCGGCGGCTACCTGGCGGGCAAACGCCGCATCCGTCTTCAGTTCGCCCGCGGCTTCCACCGTGTTCTGGAACAGGTCCCACACGATCTGCTGGTCGTAGGTCACGCCATCTTCCACGGGGCCGTGTTCGGGCGACCAGCCGTTCGGGGCCACCAGCCTGCCATCGGGCAGTTCCTTCAGGTAGTCGAGCCAGAACTGGCTCACTTCCTTCATCAGCGGGTAGGCCACCTTCGCCAGGAAAGGCTTATTGCGCGTGAACGCGTAGTGTTCCCAGAAGTGCTGGGCGTACCAGGCGTTGGCCGTCTTGTTCCACTTCCACCGCATGTAGCCGAACGGGTTGGTTTCCGTGCGCACGGTCCAGCCGCGCACCGGCTTGCCGTCCTTGCGCAGGAACGTCTCGACCACCTGCCCGTCTTCCACGTCGCGCGAAGGATTCGCGGCGCTCTCGGCCACCAGCCGGCGGTACGACGGCACCATCGATTCGACGAAGCCGAACAGCGGCTGCGCCATCTCGGACAGGTTGGCCGTTTCCGCCGGCCAGTAGTTCATCTGGATGTTGATGTTGGTGTGGTAGTCGGCGTTCCACGGCGGCGTGAGGCTGTTGTTCCACAGGCCCTGCAGGTTCGCCGGCAGCGGGCCGCGCGAGCTGCCGATCAGCAGGTAGCGGCCATACTGGAACACTTGCGCTTCCAGTTCCGGGTCGTTGCCGTGCTGCGTGTAGGCGGTCAGGCGGCGGTCCGTCGTCAATGCGCGGCGCTCGTCGGCAGCGCGGCCCACGTCGAGGCTCAAGCGGCCGAACAGGCTCTTGAAATCGTTTTCCTGCTCGACCTGCAAAATGGACCACGGGCGTGCGGCCGCCCGGTCCACTTGCGCGGAGACGCGCGAAAGCGGATGCGCGCCCTGGAAGTTCACGCTGCCATCGCGCACATAGCTCGTACCTGCGCCCAGCACCAGGGTCAGCGCGTCGACGTTCTCGAAGCGCACGGTGTCGCCTTCCATCGTGATCTTGCCGCCCTCGTTCACGACCTGCACCTGGGCGGCATAGTCCATCTGGTTGCCGGTCAGCGGCTGCTGGGCCGGCGTCCACTGGTTGCCCCGTTCGCGCGGCACCACGAAGCCGGCCAGCGAACCGGTCGCATGGATGCGGTTGCCCCAGGCATTGATGTGCGCGCCATGCTGGTCGGTCAGCCGCACCACGCCCGTGTAGGCACCGGGCTTGTCGGCGGACAGCCGCAGCACGATCACGTCCGCCGGATGACTGGCGATCGTCTCGCGCTTGTAGCGCACGCCGTTGTGCACATACGTGACCGTGTGCAGGCCGCGCGCCAGGTCCAGCGTGCGCGAATAATCCGTGGCGCCGGCGTGGGCCGGCAGGTCGACATACAGGTCGCCGAACGGCTGGAACGCGCCCATCGATGTCGCGTCGCCCGTCCACAGCGTGATGTCGTTGAACTGCAGGTGCTCGCGGCCCGGCTGGCCGAAGACCATCGCGCCGATGCGGCCATTCCCGACCGGCAGCGCCTCGCGCTCCCAGCCGTCGGCGTTGTCGGTGGCCGGGCGGTCGTAGCGCAGCGTCAGGTCCGGTGCAGTCCGGGAATCAGCAGGGGCGGCAGCAGCCGTCAACGTGCAGGAAGCGAGCATGGCGGTGAAGACGATCCGTATCATTTGGCGATTTCCCCATAAACGATGCCGCGGCCGGCGGTACTCATGTAGACGCGGCCGAACACATTCATGTCGCCCACGATGAAGCGGCCGTCGCCGGGGCCGCCGTACTGGTGCGCGTCGTCGTTGATGCGCACCCAGTTGCGGCCCTCGTCGAGCGAGCGCCAGATGCCGCGCTGGCCATCGACCGTGCCCCAGATGTACACGGCCGGGTAGGCGCCTTCGCGCTCGGCCTTGCCGAAACCGACCGCGCCCGCGTACGTGACGCCATCGAGCATCGCGAACGTGGCGCCGGCATCGCCTGAACGCGCCAGGCCGCCATTTTTCAGCGCTACCCACACGTCACCGCTACGGCCGGGGGCTGCGCGCACCACATCGGAACCGCCCTTCGGCAATTGCGCCTTCGCGGCGAACGTGCGGCCGGCGTCCGTGCTGGCGAGGAAGGCGCCGTCCTGGTAGGCATAGAAGCGGTTCGCATCGACCGGGTCCGCCACGGGGCGCACGCCTTCGATGCCCTTCGAGGCCGTCCACGAATCGCCATCGTCTGTCGAAACGAAAGTCACACGCGACCTTTCCGGCGAATGCAGCAGCGTCTTGGCATCGGCCGACAGCGCCAGCTGGCCCTTGGTGCCATTCATCGAGCGGGCCTTGCGCCAGGTGGCGCCGCCATCGCGCGTCACGTAGACCGATTTGCCGACGCGCGCCAGCACCTGCGGCTGCAGCGCGGCATGGGCCAGGCCGAACGTGGTGCCCATCTGCGGTTCGTGGATGCGGCCGTACTGTGTCAGGTCCGCGTGGATGAAGCCATCGTAGTCGCCGATCGTGGAAACCAGCGGCGCGCCGGCGCGGCTCACGAGGCCCAGCGGCACCGTTTCCTCCAGTCCCTTCACGTCGAAGCGCCATACGGTGGGCGTCGCTTCCAGGTTCGACGTCCTGAAGACGCCGTTGCCGGACGTGACCCACGCGGCCTTGGCATCGAACGGGTCGAACGCGATGGTGCTGGCCCAGTGGATCGCATGGCCCTTCACCCACGGCACGCCGGCGCCGTCCATCTCGAAGCCGCGGGCGACGAGGTCGGTCCACGTGGCGCCGCCGTCGGTCGACAGGTAGAAGCGGTCGCCCTTCGCGGCGCCCTTCTCCCTGCTTTGCGGTGCGTACAGGCTGATGGTCGATGCGATCAGGCGGCGCGCGTCGTTGCGGTCCACGCTGATGCCCGAGTATGACGCGGCCGGGCCCTTCGGCGTGACATCCTGCCCTGCGCCAGTGCCGATGCCGTACTTGCGCACCGCGCCCTGGTCCATCTTTTCGTCGCCGCGCGGATGCGGGCCGGCGCCGTTGGCGAACGTCACGTACAGGTGGCCGGCGCCGTCCAGCGCGGCGCGCTGGGGCATCAGACCGTCCGGCGTGGCATCCATCGGCGTGAAGGTGGCGCCGCCGTCGTCGCTTCGGAAGAGGTTGGTGCCGGCGCGCGACACGCCGACGAACAGCCGCTGCGCCGTGCCGCCCTCCTTGACGCTGGCGGGATCGGCGATAACGAAGGCGATGCCGGCGCCGTTCGGCGTGCCCGTCACGTCCAGGCCCGGCAGGCGCTTCCATGTGGCGCCGAAGTCGTCGCTGCGGAACAGGCCATTGGCGCGCGTGCCCACGTACAGCACGTTGCCGGCGCCGGGGTCGACGGCCAGGCGTTCGCCGTTGTTGCGGCCCGCGCCGTTGCCATGGGTCTTGAATTGTGCGGTCACATCGGTGATCGCGAACGTCTTGCCGTAGTCGCGCGAGCGCAGGATCGCCGAACGGCCACCGTTGTGATACGCGATGCCGGCCAGCAGGTAAACCTTTGAAGGATCGCGCGGATCGGCCGCCAGCGAATCCACGCCCAGGAAGCCCGTCTGGTCTTCGGATACCCAGTCCAGCAGCGGCACCCACTTGTCGCTTGTCCACCGGTAGGCGCCGCCGACGTCCGTGCGCGCATACACGACGCCCTTCTCGGTGGTCGGGATCACGGCCGGCACGAAGCCGCCGCCGCCGATGGCCACGCTGTCCCACCGGTAGCCGGTCAGCAGCGGCTGCAGGACCGGGTCCATCGCCCTGCCCCAGATTTCGTAGCCGCGCGCGTTCGGGTGCAGCAGGTCGGGCATGATGTCCTTCGACAGCGTGCCGTTTTCGTCGAGGAAGGCGCTGCCGATATCGGCGAAGAATACGCGGCGGTTGTCGGCGAACGTCGCGATGCGCTCGTTGATGGCGTTATTGATGCGGCGCGACGCGCTGTCCGCCGCGTCGCGCGGGAACACGCCCAGCAGCAGGATCTTCGCGTTCGGCAGGCGCTTCTGCAGCTCGTCGATCACGCGGCGCAGGCCGGCCGCCGTCGTCGCCGGGTCTTCCTGCCGGCTGCCCGTGTTGTTGGTGCCGGCCATCAGCACGACCACTTTCGGGTCGAGTCCGTCGACTTCGCCATGCTGCACGCGCCACAGGATGTTTTCCGTGCGGTCGCCGCCGAAGCCCAGGTTGATCGGGTGATAGCGGGCGTAGCGGCGCGCGAATTCTTCCTTGCCGTCCTTGGCCCAGCCTTCGGTGATCGAATCGCCGATGAAGACCAGTTGCGGCAGCGTGCCGGCTACGCGGCGCTGGGCGTTGTCCTTGACCTTCTCCTCGTGGCGCGGCATCCACCAGTCGATGGCCCACGATTCGTTCAAAGGTTCGGGCGTGACGGAGCGCGTCCGGTAGTCGGGGCACGAGGTGTTCGGCGTGCCGGATTTCAGGATGCGCACGTTGGCGATGGCCACTTCGCCCTGCCCCGTCGCCTCCACTGAAAACGGTTTCATGACCGTTTCAAAAAAATCGCCCTCGCGGACGAAGCAGCTCAACGCGAACGACACGCTTTTCCAGCCCTGCCCCGCGGCGGCGCGCCCCGGCAGCACATAGGGCACCTTGCGCTCGCAATCCTTGCCGCAATCGAGCTTGAAGTCGATGCCGCCCCTCGCCATCTCGACGACGTTCAGGTCGAACGCAACGATGCCCTTGTCGACATAGGGACGCAAATCGATGGGCGCGTGCCCGGGTGAGTGTTCAATACGAAGGCTTGCATACCAGGTTTTTTGCCACGCCAGCGTGAGGGCATCGCGGCCCGCCACCTTGCCGGCCTTGCCGCGCACGACGGCCTCCGGCTGTTTTTCCGATGCCGGCACGACGGTGCTTGCGCCACGCAGCGGCACGGCGTTCTCCGGGTCCGCGACCGTGACCTGCCAGCCGGCGCCCGGGCGGTTCTTGAACAGCGTCAGTTGGTCGGGCGTGGCCGCCCCGGCAGCCGCCGCATGTGCGGAGGCACCCGCCAGCAGGGTAGCCAGCAACAGCGGCGAAAGGGTTTGGCGCATGGCGTCTCGTCATTATGGTTCTGCCAGCATTCTGGACGTGGACGGTTGCGCACATCAATTACGAAATTCACCAGCCGGTCAAACAATATTTCACGTTTGCAGCGATACCTTGTACACGGTGGTCTGTCGATAGACCTGGCCGGGCCGCAGGATCACGGCCGCGGCGCCTTTGCCATTGAGCTGGTCGGGGTAGGCGCCCGCTTCCAGGCAAAAGCCGTCGTGTCGCGAATATGTCACACCATGGCGGCCGCGCACGCCCGTCAGGCCATTGCCGCTGTAGAACTGCAGGCCCGCCTCGGTGGTGGCCACGTCCAGCTGGCGCCCGGAACCGGGGTCGATGACGCGCGCCACGTTGCGCAGCCGGCCCGGCTCGCGCGGGTCGGTGGGCAGGCAGTAGCAATGATCGAAGCCGCCGGCCACGCGGATCTGCGGATCGGGCCAGCGCATGCGCGGCCCGATCGCGGCCGGCTGGCGGAAATCGAACGGCGTGCCGGCCACTTCGGCGCGGCCGACGGGAATGCCCAGTTCATCGATGGCCAGGTAGTAATCGGCATCGATGCGCAGCATGTGGTCGCCCACGTCGGCCGTGCCGCCGTTCAGGTTGAAGCACGGGTGCGACGTGAGGTTCACGGGCGTGGGCGCGTCGCAGGTGGCCTGGTATTCGATCGACAGGCTGCCGTCGTCGTCGAGCTGGTAGAACACCTGCACGGCCAGCGTGCCGGGAAAGCCGCCCTGCCCGTCCGGCGACACGTACGACAGCGCCAGCCCGCCATGGGCCATCTCGCCATCCCAGTGGGCGGTGTGAAAGCCGGCGTCGCCGCCATGCAGCAGATTGCCGCGGTCGTTGACGTCCGCCTGCACCACGCGGCCGTCGAGCTTGAAGCGGCCGCGCGCGATGCGGTTGGCCCAGCGGCCGATGATCGCGCCGAACCAGGCGTGCCGGTGATGGCGCAGGTATTCGTTCTCGGGATAGCCGAGCAGGATGTCGGCCATGCGGCCATAGCGGTCCGGCGCCTGCCACGACACGAGCGCGGCGCCGCGCTCGCTGATCGTCACGCGCATGCCCCACGCGTTGGTCAGCGTGAATTGCTGGGCCGTGGCGGCGGAGGCGGCGATGGGGGGCATGATGTTCATCCTGGCACGTCGCTCGCCGCGTCGGCGCTGCGCTGGCGCTCCTGCCAGGCGCGCGGGGTGCAGCCCAGTTCGCGCTTGAACACCGAATGCATGTACTGGCTGGACGTGAAGCCGCAGCGCACCGCCACGTCGGCCAGGTTGCAGGTGCCGCGGGCCAGGAAACCGGTGGCGGCCTCCAGGCGCAGGCGCAGGATCTCGTCATGCACGCTGCGCCCCAGCTCGGCGCGGAAGTGCGCCTCCAGCGACGAGCGCGAGATGCCCACGTATTCGGCCACCTGGTCGGTCTTGATGCCCTGGCACGCATACTGGCGGATGAAATGGCGCGCCCGCATCACGTGCGGGTGCTTGCCCGCCTCGTGCTTGCTGGACGCGAGCACGTTGATGCCGGACGGCGGCACGAGGATGCGCGTATCGGGCAGGCGCACGCCGTGCAGCATCTGGTCCAGCAAGTGGGCGGCCGTGCGGCCCATTTCCTGCGCGCCCTGGATCACGGAACTCATCGGGATGCGCGTGAGCATGCGCGCCAGCGGGTCGTTGTCGATGCCGATGACGGCCACCTGCTCGGGCACCTCGATGCCGGCCAGCGCGCAGGCCTGCATCAGCTGGCGCGCCCGCGCATCGGTCACGGCGATGATGCCGACCGGCTTGGGCAGGCTGTGCAGCCAGGCGATCTGCTGCTCCACGGCCTCGCTCCAGTGCTGCGCGCTGGTGGCATGGCCGCGGTACACCTCGGGCTGCAGCTTGTCGCGCAACAGCAGCTTGCAGTAGGCCTTCTCGCGCTCCTGCGCCCAGCGGTTCTCCTGCGCTTCGGGCAGGCTGAAACAGGCGATGTTGCGCAGGCCCGCCTCGATCAGGTGGTCGTAGGCGAGCTTGATCAGCTTGAAGTTATCGGTGGCCACGTAGGGCACGCCGCACGGGTAGTCGGCCGGGCTCTCGTACGAGCCGCCGACGGCCACCAGCGGCACGCGCGTGGCCGCGAGCGCACTGGCCACCAGCGGATCGTCGAAATCGGCGATGATGCCGTCGCCCTGCCAGCCGTCGATGCCGGTCAGGCGCAGCCGGAAATCCTCTTCCAGGAACAGGTCCCACGCCGTGCGCGTGCTGGCCAGGTAGCCGGCAATGCCGGTGATGACTTCGCGGTCGAAAATCTTGTTTGCATTGAAAAGCAGCGCGATGCGATGCGTTCTCAGCATATTCCTGGTCTCCCCATGCTCTCCTGCACGCGCCCTGTTTTTGTGTGGTCTCGGCGCAACGAACGATAGCTTAGCATTTTGATCACAGCATGTTCCAGCCGCAATTGTGAAAATGACCGCCCATCATTGCGTTTCTTGACAACGTTTGCAAGCCCCTTGGTGCATTTCGTTGTTTAACAAATTTCCTGAAAACAGGGGTCAGACCCCTGTTTTCAGGAATGTTTTAATTAGACAACGTCGCGCAGCCGGGAAACCAAGTGCGCGTGCAGAACGGGGTCGCCGCAGGCGAGGACGGTGCCGCCGTGCTGCGCGTCGCCGCCGTCCCACGACGTGACGATGCCGCCGGCGCCTTCGACGATCGGGATCAGCGCCTGAATGTCGAACGGCTTCAGCCCCACCTCGACGACGACATCGATATGGCCGGCCGCCAGCATGCAAAAGGCATAGCAGTCCGCGCCGAAGCGCACCAGCTGGGCTTCGGCGGCCAGGGCATCGAAGGCGGCGCGCTGGGCGGGCACGCGCAGGATTTCCGGCGCCGTCGTCATCATGCGGGCGGAAGCCAGGTTCGCGCAGGGCCGCGTGCGCAGGCGTTCGCCGTTCAGCCACGCGCCTTGCGGCGTGCCCGTGTAGAGCTCGCGCGTAAACGGCTGGTACATGGCGCCCACGACGGGCCGGGTGCCGTCGTTCAGTGCGATCAGCGTGCCCCACAGCGGCAGGCCGCAGATGAACGCGCGCGTGCCGTCCACCGGATCGAGCACCCAATGATACGGGCTGCTGCCTTGGTGGATGCCCTCTTCCTCGCCGACGATGCCGTACTCCGGGTAGCGCGCGTGGATCATGTCGCGCATCGCCCGCTCGGCGGCCCGGTCGGCGATGGTGACGGGGTCGTAGGCGCCCTGCTCCTTGTTTTCCACTTCGATGCGGGTGCGGAAGTGCGGCATGGCCGCGGCGGCGGCGGCATCGGCCAGTTCGCGGGCGAAGTCCAGGTATTCGGTCATCGGATGGTCCTCTTTGAAATGTGTTCGTGCAGGTAGTCGGCCACGCGCCGCGCGCGCGCCGGCAGCGGCCATTCGGCGCGATGGATCAGCCACAGTGTATCGACGACGGGCGTGGCCATGTCGATGACGCGGATCGCATCGGGCCGCGCGAAGACCCGCCGCGCATGCGTGGGAATGACGGTGAATCCGAGCCCGCGCGCGACCGGTTCCAGCAGCAGGCCGACCTGGTTGGAAAAGCCGCGCGCCGGCACGGTGGCGATGCCGGGATTGCCCGGGAATGCGCGGCTCAGCAGGCGCGTCGCCATCGCATGTCCTTCCGGGTGGTCGATGAAGCCGAGCGCCTGCAGGTCCTGCCAGCCGCGCACCTCGCTGGCGGCCGGCACCACCAGTTCCAGCGCTTCCTCGGCGAACGGCGTGGCGGCCAGCCGGGCATCGTCCGGCTTCAGCGCGACGATGCCCAGGTCATAGCGCTTGTCCAGCACCTGGGCCAGCGTTTCCCGGTCGGGCGCGAAGCGGTGGCGGATCGCCAGGCCGGGATGCGCCAGCTGGAAGTCCAGCAGCAGCGGATACAGGAACAGGCCCAGGCTGCCCGGCGTGACCAGGCCCACGTCGCCGCAGCACGCCTCCTCGTCGGCGATACGCACGGCCAGGCGGCGGTCCGCCTCCTCGATTTCGGCGCAGTACTGCAGCAGCGCGGCGCCCGCCGGCGTGAGCTCGATGGCGCGCGGCCGGCGGATCAGCAGAGGCCCCAGGCGGTCTTCCAGTTGGCGCACGTGCTGGCTCACGGCGGCCTGCGTGAGCCCAAGCCGTTCCGCAGCCCGGGTAAAGCTGCCGGTGTGGGCCAGCGCGGTGAACGATTGCAGCCATTGCGGCGGATGCATAAGCAACTCTAATGGGATACATAAGGAGCCATCAGTTTACATGATGCCGGCGGCCGCTTACAGTGCAGCCTCCCTATTTACCTGAAACCCCATGTCCGCACTCTTTACCGAATTCACCCTGAAAGACGTCACGCTGCGCAACCGCATCGCCGTGCCGCCGATGTGCCAGTACAGCGCCGTCGACGGCTACACCAACGACTGGCACCTGGCCCACTACACGAGCATCGCGCGCGGCGGTGCCGGCCTGGTGATCGTCGAAGCGACCGCCGTATCGCCGGAAGGCCGCATCACGCCGGGCTGCACGGGCCTGTGGGAAGACGGCCAGGCCGACGGCATGGCGCGCATCGCCGCCGCGATCAAGGCCGGCGGCGCCGTGCCGGGCATCCAGATCGCCCACGCCGGCCGCAAGGCCAGCGCCAACCGCCCGTGGGAAGGCGACGACCATATCCTTGATACCGACCCGCGCGGCTGGCAGACGATCGCCCCGTCGGCCATCGCCTTCGGCGCCAACCTGCCGAAAGTGCCGCAGGCAATGACGATCGCCGACATCGAACGGGTAAAAGCCGGCTTCGTGCAGGCCGCGCGGCGCGCCCGCGATGCCGGCTTCGAATGGCTCGAACTGCACTTTGCCCACGGCTACCTGGCCCAGTCGTTCTTCTCGGCCCACTCGAACCAGCGCGACGACATCTATGGCGGCAATGCCGAGAACCGCGGCCGCTTCCTGCTCGAGACGCTGGCCGCGGTGCGCGAAGTGTGGCCGGAAAACCTGCCGCTGACGGCCCGCTTCGGCGTCGTCGAATACGATGGCCGCGACGAGGAAACGCTGCTCGAAGCGATCGCCCTGACGCAGAAGATGAAGGCCGGCGGCCTGGATTTGCTGAACGTGTCGGTCGGCTTCACGATCCCGAAGACGGCCATCCCGTGGGGCCCGGCATTCCTGGCGCCGATCGCCGAACGCGTGCGCCGCGAAGCCGGCTTGCCGGTAGCCGCCTCGTGGGGCATCGATTCGCCCACGATCGCAAACCGTGTCGTCGCCGATGGCCAGATGGACCTGGTGATGGTGGGCCGCGCACTGCTGGCCGATCCGCACTATCCGTACCGCGCCGCCAAGGACCTGGGGCTCGACCGTCCGTCGTGGGTGCTGCCGGCGCCGTACGCGCACTGGCTCGAGCGCTACGCGATGCAGGCCTGACGTTTTACTGCGGACTCAGGCGAACGTATCGATGATGCCGCTGGTGTAGGAGGCGCCGATGACGAACGCCGCGGCGGAGGGGTTGGCCTTCAGGATCGACGCCCAGTTGCCGCTGTTCGCCAGTGCGCCGGCACTGGTATCGGTGCCTGTCCCGCTACTGCCGGTCGCCGCCGATGCGGTGCCGGCATTGACCAGGGTGTTGAGCAGTCCGGCCGGGGAATAGACCTGCGCGCCCGACGATCCTTTCATCGTGGCGACGATACCGGCCGTCGACGACAGGCTGGCCGCCTTGGCAGCCAGCATGGAATTGCTGGTGCGGGCGACCGTGGTCGTTGTCGGGGTATAAACGCCGGAAGCAAGCGCGCTGGTTGCGGAGATGGCCATGACCCGATACTAACGCCAAAAATTCCACAAAGCAACATCAAAAAAGGGAAAAGCGGGCCTGGCCTGCACGTTTCCAATATCACCGTGGGCGACGCGACGTTCCTTTGCCTGATCAAGGCCGAACGCGAGGCGCCGGTCCGCAACGTGTCGATGCGCGGCGTGCGGGTGGCGAAAGTGACCGGCACGCCGGTGACGACCGAGAACGTGGAAGGGTTCGTGCAGGCTTGAGCGGGCCGCGGTTACACTGCTCCCGTGATCGTTATCCGGGAGACCCCAGTGACCGCCTCCATCAACGCCTCCATCGATTCCTACTTCGGCCTGGTCGGCCAGCCCGCCCCCGGCGGCCCCTCGCTCGCCGGGCTGGCCCGCCTGCAGCTCGGCCACATCATGGCGATTCCATTCGAGAACCTGAATCCGCTGGCCGGGCTGAAGGTGCCGCTCGACATCCCTGCCCTGCTGGACAAGTTCACCCACCGCCGCGGCGGCTCCTGCTTCGAGCACAACCTGCTGTACCGCCACGCCCTCGACGCGATCGGCTACCGCACCACGCCATTGCTGGCCCGGGTGCGCGTCAACGCAGCGCCGGGCACCGTTACGCCGCGCACGCACATGCTGCTGCTGGTGGAGGTGGACGGCGAACAGTGGCTGTCCGATACAGGCTTCGGCAAGGCGACGCCCACCGCGCCGCTGCGGCTGGTGCCCGGCCTGGCGCAATCCACGCCGCACGGCACGTACCGGCTCGTGCCCGAAGACGAGGGCTACCTGCTCGAGACGGACACCGGCGACGGCTGGGCGCCGCTGTATGCGTTCGAGCTGCGGCCCGCCTATCCGGTGGACTTCGAGATGTCGAACTGGTATGTGTCCACCCATCCCGTCTCCCACTTCACGCGCGACCTGATCGCCGTGCGCACCGTTGCCAATGGCCGGCACGTGCTGCACAACGGGCGGTACTCGTTCTATGCGGTGGATGGCACGGCCACGCGGGAGGAACTCGCGACGCCGGCCGCCCTGCTCCACCTGCTGGAAAACACGTTCGGGCTGGCGGCGGAGGCGGTGCCGGGGCTGGATGCGAAGCTGGCGGAGATCGTGCAGCGCGCCTGACGCGCCGGAAAAAATACCGGGTTACATGGCGCTGGGTACTCCTGCTCCCCGCAGTGCGTGTCGGCAGGCCTTACATTCCTCTCGGAAGAATGGAACTTGCAACATGCAATCGAATTGATTATGAATGACAATTCTTGTATGGAACGCCCCTTGCTTCGTTTGACTTAGATCAAAACGTGGCTGCAAACCGCACGAGGCAGCTGCGACGATGGGAATCGTGGAGGTGCGTCGCTCGCGCGGCAACGGCTTTGCTTGATACAGGAGCAATCATGAGAACCGGTCAACGCGATGTGAGGCGTGCTGCAGGCTGCGCGGATTGCGAGGAGAGTACTGACGATCCCGGGCTAGTCGCGCGGATATTGCGCGCATTGAAGGCACTATTTCTTGGCTCTTCCCATGCCATCGAGCTGCGCAAAGAATACAACGGGAATTTCTGTAGAACATTGGTGAGCGAGTTTGCCAGCTTTGGTGCCGGTACGCTGGCGGAGCAGCCGGCGCGCACGAAGTTCCTGAGAAGGCTCGCAAGGATCAAGCAGTTACCGAAGTGCAAGGTCAAGCTTGCCGACCTGTTTGAACTGGAAATGCTGTTGCTGTGTGCAATGCCGGAGCGCGCAGTGCGCGCGAAGATATGGAGCACCAGATCGACCTACTCCAAGCTGGTCGGTCCGGAAATCTACAACCAGTATATTGCGAGCGGGCCGCCGGATGCGCAGCTGGCGGATATCGACGATGTCCGCGCCGACCTGATCGACCTGGTGAAAGGCAGGCACTGGTGGTATCTGAACGCGATCGTCATGGAACATGGGATGCGGCGCTACCGTTTCACGTTGATCAGATGGATGACCCTGGGGCTGCTGGCGATGCTCGTGCTCAACCTGATTGTGGCAATCCACGGCGCGGTGATGATGGGAACGGCCCCTCATGCCGTCTCGCATGCCGTCTACGGCCGGGCGCTGAACGTCATCCTGCTGGCGATTTATGCGGGCATCCTTGGAGCGACCATCAGCATCACGCGTCGCGTCAAGGATGCTGCCGACGTGCCGCTGGGCGACACCGATCCCGTCATGCGGATGTCGACGATAGCGAACGGCGACGCGGGAATACAGCTGTCGATCATCATCGGTGGCGCATTCGCACTCGTCATGTACTTCCTCTTTGTCTCCGAAATCGCGCAAAAGCTGCTGGCACTGGATATCCTGCCCAAGTTCCAGTCCGAATGTCCCGGCGATTGCAAGCCCATCCAGACGGTATTCAACAGTCTTATCCCGGAATCGGCAAAAGACCTTGGCCGCCTGTTGGTGTGGTGTTTCATCGCGGGCTTTGCAGAGCGGCTGGTTCCCGACATGCTGGACAAACTGGCTCGGGGCGACAAGGAAACGCCGGTCGGGCCTGGCCTCTCGCCAGGTGTACAAAATCACGCAGCGCCTGCGGAAGGCACGAAAAACGGCAGGAGAGGAACCGCATCCGGCACCCCGGATACGCAGACACGCACTGATCCACCATAGTTCCGGCGCAAGCTCAATCATGTCGAAACCCGAGCCCAGCATTGATGGCCGGGCGGCGTCAGCGGCGCGCGTTTCCCGCGCCGGTCGGCCGCCTGTGCGTCCGCCGGAACGAACAGCGGGAAAGCGATGAAACCGGTGCCGCACGAGCGGCACCGGTTCTGCCGCCTTTACATCAGAACTTGTAGCTCGCCCCCAGCACGACCGTGCGGCCCGACTTCACGTACAGCAGCGTATCCTGCCGCTGCGTGTCGTTGTAATAGCGGGTCGGTTCGTTCGACAGGTTCTGCGCCTCGAGCGAGATGCGCAGGTTCGGCGTGACCTGGTACGACGTGCTCATGTCGAACGTGGTCGAGCCGTCGGCGACCAGGTAGTCGTGGCCGTCCACGTTGCCGCGGATGCCCCGGTAGTAGCTGGAGCGGTAGGCGCGCGAGACACGGGCGCTGAACTTCTCGTCATCGTAGTAGATGGTCAGGTTGTTCGCGCGCGGCGACAGGCCCGTGAAGTTCGTGATCATGAACAGTTCCTCGTTGGGCGCGGTGCGAGGATTGTCGAGGCGCGTCAGGTACTTGATCTTCGAGTGCACGCGCGTCACGTTGGCCATCATGCCGAAGTTCGACCAGGCGCCCGGCAGGAACGAGAACGGCGTCTGCCACGAAAATTCCAGGCCCTTCAGCGGGCCGCCGCTGGTGTTCACCTGCCGGCTGACCGTCACGAGCGTGTCGGGCGTCGTGGGGCATGCAGGCGTGCCGCCGGTGATCGAGCAGCCGGTGGGCGTCTGCAGCAGTTCGTTCGGAATGCCCAAGGTCGAGTAGATCGCCTGCTCGGAAGCGCCCTGGATGAACGACTTCATGTTCTTGCGGAACAGGCCAAGACCCACCATGGCGTTTTTCGCGTAATACCATTCGCCCTGCAGGTCGAACGTGTCGGCGCGCATCGGATCCAGGTTCGGATTGCCGATCGAGACCGACTGGCCGGTGGTGTTGACGGAAACCGAAGGCGTCAGGCCCACGTAGTCGGGCCGCGACAGCACCTTGCCGGCCGAGAAACGCAGGAAGACGTCGTTCGGCAGGATCGCCGTCAGGTTCAGCGCGGGCAGCCAGTCGCGGTATTTCTTGTAGCCGTAGTTCGGCTGCAGCTGGCCGTTCACGTTGATGAGCGCCATCGAGTTCAGCTTCGTTTCGGCGCCGCGCACGCCCGCATTGCCGCGCAGCGTGACCGGGCCCACGTCGTACTTGAAGTCCACGCTGGCGAACACCGCGTTGATCTTCTCTTCCACGTAGCGGTTCGATTGCGTCAGGTAGTTGTACTCGGAGCCCGGCACCGCGGCGCAGTGGCACTCGATATCCCAGGCGGAGCGGAACTTGTCCAGGTCGACCGTGGCCCACGATGTCGGCACGCCCGTGCCGCCCAGGTTCTTGCCGAAGCCGGTGATCTGCTGCGTGTAGTCGCCCACCGTGGTGCCCGCCGGCAGCGGCAGGCCGTTGCCGCCCGATGCCAGCTCCAGGTTGGTCCAGCGGTTCTTGCGCGCCGAGACGCCGGTCTTGAACGTGATGTTGTCGTTGACTTCCCACTCCACGTCGGCCTGCGTGGTCTGCAGCCGGTTCGTGGTGTTCAGGAAGCGGCCCACGAACTGGCCGTGCAGCGTGCCGTTGGCTTCCTGCGGGCCGAACGTGAAGTTGTCCGGGTTCGCCACGTCGATGCCGAAGTTCAGGATCGGCACGTCGCGGTTCTGGCGGAAGTCGAACGAGAAGCCATCGACGTTCGGCGCATCGAACTGCACGGTGGCGCGCAGCGGTTCGTTCAGCTCCGAGTCGGACACGCCGTGCATGAAGTTGCCCCGCAATGTATCGCTGAAGCGGTGTCCCACCGTGAACACGTGCTGCTTGAAGATGGTCTTGTAGATGTCGACGAGGCCCTCGCTGCGGATGTCGACGTCGTTGAACTTGCCGTACATCCAGCGGCCGTTCTCGTTGAATTCCGCATCCACGATCGAGGTTTGCGGCTTGCCGTTGGCCTGCGCCATCGTGCGGCCGAACGAGATGGCCGAGATGTAGTTGTCGTAGCGGATGTTGTCGAACTTGCCGTACATGAGATCCAGGTTGACATCCGTATCGGCATTCGGCTTCCATTGCAGCGCGCCCGTCAGGCCCAGGCGCTCGTAGTCCGTCATCGAGCGGCGGAAGCGGGGAATGCGCGGGTGGAACGCGCCATTGCCGGCGGCCGGGTTGGTCAGCAGGCCGCCGTAGTCGTCGCGGCGGCCGAACACTTCGTTGTAGGCCGTGGCGTCGGTGAGGCGGTCGGCGCCCGGCCCGCACGAGGTGGCGTTCACGCCCTTGAGCGGGTCATTGGGCGGCGTTTGCGGCGTCACGCCGACCGGCGAGCAGAAGCCGCCGTCGGTGTTGGCGGCCACGATGCTCACGGCCTCGTAGCCTTCTTCCTGCGCCCGTCGCTTCGACCAGGCGCCGGAAATCAGCGCACCGAAGCGGCCATACGGCGTTTCCCAGCGGTCGGAGATCAGGCCCGTCACGCGCGGCTGGGTTTTCTTGCCCATCTCGCGGTAGGATTCCTGCAGGCCGAAACTGATCGTGCGGCCCTTGAAGTCGAACGGGCGGCCCGTGCGCAGGTCGACGGTCGCGCCCAGCGAGCCCTCTTCCACGGCCGCCTCGGCGGTCTTGCGCACGGACAGGCTGTTGAACAGCTCCGAGGCGAACACGGAAAAGTCGAAGCCGCGGCCCCGGTTCGTGCTGCCGTTGATGTCCGAGGCGCCGGTCGCGGCCACGCCTTCGATGCCGTTGATGCGCACCCGCGTGAAGCCGGAATTGAGGCCGCGCACGGTGATCTGCCTGCCCTCGCCGCCATCGCCCCGTTCCAGCGCCACGCCGGGCACGCGCTGCAGCGATTCGGCCAGGTTCGCGTCCGGGAATTTCGAGATGTCCTCGGCCTTGATGACATCGATGATGCCGTCGGCGTTCTTCTTCGTGTTCAGCGCGCTGTTCAGGCTTGCCCGGAAGCCGGTGACGACGACGGTATTGGCTTCGGCACCACTGCCCTGGCTGGCCGGCTGGGCGGAGGAACCCGTGGCGCCCTGCCCGCCGGACTGGCCGCTCGATTGCGCGGGCGCCTGCGCCGTGGCCTCTGCTGTGGCCGGCATTGCGGCCGATGCTGCAGCCGATGCTGGGGCCAATCCTGCCGCCGGCACGCCCGGCTGCGCGTCCGCCGGCACGGCTGCCTGCGCAGTCTGGATTCCCTGCTGCCCACCCGGCTGCCCCGCCTCACCCGTGGCCTGCTGGGCATTGGCGTGGGCAGCCATCGCACACACAGCCAGTGCTGCAAGCGCTATCAACTTCGGTTGCGGTCTTTGCATGTCTCATCCTCTTTTGCGTTGATGTCTCGTGCCCTGAATGTTCATTACCGATTCAAGACACTGGCGAATGCGCCGAACCCGCGGCTGCGGGTTCGGTGTTACTGCGGAATCAGAATTTGTAGCTGAGGCCCAGCACGGCCGAGCGGCCCGAGTGCACGTACAGCAGCGTGTCGTTGCGCTGCGTGTCGCGGCCATAGCGCAGCGGCTCGTCGGTCAGGTTCTGGCCTTCGAGCGAGATGCGCAGGTTCGGCGTCAGCTGGTACGAAACGCTGGCGTCGATGTTGGTGGACCCGTCCACGATCGTGAAGTCGTGGCCCTGCACGTCGCCCAGCACGGCCTGCAGGTACGACGAACGGTGCGCCTTCGAGACGCGCGCCGAGAACTTCTCGTCCTCGTAGAAGAACGTCAGGTTGTGCGCGCGCGGCGACAGGCCCGTGAAGTTGGCGCGCACGCTCAGCAGCTCGTTCGCGTCGGTGCGCGGATTGTCGACCCGCGTGATGTAGGTGATCTTCGACTTCACGTACGTGTAGTTGGCCAGCATGCCGAAGTTCTTCCATACGCCGGGCAGGAAGGTGAACGGCGCCTGCAGGTTGAATTCCAGGCCGTTCAGCGGGCCGCCCGGGGTGTTGACCTTGCGGCTCACCACCACCGAATCGGTCGGCGACGTGGGGCAGCCCGGCGTGCCGCCCGTGATCGAGCAGCCGTTGAACACCAGCAGGTCGTTCGGCAGGCCCAGCGTGTTGTACACGGCGCGCTCGGACACGGTCTGGATGAAGCTGTCGATCTCCTTGCGGAACACGCCCAGCGACACCATGGCGTTCTTCGCGTAGTACCACTCGGCCTGCAGGTCGTACGTTCTGGCGCGGATCGGATCGAGGTCGCCGTTGCCGATACCCACGGTGCCGGACTGGCCGGACACGGTGGCCGACGGCGCCAGGTCCACGTATTCCGGCCGCGACAGCGTCTTGCCCGCCGAGAAGCGCAGGAACACGTCCTGCGGCAGCTGCGCCGTCAGGTTGAACGCCGGCAGCCAGTCGCGGTACTTCTTCGTGACGATGTTCGGCTGCAGCTGGCCGTTGACGTTGATGAGCGCCATCGACGTGGCCTTCGTTTCGGCGCCGCGCACGCCCACATTGCCGCGCCAGCCGATGCCGAACAGGTCGTAGTTGAAGTCGACCATGCCGTACAGCGCATCGATCTTTTCCTCCACCGCGCGATTGGCCTGCGTGAGGTACGCATACTGCGAACCGGGCACCGCGTCGCAGTGGCATTCGATGTCGTAGATGGCGCGCAGCTTGTCGAGGTCCACCGCCGCCCACGACGACGGCACGTTCGCACCGAGGCCCTTGCCGAAGCCCGAGACCTGCTGCGAGATATCGGCCACCGTCACGCCGGCCGGCAATGCCAGGCCGTTGCCGCCCGAGCCGATCTCCACGTTGCTCCACGTGTTCTTGCGGTTCGAGTAACCGCCGCGCAAGGTCAGGTTGTCGTTCAGCTCGAACGAACCGTTCAGCTCCGTCGTCTTCAGCTTGTTGCGGGTGTTCAGGTAGCGGCCCACGAACTGGCCATGCAGCGTGCCGTCCGCTTCCTGCGGCCCGAACGTGAAGCTGTTCGGGTTCGACACGTCGATGCCGAAGTTCAGCGCCGGCACGTTGCGGTTGTTGCGGAAGTCGTACGAGAAGCCGTCCACGTTCGGCGAATCGAACTGCACGGTCGCGCGCATCGGTTCGTCCAGCTCCGAGTTCGACGTGCCGTGCAGGAAGTTGACCTTGAAGCGGTCGCTGAAGCGGTGGCCGCCGGAGAACACGTACTGCTTGAACGTGGTCGTGTAAACGTCGAGCAGGCCTTCGCTGCGCACGTCCACGCCGTTGAACTTGCCGTAATCCCAGCTGCCGTTGTCGTTGAAGTGCGATTCCACGATCGATGTCTGCGGCTTGCCGTTCGCCGTCTGCAGCGTGCGGCCGAACGAGATCGCGGAAATGTAGTTGTCGTAGCGGCGGTTCTCGAACTTGCCGTACATGAGGTCGAGGTTGACGTCCGTGTCGGCCGAAGGCTTCCATTGCAGCGCACCGGTGAGGCCCGTGCGTTCGTAGTCCGTCATCGAGCGGCGGTAGCGCGGAATGCGCGGGTGGAACGCGCCCGAACCGGCCGCAGGGCTGGCGATCGTGCCGCCGTTGTTGTCGGTGCGGCCCATCACGTCGTTCCAGGCCGCCAGGTTCGACGTGCGCGGTTCACCGAAGCCGCAGTTGGCCGCGTCGATGCCCTTCGCCGCGCTGTTCGCGGGATTCTGCGGCGCAAAGCCGGCCGGCGAGCAGAAGCCGCCGTCGGCGTTGGCCGACAGCAGGTCCACCGCCTCATAACCCTCTTCCAGCGCGCGGCGCTTCGACCAGGCGCCGGACACGAGCGCGCCCACCTTGCCGTACGGCGTTTCCCAGCGGTCCGACAGCAACGCGGTCACGCGCGGCTGCGTTTTCTTCGACAGGTCGTTGTAGTACTCCTGCGCGCCCACGCTGACGGTGCGGCCCTTGAAGTCGAACGGGCGCCCCGTGCGCAGGTCGACGGTGGCGCCCAGCGAGCCCTCCTCGACGGCGGCCTCCGATGTCTTGCGCACTTCCAGGCTGTTGAACAGTTCGGAAGCGAACACGGAAAAGTCGAAGCCGCGGCCGCGGTTCGTGCTGCCGTTGATGTCCGACGAACCGGTGGCCGCCACGCCTTCGATGCCGTTGATGCGCACCCTGGTGAAGCCGGCATTCAGGCCGCGTACGGTGATCTGCTTGCCCTCGCCGCCGTCGCCGCGCGCCAGCGCCACGCCGGGCACGCGCTGCAGCGACTCGGCCAGGTTCGCATCCGGGAACTTGGCGATATCCTCGGCCTTGATCACATCGACGATGCCGTCGGAATTCTTCTTCGTGTTCAGCGCGCTGTTCAGGCTGGCCCGGAACCCCGTCACGACGACGACGTTCGGATCCTGTGCCGGCTGCTGCGCCGCTTGCGGTGCGGTTTGCTGTGCGCCTGGCTGCGGCGTCGGTTCCTGTACCTGCTCCTGCGCGGCCGCCTGCGCCGCCAGCGTGGCGATCGCGAGCGCCAGGCTGGTCAACCGCGCGGCCGGCAGCGCGCGATGCCCCATGTGCTTCGTGGACTTCATACCGTCTCCTCGTTTTTTTAATGCTCCGTTTGCCGGAGTCGGTTCGATCTTAGGACGAGATCATTTTGCCGAGGCGATCCGAGCACCAATCACTCACGCAGTTGAGCCGTTATGGGCGGTTTCGGTGCAAAAGCTGACGATGCTGTGTGCTTTGAACAACGCCATGCGCCCTTGCGCGCCACGGCGGCGCTGCTTACAGTGTCGCCTGGCCCCGACACGCGGGACCGCAACGAACGAGGAGACCGATTTGAAGACGACGTTCGCGCCCGCGCGGCGCAACCTGCTGGCCGCCGCCCTTGCGCTGGCCACGCTGGCCGGCATGCCATTCGCCCATGGCGCACCCGAAGCGAGCGGGGGTCAGGACGACAACTGGGCTGGCACGTGGGGCACCGCACCGGCCGACGCGGCATCGAAGACGCTGGAAAAGTTCAACGACCAGACCTTGCGGCTGATCGTCCACACCAGCATCGGCGGCAGCAAGGTACGTATCCGGCTATCGAACGAACTGGGTAGCGCGCCGCTGCGCATCGGCGCGGCGCACCTGGCGCTGCGCGCCGGCGGCGCAGGGATCGTTGCCGAATCAGGCCGCGCGCTGACATTCGGCGGCCGGCCCTCCGTGGTGATTCCGCCCGGCGCGCCGGTGCTGTCCGACCCGGTGGACCTGGCCGTACCGGCGCGGTCGGACCTCGCCGTGAGCCTGCACCTGCCGGGCGAGGCACGGGCAACGACGGTCCACAACAACGCATTCCAGACCAGCTACGTGTCCGGCCCCGGCAACTTCACGGCTGCCGCGGCGTTCCCGACGCAGCGCACGATCACGTCATGGCCCTTCCTGACGGCGGTGGATGTGATGGCCCCGGGGGCCGGGACGATCGTCGCGCTGGGCGATTCGATCACCGACGGCTCCAACACGACGGCCGACACGAACCGGCGCTGGCCCGACGTGCTGGCGCGGCGGCTGCAGACGGGCCGTCCCGATGTGACCTTCGGTATCGTCAACCGCGGCATCGGCGGCAACCGCTTGCTGCGCGATCCCGGCGAATGGCCGCCGTTCGGCCGCGCCGTGCTGGCCCGCTTCGATCGCGACGTGCTGGCCACCGCGGGCGTGCGCCATGTGGTGCTCCTCGTCGGCATCAACGACATCGGCCACCCCGGCACCGGCTCGATGCCGGCCGCGGAGGGCCCCACGGCGGAAGACCTGATCGCCGGCTACCGGCAGGTGATCGCCCGCGCCCGCGCGCATGGCATCGCCATCCACGGCGCCACGCTGACGCCGTTCGAGGGCACTGTCTTCCCGGGTTATTACACGGCGCCCAAGGAAGCCGTGCGGCAGGCCGTCAACAAATGGATACGCGAGGGCGGCGAGTTCGACTCGGTGATCGACTTCGACCGTGCGCTGCGCGATCCGGCGCGGCCATCGCGGTTGCAGGCGAAATACGACGGCGGCGACCACCTGCATCCGAACGACGCGGGCATGGCCGCGATGGCCGAAGCGGTACCGCTGCAGCTGTTCGGCGGCGCCAAGGTGGCGCCGCGCTGAGTTCCGACGAAGGAAACCGGCAAAAGGGCCGATGCGGTCAGACGAACGGCCGCACCGCCGTCATCGGCGTGGCGTTCTCCGCGCTGCCGGGCGGGTCGGTCTCGTCGAGCGTGCCTTCGATGCCGTCCCACACCTGCACCAGCGCGGCCCAGCAGGCCAGCGTGGGGTCCGTGCGCGTGACCAGTTGCGCTAGCGCCGGTTCATTGCTCAGCTTCACATACCCTGCGTCCATGGATCCTCCTGTGTTCCGTCACAGGGTGGACCCGTCGCGGCTCGCCGTCCGTTAGCTGGCGCACTTACCCGGCATGGCAATGGCCCGGCGCGGACCGGGCCATTGGCAGGGCCGCCCTCCTGCGGCGTTACCTTTGCGGCGCCGGGTCCTGCGGCGTTGCCACCACCTCCAGCGGGACGCCGCCCCGCGCGGTGCGCAGGTTGACCAGGCGCACGGGTTCCAGCGCGTTTTCCTTCTTGCCGTCTGTCGTGACCGCCAGCGCGATCGTGTTCCGGCCGTTCGGGTTCAGGATGCCCGGCGGGATCACGAACGTGCGCTGCGGACCGATATGGGCGATGAACTGGCCCATGTTCCAGCCGTTCACGAAGATCAGTGCCCGGTTCTCGCGGTCGGAACGGGGTTGCGACGCATCGCCGAACGCCAGGCCCAATTGCACATCGTGCCCTGTTGGCAGGTCCAGGTCGAAACCGGTCTTTACCCAGTAGGTGCCGGCCGCCGGTGGCGCATCGGTCGGTTTCGCCGCCGTCCAGCCGGCGGCTTTTCCTGCCGATGGGAGATGCCAGCCTTCCCGCTCGCCATGCAGGCCGCCATTGTTCAGCGGGCCGCGCGCCACGTCCACGAGCGTTTCGCCGCCGCGGCGGCCCTGGATGCGCCAGTCGATCGGCACGCCGAAGCGCTTGCCGCCTTTCGACGTCAGCGATGCCGAGATCAGGCCGCGCGCCTCGCGGTGGTAATCGTCGGCCATCAGGTTCCAGTTATGGGAGTTATTGCGCACCATGACGGCGATCACGTGCCTGCCCGGTTTCAGGTCGCCCAGCGACAGCTTCACGCTGTCCGTCGTTTCGGGGAACGAGCGGCCCGTATCCATTTCGTGCTGGCCGACGAAGCGGCCGTCGATCCATGCCTGCAGCATGCCGGCACCGCCCGCGCCGTAGAACAGTTCGAGCTGATTAGTGGGTTTACCGTTACCCTTGTCCTTGATCTCCACGTGCCCGCGGTACCACACGTCGCCATGGTGGAAGCCGTAGTCGCTCATCGCCAGCGTGGGCTGGCCGCGCTCGGGCATCGTCCACGTCTGCGCCGCCGAGGCGCGGCTGTCCGCTTTTACCCATTGGGCATCGTCGAAGCCCGGTTGTGCCTCAGGGCTGTCGGTGCGGCGCACCCACGGCAGCGCCGCGAGATCCGGCAGCCTGACGGCGGCCGGGCCACTCACCGCGTTCGACTTGAAGCTGCCGTCCGGCTGCGCGGCCAACGACAATGCCTCGCCGTTGAATGTCGCGGCGCTGAACGCCGGACCCCAGATCTCGATCGTGCTCGCCGCGGTGGTGTCGCCCGTCAGCGCCAGCTTGCCGCCGGCCAGCGTGGCGCTGCGCACCAGCGCGGGCGTCATCTGCAGCACCTGGCCTGCCGGCGTTTTCTGCGTCCAGAATTGCAGGCTGGATTTTTCGTCGGCCAGCAGCAGCAGCAGGGGCGCGCGGCCGCCGCCGGTGATGCGCACCCGGGCCAGGCCATCGTGCGTGTACGTCAGCTTCAGGTCGCCCTTCGCCGCGTCGAAGCTGGAAGCGACCTTGCCGGCCAGGACTTCCACCTTTGGCGCGCCGGTAAAGCGCAGCACCGTTTCGCCGGCTTCTCCGTCGCGGCCATGCAGCAGCGCGATGTCGCGCTCGCCGTTCCTGAAATGCGTCTGCAGTTCGGACGTGGAATACACGAGGTGCTGGCGTTCCAGCGGATAGCTCGCCAGCAACATCTTGGCATCCTGGCCGTTCAGGCGCAGCGGCACCCGGTAGCCGCCGTCCTTCGTGGCGAGATCGAAGGTGAAACTGTCGTCGGTCAGCAGGTCCGACGGGCTGTGCACGGCCAGCAGCACGTGCGATCCCAATGCCGGATTGACGTTGTGGTAGACCTTGACCCGGTTCGACGACGTGGCGATGGCCGGTCCCTTGTCCATCTGCGCGATGGCCTGTTCGGCCGCCTGCACGAACATGCCCTGCTGCTTCAGCGCCAGCGCCTTCGGCCGCAGGCCGCGGTCTTCCGAGATCGGCGCGCCGTAATCGTAGGACGTGTAGACCACCGGCCCGCCCAGCCAGCCCCACGACGTGCCGCCGAACGTCATGTATACGTTGTGGATCGTGATGCGGTTGATCAGGTTGGTGCCGTAGAACACCCGCTGGTAGCCCTTGCCCTGGCGTTCGGCCGTGCAGTTGTAGGTGCCGTTCGAGCCCCAGTAATCGAACCAGCCGCCGCCCAGCTCCGCCGCGAAGCCCGGCGTGCCGGGCGACGACAGCGCGCCCGCCTTGGGCCCCGGCTGCGCGTAGATGCCCCAGTCGGGCGCCTTGTTCGGGCCGGACGGATCGGCGAACACGTTGCAGCTGCCGCCCGGGTAGCCGTCGAACGCGTAGATGTCGGTCGGACCGGTGTTTGCCCAAGGCGCCGTCGAATTCTTCGGCGTCCAGTCGGGCAGGCGGCCCGCCGCGTTGTGGAAGAACGGCACGGTGATGCCATCGGCACGCGCCTTCTTCGCCAGGTGGTCCATCTGGCGCACGTGCTTCGGCTCCACCTTGCCCAGTTCGTTCTCCAGCTGGTAGGCGACGATGTTGCCGCCGCCATCGGTGGCCTGGTGGCGTGCGATGATCGCGTTAATCTGGGTCATCCACTCGTCGGACGCCGCCAGGTACACCGGATCGTCCGTGCGCGCCTCGGCGCGGTTGCGGAACATCCAGCCCGGATAGCCGCCGCCGGTCAGCTCCGAATTGATGTAGGGGCCCGTGCGGGCGATGATGTACATGCCCTCCTCTTCAGCGATCTCGATCGCGCGCTCCACGTTGCGGATGCCGTTGAAGTCGTACACGCCCGGCGCCGGCGAATGGTAGCCCCAGTGGAAATAGAAGGCGATGCCGTTGAAGCCGAGCGCCTTCATCTTCTGGATCACGTCACGCCACAGCGAGGGGCTGGGCAGGCGGAACGGATGCACCTCGCCGGACCAGACGACGATGCGCTTGCCGTCCACTTTCAGCGAATGCTCGTCCCACGACACCTTCCTGGGCTGGCCTTTCGGCTTCGTCGCCGCCGCGAAGGCCTTGCGCTCCTCGGCAATGACGGAAGCGGCGCCGATCATGCCGGATACGCCGCCCACCTTCGCCCGCGGCGACCAGGCGCGCAGGTCGCGGCTGTCCGAGAACCAGTACTGCCCGGCGTCGGCAAAGTAGGCGCGCCACGTGCCGTCGGCCAGCTTCACCAGCGACTGGCCGCCGGACGATCCGCCCGGGCCGCTGCCCTGCTGTGCGACCCAAGGCCCCGCCAGGGTTTGCGCGGTGGCCACTTCCAGCGCGCCGCTGCCGGCATTGCGCACCAGCGCGGTGTAGGCACCATCGCCGCTCTCCGTGGCGACGACCGATGCGCCGCCCGACAGCCCCTGCACGGCCTGCGGTGCGGACCACGCCGTGAAGCCGGCATCCGGCGCGACGATATAGGTTTGCGTTCCGGCCGCGACGACCACTTTCAGGGCGCCGTCCCGTTCCCGCACCCAGCGCGGCGCGGACACCTGCGCGCCGCCGGCCAGCGCCAGCGGCGCCGTGCGGACCGCTTCCCACGTCTTCAAATCCGCCGAGCGGGCGATGCCGAGGTTCGCGCCCTGCGCATACACAGCGTAGTACCGGCCTTCGTGCCGCACGATCGACGGATCGGCCAGCGTGGCGCCCTGCGGCGCATGCGCCTCGGAAGCCAGCGTGGTGAACGTGACGCCATCGCTGGACGAGTACACGCTGAACTTCCCTTGCGCCGACAGCGGCACGGCCGCCATCAGCAATACCGGCGCATTGGCGGCGGTGTTGGCCTGCGCCTGGCGCTGCTGCGCATCGGAGGCCTGCGGAATGCCCAGTTCCTGGGCGCCGGCCTGCAGCGCCAGCGCGGCAAGGCTCAATTGGAGGAGATGGGGAAGGCAGCGGCGACGGAGCGAGGCGGGGATCTTGGGCATCGGGGCTTCTGGATGTGGTCTATGGGACAGTGCCAGATCATAAAGCCATTTGCCTGCGAGACATGGGGGCTCATTGGTCAATCAATTGAGCGTTTCGCGCAGGCGCGGAGCGTTTGCGCCGTGCGCGCCACTGTAAACAGCCAACGGCGGCCCGCGGGCCGCCGTTGATCGGGGTTTTACCCGTCCTGGTGGTAAATCAGGACTTTGTCGCGTCGTCCGCGGCTTTCGCCACGGTCTTCTTCAACGGTGCCTTCCTGGCAGGCGCTTTCTTCGCCGCCACGGCCGACGGTGCGGCCTGGGCGGTTTAGGGTTGCGCCGCGCCGGGCTTGACCACCTCACCCGCCGGTGCCGCTTCGGCCTGCGGCGCCACGGTGGCGCCCGCCGGAGCCGCCGCGCCGGCCGCGGGCGTGGCGGCCTCCTTTGGCTTCGTGTCGGAACGCGCCACTGCCGACATGCCGAACCCGCTATCGGTGTCGACGGCGGTGCTGCGAGTCACGCCGCCTGCCGCGGTGACCTGCTGGCCGCCATCCGCCTTCACTTCGGTGCTGACGAGATTGGCTCGGCCGCCGGCGCCGATCGCTACCTTGCCGCCGGACGTGAACGATGCCCCATCGTTGGTCGACGAGGAACCGACTTCGAAGCCGGCCCCCACTCGCGTGGACGATGCCTTGCTGTCCGCATCGGCCGGGTTGCCGCTCGACTCGTGCCCGCCGCTCAGCGAGACGCCCACGTTGCTGCTGGTGCTCTTCGCGGTCGTCACATTGACATCGCCCCTGGCCGCCACATTGATGTCGCCATCGGCGGCCACCTTGGTGCCTTCGAAGTTCGTGTTGCGGCCCGACGTGATGTCGATACTGCCGGCGCTGATCGTGGCCGCCTTCTTGTCGCTGCTGCTCGACTTGCCCAGCTCGAAGCCGACACTGCCGCCGCGCTCCTTCTCGACTTCCGGTCCCGCAGCCGCGGCGCCTGTGGATGCGGGACCCGTGGACGCCGCGCCCGGGGATGCCGTACCACCGGTCTTCGTCGTATTGGTCGCTTCCGCGCCGATCGACGCGGACACGCCGAACGATTCGGACGTGGTTTCGGCCGCCTTGAAGTTCACGTCGCCCTTGGCGTCGATGGCCGCCTTGCCACCGGCCGCGATGTCGGTGCCCTCGAACGTGGCGTTGCCGCCCGACTTCACCTTCAGGTTGCCGCCCGTCGCCAGGGAGCCGGCTACCGCCTCGGAGCTCTTCTCGGTCGAATAGCCGCCTTCGACGCCGAACGCACCGCTCTTGCTCTTCTCGCTCGTGCCGGCCGCGCTGTCGCTGCTGGACGATGCCGACAGGCTCAGGCTGGCCGAAGCGCTGGTCGAAGTGCTGCTGCTGGTGTTGCGCGCAGCGGCGAAGTCCACGTTGCCGCCGGCCGCGATATCGGTATCGCCGCCCGCCGCCACGCTGGTGCCTTCGAACTTCATGTCCTTGCCCGACGAAAGGGAAAGGTTGCCCCCGGCGGCGATCTTGCCGGTGACCGCCTCGCTGGACGTCGACTTGTCGTTGGCGAAGCCACCGGATGCCTCCAGGCCAGCCGACGATTCGCTGTCGCCGCCACGCGACTTGGAGATCGACAGGTCGACCTGGGCATTCGACGAGCTGCTGCTTTCGCTGCTCTCGTTGCGGGCCGCGTCGAACGCCAGCTTGCCGCCCGCCGCCACCGACGCATCGCCCCCGGCGCCGATATCGGTGCCCTCGAAGCGGGCATCGCCCTGCGTCTTGATTGCCAGGTTCCCGCCTGACTGGATGCTGCCCGTCACGGCCGTCGACGACGATGCGCTGCCATTGCCCTTCTCGAAGCCACCTCCCAGCGCGCCGTCGACTGCGCCGGACGAACCGAGGTTCAGGCCGACGCTGGCCGACGCGTTCACGTCCAGGTTCGATTCGCTGGACGATTCCGTGTTGCGGGCCGCCTTGAAGTCCAGCTCCTTTGCTTCCAGCGACACGTCACCGCCGCCGGCGATCTGGGTACCTTCCAGCGTGGTCTTGCCGGTCGACTTGCTGGTGACCTTGCCGCCCGCCTTGATCGTCGACACCACCGCCTCGCTGCTGTTGCTGCTCGAACTGCTGGACGAATGCGCATACTGCGCCTCGACGCCTGCGCTCACGTCCGCACCCGCCTCGGCGCCGCTCTTCGTGCCGCTGCCCATACCCGGGCCAAGCAGGCCGGCGCCGGCATCGGCCGAACCGCTGGCCTCGGCCTTGGCTTCGGCGCCCGCCTTGGCATACACGCCCAGCTTCATCGAGTCGGATTGCGATTCGCTGCTCGAGAACGTGGTATTCCTGGCGGCGTGGCTCTCGATGGTCTCGGCCGACTGGCTGAAGTCGCCCGCCGCCTCGATTTCCGTGCCCACGTCGGTGATCTTGCCGGTGGCGGTGCGCTCGATGTCGCCCGAACCGGAGCGGATCGTCGACACACGCGCCGTCGTCGAGCCTTCGGTCGACGATTCGGTGGAATGGCGCGCCTGGATGCCCGCGCCGACCTTTGCTTCGGCCGAGGCGCCCGCCTCCGCATTGAAGCTGGCGCTGGCGTTCTGGCCACCCGCGTTCTGGCCGGCGCTGGCGCTGGCCGATGCCGAGGCGCCCGCCTCCGCACTGGCGCTGCCGCTGATATACAGGCCGGCACTGGTCTTCGTGGTCTTGGTCGACGTCACGCTGACGTCTTCCGCGGCCAGGAACTCCATGTCCTTCGCCTTCAGGGCCACGCCGCCTTCGCCCGCCACATCGGAACCCTGCACCGTCAGCTTGTTGCCCGCGTCGATCTTCAGCTTGCCGCCCGTGTTCAGCGTGGTGCCATTGTTGCGGATGTCCAGGCTGTTGGTCTCGGTGGTCTGCGTGCGTACCAGGTCGATGTTCGTGTCGGACGACGCCTCGGCGCCGGCACGGGCCCCGGCCTGTGCGTTGGCGCCGGCGGCACTGCCGTTGCGCCCGGAACTGGCACCGGCGTTCGCACTTGCCGATGCCTCGGCGCCCGCGGAAGCCTTGTTTTCCGAATCCACGTACAGGCCGATCTGCGTGGTGCTGGTCTTGCTGGTCGAGATGTCGATATCCTGCGAAGCGAGGATCTTCACATCCTGCGCCGCCTTCAGCTCCGCGTCGCCGCCGACGTTCACGTTAGCGCCCTGCAGCACGATGTCCTTCTTCGAATCGACCTTCAGGTTGCCGCCGATGTCGATTTCCGATCCCACAGCGCGCGACTTGTAGTCCATCGAGTTCGTGGTGGTGGTTTCGGCCAGGGTCAGGCCTGCGCTGCCCGACGCGCTGGCTTCGGCACCGGCCGACGCCGCGGCGCCTGCCTGCGCGTCCGCCTGCGCGCCGCCTTTCCCCTTGCTGGACGATGCCGACGAACCGGCGCCAGACTGGGCGCCCGCGCCGGAATCGGCGCTGCCGGAAGCGGCCGAGAGCTTCAGGAAGGACGTGGTGGTCGTCGTGGTCGTGGTTCGATCCTCGTCCTTGCCGGCCAACACCTGCACGTCCGCCGCGTTCAGCTCGGCGTCCCCGCCGACCTTCAGCTTCGAGCCCTGCAAGGTCAGCGTGCCATCCGTGTTGACGGTGGCATTGCCGCCCACTTCGATGCCGGACGCCACGTTGCGGCCCTTGAAGGTATCCGTCGTGGTCTCGGTGGAACCATACAGTCCGCCGCCCACGCCAAGGCCCTTTTTGCTCGACGAATTGCTGGTTTCCACCGTGTCCTGGCGCGAGACGATGTTGACGTCGCCGCCCGCATCCATGGCCAGGTCGCCGCCCACCTTCACGTTCGAACCGGCGATCGTCGTGTCGCCGCCGCTCTTCACCTTCAGGTTGCCGCCTGTCTCCAGGGTAGACCCGATATTGGTCGTGGTGGCGGTATGTGTCTTTTCGCTGGAACCGGACAGGCCCCACAGGCCCTCGGTTGCCTTGTAGGTGGTGTCGGCGCTCTTGTCCTGGATCGTATCGAACGTGACGGCGCCGCCGGCAGCCAGGCTGGCGTCGCCGCCCGCCTTCACGCTCGCGCCCTTCACGGTTATGTCCTTGGCGGCGTCGAGCGACAGGTTGCCGGTGCTTTCGATGGAGCCGGTGGCGCCGATCACGGTGCGGGCGAAGTCCTTGCCGCCCTGGGTCTGCGCCACCGTTTCATTGATGATGCTGCCATTGGTCGACTTCACCGATACGTCGCCGCCCTTGATCTTGCCGCCCGTATTGCGCACGTCCCCTTCGGTCTCGATGGCCAGCGTGTCGCCGGCAATGGTACCGCCGGTATTGGCCAGCGTGCCGGCCTTGATATTGGCGTTGGTGGCCGAGATCACCGGACCGCCCTTTTCGATCGCGTCGCGGGTGCTCTGCGCCAGGTAGACGACCGGTACCAGCACCTTCTGGCCCTTGACCACCTGCTCGACCATCCACACCATGTCCTCGGTCAGCGCAGCCGCCTGCTCCTTGCTGAGCGGCTGGCCGAACGCGAGGCCCAGGCCGGCCGCCTGGCTTGCCGCGTTGTCCATCAGCGCCTGGATCTGCGCCGCCTCGTTTGCCATGCCCTTGATGATGTTGTTGCCGGTCTGCGCGATCAGCTGGTCGCGTACCAGCTTGGCCTCGTAATTCGAGTCGCCCAGGCGCTTCTGCTGCTTGTCGGGATCGATGCCCAGCAATTTCGACAGGTAGTCGGAACCGACCGAATTGCTGCCCACCTGGAACAGCGGGTTCGTCTCGACCAGGTAGTTCGCCTTCGGATCCTTGACCGCCACGAAGTAGCCGTTCGGGTTGGTCGGCAATGCCAGGTTCAGGCCAACGAAACTCACGGCATTCGCGGCGTCCACCTTCACGCTGCGGTTGTCCGCCTGGGGCTTCACTTTCACGCCCGTCAGCGATGGAAACAGGCCGCCCGCGGACGGCGTCACGCTGCTGCCCGATACCTGCGTGGCGGTCGCGGCACCGGTGCCGGTTTGCGTGGTGGCGTCGGGGGCCTGCTCATACGGCGAGCCCAGGTTCATGAGCGCGCCGCCATTGAAGTTCAGGTTCGTCGCATAGATACCGGCGCGCCAGATCTGGATCACGCGGCGGCCCGTCTCCAGCGCCGCCGAGCTGTTGGCCGCGTCGTTGGCGCTGCCGGCGGTGCCCGTGAAGCAGGCGCCGTCATTGCAGCCGAACTGCCCGGTGGTCGTCGGGAATGTCCAGTCATGGTTCAGCGAACCGAACGTGCTGTCGGTCTTGTAGTCGCGCCAGCGGCGCACGTAGCTGATTTCTTCCAGGTGCAGGTCTTCGTTCGTGAACGTGCCCGCGCCGCTGATGTCGATCGTCGGCGCGGAGATCAGCGAGGCCTGGTTGCGGCCCGATTGGCCATAGGAGATCGTGATCTTGTTGCCGGCGATGATCTCGCCTTTCTGCGTCGGCATCGGCGCATCCAGGCCCTGCGTGACCTTGTAGCTTTGCGCATACACGCGGATCTGGTCGCAATAGTCGCCAAGGATGTTGCAGTTGTATTCGCCCGAATCGTGCGGCACGGTGACCGCGCCGTAGCTGGTGTCCGCGACGATGATGTCGGGCACACGGCCGGTCGGCAGGTTGTTGAACGCGACGGTCGTCGTGATGGACGTATCGTTGGTCGCGATGACGGTATTGTAATTGTTGAACGTGCCGGCCGAGATGGCGATGTCGGTCGCATCCATCGTGCCGGAATCGGTATTGGTGATGACCTGGCCGGCGGCCGTCGCGGCCAGCGTGTCGGCCGCATACAGCGCGCCGGCATTGCTGATGCCGCCGGAAGTCGCCGTGATCGTCGTGTCGGCCAGCGACGAGATGCCGGCCGTGTCGGTGTTTTGCACCCGTGCGGCGCGGATCGACAGGTTGCCGCCGGAATGCAGGGCGCCGCTGTTGCTCAGCTCGCCAGTCAGCGTGATGGCGGCATCGCCCTCGTCGATGCCGAAAATCAGCACTGCCGTGCTGCCCTGGTTGTCCAGGCTCGCCGCGTCGACGGTGCCGTTGCCCAGCGCCTGGAGGCGCCCCTCGTTGACGACGGTGCCGCCATGCACGGAGACATCGGTACCGAACAGCGTGCCCGTGTTCACCAGCGATGCGGCGCGCCCATTGGCCGCGCCGATGGCCAGGTCGCCGGCCGCCTGCACGCGGCCCGCGTTACCGGCGGTGAAGCCGCTGCCGCCACCGATCGTCACGTCCTGCGAGCCGATGACCTGGCTCGATGGGCCGGCATTGTCGAAGGCCGTGGCCCCGTCGATGGCGATATCGCCGTCCGCCGTGATGTTGCCTCTGTTCGTGACCGCGCCGGTGGTGGATGTCAGCACCGCGGTACCGGCCGATTGCACGGTGCCGCTGGTCGAGATCGAACCACCGCGCAGTGCCAGCGCACCGGCCGCCGAGCGTGTCAGCATCAGGCCGCTGTTGGTCAGCGTGCCCGTCGCCGTGACCTCCACATCCCGCTCGCCCTGTACCGTGCCGCGGCTGTCGAAGTCGGCGGCCTTCGCGGCCAGGCTGGTGTACGACAGGAGGCTCCCGCGGTTGACCAGCGTTGTCGCGGCCCGCAACGTCATCTCGTCGATGGCGGATATTTCGCCGTGGTTGTACAGCGAGGCCTCCGTCGTGGTCACGCGGGCCTTGCCGGATGTGAGGATGAAGCCATTGTTGACCAGATCCCCTGCCGTGACCGACAGGGACTGACCATCGCCTGTCGACCGCACGGTGCCGGCGTTGCTGAAGCGGCCCACGACATCGGCCTGCAAGCCGGTCACGGCCTCGATCGTCCCGGCGTTTTCCAGTGCGGCGGCGCGCAGCGTCACGCTGGCCTGGGCAGCCATCACGGCATCGGCTCCAGCGTTGCCGACCAATGCGCTGGCGGTGATCGCGAGATTGCCACCGGCCAGGATCTTGCCCCGGTTGACAACGTCCCTGCCCGTCGCCTGCAAGGTCGCAGAACCGGCCGCCTGCACTGTGCCGCTTGTTTCGATCAATGCGCCGTGCAGCGTCACCGCGCCATTCGCGCCGACAGCTTGCAACGTGCCCAGATTGCCGATGGCGCCGCTGGCCGTCACGGCAAGCTGCGCGCCGCCCTGTAGCATGCCGGAGTTTTCAAAGGTGGCGCCACGCGCCGTGACCGCGTCGGCAGCAACCGCCACGCCGCGATTGAGGATGCCCCGGGTGGCACCCAATTCCAGCGCGCCGGCAACGTCGATCTGCCCCGCGTTGGCCAGGTCGCCGTGTGCTGCACGCAAGGCGGCATCACCGGCGGCGGCCACCGTGCCGGCCGCCGCATTCTCGATCGTGGCCGCGTCCAGCGTCAGCTGGCCAGCCTTGTCGCGGGTTTGTAGTGCACCCTTGTTGACCAGCGCGTTGGCGACTTTCACGGCGAGGTTGGCGCCCGCTTGCACCGCGCCGCTGTTGTCCAGCGACGCGCCGCGCAGGGTGGCATCGCCCTGCGCCAGCAGCACGCCGCCCGGGCCCCGGTTCGTGATCGAGCTTCCCGCTTCCACGACCAGCGTGGTGCCCTGGACCTGGCCGCTGTTGACCAGTGCCCCGGTTGCGTCCAGCGTGGCGGCACCGGCGGCGACCGCCAGGCCACGGTTGTCGATATTCATTGCCCCGATAGCGAGCGAGCCGTTCGCGCCGCCATCAGCCGCCGAGGTGGTCAGCAGTTCGCCGCTGTTGGCGAGATCACCCATGACCGTCGCGCCGAGCGCACCGGCTGACTGGATGCGCCCCGCATTGTCCAGCGCCGCGGCCTGGATCGTCACGTCCTTGCCGGCCGCCGTCGCCAGCACCAGCGCGTCCCTGGCATTGGCGAAGGCGCCGGAAGCGGCCACGACGACGCCGTCGATACCCTGCACGGTACCGGCATTGTCGAATGTGGTCGCGTCGATGGCCACGCTGCCGCCCAGCAGCTTGCCGCCGGCGACGTTGGCCAGCGCCAGCCTGGCATCCCCGCCGAGTACCAGCGCGCCCTGCGCCTGCAGCAGGCCGGCATTCGCCGCCGCCATGCCGGCGCTTCCCTGGAGCAGCATGTTCCGTCCTGAGAGCAGCTTGCCGGCGTTATCGAACCCGGCGGCGGCGGACATGGTCATGTCGGCGGCAGCCGTTGCCTCGGTGCCCGCGTCGGCGGCCAGCTTGCCGCCCGCAGCGAATGTCACCGCATCGGTACCGGTCACCTTCGATTTCGCGAACGTGGCATCGCCACCGGCCGAGATGGCGAGCGCGCGATCAGCCGCCGTGGCGGTGCCGCCGCTGTACAGCGTGGCACCATTGACGGCGGCATCGCCGCCCGCGGCGACTTTCAGGCTACCGCCGGCGCCCCACGTGGTGCCGGCAATGGCCGCGTTGCCGGCAACGGCCACGTCGACATTGCCACCCGCGTTGCGCGTGGCGTTCGTGCTGGAAACGTCGTCCAGGCTGGCGCCATGCACCAGCAGGTCCTTGCCGGCCTTCACCGGGCCTTCGTCCAGCGTTATACCGCCAGCGGCGGTCAGCGTGACATTGTCCTGCGCCGTCAGCGAGGCATTGGCGCCGCCGATTTCCAGCTGCGCGGCACCCTGCGTGCCAGCCTGGGTGATGGCGATATCCTTGTTGGCCGATACGCGGCCCTGCAATTGCACCTTGCCCGCCGCGTCGAGCCGGAAGTCGGCACCGCTCGCCGCGGCATCGCCCAGCATGCGGACGCCCACGCCCGCCTCGGTGGCAATCAGGCGGATACGGCCGGCGTACATGCCGCCCAGCGCGCTCGAATCGATCGCATACGACGGCGCGGCGCCATCGGCCTGCGCCGCGCCGCTGACGGTACGGCTGTCGTAGGCCCATTGCACCGGGCCCGCGTAGATTCCCAGTTCACCCGTGGCCGCCATGTTGACCTGGCCATCCAGGCGCACGGTGCGGGTGACGATATCCAGGATCTGCTGGGCGCTGGCATTCAGGCCCGCGCCATCGATGAGCACATCGCCGCGGCGCACGTCGAAGCCGCCCACGGAACCATCCGCGTTGAAGAACGGCACGCCCGTGGTCAAGGTGACCCGGTCGCTGTTGATGAAACCGCAGGCGGAGCAGGTGATGCCGTAGGGGTTGGCGACGATCACGTCGGCCTTGCCGCCCAATACTTCGGTATAGCCGGCCAGCGTGCTGCGGTTGGTGGAGACCACTTCGTTCAGGATGACTTTTGCCTGTTCGCCCAGGTTGATGTTGCCCACCACCTGGCCCGCCAGTTGCGACTGCACCACCGCCGCCTTGGCGAAGCTGCTGTTGTTCAGTACCATGCCCTTGCTGTCCACGTCGTAGCGGGTGAACTGGTTGTGGGACAGGCCGGCCGCGTTGGCGGCATTGATGTTCACCACCGGCACGCCGTTGGCGGACACGTAGGCATTGGCATTGCCGCCGGTGGGCACTACGGTGGTGGCCGCGGGGCCCAGCGAGGGCGTGCCGGGTGCCGCGGTGGCGCCCTGCGCGAGAACCGCGGCGGCGGCCAGCGCGGCCGCGGCACGCACGACGCGCACGCTGCGGCCGGCCTTGCCGCTGCCGCGGGCGGTTTCAGGAGCGATGATGTAGGCGCCGCGGGCGGCGCTCCAGACTTGGCGGTACGAACGGTTCATGGATCGGTGCTTTCTATGTGTATTCTCAGATGCCGAAGTTCAGGCGTACCCAGGTCTGCGCACTCTCGCGCTTGAACGCGCCCGGCTCATGCAGCGCGCGGGTGGTCGAGACATCGACCGACATGCCTTTCCAGGCGAACGAAACGCCCATGACCGTGCCGGCCAGGCTGCCGCTCGCGGCGGCATCGGCGCGGTTGGTGATGCGGCCATAATCGATGCCGGCATACAGGCGCACGGGCAGCCCGACCAGCGGCAGCACGGGACGCACCGCCAGTTCGTTGCGCACGTACCAGCCGTCGTCGCCGGACAACGTGTTGTCCACGAAGCCGCGCACGCTGTACAGGCCACCGATCAGCACCTGTTCCGACCCGTACAGCACGTCGCGCGATTTCTGTCCCGTCAGCGCCGAGGTCCACGTGGCGTCCACGCCAGCGGCCCGGAAGGCCCGCATCCAGCTGGCGCCATAACGCAATTTGCCGAACTGCGCGCGCGGCGCCGAATCCGGCAGGCCGTCGGCGTCGTCCAGCGCGCCGGCGATCGACAGGCCCTGCGACCAGCCCGCGTCGAGCGACAAGGCGCCGCCCCACAGCGCAGTGCTGGTGTTCGCATCGAGGTCGAGAATGCTCAGCCTGCGGCTGGACACGGCAAGATAATTGCCGGCCAGGTAATTCTTCGTGTCCTTGACGGTCACAGTGGCCGACAGCGTCTGGCGCGTGACCTGGCCGCGGTAAGCCATCCAGTCCGCGCGCAGCGAGTCGTTCTTCGATTCGCCCTGGAATGGCAGCGGGTCGCCACTCGGCACCGGCACCGACGTGGTGAACTCGGAGCGGCTGCCGGAATACGACAGCGTGACATGGCGGAACGGCACGATGAACGACATGCTCTTGCTGGTGGAACCTTTGCGCGCGCGGTCGTTCGGCTGCGAGCGGCGATAGGTGAACAGCAGCAGTTCGTTCAAGCCCAGCACGCCATCGGCGCTGGCTGTGACGCCCAGCTGGTTGCGACCGGTGCTCTCGGAACCCGTGTTGTCGGCCGAGAGGCCGGCATGCAGCGGAAACGCGGGCGTGTTTCGGATCACGATCTTGCTCGCCCCCGCCTCGGCTCCGGGCTGGATGTCCATCGTGGCATTGTTCGAGGCCAGCTTGTTTGCCTGCTCGATGCCCTGCTCGAAGTCGCGCAGGTTGAACAGACCGCCGGCACGCGGGAACAGGTTCCATGGGTTGATGCGCCGCGCGCCCTCTTCCAGCTCGATCGATTCGATCTTCCCTTCCAGGACGAGAATCACCAGCCGGCCCTTGGACAGGTCCTGCGCCGGCAGGTAGGCGCGGGTGGTGATGTAGCCGCGCACGACGTAGTCGCGTGTGATCTCGCCCAGTATCTGCTCGACTTCCGCCACGCCCAGGCACTGGTTCGAAAAGCGCTCGACCAGGTCGGTGCGCACCTTGCCGTCCAGGTTCGGCGCACCTTCGATCGCGATCGTGTGGATCTGGTGGCACTTGCGGCCGGCCGCCGACGCGTCGACCTGCGGCACCAGCGCGCGCGTGTCGATGCCCGGCTGCGTGCGATCGCGCGGCAACGCGTTTTCGATATCGCGCTGGATGCGTTCCTGGTTCTGGCGCTGCAGCACATCGGCCTGGCGCGTGGCGTTGTCGACAACGGTTTGCGCCGTGGCGGCGGGCAGTGTGAAAGCAGCCGCCAGCAGGCAAGCCAGGCGAGCGGGTACGAATGAACGGGCCATGGGGCCTTTCATGGGAATGGCGAGTTGGAGAGACGACAGCGCGGGGATGGGGCGCGATCAACGGACCAGCGCCGCCGGACATTGCGGCGAGGCTGTGACCGATACTATTGGGAACGACCTATTGGCATGATAGTTCGTGCTTCTCAGTTACGCTAGAGAAACAGCTTGCTATAAGGAACTTTTTTGCAGGAAAACGACGATTCACTGACTGCGCATGCAAATGGCACGGTCGTGCACCGAGCGCGCCCGTTGTCCGCACCCCATGGCAACACTCGGCCACGCCACGCAGACCTGCGTCGAATGGCCCTCAAGGAGGAAGAAAACGGCACCGGCGCGCGGGTGCTGTTGCGGAAAGATGGACCGGTATTCGTGTCTTGACAGCAGATGCCGTCACGGCACCGGCTTCCACCCCTTCCCGCCATCGAACTCCGAAAAGAATGCGGCGCGCGAACCGTAGGCCGCCTTGGCCCCCTCCGCATCGAGCACCGCCCCGTGCACCCGCCCACTCACATCGAGCGGCTTCCCCTCCAGATCCATCGAGCCGAACTCCCGCCACCCGGCCGTAGCCGTGGCCACGGCAGGATTGGGCACCGGCTGCTTCGCATTCGGCCCGGCCCAGCCGCCGGGCGCGATGTGCGGCCCCATGCGGCAATTGACGAAGGCGATGTGGTCCCACGTGCCCGCGTAGCCGGGGCTGCGCGCGAGCCAGGTGGCGCCGGCGGGAACGTCGTTACCGGTCGGGCCAGGGCCGTGCGTGAGCCGGCTGTTCACGAACAGGAAGCCTTTGTCGGCAGCCGACATCGTGCGTGCCTGCAGCAGGTAGCCGCCGTTCCTCGAATTGGCGCTGTCGCCCACGGTGCGGATTTCGCTGTCCTCGAACAGCGCGGCGCGGCTATTTCCCCAGATGAAGTCCACGTTGCCGGCGATCAGGGTCCGGTAAAACCACGCGTAGCCGCGCACCTGGATCGTATCCTGCTCGCTGAAGAAGCTGGCGTTCTTCGCGACCAGCCGGCCTTCGCTGTTGAAGAACACCGTTTCGGCCTGGCCGCCGTCGGGCGCATTGCGCAGCATGCTGTTGCGGATCGTCAGCGTGTCGAGCGTGAGCATGTCGGCATCCTCGACGAGGAAGATCGCGCGGCCGCCGTTGATGCCGGGCGATCGCGCATCCTGGGCCGTGCCCGAACCCGGGTTCAGGCCATCGCCGTTCAGCGCGTCGATCACCACGCCGTCGCGGCTCTGGCCGCGCAGGGTCACGTTATCCTTGCCGCGCAGGTACAGCTGCTCCTGGTAGCGGCCATTGCGGATGTCCACCGTCACGGGGGCGCTGCGGGGCGCATGCCGCATCGCGTGATTGAGCGCGCCCTGCACGGTGCGGAAATCGGCCGCGCCGTCGTCGTCCACCACGAGTTTGTCTCTGCGCGGGATGGCGGCACGGGTGCGGAACGTCCAGCCCTGCTGCGGCCCGATGCCGGCGAACGGCTGGCCATTGAAGCTGCCAGTGAAGACGCCGTCGTCGATGGTGACGACGTATTCCTCGCCAGGCTGGAGCTTCGCGCTGTGCAGGTGGATGACGGCAGTGCGGCCTTCGATGGCGATCGGCTGCAGCCGCACCGCGCGGCGGTACTCCTGGCCGGCGTAGCCCAGCTGGTCGTAGTCGCCGCCGGCGTGGATCGTGTCGACGAGTGCGCCGTCGCGCTTGCGGTGGATGCGCACCGCGCCGGCCGTGCCCAGCGTGGGCATCGCGTCGAAGCGCAGGCGCAGCGGCGTGTCGTACGGCACATTGCGCTCGCCGATGGCCGGAGCGACCGCGCCGCCGAGTGCATGGGCGGCGCCCGATGGCACCTTGCGCTGCGCGATTCGCACGTCGAAAACGGTTTGCACGTTCGGGTCGTCCAGGCTGGCCAGCGTCACCGTCGTCGCGCCTGTCGCCAGCGGCGTCAGCGTGACGAAACCTTCGCCCACCTCCGCGCGCACCAGGGACGGATTCGCGGCCGAGGCGGTAAAGCGGAAGGGCATGGCGCCGAACGCGGTGGCGGTCGGCGGGCTGGCCGTGGTGAGGAACGTGCCGGGCTTGCCGGCGGATGCGGTAGAAGGAGGCGCAGCGGAAGCGGGATCGCCGGCCTGGCGGTAAGTACCCAGCGCGCTGACGTCGAGCCGCGCGGGGCCGTCGCCCAGCGTCAGTTGCGCCAGCCGCGGCGCGCGAGCCAGTGCCAGGCGCGCCGGCTTCTGCGCCGGGTCGCCGGTGACCGGGATGCTTGCTTCGAACGCGGTGCCGCTGGCGACCACGCCGGTCCGGCCGCCCAGCGGCAATGCCGTATCGGTGACGTTGGTGACCCGTTCGCCGTCCAGGTAGACGACCAGCATGCTGCCGGCCATTTCGAGCCGCACCGTGTGGAAGCGGCCATCGGTGACGGCGGCGCGGCCGAAGCCTTTCAGGCGCGTGAGCTGCCCGCCCTGCATGCGCACGATCTCCACCTGCATGCGCTTCGCCGCGGACTGGAAGCTCAGGCCAGCGCCATACCAGTTGCCTTCGTCCTGGTAGCGGCCGACGACATACAGCTTGCCGTCGCCTTGTTCGCCGGCCAGCGGCCGGAAACGCGCCTCGACGTACGCATCGGCGGCTGTCGCGCCGGCGGTGCGCACGGGAGCGTCGGCTTCGATGCGCACGACCTGGTTGGCTGCCACGGCCGATATCGATACCGCCACCATGACCGCACATGCGGCAACCCTTGGACTCATCATCCGTGTCTCCCTGTTTTTGTTGGCAAAAACCGGTGTCTGACACTATTTCCGGAGGAAATGGTGTCAGACACCGATGCTTCTGGCCTGACCACTTTACAACAGGTCAGGCCATCAACGCCAGCACCCCGATGATTGCGCTACCGGGCCAAAACAGAGTGAAAAGTAAATTTCCTAACGCTGCCCGGTAGAAAACTGTTTGCGTAAACATGCATTTTAAGCCATCCTAAAAAAAGGTTGGTCAGGCCAAATACTCAGCGGCCTGACCACCGTGCACACAGCACCGTCAAAGAACGAACAGGAGACCAGATGCACCGTATTCCCCAGCGGATCGCGTTGACCGCGATCGCCCTTGCCACCGCCTCGCTCGCGCAAACGGCAGCCGCCCAGCAAATCTCGTCCCAGGCCGCGCCGCAAGCCGCACCGCAAGCCGAATCGCCCATGCTGCGCGTGGAAGTCACCGGCTCGTCGATCCGCCAGCTGGCCACCGAAAATGCCTTGCCGCTTACCACCATCAAGTCCGAGGAACTGGTGGCGCGCGGGCTCACCACGATGTCCGAGGTGGCCACGTCGCTGACGGTCGGCTCCACCAATGAACCGGTGGGCGGCGGTGGCGGCGGCACCATGATCAACATGCGCGGCCTGAACACGAACCGCACGCTGGTGCTGCTGAACGGCCGGCGCCTGCCGAACGAGGCGATCGGCGCCAGCTCCGTCAACGTCGACGTGGTGCCGATGAGCGCCGTGGAGCGCGTGGAAGTGCTGCGCGACGGCGCCTCGTCGATCTACGGCACCGATGCCATCGCCGGCGTGGTCAACTTCATCACCAAGCGCACGCATACCGGTACCACGGTCACCGGCGGCTGGGTGCAGCCGGAGCGCCATGGCGGCGGGGACCAGCAGCGCATCAGCATCGTCAGCGGCATCGGCGACCTGGCCGAACAGGGCTGGAACGTGTATGCCGCGCTGGACTTCCAGCAGCGCGCCCGGCTGGCGCAGAGCGACCGGCCCAATATCAGCGATCCGAACCTGATCGCCCAGCTGGGCGGCAATCCGTTCACGTCCGACGTTGCGGGGTCGTCGTCGGCGCCGGCCAACTTCACCGTCTACCAGAACGGCAGGCCCACCACCCGCACCGGCAACCCGTATTTCGCCAACGGCTGCGCCGCCCCGTACGGCGGCGCGCAGTACACGATTCCATCGACCAGGACCACTGGCGCCGGCGTCGGCACCTGCATCCTCGACCCGGACCTGTACCCGCAGCTGCTGCCCGATAACATGCAGGCTTCGCTGTTCACGCGCGCCTCGCTGCGCCACCATGGCGACAGCCTGCTGACGGTCGAACTGCTGGCCACGGAATCGTTCATCAAGGCGCAGAATCCGCCGCAGATCTTCGGTGCCCAGACGGACTACGACAAGTACAACCCCGGCGTGCGCAAGCCGCTGTTCATCACACCGTCCTCCAGGTGGTATCCGGGCGGCAGCGGCGGCGTGCCGGGCGTCGCCGGCATCACGAACCAGGACCTGGCGCTGACCTGGAGCATGGACGAAGTGGGCCCCGCCAGGACGGACGACCGCCAGAACACGCGCCGCCTGGTGATCGCCGACCAGGGCGAATTCATGGGCTGGGACTACCGCGTCGGCGTCACCGCCGCCGAAAGCAAGCGCGCGGTCGGCTGGAGGAGCGGCTTCTTCGCCACCGACGGCATCTACGCGGGCGTGGCCAATGGCACGCTGAACCCGTTCGGCGCACAGGACGCCGAGGGCGCCGCCTACCTGGACAGCATCCGCCGCGACGACCTCACCTACCGCGTCGCCCGCGTGGGCTACGTGGGTACCGACTTCAATATCGCCCGTCCGCTGCTGGACCTGCCGGGCGGCCCGCTGACGCTGGCGATCGGCGGCGACTGGCACCGCGAGACCTATCGCGACGCGACGGACCCGGTGGCCAACGAGGTGACCTACAAAGTGTCCGGCACGCCGAATTCCTACCCGCGCGGCGAACGCAAGGTATCGGCCCTGTACCTGGAAGCGGATGCGCCGGTCACGAAGGATCTGACCCTGACGGGCGCCGTGCGCGCCGACCACTTCAGCGATTTCGGCAACACCGTGAACCCGAAGCTGAGCGTGCGCTGGCAGCCCACGCAGACCGTGCTGCTGCGCGGTACCGCGAGCACCGGCTTCCGTGCGCCGACGCTGCCGGAACTGTACGGCACCCCGCAGACGCGCACGCCATCGACCGGCAAGTGGGATGACCCGCTGCTGTGCCCGAGCGCCACGCCTTCCGTGCCTGGCACCGGCAGCCTGACCACCGATCCGCGCTACGCGGGGCTGAATCTCGACCCGGCGCGCGTCTGCAACACCAACCTGGTCACGCTGCAGGGCGCCAACCCGGACCTGGAGCCGGAGAAGGCCCGCACCCTCACCGCCGGCATCGTGCTCTCGCCCGTGAAGAACCTCTCCGTGTCGTTCGACTGGTGGTCGATCAAGATGAAACGCACGATCGCGCAGATCACCGAGGATTCCATCTTCGACAACCTGGGGCAGTACCAGGACCTGTTCGTGCGCAACGCCGACGGCACGCTGGACTACATCGTCAAGACGCGCCTGAACATGGGCGGCCTGCGCACGCGCGGCATCGATACCGCCGTCACCTACACCTGGCCCACCACCCAGTGGGGCAAGTTCGGCGTGGGCCTGGACGGCACCTACGTGGACCGCTACGAGGGCCAGAACGACGAAGGCGGCGAATGGGTCGACAGCGTGGGCAGGCCGGGCGCGCTGGCCACCGGGTCCACGTCGGCCAATACCTACGTGTACCGCTGGAAGCACAACCTGCGCGTCTCGTGGAATTACCGGAAGTTCGGCGTGCAGCTGACCCAGGCCTACACGTCGCACTACGAGGACACGAATGCGCAGCCGAACCAGAAGCCGGGCCAGCCGTTCTTCAACCAGATCGACCATTACACCCTGTACAACCTGGCCACGAACTGGAACGTTTCGGACAAGCTGAAGCTCACGCTGGGCGTCAACAACCTGCTCGACGACGACCCGCCGCTGTCGAACCAGCGTATCGGTTCGCGCGTGGTGTTCGCCCAGAACGTGTCCAAGCCGATCGGCCGCGCCTGGAACATCCGCGCCAACTACACCTTCTGAGGCCGCCATGAAGATGACCACCACGCTGCGCGCGCTTCCCCTGGCCGTTTGCCTGTCCTTCCTCGCCCTCCCCGGCCACGCCGCCGAGGCGTGGGTGCCGGATCTCGGCAACGGCAAATACCAGAACCCGGTGCTGAACGCGGATTACTCCGACCCGGACGCGGTGCGCGTCGGCGACACGTTCTACATGACGTCGTCGAGCTTCAACAGCGCACCGGGCCTGCCGCTGCTGCAGTCGAAGGACATGGTGAACTGGCAGCTGGTCGGTCACGCCCTGCCGAAACAGGTACCCGTCGCGCATTTCTCCACGCCGCGCCACGGCGGCGGCGTGTGGGCACCCTGCCTGCGCCACCACGACGGCAAGTTCTGGATCTTCTATCCCGATCCGGACCACGGCGTGTACGTGACGACGGCCACGGACTTCAAGGGGCCGTGGAGCGAGCCGCACCTGCTGTTGCCGGGCAAGGGCATCATCGATCCCTCGCCGCTGTGGGACGACGACGGCAAGGCTTACCTCGTGCACGCCTGGGCGAAGAGCCGTGCCGGCATCAACAACCGGCTGACCCTGCGCAGCATGGCGCCGGACGGCAGCCGGCTGCTCGACGGCGAAGGCAAGGTCATCGTCGATGGCGACAAGCTGCCGGGCTACCGCACGCTGGAGGGGCCGAAGTTCTACAAGCACGACGGCTATTACTATGTGTTCGCGCCCGCCGGAGGCGTGGAGCATGGCTGGCAATCGGTCTTCCGTTCGCGCACCATCGACGGGCCGTATGAAGACCGCATCGTGATGGAACAGGGCGATACGCCTGTCAACGGCCCGCACCAGGGCGCCTGGGTGCGCGCGCAGGACGGCAAGGACTGGTTCCTGCACTTCCAGGACCGCAAGGCCTACGGCCGCGTGGTGCACCTGCAGCCGATGGCGTGGCGGGACGGCTGGCCCGTCATCGGCCAGCAGGGGCCGAAGCCCGGCGTCGGCAACCCCGTTGCCACCTACGACAAGCCGGTGGCGGGGCAGCCCGCGAGCTTGCCGTTCCTGGTGCCGGCCACCACCGACGAATTCGACGGCAAGACGCTGGGCCTGCAGTGGCAGTGGAACGCCAACCCGCGCGATGGGTGGTATTCGCTGGCCGCCCGTCCCGGCCACCTGCGCCTGCCCGTGCAGGCCGTGCCGGCATCGAAGGATTTCGTGCGCGCCGCGCCGAACATCCTCACGCAGAAATTGCCCGCCGCCGCGTTCACCGCCGAGACGCGCATCGAACTGCGCGGCGCGAAGGATGGCGACCGCGCGGGCCTGATCCTGAACGGCCAGAGCTACGCGGCGCTGGGCCTGCACCAGCGCGGCAAGGACCTGCAACTGGTGTACACCACCTGCACGCCATTCAAGCCGCGCTGCACGGAAAGCGCCACCGTGCTGCTGCCGAAGGCGCCCGCCGCGCTGACGCTGCGCATGGCGATGGCCGAAGGCGCCAATGCCCGCTTCCAGTACAGCGTGGACGGCAAGACGTTCGTGGATGCCGGCCCGCCGTTCGCCGCCACGAAGGGGCACTGGGTCGGCGCGCAGATGGGTTTGTATAGCGCCAGCGATGCGCTGCAACCATCCGGCGCATGGCTCGATGCCGACTACTTCCGGGTGACCAAATGAAGAAGCTCGCACTGGCAGTGCTGCTGTCCGCCCTCGCGGTCACCGCGGTACAGGCGGCCGGCCCGTATCGCAATCCGGACAACAAGAACCTGAACGATCCGCTGGAAGGCACCTACCCGGTGCCCTATAAATTGCCGGTGGTGGCCGAGATCACCGCGCAGCTCGACGCCGTGCGCGGCTTCATCGACCGCGCCACGCCGAGCCGCATCGTCGACAAGGCCACTGGCCAGCCCATTGCCGATTTCGCTGCGCCGGTCGCCGGCGCCATCGTGGAACCGTCGCCGAACGATTTCGGCATCATGAATTACGAGATGGGCGTGGTGCATGCGGGCCTGATGCTGGGCCGGCGCGTGACGGGCGATCCGAAGTGGACGGCCATGACGGAACGCCACCTCGATTTCTTCCATCAGCGCCTCGGCTACTTCCAGGAACAGGAAAAGCAGTTCAAGCTGGGCCGCGCGAACAGCTTCGCGCGCTGGGTGAAACCCCATGCGCTCGACGATTCAGGCTCCATGTGCGCGGCACTGGTGCGCGCGCGCCTGGAAAAGATCGGGCCGGACATGTCGCCCGTCATCGCCACCCTCGCCGACTGGGTGCACAGCAGGCAGGTGCGGCTGAAGGACGGCACGCTGGCGCGCAACCGCCCGCAGGCATGGTCCGTGTGGGCGGACGACATGTACATGAGCATTCCCGCGCTGGCCGAGATGGGCCGCATGACGGGAGAAAAGCGCTACTACGACGACGCCGTGAAGAACGTGCTGGGCATCTCGAAATACCTGTTCGACAAGCAGGCCGGCCTGTACACGCATGGCTGGAACATGAACAACCCGGATGCGCCCGAGTTCTACTGGGGCCGCGCGAACGGCTGGGCGGTGCTGGCCATGTCCGACCTGCTCGACGTGCTGCCGAAGAGCCACCCCGGCTACGCGAAAGTGCTGGCGCAGCACCGGCGCGCGCTGCGCGGTATCGCCAAGCAGCAGTCCGGCGAAGGCATGTGGCACCAGATGCTGGACCGGCACGACTCCTACCTGGAAACGTCGGGCACGGCGATGTTCGTCTATGCGCTGGCGCATGCGATCAACCAGGGCTGGATCAGCCCCACCACGTATGGCTCCATCGCGCAGGCCGGATGGGCCGGCATCTCGGCCCGCATCAAGCCGGATGGCAGCGTCGTCGACGGCGTGACGGCGACCACCTTCGCCAGCGACCATGTGTATTACTACAACCGGCCGACCAGCATCAATGCCATGGCCGGCTACGGACCCGTGCTGCTGGCCGGCTTCGAGATGATCAAGCTGCTGAACAACCCGGACGTGGTCATCACCGACAAGGTGAAGACGTATCACTACGGGCCGAAAAAGCCGCAGCCGCCGGCGCCGTAGCAGCCGGCGCCCTGGCAGCCAAGCCCCTGGTCAGAACTCGACTGCGCCGACAGGGTGGGCAAGGTAGCCGTTCAGCCAGTTGAACACCTTGTTGGCGCGCGCCTGCACGCGCGCGTCGAACCCCTTCTCGGCCAGCAGCGCGATGCCGTTCGTTTCCACGAGCACGCCCGGCACGAGCGCCAGGCGGCCAGCGCCGGCAGTGACCTGCATCGGTGCCAGGCAGTGGCCGAGGATCGACGCCAGCACCAGGTTATGCGAGGACACGATGACAAGGCCGTGGCGGGCGATGTCGTCGAGCACCGCGGCTGCCGCCGAAATGGATTCCAGATGATTCGTGCCACGGAAGACTTCGTCGATCAGGTAGATGCCCGCATCCGGCCCCTGCGCCGACGCGAGCAGTTCGCGTGCGCGCCGCAGTTCAGCCACGTACAGGCTTTCGCCGCCCAGCAGCGAGTCCTCGTTCTGCATGCTGGCGTGGACGACGCGCGTCGATACCGCCGCGGCGGTTGCGTAACAGAAGCCGAACGCGCGCGCCGCCAGCAGGTTCAGGCCGACGGTGCGCAGCAGCGTGCTCTTGCCCACGCCGTTGCGGCCGGACAGGAAGACGCCCTTGCCTTCCACGTGGATCGACAGCGGCAGCGGCTGCGCCAGCAGCGGATTGACCACGCCGTCCAGCGCGATGGCCTTGCCGGGATGCCGTTCGGCCCAGCAGAACCCGGGCACGGCGGCCAGGTGGCGGGCCAGCGCAAGGTCCGCTTCGAGGTCGGCCACCAGCAGGAAGCATTCCTGCAGTGCGGGCAGGCCGGCGCGCACGCGGCGCCGGCCCTTGAGACAGTGCCGCACGTCGCCCAGCAGGAACCAGTTCACATACTCTTTCAGGCCGGGCAGGCGCATCACGACCGGCGAACGGGATACACCGCGGCGCAGTTTTCCCGCCTGGCTGCGCAGGTCGCGAAACCGCGCGAGCATGGCTTCGTCGCGCGCGCCGAGCATCTCGCACGCCACCAGCATCAGCTGCAGCGCTTCCGCCTGCATTTCCCAGAGACGCACGGCGCGGCTGTAGCGGATGCTGGTCGCCACCAGCAGCACGCCGAGCACGCCGGCCGCCAGCCAGGCGGCGGGCCAGGCGAACGATACCAGCACGGCCAGCACGAATGCGGGGCCGAGCACGCCGAAACAGTGCGTCCACCATGGCGCCGGTTCGACGGGCGCCGGTGCGAACAGCAGCCGCGCCACCTCGACCCTGGCGCGGCGCAGCGGTGCGCATGCGCCGGCCAACGATTCGCGCAGCTTGCCGTCGGCCGTCAGCGCACGGATCCTGTCCGCATGCGCATGGCAGGTCGTGTCGTCGGTGCCGGCGCGCAGCCGGCGATACAGCTCCTGCTGGCCGAAGATGCCGGTACCATCCGACAGCGTGGCGAGATAGCGGCCGGCCAGCAGGTCGCGCCACGTCTGGTCGTCGACGGCATCCCCCGCCGCGCCGGCCGTGGCTTCGTGCAGGGCGGCGACTTCCTGTTCGTCGAACGTGAAGCCGGCGGAATCGGGTGCGGGAATCGCCAGCACGGTTTCCATGAAGGCATCGTAGCGGCGGCGCAGGCTTGGCAGCAGGCCCGGCAGAAATTGCTGCAGGTGGCTGGACATGGTTCCTTTCAAATGAGTAGGAGGGCGGCTCCTTCCGGAGCCGCCGAGTATCTGTCGACCAGGGGAGAAATTACAAGATGTTCATAGTGAATAATCAACACCGGTGTGCGGTGTCGTTCATGCTCGCCGCGTGCATGGCGGTGCCTGCGGCGCACGGCGCAGTACAGGACAAGGCGCCGCAGGGCGAACTGCGCTTCGACTTCACGGGACGTCCCGCGCCGGGCGCGGTGGCGGTCAAGTGGAATGGCCACGCGCCCTTGTACGATGCCGCCACTGGCCACGGCTTCGTCAACCGGACGGCCGCCCTGCCCGCCCGCCCCGTGCATACGGAGGGCATCCGCTGCGGCAGCGATGGCTGCACGATCACCGAAGCGGCCATCGATACCGGCGTGCCCGACCACTACAACCACTTCGGCATGGCCTTCCGCATCAAGGCGGCACCGGGCGCGTATGCGGTGAAGGTACGCACCACGTCGTACGCCGCCGATACGATCGTGTCGGTCACCGGCATGCAGACCAGCCGCCTGACCTCCCCCGTCTTCTGGGATGCGGCCAGCCTGATGCCCAACCAGACCCGCGTGACGGCGCAAGGGCGCGACTGGGCCTACCGCTACGTGAACGGGCGCGGCTTCATCGACATCGAGATCGAGCCAAGAAAAGCCGGCGTACCGGTCGGCGTGGCGGAGATCGTGCTCACGCCGATTGCGCCGCAGGGGCGGCCGGCCGGCGAGCGCCCGGCGCTGTTCACGCTGGGCGACTCCACCGTGAAGACCTACACGTTCGACGAGGCGCCGATGAGCGGCTGGGGCCAGGTGTTCGACAGCCTGTTCGATCCCGCGAAAGTGAAGGTGCTCAATTACTCGATGGGCGGCCGCTCGTTCCGCAACGCCTACGCCGAGGGCCGGCTGAACGACCTGCTGATGGCCGGCCGGGTGGGCGACGTGATCATGATCCAGTTCGGCCACAACGATGAAAGTGTCGATGAGACGAAACGCTACGGCCGCGGCGCCACCGAAGCGATGTACGAGGAAATGATCCGCGAGGTGTACCTGCCGGCGATCCGCGCGCGCGGCATGGTGCCGGTGTTCGTCACGCCGATGTCCCGGGTGAATGGCACGCAGAAGCCGGACGAGCCCTACGTGAACTCGTTCGGCAAGCGCAAGTTTCCCGACCTGATGAGGAAGCTGGGCGCAGAACTGGGCGTGACCGTGGTGGATTTGAACGCGCGCAGCGTGGCGTATTACAACGCCGCCGGCGTCGATGCGATCACGGCGATGGTGATGTCGATCGAGGCCGGCGAAACGCCGGGCAAGACCAACGATGGCAGCTATGCCAATGGCCATCCGGCGAACAAGATCGACGGCACGCACTACAAGGAAGCGCTGTCGAAGCAGTACGCACGGCTGGTGGTGACGGAGCTTGCCCGCCTGGCCGCGGCAGGCGACAAGGTGGCGGCCGGCATCGTGGCGCAGCTGGACGGCGACGTGCGCGCGGCGGTGGCGGCGAACGACTGGTCCGCGATCTACCCGGAGATCGCGAACGATATCGTCAGCGGCGATGGCGCCTACTACCGCAACCAGATCGAAAAACTGCTGCAGCTGGGCGTGCTGCGCAAGGATGCACAAGGCAACTTCAATCCGCAGGCGCTCATGCGGACCGACGAATTCGCCGGGGCGTTGAAGAAGGCGATGGCCTTGCCGGCTGCGTCGCTGGCCGCGAATTTACCAGCTTACGGGGATGGCCCGCTGACGCGCGAAACGATGGGCGCCATCCTGCACGATGCGTATCACACGAAGTTCACCGCGAAGCCGGCTTACATGACCGACTACAACGGCAAGACCACCCTGCCCGGCAGCCCCGGCTACGACCCGAACCTGGACAGCGGCGCGCAGGGCGCCATGTACTACCCGCTCGTGCGCTGGACGCAGTTGCAGGACACGGCCGCCATCGCGCCCGCCTACGCGGACAAATTGCGCGACGCCTATGAACTTGGCCTGATCCGGTCGGAAGCCGGCATTGCGCGCGGGCGCATGGTCAACGGGCGGCTGCTGGAACCGAAAACCCGGGTGACGCGCGCCAAGGCTGCCAAGGCGCTGTATTTCATGTGGGTGCTGGCGCAGCCGCCGAAGGGCGAGAACGACCGGCGCTGAGGCGATGCAGCGCGGACGTTGACATGGGTATAACGCCCTGGTTCGACACCCGCCTGAAATCTTGCCAGTCCGGCCATGCAACGTGGCCGGGTGTTGTATGCCAACCCCCGTTCATGCAAGATTCATGCAATTTGATTTGCCTCAATGCAACTTCGGCTTTATAGTTGCACGGCGTTAATTCCGTCCGTATTCCATTCCAGTCACCCAATGAAGCTCACCCGTATCGGCATCATCCTGATCGCCTGCGCGCTCGCGGCGATCACGCTCGTGGTCACGCTGCTCGTCATGCGCCAGCAGGACAGCCAGTCGACACAGGTGCGCGTGAAGGGCGTGGGGCTGGCGAAGTCGCTGAGCGGCATCCCCGTCGCGCAGCTCGACGACGGCAAGACGGCCGGCCTGCTCAATACCCTGCTGGCTTACCACGACGACGGCAACTTCGCCTATGCCGCGATCACCGATGCGAACGGCCGCACGCTGGCCGAAGTGGCCAGCCGCGGCACGATGACACCGGGCACGCCGCTGCCGCCGGATGCCGCCACCGGCTTCGGCGAGCGGGAACTGCCCCCTTCCGCAACCGGCCCCGCGCTGCGCGAATTCTATGGACCGATGGCCGACCGCAGCCGTGGCACCGCCTTCGTGCGCGTGGGCTTCCAGCAGCCGCGCTTCGCGGTGCTGGCGCGCGACGTGTCGTTCCTGGCGCTGCTGGCCCTGATGATGTTCCTCGTGGTGCCCGTGATCTACCTGGTCATCAAGCGCGAGATGGCGCCGCTGGCCGGCCTGCACGACCAGCTGCGCCAGCTTGCCGTGCCGGACCAGCCGCTGGCCCGGGTGGCCGACATGCGCGAACTCGTTTCGGGCATGCAGGGCTACCTTGCGCAGGCCGGCGAACGCGTCGCCCGGCTGGAGCTTGGCGCACGCAACTCGACCGCCGACAACCGCCTGCTGCAATACGGCAGCAAGAAACTCAATGCCGCGCTGCAGTCGCTGCCGGACGGCCTGCTGATGCTCGATCCGGGCGGCGACGTGACGTTCGTTTCCGGCAAGGTGGAACCGCTGCTCGGCATTCCCGCCGATGCGCTGCTGGGCAAGCCGGTCGACGACTGGTGCCGCGACACGGCGCTGCGCACGCTGCTCGCCCGCTACACCGGCACCGCTCGCGAGGGCGCGCGCCCGCAGAGCGTGGACTTCGCGCCGGCGAACGTGGAAGGCCGCCAGCTGTGCGCCACCGCGCAGCCGCTCAGCGGCGGACATGGCGCGATGTCGTTCGGCACGCTCGTGGTGCTGCGCGACGTGACCCGAGAACACCTGGCGCGCCAGGCCGGCAACGACTTCGTGGCCCACGTGTCGCACGAGCTGAAGTCGCCGCTGAACGTGATCGGCATGTATGCCGAGATGCTGGCCGATGCCGACGAGGAAAGCCTGCGCGTGGAATCGCTGAACGTGATCCAGGATGAAATCGAGCGCATGAACGCGCTGGTCGGCAACCTGCTCAACGTGAGCAAGCTCGATGCGGGCAGCATGAGCCCCGAGCGCAACCGCGTGCGCCTCGACGACATGCTGCGCGACGCCTACGACCAGGCCATTCCGCGCGCCGAAGGCAAGGGCCTGCACGTGGCCCTCGACCTGCCGCGCGACCTCGATGCCGTCACCATCGACAAGGACCTGTTCCGCATCGCGCTGAACAACCTGCTGACGAACGCGATCAAGTACAACCGCCCGGGCGGCAGCGTGACGCTGGCCGCGCGCAACGACGGCCACGAGATCGTCATCAGCGTGCGCGACACCGGCATCGGCATCGCCGCGCCGGACCGCGACCGCATCTTTGAAAAGTTCTACCGCGTCAGCGAAAGCGGCGCGCCGGTGACCCGTGGCGGCCATGGCCTGGGCCTGTACCTGACCGCGCAGATCGTCGAACTGCACCATGGCCGCATCGCCGTCGACAGCGAACCCGGTGTCGGCAGCACGTTCTCCATTCACTTGAAAAGCGCCCCAGCCCCGACCGGCGCGGCAGTCCTATGACCCAACATCACATTCTATTGGTGGACGACGAGCCGCACGTGCTGCGCGTGTTGCGGCTCGCGCTCGAACGCGAAGGCTACAGCGTGGCCACCGCCAGCGACGGCCATGCGGCGCTCGCGGCCATGGCGCAGCGCCTGCCCGATGTGCTGATCAGCGATATCCAGATGGATGGCATGGATGGCCGCACGCTGTGCCCCCTGGCGCGCAGCACGTACCCGGACCATCCGTTCCTGATCCTCGTGATGACGTCGATGACGGCACTCGATGAACGCGCCTGGGCGCGCGCCGTTGCCAACACCGAATTCCTTGAAAAACCCCTCAGTCCGCGCCAGCTGGTGGCGCGGCTGGGGCGCCACTTCGCTGCTTTGGCGGCAGCGAGCAACCCGCCGGAGTCCAGCCATGCCCCGTAGTTTCCTGTCCAGTCTCGATCATTCCCGCCACGCCCGCTGGCTGCTGCGCGTCACCGGTGCCGACCAGGCGCTGGCCGTGTGCGACGGCGCCGGCGTGCCTTGCTGGACGGCGCCGGGGCACGCCGACCTGGAACACTGGCTGCTGCACCTGAACCCCGAGGGCTTCGTGTGGCAGGCCGACGGCGAAGGGATGCAGCGGCACGACGCGCCCGACGCGACACTGCTGTACCAGCCGGTCATGTCGAAAGGCCGGCGGCTCGGCTGGCTGGCGGTGCGCGTGGCCCGCGTCGATGGCGCGGACAACGCGCCGTTCGAATGGGATGCGCTGGCCGAGGCGCTGGAAGACATCGCCGCGTCGATCGGCGACGACTACGTCACCCACGGCGAACTGAACGCGATGGCCGACGAACTGTCGGACCGCTACGAGGAACTGCACCTGGTGTATGCGATCGACAAGCAGGTGCAGGACATGACCAGCGGCGAAGACGTGTTCGGCACCCTGCTGGAAAGCTGGGCCGAGCACATGAATGCCGACGTGGCCGCCTTCATCAAGCCGGCCGACAACCTGTGCGTGTCGGCCACCAACCTGTCCGCGCCGATCCACAACCTCGACCTGGTCCTGGTGGAAATGCGCGGCGACCTGTACCGCTTCGCGCACTCCTCGCGTCAGCCGATCGTGATGAACGACACGAACGATCCACGCCGCGCCTACATCTTCACGGACATGCCGTTCAAGATCCTGTGCTGCCCGGTGTTCCAGGACAAATCCGTGGTGGCGATCCTCGTGCTGCTGAACCACGCGGAGAAGGAAGATTTCACGAACAGCGACCGCAAGCTGGGCGAAGTACTCGCCAACCATCTTTCGAGCCTGTCGCGCATGCACAGCATGCTGGCTGAAACGAGCAAATTCAACCAGCAGATGGCGGCCGCGCTGATCGAGGCGGTGGAAGCCAAGGACCCGTATACCCGCGGCCACTCCGAGCGCGTGCACCACATCTCGATGGAAATCGGCCGCGCGCTGCGGCTGCCGCCGCGCGAGCTGGACAACCTGTTCTGGGGCTCGCTGCTGCACGACGTGGGCAAGATCGGCATTCCCGACGCGGTGCTGTGCAAGCCGGGCCGCCTGACGCGCGACGAGTTCACCTTCATCATGGTGCACCCGGAACGCAGCTACGAGATCCTGCGCCACATCGACCGCCTGAAGGGTGCCGTGCCGGGCGCGCGGCACCACCAGGAAAAGTACGACGGCACCGGCTATCCGCACGGCCTGGAAGGCAACGACATCCCGTACAACGCGCGCATCATCGCCGTGGCCGATACGTATGACTCGATCACCAGCTCGCGCGCCTACCGCGCCGGCCGCAGCCACGAGGTGGCGATGGCCGAGATCGCGCGGGTGGCCGGCACCCAGCTGGATCCGGCCGTGGTCGACGCCTTCGCGATCGTGTGCCGCACGGAGCCGGACTGGATCGCCGCATTCGGCATCGCCCGCGACGCCATACCGGAGACCACTGCCGCATGAACAGCGGGCTTACCGGCGGGCTCACCAGCGCGCTAGCCGGCGGGGACACGATCACCCGCAGCCGCATCGGCGCGATGACGTATCTCGCGCCGGTGACGGCGCTCGTGGCCGACGAGGCCGTGCGCGCGCTGGAAGCGGCGCTGAACGAATGCATCGGCCAGCACCAGGTGTCGATCGTGGTCGACCTGGGCAAGGTGCCGATGCTGTGCGGCCGCGCGCTGGGCATGATGGCCGACATGGCCGCACGGCTGGCCGGCCTGGGCGGCTGGCTGAAACTCGCCTACCCGAACCCGCTGCTGCAGGAGATCCTGGCGGCCACCGGCCTGCATGACCAGCTGCCGCCGTTCGACGCCCGCACGGCGGCGCCGCGCCGCCCGCGCGAACCGGGCAGCAAGCTGGGCGACATCCTCGTCGAACGGGGCGCCGCGACGTCCGAACAGGTGGCCGAGGCGGCGCGCCTGCAGGAGCAGACGGGCAAGCGCATGGGCCTGATCATGGTGGAGCGCAAGTGGATCAGCGAGGCGGCGCTGTACGCCGCGCTGGCCGACCAGCTCGATCTTCCCTACGTGAACCTGCGCGCCGGCCTGTACGACCCGGCCGCGCTGGCGTTGCTGGACAAGGATGCCGCGCGCCGCCTGAACGTGCTGCCGCTGTTCCAGGTGCGCGACACGCTGACGGTGGCCAGCGCCGACCCGCAGGCGATCCACCACATCGACGAGCTGCGCAACCGCACCGGTTGCCGCATCCGCATCGCGATCGCGCCGCCGGCCGAGATCCGCCGCGTGGCCGACGATGCGTATGGCGGCACGCTGCCCGAGTTCGTGCACACCGAGGCCAGCGACCTCGAACTGATCGAATCGACGATCCCTGACGACTACACGCAGATCGACGCGATGGCCGGCGCGAGCCCCGTCATCAACATGGTCAATGCCGTGATCCAGCGGGCGATCCGCGACAGCGCCAGCGACATCCACATCGAGATCTCGCGCAACCGTGCGCGCATCCGCCTGCGCATCGACGGCATCCTGTATGAAGTGATGGCGCCGAAGGTGGACCAGCATCCGGCCATCGTGTCCCGGCTGAAGGTGATGGCCAACCTGGACATCGCCGAACGGCGGCTGCCGCAGGATGGCCGCATCCAGGTGGCCACGCAGGGGCGCACCGTGGACCTGCGCTTTTCGTCGCTGCCCGGCATCTACGGCGAAAAGGTGGTGCTGCGCGTGCTCGACAAGAACCAGTCGATCCTCGACGTGGACAAGCTGGGCATGAACGATGGCGCGGTCACGTCGTTCAAGCGCCTGCTGGGCCGCAGCCACGGGCTGATCCTCGTGACGGGACCGACCGGCAGCGGCAAGACCACCAGCCTGTATGCGGCGATCAGCCACCTCAAGAGCATCGAGAAGAACATCGTCACGATCGAGGACCCGGTCGAATACCAGCTCGACATCATCAACCAGAACCAGGTCAACGATGCGATCGGGCTGACGTTCCCGAAGATCCTGAAGCACGTGCTGCGGCAGGACCCGGACATCATCATGATCGGCGAGATCCGCGACCGCCAGACCGCCGAGATCGCGGTGCAGGCCGCGCTGACGGGCCACCTGGTACTCACCACGCTGCACACCAACGACACGCTGGGCGCCGTGTCGCGCCTGGTGGAAATGGGCGTGGAACCCTACCTGCTGTCGTCCGCGCTGATCGGCGTGATGGCGCAGCGCCTCGTGCGCCGCGTGTGCCAGGGTTGCCGCACCAGCTACCTGGCCACGCCGGAAGCGGCCGCCGCCTACCGCTACCGGGGCAAGGGTGACCTGCGCCTCATGCGCGGCCGTGGCTGCCCGGCGTGCTACGACTCGGGCTACAAGGGCCGCATGGGCATCTACGAACTGCTGGAAGTGGGGAATGATTTGCAGCGCATGATCGTGGCGAACGCCAGCAAGGACCAGATGGCGGCGCACGTGAATGCCACCGGCCACCACGACCTGTACGCCGACGGCATGGCGCGCGCCTTCGAAGGCCACACCACGCCGGAAGAGATCGCCCGCGTGGTGCACTCGCTGTGACGCATCGTCCATAACCATGCCGCTCGAACTCGACCCGCCCGCCTCCGCTGCCGCCCCGCGGGCCGCACGGAAAATCGCCTTCGGCGAACGGCCGCCCGGCGTGCGCGAGCGCGTGATGTTCACGGAACGCCTGGCGCTGCTGCTGGAAACGGGCGTGCCGCTGCACGCGGCGCTGCAATCGCTGCTCCAGCAGACCGACCAGCCGCAACTGCAGCAGATGATCGGCACGATTTCCGACGACATCCTGGCCGGCGAACGCTTTTCCGCCGCGCTGGCGAAACACCCGCTGTTCCCCGTCACCTACGTGAACCTGGTGGCGGCCAGCGAGGCCGGCGGCTTCATGGGCGAAGTGCTGGCCCAGCTGGTGGAGATGGACGAGAACGAGGCGCGGCTGCGCGCCACGCTGGTCTCCGCCCTGTCCTACCCGCTGTTCCTGATGGCGTTTTCCGGCGCGGTGGTGCTGTTCATCCTGGTTTCCGTGTTTCCGAAATTTTCCACCCTGTTCGCATCGATCCACGACCAGCTGCCGTGGACGACGCGCGTGCTGCTCGTCGTCAGCAACGCGCTGACGCAGCACGGCGCCGTCGTCGCGGCCATCGTGGCGCTGCTGTGCGGCGGCGGCTGGCTGCTGGCCCGCCGGCCGGACGTGCGGGAAAGGATCGACAGCCTGAAACTGCGCACCCCGCTGCTGAAGGATATCTTTGCAAAGATCTACATGACCCGGCTGCTGCGCGTGATGGGGATTTCGCTGGAACGGGGCGTGACGATCCTGGCCACGCTGGAAGCCTGCCGCGCCGTGGTGACGAACGCCGACGTGCAGCGTCTCATCCTCGACCTGGAAACGGATGTCACCGAGGGCAAGGGCATCGCCGCGGGATTCAACAACAGCCCGTTCGTGCCCGTCGCCGTGCGGCAGATGATCGCCACCGGCGAGGCCACCGGCACGCTGGGCCGCGTGATGGGCCGCATCGCCGACTCCTACGACCGCGAGCTGACCCGCCAGCTGGCCCGGCTGTCGAAACTGGCCGAGCCGGTGATGCTGCTGGTGATGGGCGTGATGGTGGGAACCATCGTCAGCTCGCTGATCCTGCCTATCTTCAAACTATCGAGCGCGGCGCGTTGAAGTGTTTCGGATGCACGACAAATAGAGTGAGCGTTCAAAAGTTTGAGTCCGTAGAGCAATATCTTCGTGTTACTCTACGGAATTACGCATTTCTACCAATAAAGCCGTCCAGGATGGCTTTTTTACCCCTAGAGCACATCATGTCCAAGACCTTCAAGCGCGCCGCTTCGGCCGGCTTTACCCTCATCGAATTGCTGATCGTCGTCATTATCCTGGCGATTCTGGCGGCGATTGCGATTCCGCAGTTTTCGGCAAGTACCGACGATGCCAAGCTGGCCGCACTCGATACAAACCTGGCCAGCATCCGTACCTCTCTCGAGCAGTATCGCCTGCAGCATGCGGGCATGACGCGGGCAGGCGTGAAGGCGTCGAAGGGCGGTACTGGGTGCACCGGTGACGAAGGAACCGGTGAAGCAGGAACGGAGCAGGCAGTGAAAGACCAATTGCAGTTCGCGTCAAATGCGCAAGGCCAGACTTGCAGCGTCGCTGATGCTGCCTATCGTTTCGGCCCCTACCTGCCGCGTGGCATCCCGGCGGAACCGGTCAAGGACTCGGCTACCATCACGTACACGAACACCACGGACGCCATTTCACCTGCCGCCGATGGAAGCGGCTGGGCCTATAACGCCGGCACTGGCCAGTTCATCATGAACAACTCGGCAGCCCACCCGAACGGCGGCAAGTACTCGGAACGTTGATTTTCCCTGGCCCGTGACCAGGCGATTTCACCGCGGCTACACGCTGGCCGAAATGCTGGCCGTCTGCGCGGTGCTGTCGATCGCGGCGACGGTGGCGATTCCATCGACCCAGCCGGTCGCGGAATTCCGCGCCGATGCCGCGGCCGGCGAAGTCGTGCTGGCATTGCGGTTCGCCCGCGACGAGGCGCTGCGCACGGGCGAACCGAGGGTGTTCACGTGCAAACCGCAGTCGAACGAGATACGCGTCGTGGGCCTGGCGGCCAGCGGCGCGATCCTGGTCGAATCCTCGGCGGTGCTTCATCCGGTCGACCGGAAACCCTACACGGTGCAGCTTGCCACGGCACCGGCGGGCAGCAATATCGCCCTCGCCCGCTGCACTTTTGTATTCGCCGATGGCGGCACCGCATCGGCGGTTGCCTTCGACGCCGCCGGCAACCCGGTGCGCGGCACGGGCAGCGCCACCGTTCGAGACAAGGCGCTGACATCCGGCGCGATCGTGCTCGGTACCGGCAACGTCACGCGGACGGTCACGGTCGACGTGACCGGCCGTGTGACAACTTCCTGACTACACCGTCTTCCGACAACATGTCCGTTTCATTTCCTTCCAGCCCCCTGCAGCGGGCAGCCGCCGGCATGACGCTGGTGGAAGCCGTCGTGGCGCTGCTGCTGCTTTCCGTCTGCCTCGTGCCGGCCGCGAATGCCTTGCGCGGCGCCCTTGCCGCTCCCGGCAACACGGCGCTGGCAGGCCGCGACCTCGATTGCGTGAGCGCGCGGATGGAAACGGTGCTGGCCGAACCTTACAGCCGCCTGCTGGCGGCGGCGGGCACGATCCAGGCGCAGTCCAGTTATTCCACGAACGCCGATGCTGCGTGTCCGGCCCTCGCCGTGATCATCGCCCGCTACGGCAACGACACCACGAAAACGCTGGGCACCGCCGGTGCGGGCAACAACCTGCTGTACGTGAGCGTGCGCCTGGCCGATGCAACGGCCGGCAATGCGTATCCGCTGACGACGCTGGTGGCGCGATGATTGGGCGGCGCGCGCAATGCGGCTTCACGCTGGTCGAGCTGCTGGCCGGCCTCGCCATCGCCGCGATCCTCGTGCTGCCATTGGCCGACATGCTGCGCACCGGCGCCGACAGTGCGCGCATCACGCGCGCCGCGCTCGATCTCAACGGGGATGCCCGCTTTGCGCTGGGCCGCATCGCCGCGCAGGCGGCCAAGGCAGGCAAGGATGCGAATAAACCGGTGGTGGTGGGTGCCGATGTGGCACCGGCAACCTGGCTGGCGCCCGTGACCTACACGCTGGCAGGCACCGACCTGGTGGAAAAGGACGCGGGAACCACCAGCGTCATTGCCTCCAACGTCACGGCTTTCCGGCTGACCGCGCCGGAAGTCATCGACGGCCGGCCACTGCTGGTCATCGCGCTGACGCTGAGCGCCGAAGGCAACACCGTGGCCCGCACGCGCACGGTTCGCATTGGAGTGCAGCCATGAACAGGAGACGGGACAAGCGCCGGCAATCCGGCGCGCTGCTGCTGATGGTGGCCCTGCTGCTGGCCACGATGGCCGCGCTGTCGTTCGGGCTGAACCGGGCTGCCGGCATGGATGCGCGCTCGGTGCAGGGCGACTACGACAGCCGCGCCGTGGACTACCTGGCCGAGGCGGCCGTCGCCGCGACAAAATGGAGCAACCAGATCAAGGGTTGTACGAGCACGGCGGTTCCCCTCACGGCGTTCGGTCCGGGCATGTTCGTGACGACGGTAAAGACGGCATCGTCGAAGCGCCTGAACATCACCGCCACCGCCACCATGGGCGACATGGTCCGTACGCTCTCGCCCCCGACCATGGATATCGTCGATTTCTCGAAAACCGAAAGCAAGGACCTGGGCGGCGCCGCGCTCGACACGACGATCGACTATGGCCGCCTCCTGCCCGACAGCGGTCGCGGGGAACTGGCCCTGGTCTCGAACCTCTCGCATGCGCTGCTGTATTGGCCCGCTTTGGAAGTTCCGGCGGATTCGCGCGTGGTGTCGGCCACCCTGATTCTCACGCAGGACGGCACGAGCATCGTGCGCCGGCCGGTCTCGGTGCACCGCATGACGACGCAATGGGATGTCTATGCCACCTGGCGCTACGCGCGTGCCTACGTGGGCTGGACCGGTGGCGATTACGGCACCACCGCCGTCTCCACCGTGCCCGTTGTGGGCGCGAGCACGTACTCATGGGATGTGACCGGCCTGGTCGACGGCTGGGCCACCGGCCGCCTGGCCAACTACGGCATGCTGCTGCGCCTCGCCGATCCTGGCCAGGCTGTCACGTTCCACAGCCTCGACGCCGCCGCCAAGCAGCGTCCCGTGCTGCGCGTCGTTACCGCGAAAGCCTGCTGACGCCATGAAACGCCTGACATCCCTGTTTGCCCGGCCGGCCCAGCGACCGACCGCACGTCCCATCGGCGCCGACTTCGCGGCGCGCCGCCTGAACCTCGTGCAGGCCGACGTGCACGACGGGCGCTGGCGCCTGCGCGCCGCGGCATCGGTGCCGTATCCGGTGCCGCGCGCGGAGCTGTTCGCCGCGCCGAAGCAGCTGGCGCGCTTCGTCGACGCGGCGCTGGCATCGGCGCCGTTCCAGGGCCGCCGCGTGGTATCGGCGCTGCCGCCGGCGGACGTGCGCATCCTGCCCCTCACCGTGCACCTCGCGGCGGGCCAGCCGGAAGCGCAGGCCGTGGCGAAAGCGGCCGCCGAACAACTCGGCAGCACCGCTGCGGACTACGTGCTCGATTATTACCAGGTGCGCGGCGCGGATGCCGACGGCACCGAGCGGCAGGTGCTCGTGGCGGCGGCATTGCAGTCGCGGGTGCTGGCCTACCTGGCCACGCTGGAAGCGGCCCGGCTCGAACCGCTGGCGCTCGACATCGGCCCCACCGCGATCAGCCGGCTGCTGGGCACGATGCACGGCAACGAAGTCGGGCAATCCGTGGCGCTGCTCAATTTCGGCGGCAGCAAGAGCTACCTGACGGTGATCTGGGGCCGCCGCCTGATGCTCGACCGCGAGATCGATTTCGGCGAGGACCGCCTGGCGCGCAGCCTTGCCGCCGCGCTGGACCTGCCGGTCGACACGGCCACGCACCTGCTGCGGGAACACGGCATCGGCGGCCGCGCCAGCGCCCAGGACGAACTGGGCCAGGCCATCCGCGAAATCCTGCATGCCGACTGCCGGGCACTGGCCGACGAACTGGCGCATACCCAGGTCTACGTGGCATCGCGCACGCGCGGCAGTTCGATCAGCCGCGTCTACCTGAACGGCAGCCTGGCGCGCTATCCGGACATCCATGCGCGCATCGGCGAACTGATCGACGTGCCGGTGCACCTGCTCAATCCGCTGGGCGCCTTCGACCACGTGTTGCCGGAAGCTCGCGCCGCCGAACTGGCTACGCCGGTCGCGCTGGCGGCAGGCCTGGCCCTGCGGGGAGGCCTGCATGGCTGATATCGACATGATCCCGCGCAGCTGGCGCGACGGCATCCGCGTGCGCCGCGCGCTGCGCCGCACCGGGGCCGCACTGGCCATCGTGGTGCTGGCCGGCGCGGCGGGCAGCGGGTGGCTGCGCTGGCAGGCCGCCGCCTTCGAACGGCAGGCAGCGCAGTTGCGTGAAGCCGCCACGCAGGCGCAATCGGACCAGGCGCGGGACGCCGCCGTGCACGCCGAGCAGGAACAGCGCGCGCAACAGCAAGCGCTGCTGCGCACGCTGCGGCGCCAGGGCGAACTGGCCACCCTGGCGGGCGCCATCGACGCCGCCCTGCCGCCCGATGCATGGCTGACCGGCATCGTGCTGCGCCGCGATGTGCTGGCGGTCGGCGGCGCCGCCATCGGATCCGGCAACGCGCAGCCGGCCCCTGCGCCAGCCGATCCTGCGCCGGCCGGCAGCATCGTCGAACTGTCCGGCCAGGCGCTGGATTATGCGGCCGTGACCGCGTTCCTCGCCCAGCTCGGCCGTGCGCCGGGGGTGGCCACCGTGCAGCTGCAATCGAGCGGCGCCGCCGACGCTGGTGAGATCGCGTTCCACGCCGTCGTCACGCTAGCCTGGAAGGACCAGCCATGAACGAACGACTTCGCGCCGCGCTGGCGGCCATGCCCGCGCGTCAGCTGAACCTGCTCTGCATCGGCGTGGTGGCGATTGCTGCGATGCTGGCGTGGAGTGCGGGCGTGCGTGCGCCGCTCGCCGCATGGCGCCAGCAGCGCGCGGCGGTGATGGCCTTGCAGGCCTCGAATGCCGCCATGGCCGCCACGAGCGCCGGCATCGCGCTGCTCGCGGCGGCCGCCAAGCCGGCCCCACAGCCCGCGACGCCCACGCCCCTCGTGCTGATCGGCACGGTGAGCCAGGGCGCGAAGCTGGCTGGCGTGGCCGTGTCCTCGGCAGCGCAGGGCGCGGAACGGACCGTGGCCGGCCTGCGCCAGCAGACCGTGGACATCGCCGCCACGGGCCCGTACGCCGCCATCCACGCGTGGCTGGACGACATCGAGCGCACGCAGCCCGCCGTGGGCATCGTGCAACTGGACATGCAACCCGGCGATGCCGGCGCGCAGCGCAAGGTCACGCTGCAACTGGCCATCTACGGCCCGCCTGCCTCGCCATGAAACACGTGTTGACGATCCTCCTCTGCGCCGCGGTACCCGCCCTTGCGGCGGAACTGCGCGACCCGTTCGCCCGCCCCGCCCCGGCCGTGCCGGCGGCGGCACAGGTACAGGCAGCGGCAATGGTGCCGCCACCGCCGCTGCGCCTGCGTGCGCTGATCCTGAACGGCGCCCGCTCGCTGGCCAACATCGACGGCGACGTGCTGGCCGTGGGCGACCAGGCGCCCGGCTATACCGTGCTCCGCATCGATGCGCGCGGCGTGCTGGTGGCGCAAGGCGGCCGCCAGAAACTGCTCGTGATGGGCGAACCCGGGCAGGAACGCCCACATGACAAGGAAACCGAATGAAATTCCGGCACCGACCGATCCTGCTGGCCATGCTGTGCGCGCTGCTGCCCGGCCACGCCGCACTGGCCACCCCGGCCGCTCCCGTGGCTCTCGTGGCTCCCGCCGCTCCCGTTGCTACGGCGGCGCCGGCTGCAGTGATGTCGTACACGTTCCGCGACACGCCCGTCGCCGAACTGTTCAACATGATCTCGCGTACGGCCCGCGTGAACATCGTGCTGGGACGCGGCGTGGACGGCAATGTGTCGATCAACCTGTACGACCTGACCGTGCGCGAAGCGATCAACGCCATCGCGGAGGCCGGCGGCTACACGGTCAGCGAGCGGCCCGGCGGCTTCCTGATCTCGGACCCGAAGGCCGGCGCGAAGGATGCCGCGGGCACGCAGGTGAAATCGCTGAAGGTGCGCTATGCGGACGTGAAGAAGGTGGGCGAGATCCTCGCGCGCCAGGTGGGCGCATTGGGCACCGTGACGGTGCTGGAGCAAACGAAGAGCGTGGTGATCGAATCCACCGCGGCCGGCATCGAGCGCGCCACGCAGGCATTGCGCGCGGTCGACGTGGCGCCCCAGCAGATCCTCATCGAAGCGAAGATCCTCGAGATCACGCTGGACCAGGCCGAGAACTTCGGCGTCGACTGGTCGCGCGTCTTCAACGGCAACGGGCCGGACGTGGTGGGCGCGGCCGGTTTCGCCACCCGCGTGGGCCCGCGTTTCTACCTGAACGTGGTGAACAACAGCATCGAAGCCTACCTGAGTGCCCTCAGCAACAAGGGCCGCGTGCACACCCTGGCCACGCCCCGCCTGCTGGCGCTGGAAGACCAGGAAGCCACGACGAACGTGGGCGACCAGCTGGGCTACCGGCTGACGACGACGATCAACAACGTCACGTCCGAGTCGATCCAGTTCCTGGATACGGGCGTGATCCTGCGCGTGACGCCGTCCGTCGACGCCGATGGCCGCATCGTGCTGAAGGTGCGGCCAGAGGTCAGTTCGGGCACGGTATCGGCCGGCATCCCGTCGAAGAAGACCACCGAGGTCAATACGCAGCTGGTGGCCAACGACGGGCAGGCGGTGCTGATCGGCGGCCTGATCAAGAGCAGCCGCACGTATCGCCGCCAGGGTGTGCCGTTCCTGGCCGACTTGCCCGTGGTGGGCAAGGCGTTTTCCAGCACGGACGACGGCGGCCTGTCGACGGAGACGATCGTGGTCATCACGCCGCGCATCGTGCCGCCGGGCGGCATCGCCATCGACGATGCCAGCGAACGCAAGCTGCACCAGGCGGAGCGCAACCTGGACGTGCGCTCCGATGCGCTCGACCGCAAGCTGGAACGCATCGCGCCTTCGCGCTGACGCCCTGTTTCAGAGCGGCTGCGGCCAGTCGCCGCCAGGATCGAGCACTTCCGAGCGGCCGCCGCCCAGCAGGATGCTGAACGGCGAACTGTCGCGGTGCCCGCAGCGCGAGTTCGACAGCAGCGTGCCGAAATCGCCGAAGCCTTCGATGCGGCCGCTGCGCTGTATCGCGCGTTCGTTCATCGAGCGTTCGTTCATCGCGCGTTCGTGTGGCTCCGGTGCCGCATTGCCGTGAACGACCTGGCCTTCCAGCGTGGCCACGCGGGCAGTCAGCGCGGCCACCGTGCGGCGCAGTTCCGCCAGCTCCTCGTCCTTGCGGCGCAATGCGCGGTCCCGTTCGGCCAGCAGCGCGCCCACGCTGCCTTCGGCGTCCGCATGCAGCCGTTCCGCCAGCTGCCCGACCAGCGCCAGCAGCGCGTGTTCGGTCTCGTCGCGCCGCGCGGCGTTCGCCGGATCTTCCTCCGCCAGCTCCGTCAGGTACCTGTGGATGGTCGACTTCGAGCCGGTATCGCCCAGCGCATGCCGCACCGCGTCGGCGGACGGGTAGCGCCCCGCCGCCAGCAGCTGGTCGCGCACCGCCCTGACCTGCTGTTTCGTGAGTCCGCTGCGTGCCATGGTTGCCTCCTTCAGGAACTGGCCTGGCCGACCAGGTCGCGGTTCTGCGCCCGGTTCAGCCGTGGATGCACGACCGGGATCGTCAGCATCGTGCTGCCCACCGCCATCAGCAGCAGCGCGGTGAACGTTTCACTGGTGATGATGCCCTTGTCGAGCAGGATGTTGGCGAAAATGATCTCGATCAGGCCCTTGGTTTGCAGCAGCCAGCCGATGATCGTGGCCTCGCCCTGCTTCCAGCCCAGCATGCGGCCCGCGATGTGGGCGCCGGCCAGCTTGCCGCCCACCGATGCAAGCAGCAGCAGGCCGCCGACGAAGAAGACCGCGTAGCCGCCCAGATCCCACTTCGTCTTCAGGCCGGTGCTGAGGAAGAACACCGGCATCATCACCAGCAGCACGTTCTTGAACAGGTTGTCGAGTTCTTCCTGGCCGAACCAGTCGGCATCCATCACCACGCCGGCAAGAAAGGCGCCGACCATGAAATGCAGGCCCGCCCAGTCGGCGCCGAAGCCGCACGCCACCAGCCAGATCAGTGCCACGTACCAGCGGTCGCTGCGCGACAGGCGCGCCATCAGGCGGCGATACAGCATCGTCAGCACACCGAACGCGACGAGGAAGCCGACCTGCCGGCCCACGCGTTCCCAGTCGAGCATGATCAGCGCCAGCACGCCCCAGATGGCCACGTCGTCCAGGCTGGCGTAACGCAGGATGCGCTGGCCCATCGGCTGGCGCAGGATGTCGAGTTTTTCCATCAGCAGCACCAGCACGGGCAGCGCCGTCACGGCACAGGCCATGCCGGTGCCCAGCAGGAATTGCCAGGTGGCCGCCTTCGGCCCGACCCAGCCCGGATACGCGAGCAGCAGGAAGGCCGCGCCGCAGCCGAACAGCAGCGGCATGCCCAGCGACAGGCCGGCCGTGGTGGCGCTTTCGCGGCGGTATTGCCACACCTTTTTCAGATCCAGCTCGATGCCGGCCAGCATCACGAACAGCATCACGCCCCACAGCGCGATGCCGTTGAGCGTTTTTATCACGTCGGGTGTGAAGACAAAGCCGTAGTACTCGGGCATCGCCACGCCCAGCACGCCAGGCCCCAGCACGATGCCCATGATGATCTGCACGATGGCCAGCGGTGCGAAATAATCGGTCCTGCCGACGCGCCAGATCAGGAATGGCACGACGAAAATCAGCAGCATCGCCAGCAGGAATACTTCGGTGGTATTCATGGGTCTCCAATCGTTGTTGTTATGTAATTACGTACCGACGACGATGGTAACGGAGAGCTGGTAATTATGAAAGCGATTTCATGGCAGGGTGGTAGCGTTTCCACAACAAGCGAAACGATACGCAAAGTTTGAGCGATGGAAGCGAGGGATTGGTGCCCGATACCCGGCGAATGTTTCACACCAGAGACCGGTACGCTGGCAGAAAACCGGGGTCAGTCCCCTTGATACGCTAACGACCGGGCATTATGCGACCACTTAGCGGGGACAGACCCCTGATGCGCCGCCGCCATGAACTGCCTCGCGATGGAATCAGGTACAGAAACAAGAAATCCTGCGGAAAATCAGAGGCGTCCTACCGCCCACAGCACACCGCGGGCGACGAGGTCGAGGTAGCGGGGATCGGCCATCACGGCCTCGTTGTGGGCCAGCGTGGTGCTGAAGACGCGCGTGCGCTTCGGGCCATACAGGTGCGTCCACGCCACCGTATAGGTCTTGTCGCGGTCCGCCGCCACCTGCGACTCCGGCTGCACGCCGTACAGCACGGGCGTGACGTCGAACGTGGCCAGGTTGTTGTACAGCTCATCGCTGCCGGTGGTGTAGGGCTGGAAGCCGGCGGCGACCGGATGCCCGGTGTTCGCCGCCGTCAGCCGGATCGGCGATTGCGGACCATGGCCGCTGGACTGGATGCCGGTGAACTCGAACCAGCGCGCGTTCGGCGCGCCGGCGGCCACCGGTTTCTTCCACTCCCCCGAACGATAGGAATGCATCGCGCAGTGCAGGTTCACGGCGGGTACGCCCGCGCGGTGCGGCGCCAGCACGGCATCCAGGGCCGCCGCGCTGTCTTCGTCCGCCGCGCATTCGTTATGGATCACCACGTCGAAGCCCTTCGCGTAATCCGGGTTGCCGTAGATCGGCAGCGCGGGGCGGGTGGCTTTCTCGCCGGACTTCGGATCGTGGAACACGTGGCTGACCTGCGCGGCCATGCGCTCTTTCAGACCCTCTTCGAGCAGCTTGCGCTGCTGCGGGTAGTCGTGGCAGCACCCGCCGCTGACGATCAGGATTTTCACCGGCGCGGCCGCTTTGGCCGGCTCGGCGCCTGCCGGGGCGATCGTGACGATGGCGAGGGCAAGCGCGCCCGCAACGGATTTCAGCATGGCCAGCCTTCTTCGATGAACGAAAACTGGATTGTAGAAGGAAATGAACGGAATGCGGCCTGCCAACCGATCAATCGGCCGATTTTCCCGCGACCGCGCCGCCGTATTCGAGTTGCGTCTTGCGCTCGGCCGGCCACTTCATGAACGCGAACAGCCACAGGAGCAGGATATTCACCAGGGGGATCCACATCAGCAGCGACAGCGCACCCGGGTAGCCCGCCTTGACCGCGATGCGCCACAGGGGCACGGCGACCACGCCGATCCAGAAAACAAAGAAGATCAAGTAGAAGAGTTGCTGAAAAACGCTTGGCGCTCCCATCGGCGGTTCCTTTTCCCGTATGGCCCGGCGGATGCCAGGCCCCGGCTCAGGGTAGCACCGCAGGATCGAAAAAAAATGCACACTTTGTCACGCTGCCTACAATGGAGATATCGGCGTCCCGGGCGTTGCGGAGAAAAGCATGCGTGCAGATAAAAATGATCATGTCAAGAATGATCATGTTGAAAATGGCCATGTTGAAAATGACCATATGGAAAATAACTATATCGTTTCCTACCTGGCGTTGCGGAACACGATCGGCTGGGCCGGGCTGCTGATGCCGCTGGCCGTGCGGGGCGGCGGCCTGCTGCTCGAAGGCATCCGCACCACCGATTCGATCAGCGCCTATTACTACACCAGCATGCGCGACATCTTCGTGGCGACCACCGTGCTGACCGGGGTGCTGCTGGCGTGCTACCGCACCGCTCATCTGCACGACAATATCGTGGCCACGGTCGCCGGGCTTGCGGCGATCGGCGCGGCGCTGTTCCCGATGGACCCCACGTATGCGGCCGAACTGCTGGCCCGCTATCCCGACCTGGGCACGCAGGCCCATTATTCGAACCACGGCATCCTCGGCTACCACCTGGCCTTCGCGATCACGTTCGCGGCGCTGTCGTTCTACCTCGTGTTCTTCCGTTTCGGCGCCGGAGCGGCGCCGGCGAACCGTCAAGCGCTCAGGCGGCGGGCCGTGTACAGGATCTGCGGCGCCGTCATGCTGCTGTCGTTCGTGGCGATCGCGTTCATGGGCCTCGCGCTGGAAGGCCAGTCCGTGTTCTGGCCCGAAACGTGCGCCGTGGCGGCGTTCGGCGTGGCATGGCTGGTCAACGGCCAGACGTTCCTGAAGGATCGGGAACCGGCCCTTCAAGGCGTTCGCTGATGGATCAGGCGGCGCGGCGGTTGCGGCGGGCACGCCAGGCGGCCAGCATCAGCAGGCCCGCGGGCAGCATCAGCGCCTGCTCCGGCTCGGGCACGGCGCTGACGCTGAAAGCCACTTCGCCGAGCGCCAAGCAGGCCTGCCCATGGCACCGCCCGAACGTCCTACAATCCAGCATCGACAACGTTTACGCCCGGAGCCAACATGAAGCATTCTGCGATGGCCGCCCTTTGCCTTTTTGCCGGTGCAACGGCACTGGCGCATCCAGCCGTGGCACAACCTTCACAGCCAATGAAAATCCAGATCACTATCGATGACATCATCATTACCGGCACGCTTGCCGACAGCGCGGCGGGCAGGGATTTTGCGGCCCTGTTGCCAATGACACTGGCATTGACCGACTACGCCGCCACGGAGAAAATCGCCGACCTGCCCAGACGCCTGGACACCAGGGGCGCGCCGCCCGGCCATGAACCCCGCCCGGGCGACATCGCGTATTTCGCGCCGTGGGGCAATCTCGCGCTGTTCCACAAGGGGTTCCGCTATTCGGAGGGCCTGGTCAAGCTGGGAACGATGGATTCGGATATCGGGATCCTGCGGCGACGCACCCCGCAGCGGGCAAGGATCGAGCTCGTCGCGGCCCCGGCTCGCTGACGACGGAGGTGTCTACTTCGCGCTGAGCTGCACAGGCTCGGTATCGATCAGCTTTTTCGACACGATCATGTCCTTCGTGGTCTCGAAGTATTTCCTGAAATGGGGCGACGCGATGTGTGCCTGGTATGCGGCCTCGTCGGCATAGATTTCAAAGAAGCGCAGCGACGTGGGATCGTCCTTCTCGGCCACGCAGTAGATCGCCAGGACGCCCCGCTCGATCCGCACCGATGCCTCGATTTCCTCGCGCACCGCCGCCTTGTAGCGCTCCAGGTCCTGCGGTTTGATCCTCAGTTCGGCAATGCGGACCAGCGGTGTGGGCGGTTCGGCGGCCAGGGCAGCGCCGGCTGCGGCGATCGCCAGCGCCGCGGCAGCGGCCCGGCAAAGGTGCCTGAAACGAAGGTGCCTGAAGCTCATGGATTCCTCCTTTGGAAAAATGATCGGACAGCGGCATTATCGCTCCGTCATCATGCGGTCATCTTGCATGATTAAAGTTTCGGCTTTTCCAACAGCCGATCCACAACATGAACCGCAAGTCCATTTTCATCGCCGGCCTGAGCATGGCGCTGCTGTCCGCCTGCGGCAGCGACAACAACAAGACCTCCGATATCTTCACGCCACCGCCGGCGCCCGGCGTCGACGTGCCCGCCCCGAAGAACGTGATCTTCTTCCTGGGCGACGGCATGGGCCTGACGACGATGACGGCGGCGCGCATCTACTCGGTCGGCGAGGATGGCGAACTGACGATGGACACGCTGCCGGAAACGGCGTTCGTGAAGACGTTCTCGAACGATGCGCAGGTGACCGACAGCGCACCGTCGATGGCGGCCTACATGACCGGCGTGAAGATGAACAACGAAGTCATCTCGATGTCGCAGAACACCCGGGCGATCGATCCCGTCGTTGACGCCGCCGGCAACCGGCTGGGCAACAACTGCGGCACGAACAACGGCACGCCGGCCGTCACGCTGCTGGAACTGGCCAAGGCGCAGGGCCTGGGCACCGGTGTCGTGTCGACCGCGCGCATCACGCATGCCACGCCGGCCGCCACCTACAGCCACATCTGCCACCGCGACCTGGAAAACGACATCGCCGCGGCCCTCGTGCCGGGCGCCACGGGCTACAACAGCGCACTGGGCACCACGGGCCTGGACGTGATCATGGGCGGCGGCAGCCAGTTCTTCAAGCCGGTCAAGGATGGCGGCAAGCGTGCCGACGGCCGCGACCTGACCACCGAACTGAAGGCGAAGAACTACGCCTACGCCAGCAATGCCACCGAGTTCGCCGCCATCGACGGCACGAAGACGGACAAGCTGTTGGGTCTCTTCACGTCGAGCCACATGAGCTACGACCTGGACCGCGATCCGGCAAAGGAGCCCAGCCTGGCCGACATGACGACCAAGGCGATGGACGTGCTGGCCCGTAACGGCAAGGGCTACTTCCTGATGGTCGAAGGCGGCCGCATCGACCATGCGCTGCATGAAACCACGGCGAAGAAGGCACTGCAGGACACGGTGGCTTTCGACAACGCCATCAAGGCGGCGATCGCGAAAGCCAAGACGACCGATCCGGACCTGAAGAACACGCTGATCGTCGTCACGGCCGACCATGACCACACGCTGGTGCTGAACGGCTACGCGAAGCGCACGGGCAAGACGGCGGCCGGCAATGCCGGCGTGCTGGGCGTGGTGAAGAACTACGTGACGGGCGAAGTCGACAAGGACCTCGATGGCGCACCCTACTCCATCATCGGCTTCGGCAACGGCGAGAACCGCGTGCAGGCCAGCCGCGCCGGCCAGGTGGCCCTGGACGACAACGCCACCAGCGCCAACACCTACCACCAGGAAGCGGCGGTACGCATGGGCGTGGGCGGCGAAACGCACGGCGGTACCGACGTGTTCCTGGGCGCCATCGGCAAGGGCGCCGACACGTTCAGCGGCACCATCGACAACACGAAAGTCTTCGGCCTGGTCAAGACTGCGGCCGGCCTGTAAGCCAGGCCTGCAAACCAAAAATAACCCGATACGGATACCGAACATGAAACGCACTATGTTAGGCGCCGCGCTGGCGCTCTCCTTCACCGCCGCGCACGCCGCCGGCGAGGCCAGGAACATCATCTTCTTCCTGGGCGATGGCATGGGCCCCTCCACCATCACCGCCGCCCGCATCTACAAATACGGCGAAGACGGCAGCCTCACGATGGACACGCTGGAACGCACCGCCCGCATCAAGACGTTCTCGCACGATGCGCAAACCACCGACAGCGCGCCGTCGATGGCCGCCTACATGACCGGCGTGAAGATGAACAACGAGGTCATCTCGATGTCGCCGGAAACGGTGGCCACCAATCCGGGCCGCGATGCCAACGGCAACCTGGGCGTCGACAACTGCGCCGCCGGCAACGGCACGCCGGCGGTGACGATCCTGGAACTGGCCAAGGCCAGGGGCAAGGCCGTGGGCACGATCACCACGACGGAGCTGACGCACGCCACGCCGGCCACCGCCTGGTCGCACATCTGCAACCGCAACGCGCAATACGCGATCGCGGCCCAGCTGGTGCCGGGCGGCGCCGGCTTCAACGCCGCATTGGGCGACGGTGTCGATGTGCTGATGGGCGGCGGCCGCAACCACTTCACGCCGTTCGTGGCCGGCACCAATGCGGCCGGCCGCGCGGATGGCCGCAACCTGCTGGCGGAAATGGCGGCCCGGGGCTACACGGTGGCGGCCAACAAGGCCGAGATGAACGCGGCGGCGGCCGGCAAGAAATTCATCGGCCTGTACAGCAGCCGCAGCCACCTCGAATATGAGCTGGACCGCACGGCCACGCCGCCGGTCGGCGAAGGCGCGAACCAGCCGAGCCTGGCCGAGATGACCGTCAAGGCGATGGACCTGCTGGGCCAGAACACGAACGGTTACTTCCTGATGGTGGAAGGCGGCCGCATCGACCACGCGCTGCACGGCACCAATGCCAAGCGCGCGCTGACCGACACGATCGCGTTCGACGATGCCATCAAGGCGGCGCTGGCCAAGGCGAGGCAGACCGATCCCACGCTGGCCAACACGCTGGTCGTCGTCACTGCCGACCATGACCATACGCTGACGATCAACGGCTACGGCAAGCGCGGCAACCCGATCCTGGACATCAACCGCGGCTACCGGGACAACCAGCCGAACCGCGATGCCGACGGCAACACGTACACGACACTCGTGTTCGGCAACGGCCCGAACCGCCCGAACGTGCGCACGAACCTGGACAGCAACACCGTGCTGGCCGACAACTACCTGCAGGAGACCGGCGTGCGCCTGTCCAGCGAAACGCACGGCGGCGGCGACGTGAAGCTGTTCGCCACCGGTGCCGGCGCGAAAACGTTCAAGGGCACGCTGGACAACACGAAGGTGTTCAACCTGCTGCGGACCGCATCGGGCCTGTAATTCACGTGTAATTCACGTGCAATTCGGGGCCCGCAGTTTAGGGCCTGCAAGGATGTCGAAACCTCGGGAGCGGGCTTGCCCGCTTCTTGTCATTCAAGACAGCATAACAAGAACGCATATGAGAGAGCATATGAAATCCCTTCTTTTGATTGCCGCCGCCGTGGCCGCGGCGGGCAGCGCCCATGCCGGCGCCGACGTCGACCTGCGCATCACCCGCTACAGCAAGGTCGTCACCGCGGAGGGGCTGACGCGCGAAGCCCGCTACGAGGAAACGATGCTGCGCCGCGCCGGCCACGTATGGACCGCGCGCGTGCTGCCATCGGCCACGCAGGGACATGGCGACGAACACGAGCACGATGATGGCCATGGCGATGACCACGGCCATGGCGCCAAAGCCGGGGCGCACAAGGCCGTGCACACGACGGCGCCCCGCAAGAGCGTCGGCCACAAGCACTTCAACCCCGTCACGCTGCCGCGCCATGTGGCCATGGAGAACGGCAAGCTGCGCCTCGCCTATGTCGACGCGCACACGAAGGAACTGATCTCGATTCCCCAGGGCGAGTTCGACAACGTGGGCTTCGACGGCTCATGGGACCATGCCTATCACCTGCTCGATACCAAGGGCCTGCAAGCCATGGCCGTGTCCAGGCGCGCATCGACCGTGCCCGGCGCGCGCTGGCGCGAACGCGAACGCAACGGCCTGTACGAGCGGGTGCTGTGGGACGACAGGAAGCAGCTGCCGCTCGTGATCGAAAGCGGCGACAAGGCGGGCACGTTCTACTACCGCACGGAACTGAAAGTGGCGGCGGGGCTGACCCGGGACCTGCCGTGGCAGAAGCTGAAAGGGTATGCGCAGCGGGAGTATGCGGATTACCTGGATTGATACCGGGATCGGGCGGGCATCGGACCCGCCGTGCATGCATTTGTAAAACCCTGCATTGTGAAAACATGAGGGTGGCGACGACGGATTCGGCAATCCCCTTCCTCCAAGCCTGCGCGGCCGGGCCAGCGTGTGCCGCCCACCGGCTGCGTGTCGCCTGACGAAGACATGGGAGGCCGGCGCAAGGGACTACCGATCGTGGCGATCCTCATGCGCCCATGGATCGGCGTGAAGTCTACTGACTGGCCGGGGACCGCCGCGGCGGCTTCGACGGCAGCAGCGGGTCGACCAGCTGCGCTGCCAGCGATGCCGCCAGCGGCGTATCCGTTCCTACTTCGGCAGGCCAGTGGCGCGGCAGGTAGTAGGTGCCGAACAGACGGTCCAGCACCGGAAGCGTGGAGGCGTAGTTGCGGTTGATGTGGTCGCGGCGGCTGTGGTGCCAGTGGTGGAAGGCCGGCGTCGTGACGAGCCATTCCACCGGCCCGAGGCGCCAGCGCACATTGGCGTGGATGAAGAACCCCCACAGCGTGCCGGTCACCAGCAGCAGCGCCGGTGCGCCGCTGCCGGCCACGCCGGGGCTGGCAAGCCCCAGCAGGTAAAGCGGCACGAGGCCGAACAGGCGGGTGACCACCATGTCGACCGGGTGCGAACGCGTGTTGGCGAGAAAGTGCATGTGTTCCGTGCCATGGTGCAGCGCGTGGAAGCGCCATAGCCAGGGCAATTCGTGGCTGAGCCTGTGCCCCCAATAGAATCCCGTTTCGGCAACGACGAAGGCCAGCGCGATGCGCGCAGCCACCGGCAGCTGGCCGACGGCGTCTGGCAGCGCGGCAGGCACCACGTGTTGCGCGGCGGCGGCGAGCAGCGCCATGGGCGCCGCCAGCAGAACGATCGGCACCAGGCTGCTGATCACGTAGTACGCCAGGTCGTGCAACCGCTCGCGGCGCGACCGTCCCGGCTGGTGCGCACCGAACCACCGCTCGAGCGGCACGAAGAGTGCCGTCAGCAGCGCCAGCCAGAGGAACAGGCGCAGCGCGGTGACGGCGAATTCATTCACCATTGCCATCGATCGAATGCGTGAAAGCGTGAAAGCGTGAAAGCCGTGGCAGGCTTATGCCGGCTTCCTTGCACGACGACGCGCGGCAAAGCCCACCAGGCCGATCCCGCCCAGCAGCATGGCCCACGTCGACGGTTCCGGCACGGCCGAGACCAGCGACACGCCGTCGAGCAGCAGGAAAGGCGGCGCGCCAGGCGCAGTGCCCTTGGCCAGGAACGTCAGGATCTGGCTGGCACCCGTGGCGGTGAACGTCATCGTCGCCGTCTTCCAGCCGCTGAAGCCACCGTTGTCGATCGACAGCGCCGTGCTGTCCTGCGTCGCGGCGCCGAATCCGACCTGCCAGTAATTGTCGGCGTTGGCGCCATCGAAGCCGACCTGCTGGGCCAGCGCGTAATCGAACGTCAGCGTGTAGGCGCTGCCGGTCGTCAGGCCGCCAACCGTCTGCGACAGCACGCCGGGCCAATACTGCGAATCCGATGCGAAGATGTTGCCGCGCTGATCCAGCGGGTCGTAGCCATTGTTCGTGCCTTTCAGCCAGATCGCCGAATCCCACGTGGGTGCGGTTTTCGCGTCGAGCACGAAGTTGTAGCCGCCATCGTTGCCGTTGCTGCTCGTCCAGTCGCTGATCGTGGTGCGCGTCGCTTCGCTGGTGATCGTGGCGGACAGCTGCTTGTTGGTGCCGTTGGTGGTTTTCTCGAAGTTACCGTTCGAGACGAGATTGGTGCTTGCGTGGGCAAGGCCGGTGCCCAGGGTGGCAACGGCGAACAGGGACAGCAGGACGGATTTGAGGCGCATGGGGCAGGCTCCAGTAACAACGGACAGTGGGGGAAAACTGCCGGCGATGTTTGGGCCGACGACGACCCGGCGGACTTTTTTCGTCGCATCGGGTGCAAGCTGCAGGTGCAAAGCTTATTATTTCTTTATATAAATAATAATTGCACTAGAAAATTATATCAGACTTCCGGTCGGTGCATGCACATGCCTTGCGCCCGCTCCCCCTCCCCCGTAGACCGGCCATGCACGCGATTTCCGATATGGGGTCGCGCCACCGGCGGGAAAGTGCACTATCATCCCGCAATGTCCAACTCGTCCATTCGGCCGCCCGCCCCGGCCGGATACGTATAAACGGTTTCCATGCTTCCGAAACGTTCCTCCAATTTCCTGCTGACGATCCTTTGCGGGATCGCGCTGCTGCATTTCGGCCGCGAAGTGCTGCAGCCGATCACGCTGGCCCTGGTGCTCAGCCTGGCGCTGGCGCCGCTGATCCGCTCCATCGTCGCGCTGGGCGTGCCGCGCACCACGGCCACCTTCGTCACGCTGGGCCTGTCGATCTCGGCGCTGGCCGGGGCGGGTGTCGTGCTGGTGGCCCAGCTGTTCGCGCTGACGACCGACCTGCCGCAATACCGGGCCGAGATCCGCGCCAAGCTGAAGGAAGTGCAGGTACTGACCGAGCGGCCACTGGCGCGGCTGCCGACGGAGCTGCTGGAGGGGGTGCCGGGTACGCCGCAGGCCAATTCGTCGCTGCGCGCCCGCCGCGGCACCACGCAGCCGGTGCCGGTGGTGATCCGCGAGTCCACGTCCACGCAGGATTCGCTGACGCGGGCCATCGGCGTCGTTTCCGGCCCGCTCGGCGCGGTGGGCCTCGTGCTGGTGCTGCTGGTGTTCATCCTCCTCGACCAGGAAAACCTGCGCGACCGGCTCGTTCGCCTGGCCGGGAACCGCGAAGTGAGCCGCACGCTGAAAGGGCTGGAAGACGCGGCGCAGGGCGTGTCCAGCTTCTTCTTCTCGCAGTTCGTCGTCAACATCGTGTTCGGCGCCGTCATCGGCGCGATCCTGTGGCTGCTGGGCATTCCCCATGCCGTGCTGTGGGCCGCGCTGTGTGCCGTGCTGCGCTTCGTGCCCTATATCGGCGCGCTGATCGCCGGCGGCGCGATCGCGCTGTTCGCCGCGGCCGTGGACCCGGGCTGGACGCTCGCCCTCGTGGCCCTCGGGCTGTTCGTCGCGCTCGAGGTAGTGCTGGCCTACGTGATCGAACCGCGCGTGTATGGCCACAGCTCGGGCATGTCGCCGCTGGCGGTGATCGTGTCGGCGCTGTTCTGGAGCGCCGTGTGGGGGCCGGTGGGCCTGCTGCTGGCCACGCCGCTCACGCTGTGCCTCGTGGTGGCCGGGCGTTACATCAAGGTGCTCGAGCCGGTCACGATCCTGCTGGCCGAGATGCCGGACGCCAGCGCGGCGCAGCGCTTCTACCTGCGCGCGCTGTCCGGCGATGCCGCCGCGATCATCGGCCATGCCCGCATCTTCCTGCGCAAGTCGACGCTGGCCCGCTACTGCGACCAGGTGATGCTGCCAGGCCTGGCGATGGCCATCGGCGACCTGCGCAGCGGGATGACGGACAACGCGCAGGAACAGCGCCTGCGCGCCACCATCGCGCTCGTGGCGGAAACGCTGGCCGCCGGCAGGGCGACGGGCCGGGCGCGCCGCCTGAACGTGTCGATGCTCAACGAGAGCGTGGGTGCGCACTTGCGGCACCTGCGCGAGGAACGGCTGGGACGCTGGCAAGGCTCGCTCGACGTGCCCGCGCGGTCGATCGTCCTGAGCGTGGGTTTTTCCAACATCCGCGAGGAATTCCGCACCGAGCTGCTGGTGCTGGCGCTGCGCGAAGGGGGCATCGATGCGCGCAGCATCATGCTGGACGCCGACGACGACGAAACGCGCCCGGATGCCGAGCACCTCGTGTCGACCGTGTTCGTCGTCTACCCGATCGATACGGCGTTCGTGGAATGGAGCGAAGCCGTGGCCGCGTTGCGCGAAAACCTGCCGGACGTGCCGCTGGTGACGATCCGGCCGCGCGAGGATGGCCAGGCGGCCGATGCGGCACAGGTGGCCGAACGGGTGGACATGGTGCTGCAATCGTTCGAGGAGGCGCTGGCGTTCGTGGCACCGGTGAAGGCCCCGAAGGCGGCGAAAACCGACGGGCGCTGAAAGTCGGCCATCGGAAGCCGGTCATCGGAAGCCTGCCGCAGGAAGCCGGTCACCGAAGGTCAGTCGGTGACCTTGCCCCGCAACGCCTTGATCTTACCGCTGCGCACCTTGGCATCGACGCGCCGCACCTGCGAGCCGCGCGTCGGTTTCGTGGCGCGGCGCACCACGGGAACGTGCGCCGCCGCGTCCACCAGCTCCTGCAGGCGACGCAGCGCGTCTTCCTTGTTCTGTTCCAGGCTGCGCGACGCCTGCGCCTTGATGACCAGCACGCCCTCCTGCGTGATGCGCGCGTCGCGCAGCGCCAGCAGGCGTTCCTTCACCCGCTCCGGCAGCGATGACGCGGCGATATCGAAGCGCGCATGCACGGCGCACGACACCTTGTTGACGTTCTGTCCGCCCGGCCCCTGGGCGCGGATGGCGGTGAACTCGACTTCGCCTGGTTGTATGACTGCCATGCTGCCCCTTGAACACTTTCTGGATCGGACGCCATGGTACCCGAACCGTGCGGTCGGCTGGCCGCATGAATGCGTGGTACACTGGCCTTGTTCCGTGTAACGTTATGTTTATGAGACGATTATTCGTCATCTTCCTTGCCCTGCTGTTCCCCCTGAATGTGCTCGCGCTGTCGATGTCGGTGTCGTTCATGCCTGCGTCGTCGCTACCCGCGTCTGCAATGACCACGTTGGCCATGCCGGGCACCGGCGCGACGGAACGCGCCGCCGTGGTATCGCTGTTCGACGCGGTCATGGCGTCGCCCGATATGGCCGGCGATGACATCGCCTACGACATCGATCCGGACGAACCGCCACCGCCGGCAGGCATGGATTTCCACGATACCGTGCATGGCGCCGAACGCGTGCCGGCTGCCATCCCGCCCGAGCGCTCGGCCACCCTGCCCGTGCCGCCCCGGCGCGGGCTCGATCCCCTGCCGCCGATAAAACCGCCTCCCAGCGCGTAGCCCCGCAGCGCCGCCCGGCTGCTCCCCTTTTCCGATCCCGGCCACGCCGTCGCCCGTTGCGACCGCGCGCCATCAACGATGTTGTCTTAACGAGGTTTTATCAAATGGAATGGCTTTTCGACCCGGCTATCTGGGCGGGCTTGCTGACGCTTGTCGTCCTGGAAATCGTCCTGGGCATCGACAACCTGATTTTCATCGCCATCCTGGCCGACAAGCTGCCGCCCCACCAGCGCGACAAGGCGCGGCTCATCGGCCTGTCGCTGGCGATGCTGATGCGGCTCGGCCTGCTGACGATCGTGTCGTGGCTCGTCACCCTGACCACGCCGCTGTTCTCGATCGGCCCGCAGGACTTTTCCGGGCGCGACCTGATCCTGCTGGCCGGCGGGGTCTTCCTGCTGTTCAAGGCCACGATCGAGCTGCATGAACGGCTCGAAGGGATCACGCACGTGCAAACCGGTTCCAAGGTGTACGCCGGGTTCGGCGCCGTGGTGGCGCAGATCGTGGTGCTCGATGCCGTGTTCTCGCTCGATGCGGTGATCACCGCCGTCGGCATGGTCGACAACCTGGCCGTGATGATGGCGGCCGTGGTCATCTCGATCGGCGTGATGATCCTGGCCTCGAAGCCGCTGACGCGCTTCGTGAACGCGCATCCGACCGTGGTGGTGCTGTGCCTGTCGTTCCTGCTGATGATCGGCCTGTCCCTGGTGGCCGAAGGCCTGGGCTTCCATATCCCGAAGGGCTACCTGTACGCCGCCATCGGCTTCTCGATCGTGATCGAGACGCTGAACCAGTTCGCGCGCCGTAACTTCCTGAAGAACGAGGCGCGCATGCCGTTCCGCGACCGCACCGCCGACACGGTGTTGCGCCTGATGGGCGGCCGCAAGCGCGCGGACGCCGCCTCGGACGACCAGGGCGACAAGCCCGCCGCGGAACGCGAAGCCTTCGCTGTCGAGGAGCGCAACATGGTCAGCGGCGTGCTGACACTGGGCGACCGTTCGGTGCGTTCGATCATGACGCCGCGCTCGGAGATATCGTGGGTGAACCTCGACGACGACGCCGCCACGATCCTGCGCCAGTTGCAGCAGACCCCGCACAGCCGGTTGCCGGTCAGCCGCGGCCAGCTCGACGAGGTGGCCGGCATCGCCCGCACGAAGGACCTGATCGGCGACCTGCTGCTGCGCGGACGGATCGACGATACGGCCGCCGGCAAGATGCGCGCCCCGATCGTGCTGCCCGATACGGCCGGCGTGCTGAAGGCGATGGAAACGCTGAAACGCGCGCACGGCCAGGTGGTGCTGGTGACGGACGAATACGGCGTGGTGCAGGGCCTGCTCACGCCCGTGGACATCCTGGAGGCGATCGCCGGCGAATTCCCCGACGAGGACGAGGAACTGGCCATCCAGGCGAAGGCGCCAGGCGAATGGGAAGTCGACGGTGCCGCGGACCTGCACCTGCTCGAACAAGTGCTGGAGACCTCGGCGCTCGTCAGCGAGGACGACGACTATGCGTCGCTGGCCGGCTTCCTGCTGGCCCGCTTCGAGGGCTTCCCTGAAACGGGCCAGGCGCTCGAGATCGACGGCCTGCGCTACGAGATCCTGGCGGCGGAGGAACGGCGCATCGTCAAGGTGTCGATCCGCCGGATCGACACCGCCGACACCGGGGAGGCCCTCGCATGACGAAGCATTCCGGTGGTCCGGCCCTCTCCGAGATCCTGCGCCAGCTCGCCGACGACGTCGCGCGCGAGCGCGTTTCGATCGGCGACCTGCTGACGGCACTGGCGGACCGGGCGCTGGCCGCCCTGCTGTTCGTGTTCGCCTGCCCCAACGTGCTGCCGACGCTGCCCGGCACGTCGGCGATCCTCGGTGCGCCGCTGGTGATCCTGGCGGCCCAGCTGGCGTTTGCCCGCAAACCCTGGCTGCCCGCGTTCATCGCCACACGGTCGATGGCGCGCAAGGATTTCCAGGCGCTGATCGCCCGCATCATCCCCTGGCTGCAGCGCGCCGAACGCATGCTGCGCCCGCGCGGCAGCGCCTGGGCGCTGCCGCCGATGGAATACCTCGTTGGCCTGATCTGCCTGCTGCTGGCGATCGTGGTGCTGCTGCCAATTCCACTAGGAAACATGCTGCCCGCGGCGGCCATCAGCATGTTGGCGCTGGGCATCCTCGAGCGCGATGGCCTGTGGATCGTGGCGGGCCTGGTAACCGCCGCGGTATCGGCTGTGCTGGTTTCCGGTGTTATTTTTGCTGCGATCAAGGCAATGTTGTTTATCATGATGAACTTTTGACATGACAGGATGAACATCGCATGACCGCAACATCGATCGGATGGCTCGAAGCCGCATTTCTGGGACTCATACAGGGCTTGACCGAATTCCTCCCGATTTCCTCCAGCGCGCACCTGCGCATCATTGGCCCGTTCTTGCCTTCCGGCATGGATCCCGGCGCCGCCTTCACCGCCATCGCGCAGATCGGCACCGAGCTCGCCGTGCTGCTTTACTTCCGCCACGACATCGCGCGCATCGCCACCGCCTGGCTGCGCGGCCTTACCGACCCCACGGTCCGCAAGGATCCGGACGTGCGCCTGGGGTGGCTGATCATCGTCGGGTCGATTCCCATCGCGGTCCTGGGCCTGCTGCTGCGGGACGCCATCGAAACCTACCTGCGCAACCTGTACCTGACGGCGACGATGCTGATCGCATTCGGCGTGCTGCTGGGCGCCGCCGACCGCGCCGGCAAGCAGCGACTGACCCTTGGCCAGATGACCTGGCGCGACGGCATTATCTTCGGCTTCGCGCAGGCGATGGCGCTGATCCCCGGCGTGTCGCGCTCCGGCGGCACGATCACCGCCGGCCTGCTGATGGGCTATACCCGCGAAGCGGCGGCGCGCTACTCGTTCCTGCTGGCGATTCCCGCCGTGATGGCATCCGGCGGCTACCAGCTGGTGAAGACCTGGGGCGTCGTCGGGCCGGTGGCACCCGGCCCCACGGCGCTGGCGACGGTGGTGGCGTTCTTCGTGGGCTACGGCGTCATCGTCGGCTTCCTGAAGATCGTCAGCAGCCGGGGCTTCATGCCGTTCGTGATCTACCGGATCGTGCTGGGCATCGTGCTGCTGGCATTGCTGGGCACGGGCCGGCTCGCCCCGATCTGACCGGCCGCATCTCCCGCAGACTGGGCTGGCCATTCGATGTCGCAAATGGCTACCGAGCCGCAGGGGGCGTAGCAGGGGTTTCGAGGAGCATGCTCCTCGCCTGCGTAGCGGTGATCCCTTGCAAGGGATCATTCCTTCCTGTCCCCGGTAAGTGTTGGCAGAGGCGCTTGCTGCTGACGTCCCGAGGGGACTGACCCCGGTTTTGAATCTTGCAAGCTTCAGTCATAGTACGGCGACTTCGGTCGCCGTTCGCATTTGGTGCAGCGTCCTTACGTTAACTTGATAATGCATTCTCATTATCGTATAGTACAGGCCTGCCACCCTCCGGAGTCCCACCTTGGTTTCCCTGCCACGCCGCCCCATCCCCTCCCGCCTGCCTGTCCAGGCCCTGCCACGCGCCGTGTTCATCGCCTGCGCCATCCAAGGCATCGCATGCGCAGAAGAGGAGCCACTGGACCTGCCCCAGGTCGTGGAGATCCGCGGCAGCAAGGAAGGCGAAAGCCGCACCGAACCTTCCGTCGCGGCGAGTGCGCTGCCAGGCACCGTCGACACGATCACGGCCGACGACATCGCCACGCTGGCCATCGGCCGCGACATCTCGAACGTGTTCCAGCGCATTCCCGGCGTGGTGGCCAACAATATCGACCAGGGCGACACGGGCAACGGTTTTCGCATGCGCGGTTTCGCCACGCAGGGCACGCACGGCGCCGACACCGCCATCACCATTGACGGGGTGCCTCAGAACATTCCCTCCAGCCAGGGCGGCGCCGGGCACGGCCCCGCCTTCCTGGAATGGATGACGGCGGACATGATCGACACCGTCGACGTGATCAAGGGCCCGGTGTCGGCGCTGTTCGGCGACCAGAACCGCGCCGGCGCCATCGCCATCGCCACGCGCGAAGGCGGCGCCGCCACGCCGTCGAGCGCGACGATCACGCTGGCCGGCTACGGCGGCAGGCGCGCTTCGCTGACGCTGTCCGGCGAATATGGCGCCGTGCGCTCGCTGCTGGTCGCGGACCGCTACCGCAGCAAGGGTTTCCGCCACGGCGTAAGCAACGATCGCACGAACCTGTTCTGGAAGCTGTCGACGACGCTCGACGACGGCCTCTACAGCCTGCGCGCGAGCTATTACCGGTCGGACTACGCGGGCGCCGGCTACCTGTCGTTGCCGGCGCTGGAAGCGGGGCTCGACCCGCATGCCACGCAATTCGGCCTGCCCGGCTTTGGCGACGCCCACCGCAAGACGCTCGTGTTCAACCGCCAGCCGACGGGCGCGGGCGGCTGGTTCGCCACCGTCTATGCAGAGGATTTCCAGCGCGGCCGCGCGATCGCCAACAGCGCCACGCTGCACACGTTCGGCTACGACGACCGCACGATCTACGGCGGCCGGGCCGGCAATACGTGGACCTTCGGCGACACGGCCGTGCTGACGGCCGGCGCCGAGACGCGCACCGACAAGGGCGACGCGCTGCGCCGCCATTACCGGGACCGCCAGCCCACCGCGAACTATGTCAACAACCAGGATCTCGACCTGCTCACCTACGGTGCGTTCGCCCAGGGCCAGTACCGCGTGATGCCCGCGCTGAAGCTGCACGCGGGCGCCCGCTACGACCGGTTCGACTACGACATCGTCAACCGCAAGCTGCCGGCCGCGTCGACCGCTTACCGCGGCGCCGCCTTCACGCCGAAGTACGGCGCGACGTGGAGCGCGCTGCCCTGGCTCGACGTGTTCGCCAACGTGGCGCAGGGCTTCCGCTCGCCCGCCGCGGAGCAGATCAGCGCCAGCGGCAGCCTTGGCCCGCTGGGCGCGCCGGGCGGCCGGATCAATGCCGGCATCGACCCGAGCAAAGTGCGCTCGCGCGACATCGGCATCGGCGCCCGCCCCGCCACCGGATGGAACGCGGGGGCCGCCATGTACGACATCCGCAACGACGACGAGATCGTCAACACCGCGCCGGACGTGTTCCTGCCTTCCGGCCAGACCACGCGCCGCGGCTACGAGTTGGACGTAAACTGGCAGCCGGGCCGCGCGCTCGGTGCCTACCTGAGCTACGGCCGCATCCTGCGCGCCCGTATCGACAACCCGGCGCCCGGCGCGGGCGCGCTGCTGTCCGTGCCCGCGCACACGTGGAAGGCCGGCGCCCAGTACCGCGGCGCGCTCGGCCCCGGCAGGCTCACGCTCAATGGCGACGTGTATGTAACGGCCCGCAATCCCTACTACACCGGCACGCCCTCCGTACAGCGCGACATGCCGACCTTTGTGCGCTACACCTTCAAGTCCGGCTACGACGTGGGGAAAGTGCAGGCCTCGCTGTCGCTGGTGGTGCAGCCGCACGAATTTGCCAGCGACATCGCTTACGGCACCGCCGCCGGCCTGCTCGTATCGACCGTGCCGCGCACGCAGGTCGAAGGTTCGCTGCGCTACTTCTTCTGAAAGGAATCACCATGAACAGACTGACCGGCGCGGCCGATGCCGCCGGCATCTTCGCCGCCGTCCTGTGCATGATCCACTGCCTGGCCATGCCGCTGCTGCTGGCCGTGCTGCCTGCCATGAGCTGGACCGAGGATGACCACCTGCACGAGGTGCTGCTCGGCTTTGCGCTGTTGGCCGCGGTCGTCTCGCTGGGGCCGGGCTACCTGGCGCACCGGCGCCCCGCCGTGCCGCTGCTGGGTGGCGCGGGCCTGGCCTGCCTGGCCATTGCCATGTTCGTCGTCGAACCGCGCTACGGGCACGGCGCCGAGGCGGCGGTGAGCGTGGCCGGCGCCCTGCTGCTGTTCGGTGCCCATGTGCGCAACCGCGTTTGCTGCCGGCGCTGCGTGGACGTGCGCATCTTCTCACGCAAATGATTGAAACGCTTCCCGCGGGCGGATGACAATGGCGTGGCCGGCCACCTGATTGGCCACCTGATTGCCACGCTACGTCTACCATCAACGGGAACTCCATGCATTCCATCACCGCGGCGGGACTGGCCGCCCTGGGCCTGGCCCTGGCCACCTCCACGCACGCCGATCCGTCGATACCCGACGGCCAGCGCATCTTCCAGAACAACTGCGCGATCTGCCATACGGCGACCCCGGACATGGCGGCGCTGGCCGGCCCGCCGCTGTTCAACACGATCGGCCGCAAGGTGGCCGGCGTGCCCGGTTTCGGCTATTCGGAGGCGCTGGCCGCCATCGGCGCGAAGGGCAAGCGCTGGACGGCGCGGGAGCTGGACCTGTTCCTGAAGGACCCGGGAGCCTATGCACCGGGAACGACGATGCCGGTTGCCGTGCCGGATGCCGGGGAACGGGCCGCCTTCGTCGCCTGGCTTGCCACGGCAAAAGGAAAGGAATCGGCGGCTGCGCCGGCGCAGGCCACGGCCCGGGACGGCGAGGAACACTGGAGCGACGACAAGCCGGGCCGCATCCATGCAGTGCGCATGGCGGACCTGCCGCCGCCGTTCGCCAGCGCCAGCGCCGGCAACAACCCGCGCACCGTGCCGCGGCCGCAGGGCGTGCTGCCCGCCGTACCGGACAACTTCAAGGTGAACCTGTGGGCGACGGACCCGGACCGCGGCCGCGTGATGGCGAAGGCTCCGAACGGCGATATCTTCATCTCTTCCACGACGAAGCGGCTGATCAAGGTATTCCGTTCGTCGACGGGAGAGAAAGCCGACCGGGTCAGCGTATTCGCGGCAAAGCTCGACCGGCCGTTCGGCTTTGCGTTCTGGCCCGCCGGCCCGGATCCCCGATACCTGTACGTGGCGAACGTGAATTCGATCGTGCGCTTCCCGTACAGGAACGGCGACCTGGTGGCTACCGCGGAACCTGAAACCGTGGTGCCGAGGCTGACGGCCGAAACGGGCAGCCACTCGTCGCGCACGCTGGTGTTTTCCGCGGACGGCAAGACGATGTTCCTGTCGATCGGCTCCGCCTCGAACGTGGCCGAGGAGATCGGCCCGAGACCACCGGAACCCCTTGCCCAATGGGAGAAGAAGCACGGCCTGGGTGCCCCATGGGGTTCCGAGTTCGACCGCGCGCTCGTGCTGGCATTCGACCCGGACGGCAAGAACCGGCGCACCTTCGCCACGGGCCTGCGCAACTGCGTGGGCATGTACCTGTACCCGCGCACGGGCGACCTGCTGTGCAGCGTGAACGAACGCGACCTCCTGGGCGACAACCTGCCCCCGGATTACCTGACGCGCGTGAAGGCCGGTGCCCATTACGGCTGGCCGTGGTACTACATCGGCAACCACGAGGAACCGCGGCTGAAGGGCCACCGGCCGGACCTGCAAGGCAAGGTGACGGCGCCGGACCTGCTGCTGACCGCGCACTCGGCACCGCTCGGGATGATCATGTACGGCGCACCGGCCGGCGCGAAGGCGCGCTTCCCGGCCGAGTACGAAGGAGACCTGTTCCTGGCGCTGCATGGGTCATGGAACCGGGCCACGCGCACCGGCTCGAAGGTGGTGCGCGTGTTCATGAAGGATGGCGTGCCGACGGGGAAATACCAGGACTTCATGACCGGCTTCGTCGTCAGCGACAAGGAGGTGTGGGGGCGGCCCTCCTCGGTGGTGGTGCAGGACGATGGCTCGCTGCTGGTGGACGACGACGTGACGGGCGAGATCTGGCGCGTGGTGCCGAAATAGTGCCATTGCGGCCATTGCCGGTATTTCCACGTTCCGGCAACGTCCTGCAAGAAACAAAAAAACGAGCGAAAATAAGGGCTTAGGAAATTTTCCGGTATCTTCGCCATGTCTCTTTCTGCAACTGCAACCCTTCCCCGCCGCGCTGCCGTCAATCCGAAGCCGCTCGGCGCAGCCCTCTTTTTGATCGTGCTCGGCGCGTGGTTCCTGGCCCGGGCGGTGGGTCCGGCCCAGGCCGCGCTGTATGTCGTCGGCGCGCTGCTCGGCGTGTCGCTGTACCACGCGGCGTTCGGCTTCACGTCCGCCTGGCGCGTATTCATCGCCGATGGCCGCGGTGCCGGCCTGCGCGCGCAGATGCTGATGCTTGCCATCGGCGTGGCGCTGTTCTTCCCTGCCCTCGCCGCGGGAACCCTGTTCGGCAATCCCGTGACGGGCCTCGTGTCGCCGGCCGGCACGTCGGTGATCGTGGGCGCGTTCATTTTCGGCATCGGCATGCAGCTGGGCGGTGGCTGTGCTTCCGGCACGCTGTACACGGTGGGCGGCGGCAGCACGCGGATGATCGTCACGCTCGCCGCCTTCGTCGCCGGCTCGGTGATCGGCACGGCGCACATGCCGTTCTGGACGTCGATGCCCCAGCTCGCGCCGATCTCCGCCGTCAAGGCGCTGGGCCTGGCGCCCGCGCTGGCGCTGAACTGGATCGTCTTCGCGGCCATCGCGGCCATCACCGTCGTGGTTGAAAAGCGCCGGCATGGCAAGCTCGTTGCTGCGCACACCCAGCCGGCGCACGCGTCGCCGTGGCTGCACGGCCCGTGGCCGCTGGTGGCCGGTGCCATCGCGCTGGTGGTGCTCAATTTCGCCACGCTGGCCCTGTCCGGCCGGCCGTGGGGCGTGACGTCCGCCTTTGCGCTGTGGGGCGCCAAGGGTGCCGCGCTGCTCGGCGTGGACGTCGGCAGCTGGACCTACTGGTCCACCGGCAAGAACGCCGCCGCGCTTGCAGCACCGGTTTGGCAGGACGTGACGTCCGTGATGGACATCGGCATCGTGCTCGGTGCGATGCTGGCCGCCGCGCTGGCCGGCCGTTACGCGCCGGTATGGCGCATCCCGCTGCGCTCGCTGGTCGCGGCCATCGTCGGCGGCCTGCTGCTCGGCTACGGCGCGCGGCTGGCCTACGGCTGCAATATCGGCGCGTACTTCAGCGGCATCGTCTCGGGCAGCCTGCACGGCTGGCTGTGGCTCGTGGTGGCATTCGCCGGCAACGTCGTCGGTACGCGACTGCGCCCGCTGTTCGGGCTCGAAGTGGAGCGGGCCAAGCCGACGGCTTGCTGACGCGATTGCATCAGCAGCCTGAAAACCGGTGACAGACACCAATGCCGCTTGGTTAGCAGCGGATGAAGTGGAAAGAGCGGTCGAGTCTCAGGGGTCTGTCCCCGCCAGTTGTTGCCGCGGTCGCGGTTGCTGGCGCAGACCGAGGGGACTGACCCCGGTTTTTGCCTGCATATCGAAACCGGTGTCTGTCACCGGTATTCTTGCAACATTCCCAGTTGCGCTAACGAAACGCCAACGGTTGACGGCACCCGGTTTGCCGATGCGAATGATTCGCATTACAATGCGATGCTTATCATCAACCGCCAAACCGACCCCATGAAGAAACTGCTGCTTTCCCTCGCCATCCTGGCCGCCCCGGCCGCCCAGGCCCACCATGTCTGGCTGGAGCAGGATGGCAAGACCGTCAAGCTGCAGTTCGGCGAATTCGGCCTGAACCAGCGCGAAACCACGCCCGGCCTGCTGGACAAGTTCGTTGCCCCGACTGCCACGCTGATCGGCGCCTCCGGCGAACGTGCGCTCACGGCCGACAAGACCGCGAAGGGCTTCGTGATGTCGGCCGCGCCGGCTGCCGGCGAATCGGTCGTGGCCGAGGAAGCCAACTACCCTTCCTGGGAAACGAACAAGGACGGCCAGGTCAGCACGCACGTGTGGATCCCGGCCGCGCGCCTGGTCACGAGCTTCGCCGCCCAGCAGCCGAAACTGGCGCTGGACATCGTCCCCACGGGCAAGGCCGGCCAGTTCAAGGTGTTCTATAAAGGGCAGCCGCTGCCGAAGGTGGCCGTGGCCGCCACCGTGCCGAGCGGCTGGGCGAAGGAAGCGACGACCGACGAGCAGGGCGCGGTGCAGTTCGACCTGCCGTGGCGCGGCATGTATGTGCTGGAGACGAAGCACACGGACAAGGCCGGTGGCGAGCGGGCCGGCAAGGCCTATGCCTCGGCCAGCTATGTCACGTCGCTGACGGTCAACCAGCCGAAGGGTATCGCCGCGCTGCCGGCCGGGCCCGTGATGGCACCGGAAGCGGCGCACTGATACCGCTTTCACCACGCCTGGCGGCCGCAGCGCGGCAGCGCATCGCTCACGTCCAGCGCATCGCTCAAGATTGCATACCGGTAATTCGCACTTTTCCATTCCCTGTGTAGCCGCGCGTACAGTACGTGCGCGCAGCCGCTGCCAACATGGCGGTTTCGACCTGGCAGGCCATGGCATGACGAACACTGATCGGGGAGCCTGTGGGCGGCAATGCGCCGCGCCGCGGGTCAGGCATGGATGAATACAAGGATGGACGGGCAAGCGACGGGCCGAGCGTGATCGTGCCGCCCGTCGTGGCTGCGCTTTGCGCATTGATCGGCGCGGCGAACCTGGCGGGCTGGATCGGCGGCGCGCAGTTCCTCGTTTCGGTCGCGCCCGGCCTGCCGTCGATGGTTCCCGTCACCACGATACTTGCGCTGCTGGCCGCCGCGGGTCTATGGGTGCACTGGCGCTGGCCGGGGCGCACTGGCCTGGGCAGGGCCTTTCCTGCGCTGGCAATCGCGCTTTGCTCGGCCATCGGCATCTGCTACCTGGCCGGGGCCGCGCCGGAGCCTTTCAGGCTCGCGCAAAGCGGCCGCGAATTCCCCGCCAGCCTGCCTTCGCCGCTCACTGCCTTCATGTTCTTCCTGCTGGGCAGCGCGCTGCTGCTGTCGGCGGCCGGCACACGGATCATGGTGGCACAGGGCACCGCACTGGCGGTGTGCATGCTGGCGGTGCTGAACCTCGGCGGCTACCTGTTCCGCGATACCGTGCTGTACCAGTTCCTGCCGGGCCGCGGCACGTCGATCCTGACCACGGTCCAGGCAATCCTGCTCGCGCTGGGTATCCTGTTCGCCCATCCGCGCCGCGGGATGATGGCGGCGGTGACGGGCGACCTGCCTGGCGCCGCCGTCTCGCGCCGCCTGCTCATTTCCGCGTTCGTGGTTCCGATCGCGGCGGGCACGATAGCGGTGATCGCGGCGCACCATGGTTTGCATGACTCGGGAACCACGCTGCCATTGTTCGTGTGGACGATGATCGTGCTGTTCCTGCTCATTACGTGGCGCTTCGCGCTGCGGCTCTCGTCCGCCGACGTGGCCCGCTTCAATGCCGAGCGCGAATTGCAGGGCGCCCTGCGCGACCTGCGCGCCGAGCAGGACAGGAAGGATCGTTTCCTGGCGACGCTCGCCCACGAGTTGCGCAATCCCCTCGCCCCCATCACCGCCGCGGCCGAGGTACTGCGCCAGGGCGGTGGGCAAAGAATGGAAGACCGGCAGCGCATCGGCGGCATCGTCGCGGCGCAGGCAGGCAATCTCGTCCACCTCGTCAACGACCTGCTGGACATCGAGCGCCTGAGCAGCGGCCGCATCGCACTGGACAGGCATGTGCTCGACCTGCGAACGCAGGTCGCGGGCGCGCTGGAACAGGCGAGGCCGCTGATCGCACGCAAGGAACATACATGCCGGGTCGACCTGCCGCCGGAGCCTGTCCACGTCTGCGGCGATGCCAAACGGCTGGTGCAGATCCTGTCGAACCTGCTGAACAATTCGGCCAAGTACACGCCCGCGGGCGGGTCCATCACCGTGCGCCTGGCTACTCGCGACGAATTCGCCGTCGTGACGGTGGAGGACAATGGCATCGGCATCGCCGGCGACATGCTGGCGCACGTATTCGACCCGTACTCGCAAGCCGCGCTGACGCCCGACCGGACCGAAGGCGGCCTCGGTATCGGCCTGTCGCTGGTCAGGCGGCTGACGGAATTGCATGGCGGCAGCGCCACGGCGGCCAGCCCGGGTGCCGGCAAGGGCAGCACTTTCACCGTTGCGTTGCCGCTGATGCCGCCATCGCCATTGCACGCCACCCACACGTACAGTTCCTTACAGACCGACGACAACCGGTGACACAGCGCACCGCGCAACGGGTGCACTATCGCCTTTGATCTCGCGTGGCGAAGTCACGCGAGAATCGCCCCGCCTTGTCATCGAAAGGAACACTCATGCATGCCACCATCCTGTGCCTGTGCGCCGCCCTTGTCGCGATCATGGCCCCCTTCCCTGCCAACGCCCAGGCTTCCGGGGCACAGCGTGTCATCCTGGCAGCCGACAAGACCAATGCGATCGCCCACTGGCACGATATCGGTGCGGCCACCGTCACCGCGAAGGCCGCGGGGGCGACGACCGAGGCGGAAAAATATGCCGCGTTCCCGGCCGACATGGCGACGCTGCACCTGGCCATGTACGACGCGGTCATGGCCATCGACCGCCGCTACCGCCCGTTCCTGTATGCCCCGCAGCGGCCCGACGCGGGAGCCTCCGTCGACGCGGCCGCGGGCAGTGCCGCCTACGAGGTGCTGCTGGCGCTCTTTCCCGGCCGTGCCGGCCAGTACCGCCAGGCCCACGAACGCTTCATCGCGGCGCTTCCCGACGATGCCGCCAGGGCGCGCGGCATTGCGCTCGGCAAGGCGTCCGCGGCGGCGCACCTGGAGCGGCGCGCGGCCGACGGCCGGGCGACTTCGCTGCCCGGCTACGAGGCGCGGGAAGCGCCGGGCCGGTTCCGCGGCAAGGACCCCATCAACCGCCACTGGCCGGCGATCCGCCCCTTCACGCTGACGACCATCGCCCAGTTCCGGCCGCCGCCACCACCCGCGCTCGACAGCGCCGAGTATGCGGCCGACTTCAACGAGGTCAAGGAGCTCGGCGGAATGCACAGTACGCGGCGCACGGCGGAGCAACTGGAAACGGCGCGCTTCCATTCCGAACCGCCGCCCGCCTATTTCATCCGCAACTTCGGACGCTTCGCCCGCACCACGGCGGATGCCGCCGATGCGTCCCGGCTGATGGCGGCGATCTACGCGAACTATGCCGATGCCATCGGCGCGTGCCTGGAAGCGAAGTACCACTACGACACATGGCGGCCGCAGAGCGCCATTCCACTGGCGGGAACGGACGGCAACCCGGCCACCGCCGCCGACCCCGCGTGGACGCCAGTGCTGCCCACGCCGAACCATCCCGAATATCCCGCGGCGCATTCCTGTTCCGCCGCCACCCTGGGCGAGTTGCTGCGGCAGTACTACGGCACCGAACAGGTCACCTTCACCTGGGACAGCAAGGTCACCAACGCAACACGCACGTACACGGACACCGATGCGCTGGCCGACGAAAGCAGGATGGCGCGCATCTACGGCGGCATGCACTTCCGCTACGCGACCGCCGCCGGGGCCGAAGTGGGCAGGAAGGTCGCGGCATGGACGATGGGCCACGCCTTCATGCCGCAGCCGAAATGACGTGGGCGCGCATGGCGCCCGCAAGCGACCATGGGAGCCCGGTGGGCCGGCTACCGGCGGCCGGAACCGCCTGCCCGCAGCCGTTCGCACTCCTCGTCCGTGAACAGCCGCGAGCGCGTGAGAAACCGCCGCCCCGTGCCGTTATCGAGCGAGAACATGCCGCCGTTGCCCTCCACCACGTCGATGATCAATTGCGTGTGCTCCCAGTAGGCGAACTGCTCGGCGCCCATGTAGAACGGCGCGCCATCGAGCTCGCCCAGGCGGACGTCCGTGTCGCTGACGTTGAATTCGCCGTCCGGGTAGCACATGGGCGCGCTGCCGTCGCAGCAGCCGCCGGACTGGAAGAACATCACCGAGCCGTGGCGCCGCCGCAGCTCGCCGATGAAGGCCAGCGCGGCGGGGGTCGCGGTCACGCGTGGGACGGGTTCCGTCATCGCGTCGCCGTGCGCCATCAGAAGAAACCCAGCGCCTTCGGGCTGTAGCTGACCAGCAGGTTCTTCGTCTGCTGGTAGTGGTCGAGCATCATCTTGTGGTTTTCGCGGCCGATGCCCGACTGCTTGTAGCCGCCGAACGCGGCGTGCGCCGGATACAGGTGGTAGCAGTTGGTCCACACGCGGCCGGCCTGGATCGCGCGGCCGACGCGGAAGGCGCGGCTGCCGTCGCGCGTCCACAGGCCGGCGCCCAGGCCATACAGCGTGTCGTTGGCGATGCGCAGCGCATCGGCTTCATCCTTGAACGTGGTCACGGAAACGACCGGGCCGAAGATCTCTTCCTGGAAGATGCGCATTTTGTTGTCGCCCTTGAACACGGTGGGCCGCACGTAGAAGCCGCCGGACAGGTCGCCTTCGTGCGTGGCGCGTTCGCCGCCGGCCAGTACCTCCGCCCCTTCCTGGCGGCCGATGTCGAGATACGAGAGGATCTTTTCCAGCTGCTCCTGCGAAGCCTGCGCGCCGATCATCGTGTTCGCGTCGAGCGGGTTGCCGGCCTTGATCTGCGCCACCCGGGCCAGTGCCTTCTCGATGAATTTCTCGTAGATCGATTCCTGCACGAGCACGCGCGAAGGACAGGTGCACACCTCGCCCTGGTTCAGCGCGAACATGGCGAAGCCTTCCAGGCACTTGTCGAAGAAATCGTCGTCCGCATCCATCACGTCCGCAAAGAAGATGTTCGGCGACTTGCCGCCCAGTTCCAGCGTTACCGGGATCAGGTTCTGCGCCGCGTATTGCATGATCAGGCGCCCGGTGGCCGTTTCGCCGGTGAACGCGATCTTGGCAATGCGCTTGGACGAGGCCAGCGGCTTGCCTGCTTCGAGCCCGTAGCCGTTGACGATGTTGAGCACACCGGCCGGCAGCAGGTCGCCGATCAGTTCGGCCAGCACCATGATCGACGCGGGTGTCTGCTCGGCCGGTTTGATGACCACGCAGTTGCCGGCCGCCAGCGCGGGGGCCAGCTTCCACACGGCCATCAGGATCGGGAAATTCCACGGGATGATCTGGCCCACCACGCCGAGCGGCTCGTGGAAGTGGTAGGCGTAGGTTTCATGGTCGATCGTGGAGATCGCGCCTTCCTGCGTGCGGATGCAACTGGCGAAATAGCGGAAATGATCGATGGCGAGCGGCAGGTCGGCCGCCTTCGTTTCGCGGATCGGCTTGCCGTTGTCGATGGTCTCGGCGGTGGCCAGCATCTCCAGGTTCTGCTCCATGCGGTCGGCGATGCGGTTCAGGATGTTCGCGCGCTCGGCCGGCGATGTCTTGCCCCAGGCTTCACGGGCGGCATGGGCGGCATCCAGCGCCAGCTCGATGTCTTCCGCCGTGGAGCGGGCCACCTCGCAGAATGGCTGGCCCGTGATCGGGGTGACGTTGGCGAAGTATTCGCCTTTCACCGGCGCCGTGAAGCGGCCGCCGATGTAGTTGTCGTAGCGTTCGCGGAACGGGTTGGCAACGCCCAGTTTGCTGATATCGGCAAGATTCATGTCGTCCTCGTTTCTCTGTTGGAGTAAGGGAACGCTTGCGCGTGATGCAGGGTCTGCAAGCGCCATGCCATCCTGTTTCCGGTCTGGCGCCGGCGAGATGTCATTCAATGATTATTTCACAAAAGCGCCACGAAGCGGCATCGCATGGACTGACAGTGCAGCTACCCCAGCAGCACGTGGGCACCGGTGCGCGCCGCGATGCCGATGCAGCCGCCGAGGACCGCGGGCGTGCTCACCCTGGCCACGCGCTTGCCGGCAGAGATGAGGATGGCGACGCCGGGAATGTCCATCGTGTGGATCAGCCAGCCCGCGCTCTGGTTGATCAGCAGCGCGTTGGCGGTGCCGTCGCGGTGCATGTCGTCCAGCAGGCCGAACACCGCCGTGCCGCCGGCAAGCGCTTTCGTGAGCGTGAGCAGCACGAGGCTGGGGTCGATGGCGGCCGCCTGCAGCAGCGGCGCGAGCAGGCCGGTGAGCCAGGCGAACAGCCCGAGGCCGCGCAGAATGGTGATCGCCACCAGCGACAGCACGAGCATGGGGATCACGCCGACGGCGATCCGGAACGCTTCCGCCCCGGCGCGGTTGATCACGTCGAGCACGCCCTTGCCGTTGTCGGCCACCGGATGCTGCAGGGTTTCGTCCATCGGCTTCTCCAGCGCGGACAGGCCGCGGCCGAAGCCGTAATATGTTGCCGCGGCGGCGAGCAGCCCGCCGGCCAGCGACACCACGAGCGCGAAGCCGAGCCGCAAGTCCAGCGCGGCCATGGGGAACATCACGTTGGCCTGGCCCATGGCGAACACCATGGCAAGCGTTGCGGCCAGGTGCCGGTCGGACGCGCCGCGCTGTTCCATCATCGCCAGCGTGGCGATCGGCGCGGCGAAGCTCACGAAGCTGATCTGCAGCGCGGCAAACACGCTCAGGCCCGTGAGGCCCACGGGTTTCAGCACGGGCGCCAGCCGGGCCACCACCCGGTCCATCACGCCCCACGCCTCCAGCAGCCGCATCAGGCACAGCATGACGACCATGATGGGCAGCAGGATGAACAGCGACAGTTCGACGGCCGAACGGCCCGCCTTCAGGACGATGTCGATCAGTTCCATGGAGCGATCAGCGCTGCATGGGCGTGGGCCTGCGGGCGAGGCTCATGGGCGCGGCGCCGCTGCGGTCAGGCTTTCGCGAGTTCGGCGTCGATCGCGGCCACCAGGCGCGGATCGTCCGCCGTGACGTCCGGCGCGAAACGGCCGACGACGTCGCCGTTGCGGGCGATGAGGAATTTCTCGAAATTCCACAGCACGTCTTCCTTGCGGGCCGGATGCACCCCGTATTGCGTGAGCTTCTCGCGGAACGGGCCGTCGCCGGTGGCTGCCGGCTGCGCCGCGACCAGCGCGGCATACAGCGGGTGCTGCGTGTCGCCGAGCACGGAGATCTTGGAATACAGGGGGAACTTGACATCGTAGTTCAGGGAGCAGAACGAACTGATCTCCTCGTCGCTGCCCGGTTCCTGGCCCTTGAAGTCGTTGGCGGGGAAGCCCAGCACTTCGAGGCCATGGGCCCGCTTGTCCTGGTACAGCGCCTCGAGGCCGGCATATTGCGGCGTGAGGCCGCATTTCGAGGCGACGTTGACGACGAGGAGCACCTTGCCGCGGTGCGCGGCCAGCGTGTCATCGGTGCCGTCAATGCGTTTCAGGGCGATGTCTTGCAATGCGGTCATGGTGGTCCTTTCGTCAATGGAAAGGTCATTGTACCGGCGCGCGCCGGCGCGTGCTTTCGGCGCGTGCTTTCGGCGCGTCCGCCCGGCGCCCTGCTTACTACAGGAACGGCCAGGAGAGGATGCGCTTCGCATGCAGCGCGCAGCGCAGCGCGAGGTACCCGACCGCGCCGGCGAATGCCGCCAGGCTGCGCAGATCGCCCATGAACGCCAGCCAGAAGCCGCCCACGGTGGCTGCGGCCACCGCCACCATCAGCCACGTCTCGATGCTGAGGAAAAAGGGGAGCGCGGCGCGGCAAGCGCGCAGGACGAGGGCAATGGCTTCCCTGAAAGAGGTGGCTTCGCTGTTCATGGTGCGGGATCGATGGCGGCTGGACGGAACCGGCCATCTTACGCCAAATCAACTTAGCTGGCCACTCTTGCATGGCGCGAACCGGGGTCTGACCCCGATTCCAGGCATGATCCGAACCGGGGTCAGACCCCAATTCCAGGAAATATTGCAGTAGATCGGGGTCTGACCCCGATTCCAGGAAATATTGCAGTAGATCGGGGTCTGACCCCGGTTCCAGGAAATATTGCTGTAGATCGGGGTCTGACCCCGGTCTGAATTACCGCCCCATCGCCTCAGGTTCGGGAATGGCGGCTGCTTCGTGCGGGTGCGACAGCAGGATGGTCTGGTTGGGGAAAGCCAGGTCGATGCCTGCCGCTTCGAGCCGTTCGTAGATGGTGAGCAGCAGCGTTTCGCGGACGACGACCTGCACGTCGAACTCGCGCACGTCGATATAGGCGAAGACGTCGATGTTGAAGGACCGCTCGCCGATGCTGCCCAGCCGGGCGCGGGCGCCTTCGGCGATATGCTCTTCTTCGGCCAGCACCTGCTGCACGATGCCGATGGCTTCCTTGAGCTTGGCCGATGGCGTTGCGTGATCGACGGCGATCACGGGATTGAACAGGAAGCGGTCGCGCTCCGCGAAGTTCTCGATCTGCCGTGCCGACAGGTCGCCGTTCGGAATGGTGACCACCGTGCGTTCGCCGGTGCGGATGCGGGTCGAACGGATGCCCACGTCCTCCACCGTGCCGACCACGTCGCCAACCTTGATGAAGTCGCCCACCTGCAGCGGGCGGTCGGCGATCACGGTCACGCTGCCGACGAGGTTTTCCACCGTCTTCTGCGCGCCCAGCGCCAGCGCGATACCGCCGATGCCCAGCGCCGCGATACCGGTGGTGACGTCGATGCCGAACGTGTCGAGGATGCCGATGCCGGAGAACAGCAGCAGCAGCACCTTGACGGTACGCCGCAGCAGCGTGATGACGGACACGATCTGCCGCCGCCCCTGGCGGCGCATGCGGGTGATCACGAGTTCGGCGATCGCATCGACGAGGCGCAGCCCGAACCACACGACCGCGATGACGGTCACGATGCCCGTGTAGCGCAGCAGGGCCTGGCGCGCCACGATGGCCACGGGCAGCTGGTCCGCCCAGTTGTAGAACACGGCCACGGCGACGACGAGGCTGAACGGCGGCAGCGCCGCCTCGATGAAGCGGTAGGCGCCATTGGCCGCGGGGTCGGTCACCATGCGGCGCACCGCGGCGATCATGAGCACGGACAGTATCCACAGGCCGCCGAAGACGAGGATGGCCAGGCCGACCAGGATCGCCCAGTCCTTCAGCGGCGCGCCGCCAACGACGAGTTCATCCTGCGCCGGTTCCTGCGCCGCGGCAGCGATCTGGCTCGCGGCGGCGATGAGCGCCTGCGTTTCCTTCGAGATGCGCCAGACCTGCCGGTCGCCATCCTTGGCCAGCGATGCGAGCACCGGCACCGGCTTGCCCTTGATGGTCACGTCGCCGATGTGCTCCTGGTCGAGCGGCAGGTCGTCGTCGAGCCGGCCGCCCGGCTCGTTCGACAGGGCCGCGAACGGGTCCAGCGTGCCGCCCTCGTCGAGCAGCGCGTGGAAGCCGCGTGCCTGGTTGACGGCCTTCATGCGCTGCCGCGCGCTGTTCGCGGCGGGCTGGTCGAAATACATGGCGGCACGGTCGTAGTCGGGTTCGGCCAGCGCTTCGAGCAGGCCGGACACCATCGCGCGCGGCGTTTCCCGGCCCAGCGGGTCGGGCTGGACGGCCGGCGCGGCCGGCGCGGCGGTTTTTGGAGCGGCAAAAAGAGCAAAGCTGGCGGGGCTCGCCAGTGCGAGCACGATGGATAGCAGGAAAGCGGGGAAAAAGCGCATGCGTAAAACACCTCCTTGGGTCAAGCCGATGGCGCAGGGTCGCGGGCGCGGTGGCGCTGGCCGGCGTGTTGGTCACTGCGGGAATGATGGCGCGGAACCGCTGCGGAAGAATGCCTGTCGGCGAATTACTTGTCTGGATTGCAAAGTTTAACATCTTGCCAGGCCAATGTCCGCACGCTTGCCCGCGCATGCAGCCCCGCAATCTTGCTCAACACTCAACAACTTGAGCAGGGCCCGCCCTGCCCGGGTGCTAAGCTCGTGCAGCATGTTAATGGAATCGCCACCGGCAAGCCCCACCAGGAAGCCCCATGATCCGCAGAGAATTCATCGCCAGCGCGCTGGCAGCCATCGCCGCTGCTTCCGCCTCCGCCGTCGCCGCGGCAGCACCGGGTGCACGGCGCCCCAACATCATCTTCATCCTGGCCGACGACATGGGCTATGGCGACACGGCCGTCTACGGCCAGCGCAGGATCGCCACGCCGAACATCGACCGGCTGGCGAGGGGCGGCATGCGCTTTACCCAGGCCTACGCCGGTGCGCCGGTGTGCGGGCCATCGCGCTGCGCGCTGATGACGGGCATGCACACGGGCCACGCGCGCATCCGCGACAACACGGCCATCGCCGGCGGCAAGCTGGGCACGAAGGGCAAGGGCAAGCAGCTGTGGCGGCGCCCGAACCTGCTGCCGGACGACAGGACCGTGGCGCAGTACCTGCGCGATGCCGGCTATCGCACTGGCCTGATGGGCAAGTGGCACCTCGATGGCTTCGATGCCGAGGCCACGCCGATCCAGTTCGGCTTCGAGGAATTCAAGGGCTGGCTGACGCCGCTGGAAACCACGCAGGGCTACTGGCCGGCGCAGCGCGTGCACAACGGCGCCCTGGTCGACATTCCCGAAAACGCCAACGGCAAGCGTGGCCGCTACGACACCGCCATGATCACCGGCGATGCGATCGACTTCATCGAACGGCACAAGGCGCAGCCGTTCTTCCTGTACGCGGCCTACAACAGCCCGCACTCGCCGTTCACGGCGCCCGACTTCGGACCCTACGCCGATCGCGCGGACTGGTCGGACGACGAAAAGACCTACGCGGCGATGATCCACTACCTCGATCTCGGCATCGGCCAGCTGCTCGACAAGGTGGCCGGCGCGGGGCTGGACAACGACACGGTGATCTTCTTCGCCTCGGACAACGGGCCGCGCTCGGAACCGACGATGCAGCAGACGCGCATGGCCGACTTCTTCGATTCGAACGGCGGCCTCACGGGCTACAAGCGCGACATGTACGAAGGCGGCATCCGCACGCCGTGGATCGTGCGCTGGCCGGGCAAGGTCGCGGCGGGCGCCGTCAGCGATGCGCCGATCTATTTCCCGGACTTCCTGCCGACCGCGCTCGACCTGGCGGGCGCGCCGGTGGCGAAGTCCGACGGCGTGAGCCTGCGGCCATTCCTGGCCGATGCGCAGCATGCGGGTACCGACCGCTTCCTGTACTGGGAGTTCTACGATCCCGAATTCCGCCAGGTGGCGCGCTGGGGCAAGTGGAAGGCGCTGCGCCTGAAGCGCGGCGGGCCGCTCGAACTGTACGACCTGGCGCGCGATCCGAAGGAGAGCAGGAATATCGCCGCCGACCACCCGGACATCGTGGCGAAGATGGCCGAAGGCATGGCGCGCGAGCACGTGGCTTCCGTCGAATACCCGGACCCGCCGAAGACTTAGGGCGGCGGACGCACGCAGCGGAAGCCGATGTTCGACGCCGCGCTGTCGGGCGTGTTCATCGTACGGGCGGCGGGCCGGTAGCGGTTGCAGTACGACGCATGGCACAGGAAGGAACCGCCCTTCATCACGCGCGCCGTGCCGTGCGTGGGCCCTTGCGGATCGCGCACCGGCCGGGCCGTGAAGGCCGTGCCCCAGTAGTCGGCGCACCACTCCCAGGTGTTGCCGGTGACGGAAAACAGGCCGTGGCCGTTCGGCGGAAAGGCGTCCACGGGGCAGGTGGCCGCATAGCCGTCGTCCGCCGTGTTCACGTGGGGGAACTCGCCCTGCCACACATTGCACAGGTGGCGGCCATCCGGCGCCAGCTCGTCGCCCCACGGGTAGAGTTTCTGTTCGAGGCCGCCGCGCGCGGCGTATTCCCATTGCGCCTCGGTCGGCAGCGCGGCGCCGCTCCATGCGCAGTAGGCCATCGCGTCGTTCCAGGACACGTGCACGACCGGATGCGTCATGCGGCCATCGATCGTGGAACCCGGGCCTTCCGGCGCGTGCCACGCAGCGCCGCGCACGAGGCACCACCAGGGTGCCGCGGCCAGCGTGTCCTCGACCACTTCGTCGTAGCGCTCGTCCGGCACCTGCGCGTGAAAGACGAACGAAGTGCCATAGCGCTCCGACTCGGTCACGTGGCCGGTCGCCGCCACGAAGGCGGCGAAATCGGCATTGGTCACCGGATGGATATCGATCGCGAATGGCGACAGCGCGACCTCGCGTACGGGCCCTTCGCCGTCGCCCTGGTTGGCGAGCGCGTAATCGGTTCCCATCAGGAAGGTGGCCGCGGGCAGCCACGCCATGGCGCGCGCCTGCCCTGCCCGCCCCGCCGCCGGCATCGGCGGCGCGGGCGGCGCATTCGTGCCCGGGCGCGAGGCGGCGCAACAGGGTTTGACGGCGGCCGGGCCGGAAGGCTGCGACGGTGCTGGTTCCTGGAATGGCGCGTGATGATCGTTCATGTGTGGGCTCGTACAGGGCAGGCCCGAGTATAAATGCTGCGGGCCCGCACGGCCGTCCCGGTCTGGCGGCTACGCGTTGCGGCGGCGCCGCGCAACGGCCCCGAGCAATGCCAGCCCGCCCAGCAGCATTGCGTACGTGCCGGGTTCCGGCACCGGCGTTATGCCCGTGCCAGGTTCCGGCACCGGCGTCACGCCATCCCAGATCGCCGAGTAGCCCTCGGTCTGCACGAAGGCCTGGAAGATGCCGCTCGCGTCTTTCGTGCTCGCGTTGGTGAAACTCACGGACAGTTCGCCGCTCCAGCTGTCGCTGACGCCCGTCGTCGAATTATCGTCCAGCACCTCGAAGTAGGCGTCGAGATAGCGCTCCTCCACGTCGAACTGGTCCACGCCATCGACATTGCCGAACAGGTTCAGCAGCACTTGCGAACTGGCGAATTCGCCCATGTCCGCCGCCAGGTTGTAGCCCATCGTGGTCGTGGCGTGCATGTCTGCGAGCACGCTGAACGTGACCTGCGTATTGGCCGACAGCGTGAACGCGTTCTGCGGCACGGCGCCGGTGGCCAGGCTGCGGTATGTGCCCCAGCCATCGAGCCCGCTGTGCGCCACGCCCTGTGCCGACATCGCCGTGAAGCCCGCCAGGCTGTCTGCCGTCGCCACGGTGGCGAGCGACGACGACCACGCCGTTTGCGTGGCCCCCGTCAGCAGGCCATCCTGCCGCAGCGCATAGTTATAGAAGATCTGGCTGTCGAACACATCGCCGGAGCCCTGCGTTTCGCTGGCCACGAACGAGGCGCCGTTGAAGCCGAACGACAGCGAAGGCGCGATGCCGTCACCGGTGTCCAGGTCCGTCAGCGTGACGACGAGGTTGCCGAAGGTGGCGCTGCTGCTGGCGGTGGCCAGCGCGGGAGCGGCCGCCGCCGCGAGGCAGGCCGCGGCCAGGGTGTGCATCAGTGCTTTGGTCAATGTCCGCATCCGTATTTTCGTCAGCGTGCGCATCATCGGTTCTCCAGTTGGAAGGATTTACAGGGTACGGTTGCGGCGGCGGGCCATGGCGCCGACCAGGCCCAGGCCGCCCAGCAGCATGCCCCAGGTCGACGGTTCCGGCACGGCCGAAATCACCGAATCGCCGCTGATCTCGGCGTATGCCCAGAATTCGCCTTCGGTGGAACTGCCGCCCAGGTTGCTGAAACTGGCCGACAGCACGCCGCTCCAGCTGTCGCTTGCGCCGCCAGGCGCGTCGCCGTCCATGTACGACACGTCGACGCCCCGTTCCTGCATGTCCTCGAGCAGCGTCGTGCCATCGACTGCCATGCCGCTTGCATACAGCCCCATCCTGGCCGAGGCGCTTTCGCTTTCCGATGCGCCGGCGACGTGGCCGATGGTCGTGCGTGCGCTCATCGACGCGTCGACGGAAAACACGACCCGCGTGTTGGCGGTGAGGACATAGTCCAGGTGACCGAACGGGTTGGCCGGCACGCTGGCATAGGCCCAGATGTGCGAGCGTCCCGCCGACGTACTGAGCGCACTGCCCGACAGATCCAGGGCGGTGAAGCCGACGCCCGTGGCGGAGGCCGTGACGCTGCCCGACACGCTGGCCAGGTCGACCTGCACGCCGCCGCTCACGTCGGTATCCTGCCATGCGCCGCGGGTGAAGAAGGAGCGGTACTGCGTGCCCGGGTCCTGGCTGCCGTTCGGCCCGAAGTTGGCTTCGCCACGCACCAGCGCGCCGGCGAAGTACCGGGTCGGTTCGGGGTAGAAGGTGATGCCGGCGGCAATGCCGTCGTTCACATCGAGATCGATCACCGTGACGGTCACATTCCCGAACGTGGCGGTGCTGTGGGCGTCGGCAAGCGCGGGAGCCGCGGCGGCGGCGAGACAGGCGGCCGCCAGGGCGTGGATCGCGACAGGTTTCATTGCTCCTCCTATGGATTGGCAAGTCACCGAGTATGCACAGCAGTACCACGTGCGTCTACGCCGTTCCGGCGCGAATATTTTTGCCGGAAGGTCAAAAAAAGCCCTGTTTCCGGCGGCGATTCGATGCCGGTTTTCCCTATGAAAAACCAGCGGCGAAAAACAGCTCAAACCGGTGCTAGCGCTAACAACAAAATATTTTTTAACGTTGTTTTTTTCGTACTATGAAATCAATTTATTTAATTTCATGTCGAAATCCGCCAAACCAGGGCTATATTTTCTCGCTGATTTCATGAAAACAACCAACACCCTTCTGGGAGCGCTAACAATGGGAACGAAGCAAGCGTTGCGGTACCGCCGTCTCACACTGCTGCTGATGGCGGCGCTGCCGCTGCTGGCCGCTAACGGCCCGGCCCATGCAGCCGATGTGCGCCGGAGTTACATCGTGCAGTTGCCCGACCCGCCCGTCGCCGACTACCGCGGCGGCATCGCGGGGATGCGGGCCACGGCAAGCGCCCCCGGACGGCGCCTGGACCTTGGCAGCGCATCGGCACGGCAGTATCGCGGCTACCTGGCCGCCAGGCAGGCGCAGGCCAGGGCGGCACTGCCCTCCGGTGCCGTGATGCACGAATACCAGGTGGTGTTCAACGGCTTCGCCGCCCGCCTGACCGACGCCGAAGTGCGCGCGCTCAAGGCCAGCGGCAAGGCCGTGCGCATCACGCCCGACCAGCGGCAGTATCCGATCACGAACTACACGCCCTCCTTCCTGGGCCTCGACCAGCCAGGCGGGTTGTGGGAACAGTTGGGCGGACGGGAGCGCGCCGGCGAGGACATCGTCGTCGGCGTGCTCGATACCGGCATCTGGCCGGAAAACCTGTCGTACGCGGACCGCGTCGACGGCGATGGCAAGCCGACCTTCGATGGCGGCGGCACACTGGCCTACGAGGGGCCGCCGGCCCGCTGGACGGGCGAGTGCCAGGCGGGGGAAGGCTTCGCGGCCACGCACTGCAACAACAAGCTGATCGGCGCGCGCTACTTCAACGCGGGCTTTTACGCCAGCGGCAGCGAGATGCACTGGACAGAGTTCCAGTCGCCGCGCGATTCACTGGCCGGCCCGGCCGGCATGGGCGGCCACGGCACCCATACCTCGTCGACGGCGGCCGGCAACGGCGGCGTGCCGGCCGTGGCAGCGCATGGCGACCTGCTGGGTGCCCGCAGCGGCATCGCGCCACGCGCCCGACTGGCCATGTACAAGGTGTGCTGGAGCTTCGCGCCGCCCACCGGCGGCGTGGGCAATACCTGCTACGACAGCGACAGCATCGCCGCGATCGAGGCGGCCGTGGCCGATGGGGTGGATGTGCTGAATTACTCGATCAGCGGCGGCGGCAGCCCGCTGGACCCGGTAGAACAGGCATTCCGCCACGCCGCAGCGGCCGGTGTGTTCGTGGCCGCATCGGCCGGCAATGACGGACCGGTCAACGCCGTCGCCCACATCAGCCCGTGGGTGGCGACCGTGGCCGCGGCTGCGCACGACCGCACCCACGCTGCCACGATCACACTCGGCGACGGGCAGGCGTTCACCGGCGCCGCCACCAATGCCATGCCACTGCCGGCGGCGGCGCTCGTGCGTGCCGAGGATGCCGTGGCGGCCGGCGCCGATCCCTTCCTGGCGTCGCAATGCTTCAGCCGCGAGGACGCGGGCGCGGTGCAGCTCGACCCCGCGAAGGTGGCCGGCAAGATCGTCGTCTGCCAGCGCGGCAACAATGCGCGAACCGCCAAGGCCGATGCCGTGAAGTCAGCCGGCGGCATCGGCATGATCCTGCTCGACGACGGGAATGGCCTGGCGATCGACACCTACAGCGTGCCGACCGTGCACGTGAGCCAGGCCGATGGCGCGGCGATCGCCGCCTATGCCGCCAGTGGCGGCGCCACCGCCGCCATCTCTGCCAGCGAGATGGTGCCGGTCGCCGGCCCCACGCTGGCCGAATTCTCGTCGCGCGGCCCCAACATGTTCGATGCGGGCGTGATGAAGCCTGACATGGCGGCACCCGGCGTCGACACCCTCGCCGGCACCTCGCCCAGCCTGGACGCGGCGGGTCGCGACGCCGTGATCGCCGGCGGTCCCGCCTACAGCCATTCGGCCTTCATGTCGGGCACGTCGATGGCCGCGCCGCACGTGGCCGGCCTCGCGGCGCTGCTCAGGCAACGCCACCCCGGCTGGTCACCCGCCGCCGTCAAGTCCGCGCTGATGACGGCCGCCCGGACCGTGCTGCCCACCGCGCTGGAGGGCGACCAGGATGGCACGCTGCCGTGGGGCCAGGGTGCCGGCCTCGTGGTGCCGGCCGGCGCCGCCGACCCGGGCATGGTCTATGACATCGCACCGGCCGATTTCCAGAAGTACCTGTGCGGCATCAGCGGCGATGCGGCCTATTGCGGCCTGGGCACGCTGAAAGGCCACGCGCTGAACCTGCCCTCGATTTCGCTGCCGGGCGTCGTGGGCACGCAGCGCGTCAGCCGCACCGTGAAGAACGTGGGCGAGCAGGCCGCGATCTACCGGGCCAGCGCCGCGCTGGACGGCTTCGACGTGACCGTGTCGCCCGCCACCCTGCAACTGGCGCCGGGGGAAAGCGCAAGCTACGCCGTGGAACTGACACGCACCGATGCGCCGCACGGGACATGGAAGATGGGCGAACTGGTCTGGGACGATGGGACCCACAAGGTGCGCAGCCCGCTGCAGGGCCGCTTCAACAATGGCGTGGAGGCACCGGCGCGGCTTGCCGCCACCACGCCGGCCGGCGCGCGCAAGATGGCGGTGCAGACCGGCTTCGATGGCACGCTGAGCGCCGTGCGGGGCGGCATGCGCGAGTACAAGCGCCTGGCGCAGACGGTGGCGCAGGCGGCCCCCGGGACGCTCGAAACGCTGGAGGATGTCGTCAGCGCCTGCGCGGCGCGCGGCACCGGTGTCAGGACGGTCGCGCTGGGCATCCCCAACAAGACGGTGATGGCGCGTTTCGAGATTGCCAACCGGGACACGGCGGGGGGCGAGGACGACGACCTGGACCTGGTGGTGATGGACCAGTCGAACCGGGTGGTGGGCATGAGCGCCCATGCCGACTCGAACGAGAGCGTGACGCTGACATTGCCGGGCATGGGCGTGGCCAGGGTGTGCGTGCTGGGCTACCGGCTCAAGAACGGCGTCAGCACGAATTTCACGCTGTCGTACGCCACCGCGATCCCGAACGATACGGCCGGCAACGTGAAGCTGGCGCTGCCGGCAACGGTGCAACAAGGCGGGACGTCCATGGTGAGCATTGGCTGGAGCGGGCTGGCCACGGGCAAGCGCTACCTGGGCGCCGTGCAGTTGCTGAACGGGGAAAGCGGCAGCGGCTCGGTGACCGAGCTCGATATCGACTTGCGCGACGTGGTGCCCGCATCGCCATCGGCCCCGCGCAAGCGCCTTGTCAGCGCGAAGTGACGATCGGCCTGGGAGGAAGGCGCGGCCGCATGCCGCGACGGACGCCGGCGCATGGTAATGTGCCGGCATCGTCATCATCGCGTTTCGACCATGCCCACGCCCTTGCCCACGCCCTTGCCCTTGCCCATTCTCCGCCTTTCCTTGTGGACCTGTCTCTTCCTGCCCATGCTGGCGACCCTGGCGCCGGCCAGCGCCCAGCAACAGCCCGTGCCGGCGCCGGACCTGCCTCTGTGGGAAGTCGGCGTCTTCGGCGGCGCCGCTTCCACGCCCGCCTACCCCGGTTCGGACGACCGCACGGCGCGCGGGCTCGTACTGCCGCTGGTCATCTACCGCGGCAAGATCATCCGCGCCGACCGGTCCGGCGTGAGCGCGCGCCTGATCAACAGCGAACGGGTGGAGCTCGATCTCGGCTTTGCCCTGTCGCTGCCGGCCCGCTCGGATGACGTGGCCGCCCGCGAAGGCATGCCGGACCTGAACTCGCTGCTGGAATTCGGGCCGCGCGTGAAGGTGCTGCTGGCCGAACCGGGCCCCAACAGCCGCGTGAGGCTCGAATTGCCGCTGCGCGTGCCGCTGGAATTGCGCAACGGCTTCGAGCGCCAGGGGCTGGTGTTCGAACCGCGCGTGGTGTTCGAGACCGGCGACGGCACCGGCAAGTGGCAGGCCGATGCCACCGTGGGCGCGGTGTTCGGCAACGCGCGCCTGCATGCGTATTTCTATGACGTGGCGCCGCGCTACGTGACGGCGGACCGGCCGGCATACCGGTCGTCGGGCGGCCTGATGATGACGCGGCTGGGCCTGAGCCTGTCGCGCCGGCTGACGCCGGACTGGCGGGTGTTCGGCTTCACCCGCTACGACAACCACAGCCATGCGGCCAACCGGGACAGTCCGCTGTTCCGCAAGACCAGCGGCGTGTCGGTGGGCGCGGGCTTTACGTGGACGATCCACAGGTCCGCGGCACGGGCCTGGGAGTGAAGCGCGGGTTCAGGATGGGGTACCGCCCGCGTTGACCGCCAGTTGCGCGGCGAACGCGCGCTTGTAGGCCGGCCGCGCCTCGCCGCGGGCCACGTAGGCGGCGAGGTTCGGAAACTCGTCGAGGATGCCGGACGATCTCAGCCTGAGCAGCACCGACACCATCATCAGGTCGCCTGCGGAAAATGGCCCGTCGAGCCATTCCGCGTCCCCCAGCCGGGTGGAGAGCTGGACCAGGCGGTCGCGGACCCGGTCCTCGACCAGCGGCAGGCGTTCGGCATACCACGGCTTTTCCCGCTCCAGCAGCATGAACGCAGACAGTTCGACGATCGGCAACTCCACCGTATTGAGCGCGGCGAACATCCAGGCGATCGCGCGTGCCCGGGCATTGGCATGGTGCGGCAGCAGGCCGGCGTGGCGCTCGGCGATGTGGAGCACGATCGCGCCCGTTTCGAACAGCGCGAGATTGCCTTCCTCATAGGTGGGGATCTGGCCGAATGGATGCAGCGCCAGGTGCGCGGGCTGCTTCATCGTCTGGAAGGTCACCAGGCGAACCTTGTAGGGCTGCCCGGTTTCCTCCAGCGCCCAGCGCACGCGCGTATCGCGGGCGAGCCCCTGGCCGCCGTCCGGCGAACGTTCGAAGGCGGTGATGGTGATCGTCATCGTGCTTCTCCTCGTTGGCAAAAGTGCATGGGCAGTCCCCGCCCCGGTGGATGTCCCGCCAGGGCCTGCTGGCAGGAAAGCCTTTCACTTTCGTATCGATTTGAGGCGAGTATAAACGAGCAGGCGGAAGGCCCTCCCGTCGCGGTGTATGGTGCGCGCGACGCTCTCCGGCACCCCGGACCATCTTTGCCAGGGACGCCACTACCGGAGATACGGGAGTGGTTCGATCAGCTCGAACCCGGTGCCGAGGGGCTGAAAAGACTCAAGGGAAAAGGCCACGTCCGGCAGACTACCCTTGACGACGCCTTATGCGCCCGGTACCCGGCCCGTCGGGCTCTCCGGAGCGACACCGGCCTGATGCCGGCGCGGAAATCGCCGCCCGTTCAGGAACACGCCCATGAAGGTGTTGCGCACCAGGTAGTGATACGAGGCCAGCAGCACCACCGCCGTGATCGCGAGGATCATCGCCAGCTTTGCCGGCCAGGGCAGCGGCCACGTCAGCATCCACGCCTGCAGCAGCATGACCACGGGCAGGTGCAAGAGGTACATCCAGTACGACGCATCGGCCAGGTAGCGCCAGCGTGCGCTCGGCGCCGCGAAATGGCGCAACGCCATGCCGATGACGCAGAACGTGGCGCACCACTGGGCGAACAGATAACTTGCGAGATACAGTGCCTGCTCCGTGCCGCCAAGCGGAAGCACCGTGAGTCTGGGTGCGGTGCCGGCGATGTACAGGGCGCCCGTGGAGCCCAACAGTGCGCCCGCGAAGTACAGCGGCCAGTCCCGCGCCAGCACGTCCAGCGTATCCTGCCGCCGGTGCAGGAACCAGCCTACCAGGAAGGCACTGCCGTATGACAGCATGCTGGGCAGATTGGGCACCAGCCCGGCGATCGGCGACGGAATCCCCTGCCATTGCACCCACCACGGGGCGCCATGCAGCGACAGGGCCACGGGAATACCCAGGATGAACGGCGCCAGGCGGGTCCTGATCGATGCGTCGAGCAGGCGGCCGACGGCGGCGCGCAGCGTTCCGGCGGCGTCGAACCGGACGACGACGCTGCGCAGCAGCAAGACGAGGAAACAGATCACCAGCAGCATGTACAGGAACCACAGGTGCCCCCATGGCACGGGCGGCCCGACGATGGGCATGGGATAGTGCGCCGCCCCCGTGGGCTTGATCCCCAACTGGCGCACGCCCCAGACCATGGCGACCACGATCAATGGCATCGTCACGAGGTAGAACGCGACCAGGGGCAACGCGATCCGGCGCAAACGGTTTTTTACCAGGCCGCGCGTGCCGAGGCGCGCATGCAGCAGGCGCGCGAAGAAGCCGGCAACCAGGAAGAACAGCGACATCCTGAACAGGTGGATGACGAAGTAGAGGATTCCCAGCCCGGTGCTCGTGGACGCGTCGGCCAGTGGCCAACTGGCTTCCCTGAAGCCCGGGAGGAACGACATGACTGCATGGAGCAGGATGCCGGCCAGCAGCGCGCCGGCACGTACCGCATCGAGATGGTGGAACCGCTGTTCGTCCGCCTGGATGTTCATGGGCTCTTTCGATGGAGGTGTCGCCATACGGCGATCCTGTGAGGGATCGACATGCATGCTTGCCGGTCGTGCGAGCTTATGGCCACGACTTGCCGCCTGTCCAGTTAAAAATCGTGATGACCGCCGGTCGGCCAGGCGGGCGACCGGCCCTGCCTAGCGGTCGGCCCGGGCCATTCGCCTGGCGAAATCGCCGAGATACGCTTCGCGCCAGCGGCTGACCGTTTTCGCCCCCTGGTGCATGCCTTCGGCCACGCGGGGATCCGGGTCGTCGGTCCACCAGTTCGCGTATTTCGGCGATGGCTTGCTGCCCGGGGCGGGCAGCACGGCCGTGAAGGCGCCGGTCAGCGGCGCCACGCCCGGCTTGTCGCTGCGGATCTCGTAGGTGAAGGTCCTGGCTTCCTTCGGCGAGAACAGGAAGCGCCAGGTGCCGTCCGCGTGCCGGTGGCCGGGAAAGGACTGGTTGTCGACGACCAGCCGGGCCATGGCGACGGGCAGCGCATCGCTGGCCAGCCCGAACTCGACGATGGCGAACGCCTCGACCTTGTCGGCGGCCGTGGCGGGACGGTCGAACGTGACGCGCTGGCGTTCCCAGGCGCGCACGTAGCGTCCGCCCCAGGAATCGCGCGTCGGGTCCAGGGGCGTATCACCCAGCATGTACGTCACCGACGGCGTGTCGCCCATCTTGATCTTGCCATGCAGGTGGCCGGCGAAGTAATCGCCCATCGCGCCATGGCCTTTCAGGTGGCGCGCGACGAATGCCTCGTTGCCCAGGTCCCCCCGCCTGGTTGCCGCCGACGAACCAGCCCCGGTAGGTGGAATTGGATTCGATGATCCACAGGTCCGGGTGCTCGCGCACGATGTAGTCGTAGGCGGCCGGCCCCCATTTCTTGTTCGGCCCGCCGATCCAGTGCACGCGCAGCCTGCCCTTGATGTCCGGCGCATCGTGCAGTGCCTGGGCCACGTCGCCGATGTTGCCCCAGGCGAGCACCCAGAGCGGCCGGGGGTCGTCGCGCCGCGCCGCGGCCACGATCGCCTTCGATCCTTCGGTGGGCACGCCCCAGCCGCGCAGGCCCGTCGAGCCGGTCTCGCCCTGCTTCGTGATCGCCCGCAGCGCCTCCGGCGCCGGATAGCGTGCCGAGTGGCGCTTGAGCCGCGGGTAATCCTTCTCGTATTCGGCAATCACGGCGAGGATATTGCGGGCACGCCCGGCATCCGATTCGAACGGCGACGAAATGAGCGCCTCGATATCGAAGGTATCCGCATAGGCCAGCAGGTGCACCATCGACTGGTCGTCGTCCGGGTCGGTGCCGCCGATGTCGGTGGAGACGACGATGCGGTGCCGTGCCTCCTGCGCGGCGGCGGGCTGCACCCACGACAATAAGGCTGCCGCGGCGCACGCCGGCAAGGCCAGCTTTTTCAAGCGCCTGAATCGGGACGCCATGTGCCTTCCTTTCGTTACAGTTCTTCCTCGACGATCGCCCCCGGGGCCTGCTTCGGCGGCGCCTTCGGCATGTCGCCGACGCGCTGGATGCGCAGCGCCATGTACGGCTTGCCGGGCAGCCTGATGACGCGGTTCTTCACGTCCGCCACGCGATAGCGCGGCGGTTCGCCGATCTCGAACGTTTCCGGGACCGGCGTGACCGTCATGTTCCACGTGTCGATGATGTCGGCCTTGAACTTCATGCCCTTGCGCAATTCCTTCACCGGCAGCACGAACGGAAAGTTGGTGGGCTTGTCGTCGCCGAAGTAATACAAATAGTATTCACCCGCCTGGCCGGCGGCGTTCATCACGAACAGCTGGTCGATCGGCGCGAGCCCGCCCTTCGGCCCCGCCTCGACGATCTTGCGCAGGAAGCCGATGCGATCCGGGCTGGTGCCCGCCAGGTGGCCGCCGCCGCTGATCCAGCCGTTTTCCAGTACCTCGCCATGCGTGGCGTAGGCGCCGCCGACCAGCGCGACCCAGAAGCGGCGCGTGAGCTCCTCGCCGGAAAGCTGGCCCCAGCGGCTGGGCGAATTGCCTTCGTAGTTGATCTCGTCGTGCACGATCGGCTTGCGGTACATGTCGCGCAGCATCGGCGATACGCCGAACACCTTCACGGCGTTGTAGTACTGCAGGCTCACGTGGGTAACCCACGGCTTGTTGTAGTCGTAGATGCGGTCGGCATTGTGGATCGAGCGCAGGTGGCCATAGGGATCGTATCGCTGCACGATCTGGAAGTAGCGGTCGAAGTCCTCGTCGGTCAGGTGGCGGATGTAGCTGTTCTCGTTGGCCAGGCTCCACCAGATGTTCTGGAACGCGGCGAAGCGCGCCACCATGTAGCGCACGAAGCGCTGGTTGACCGCATCGCTGGTGGTGTCGAAGCCCCACTGCCCCTTGTCGTAGGGCCGGAACAGGATCAGGTCGACCTGGATGCCCAGGTCGGACAGCCGCTTCACGTCGCGCTCCAGGCTGTGGAAGTACGCTGGATTGAAGCGCGAGAAATCGAAGTCGTCGCGCGACGTGCCGACGAACGGGAACTGCGTGAGCTTGTCCGGCCCGTCGATGTAGCGCGGCTTCCAGGGCGGCACGGCCAGCATGCGTGCCTTGTTGAACGGCGCCTTTTTCAACGTGGCCAGCGTTTCGCGCTTCTTTGCCTCCGGCTGGAACGCCCATTCGTAGATCGTGGTGCCGAACGGCCGGAACGGCGTGCCGTCGGCATGGGCGAAGTGATGGACATTGGCCACGCGCACCGGCCCCCTGTTCGCGCCTTCGACGGCGGTGAACGATCCGGTCTTGCCGTCGAGGTCAGGGTGGTTGCTGTGCGTGGTCCAGGTCCACTCGCCGGCGCTGGGCGGCATGAAGCGCACGCGGTAGGTGCCGTTGCCGTCGTAGAAGCCCTCGGGCTGGTAACGCTCGCCATCGCGCGTGAACGTGGCCGTCAGTTCCAGGTCGATGAAGGGATTGCCGGCATCCTTGCCCTTCAGGACAACTTCGTACATGCCCCAGCGTTCCACGCGTTCCCGGGCGCTGGCCGGGCCGCAGGCGATCAGGAGCAGGGCAAACACGGGAGCGAGCAGGGAGACAAACTGGCGGGCGAAGCGCCGGGTGAGCGGTGTTGTCATGGATCGTCGGTCGAAGGTGGATCGGGGACGCGCGGCTTGCCGGCCGTACACACTGCGATAGTACAGGCAAGGCGCGGCGACATGGGCGCGTGGCTGCGATCGATCAGGCAACTGATCGGTTGGGAGAATCGTGCCAGCATGCGGATGTGCGTCCGCCTGCAAGGGATCCGTGTACGAGGTAACATTGTTTTCCCCACAACGATGTTCTCCCCCCATGACTACCCAAAGCTACCCAGATACCCGCCTGCTCATCGCCAACGAATGGGTCGACGCCACCGGCGGCAAGACCATCCCCGTGATCAATCCCGCCACCGGGCAGCCGATTGGCACCGTGGCCCACGCTACCGTGGCGGACCTCGACCGCGCATTGGCGGCCGCCCAGCAGGGCTTCGAGACGTGGCGCGCCATTCCGGCGGCCGAGCGCGCCGCCACCATGCGCCGCGCCGCGACGCTGCTGCGCGAGCGCGCCGGCGACATCGCCCGCCTGCTGACCCAGGAACAGGGCAAGCCGCTGGCCGAAGCCAAGGGCGAAGCGCTGGCCGGCGCCGAAATCATCGACTGGTTCGCCGCCGAAGGCATGCGTGTGTATGGACGGATCGTCCCCTCGCGCAACCCGGCAGCGCAGCAACTGGTGCTGAAGGAGCCGGTCGGCCCCGTGGCCGCCTTCACGCCGTGGAACTTCCCGATCAACCAGATCGTGCGCAAGCTGTCGGCCGCCCTGGCGACCGGCTGCTCGTTCCTCTGCAAGGCGCCGGAAGAAACCCCGGCATCGCCGGCCGCGCTGCTGCAGTGCTTCGTCGATGCCGGCGTGCCGCCCGGCGTGGTGGGCCTGGTGTTCGGCGACCCGGCCGAGATTTCCAGCTACCTGATCCCGCATCCGATCATCCGCAAGGTGACCTTCACCGGTTCCACGCCGGTCGGCAAGCAGCTGGCCGCCCTGGCCGGCAAGCACATGAAACGCGCGACGATGGAACTGGGCGGCCATGCCCCCGTCATCATTGCCGAGGATGCCGACGTGGCGCTGGCGGTCAAGGCCGCGGGCGCGGCGAAGTTCCGCAATGCCGGCCAGGTGTGCATTTCGCCCACCCGCTTCCTCGTGCATAACGCGGTCAAGGCGGAATTCACGCGCGCCCTGGTCGCGCATGCCGAGGGCCTGAAGCTGGGCGACGGGCTGCAGGAAGGCACCACGCTCGGCCCGCTGGCCAACGCGCGCCGCATCAGCGCCATGTCGCAGGTGGTCGAGGATGCGAGGGCCAAGGGTGCGGTCGTCGCCACCGGCGGCCTGCGCGTCGGCGACACGGGCAACTTCTTCGCGCCGACGATCCTGGCCGACGTGCCGCTGGACGCGAGCATCTTCAATGACGAGCCATTCGGCCCGGTCGCCGGCATCCGGGGCTTCGACAGCCTGGAAGACGCGATCACCGAAGCCAACCGCCTGCCGTATGGCCTGGCCGGCTACGCGTTCACCCGATCCATCAAGAATGCGCAGCTGCTGATGAACCGGATGGAAGTGGGCATGCTGTGGATCAACCAGCCGGCCACGCCGAGCGCCGAACTGCCGTTCGGCGGCATCAAGGACTCGGGCTACGGGTCCGAAGGCGGTCCGGAAGCGCTGGAGTCGTACCTGAACACCAAGGCGGTGTCGATGGTCGGCGTCTGAGGGGGCAGGTTTTGCCAGGCTGGCCGTCGGAACCGCGTCGCGCCGTTCCAGCGCTGCGATGGCCAGCGATCACAGGCCGGCCAGCGTGTCCGCGAGGATCGCCGACAGCCCGACGAGGACCGGATGGCCGGCCGTGATGACATACGTGGGTACCGCGCCGAGATAAGGGGCGAAACGCCCCTTCTTCTCGAAACGCGCGCGAAACGAGGACCGGTCGAAGCGATCGCCCAGTGTCGCCACGATGGCGCCGCCAATGTACACGCCACCGCGCGCGCCCAGCGTTACCGCCAGGTTGCCGGCCACGGTGCCCAGCATGCCGCAGAACACCTCGACCGCCTCGTCGCACAGCGGGCAGTTACCGCGCAGCGCGCGGTGCGCGATTTCGGTATAGGACAGCGCGGTGCGGGACGGTGCTTCGGCGGACATGCCCCGCAAGTCCGCCAGGGCGCGGTAGATCAGCTCGATGCCGGCGCGGGACAACAGCCGTTCGGCGGACACGTCGCCGAACTCGCGCCGTGCAAACCGCAGGATCGCGATCTCGGTTTCATCGACGGGTGAAAAGCTGGCGTGGCCGCCTGCCGATCGCAGCGCCGTCCAGCCCGCGGCCGTGGGGACCAGGCCGGAAACGCCCAGCCCCGTGCCGGCGCCGAGCAAACCCAGCGGCGTATCGGCCACGGCGCCCCCTCCTCCGACCTGCCGCTTGCGGTCTCCCAGGCAAGGCAACGCCCGTGCCATTGCCGGGAACTCGTCGACCACGGCGAGCACGTCGAAGCCGCACTCGTCGCGCAGCCGGGTAACGGAAAATTCCCACGGATGGTTCGGCATTCGCACGACATCGCCCGTGCCCCGATTGACGACCGCGATCGCGCAATGCCGGACCACCGGCGCGGCGGCGGCCACGTCGGCCTGCGCCAGCCAGGCACGCAGCGCCGCCGCCAGCGTCGGGTAATCCCGGCATGGCAGGACATGTACATGGCTTGTCCGGCCCGGTCCCGGTTCCAGCGCGAAGCGCGCATGCGTGCGGCCCACGTGCGCCAGCAGGCGCGGGCCCGCCGGATGATCGGCGAGGCGGTCTGGCGTAAGGAACGTCGGAGTCATGGACATCGTCGCAAGCGGTCGTCAAGCAGGCCCGGTACGCGACCGGGCCCGCGGCTCAGGAAAAAAACAGGGACGTGCGCCCGGAAGCGCCTCCCGCCTTGCGGACGATCCACGCGATGGCCAGCGCCGCCGCAGGGCACGCGGCGCTGGCCGGCCATCAATACCCGTGGATCATCTTGTAGGCCATCTCCGGCAGGAAGGTGCCCGCCGCCGCCGCGCAGCCGTCGGCTTCGCCCGGCGCCTTGACCCACAGCGTCATGGCGGGCTGGCTGCCCACCGCGTTCACGCGCGGCGGCACGCCGATCTTGCGGCCCGCCGGGTCGCACCATTCGCGGCCGTCCGGCCCCGCGCCATTGCGGCTGGTATCGACGACGAACGGCTTGCCCCAGCCGGCCTGCTGCTGCAGCGCGTTGCTCACCGCGATGCCATACGGATTGCTTTCCGCATCGGTACGGTAATTGGACACGTTCAGCGCGAAACCCTCGGCGTTGGCGATGCCGGCCTGGAGCAGGCGTGACGCCGCCTCGGCCGGTTCCAGCCAGTCGCTGTTGCCGATGTCGACATACAGCGCCGTGCGTGGCGCCCGCTCGTTGAACTGGGCCACCGCGTGGCGGAACAGTTGCAGCCGCGTTGCCTTGCCTGCGGCATCGAGGCAGTCGAGCTGCGGCAGCGCATCCGGTTCCAGCACCACCACGGCTTCGCGCGGGCCGATCGCATTGGCGAACGCGCGGATCCAGTCCTGGTAGGCCGCCGCCGAACCGGCGCCGCCGGCGCTGTGCTGGCCGCAATCGCGCGCCGGAATGTTGTAGGCGACCAGCACCGGCACGCGCCGCGCCGCCGCCGCCGCACCGACATAGCTGCCTACCGCATTGCCGATATCGCCGCTCCAGCCGCCGAACCACTTCGCGGCCGGCTGGCTGGCGATGCGCGGGCCGATCTCGGCCGCACGGCCATCGCCGGCGTTGTCGCGCACCCACCGTGCGGCGGCCGACTGCGGGTCGCTGTACAGGTTCGGGTTGGGTGCCTGGATCGTGCAATTGACGCCGCCGACCGTGATCCTGCCGGGAACCGGCCGCGCGCCGGCATACGCCAGCGGCATGCCGAAGCCGATGCTGGCGCCAGGCGCGATCGACGGACGTCCGCCATCGTCGGTGGCCGTTACCCGGCCGCCCGCGACGGCGACCCGCGCACCCCACGGTGCACTGGCCAGCGAGACCGGGCTGCCATAGTCCCACGTGACGTTCCAGCCGCTGACGGTATTGCTGCCGGTATTGGTGACAACGATGTCGACGACGAAGCCGTTGGCCCAGTCGTCGCGCGTGGCATACGTTGCGGCGCAGGTGGGCGCGGCGCTGGCGGCACCGCTGGCAAGCAGGACGAGCGTGGCCAGGGCTGGCCGGAATACGGTATGCATCATGGATTTCTCCTGTCGTTATGTTATGTACTGCGGTACTGCGTCTCCATTCAGGCCGGCCAGGTGGCCGGCCTGTCGTGCAACACCCGCTGGCTCAGAAGTCGTAACGCAGCTGCGCCGTGTAGCGCGGCCCCGTCTTGAACCAGGTGTGGTTCATGTTGCCGATGTGCTGGTCCATCGTCTGGCGGAACTTCACATCGGTCAGGTTCTGCGCCTCCAGGCCGATCGACAGCTTTTCGGTCAGCTTGTAGAAAATCGAGGCGTCGATCTGGCCATAGGCTTCGGCCCACAATGGCAAGCCCCACGCCAGGTTCTCGGCACCGTAGGTCGGGCTGGCCGGGTTGGTATCCTTGCCGTCGGTGCCGCGCGCACCCCAGGCATTGACCGACTGCAGGCTGCGCGAACGCCAGTTGTAGGCGACGCGCGCCGAGACCGGGCCGCGGTCGTACATCAGCGACAGGTTGGCGCTCTGGCGCGACAGGCCCTGCAGCGGCAGGTTGCCGAACACGCGGCCATCCGTGTCGCAGCCGTTGATGTTCAGGTTCAGGTTGGCGGCGCCGTCGGCGCTGCCGCTGCAGTATTCCGAATACACCGGGTTGTACAGGTCGCGCGCGCTGTCGACGAACGTGAAGCTGGCCTGCACGCCGATGCCCTTCAGCCAGCCGGGCACGTTGTCGTAATACTGCTGGTAGGCCAGTTCGAAGCCGCGGGCATGGCCCTTCGCACCGTTGACCGGCGATGTGGTGGCGAAGCGGTGCATCGCCCCCGCCGTGTCCGGCAACTCGACGCTGACCATCTGGTCGACGACGATGTCCTTCAAGCGCTTGTTGAACAGGGCCACCGTGAGCGAGCCGCCGGGCGCGAAATACCACTCGGCGGTCACGTCCAGCTGGGTCGACATGGTCGGCTTGAGCATCGGATTGCCGGATGCTTCGCCGGTCAGGCTGACGCTGTCGATATTGACCGCGCCGGTGGCCGGATTGACGCTGCTGTTGACCTGCTGCGACAGCCGGTTGTAGGCCTGCAGCCGGCCGAAATCGGGCCGCGACATGGCCTTCGCCAGCGCCAGGCGGAATTGCCAGCCGCCGGTGCCCTTCAGCCGCAGGTTCAGGCTCGGCAGCACGTTGCTGTACGCATGCTCGAAGTCGGCCTGCTGCGAGAACGCCCTGATGTCCGGGACCGGCGCCCCCGTCACGGCGGCGCCTGGCGGAATGGCCACCACGTTCGGCGTGAACACGGTGTAGCCGGCGGCGCGCATGTCGGTCTTCACGTAGCGCACGCCGATATTGCCGTCCACCGGATACTTCAGGTCGTCGAATCCGAAGCGCAGCTGCGTATAGAAGGCCTTGGTCTTCTCGGCCACGTCGTTGATTTCCGCCGGATCGGTGCCGAAGGTGGCCCGCTTCCACGGGTCGCACGTGCCCCAGCCCTGGGTTGCCGCCTGCTGTTCGCACAGGATGGTGTGGTAGCTGTGCAGCGTGGCGTAACTGTCGGGATAGCCGCGCGCCAGGCTGTCGCTGGGGAACACCGCCGCCGGCACCGATGCATCGCCGTTGAAGAAGTTGTTGAACGGGTGGACGCGCACTTCGTTGTTGAAGCGGGGATCGCCCAGGTAGGCCAGCGTGGGGATGTTCCAGCCCAGCATGTAGGGCTGCGTGATGGCCTGCCAGTTGTAGCTGGGGTTCGAGTTCTGCGTCAGCGACTTGCGGTCGGTGAAGCGCACGCCGAAACGCACGTCGCGCAGGACCGCGTGATCGAAGTTGTACTGCACGTCCGTCTTCCACACGTTGTTGCTGGCCGTCGAGCGGTCCAGGTGTTCCATCGTGTAGGCCCAGTAGTAATTGTTCGGATCGGCGATGGCGGCGCGGTCCGCATCGTCGAAGTGCAAGGTCGGCAGCTTGGTCGTCAGGTCGACGCCCTGCTTCTGCAGCAGCATGCCGGTGGCGACGTCGGAATCCAGCGAACCGGTCTTGGCGCGGATGCGCTGCACGTCATTGCGGATGGTCCAGTCCTGGTTCACGCGCCACTGCACGTTCCAGGCGATATCGGTGGTCGACGAATTGCGGCTGGACACGCGGCGGTCCGGATTCAGGTTGATGCCGCCGTGTTCCGGGTCCGACAGCGTGCCGGACAGCAGGGCCCCGTTCGCATCGTGGACCCCGTTGGCCACCTGGATCGCGTACGGCGTGGTGTGCTTCATCAGCATCGCCTGTTCGCTCCAGCTGTTCTCGTAGCTGGACTTGAAGTACGTCAGCGAGGTGTTCAGGTCGCGGTTCGGCCGCCACTGGGCCGCGGCGTACTGGCCCTTGCGCTCGCGCTCGAATTCCATCGTGCGCCACGTGACGCCGGTCGGCACCCACACGGCGCGGCCGGGTACCAGGTCGTCGCGCCGGTAGTACGGTTCGATCTGGAAGTTGTCGGTGCGGGTATCGCTCTGCGACCTGGCGACATCGACCAGGAGGCCGAACTCGCCGAAGCGCGTTTTCCAGCGGTCCGACAGCAGCAGCGACGTCGATGGCGTGGGCTTGCCCTCGCGCAGCGTGGAGTACGACATCTGCCCCGAGACCGATCCCTTGAAGCCCTTGAAGTCGAACGGCATCGCCGTGCGCAGGTTGACCAGGCCGCTGATCGCGCCTTCGATCTGCTCCGCCGACGGATTCTTGTACACGTCCACGCCGGCCATCAGTTCGGGCGGCACGTCTTCGAAGCTGAGCGAACGGGCGCCATTGGCGGAGAACGAGTCACGGCCGTTCAGCTCGGAACGCACGTAGTTCAGGCCGCGGATCGCCACGCCGGACCCTTCCACCGCATAGTGCTGCGGATCGCCGGCCATGCTGCGGTCGATCGTTACACCGACCACGCGCTGCAGCACTTCGGTCACGGAGCGGTCGGGCAGCTTGCCGATGTCTTCGGCATTGATCGAGTCGACGACCTCGTCGGCATCCTGCTTGATCTTCTGGGCCGACTGCAGCGCGGCGCGCTGGCCCGAGACCACCACGACGCTGGCGTTGGCGTTGGCTGTGGCTTCCGTGGACGAGCCGGTCGACTGGGCCAGCGCGGCGCCGCCCGTCAGGGCGGCGAAATGCGACACCGCGATGGCCATCGCGGTCTTCTTGAAGTGATTCATTCTGTCTCCGATGCAGAGTAATTTTTGTTGGTTCGATGCCCGCTTCGTAGCGCCGCGCTGCCTGGCGCCGCAGGTCTCTGAAATCGTTTTCAAACATCGGCAAAGAAAACCCGAAGGCGGCTTCGGGCATTGGATGCGCTCGGGCGGCGCGGTGGGATTTTCACCAACGCGCTTATGAAAACGAATTCAGGAGGCGAAACTTACCGGCAACCATGACGCTCCGTCAATAAATTTGTTTAGTGTGTTGCACTAAACGTAGTAAAGATACGAATTTTGGGTGATTTTTCCGATACTTCCTACGAGACACTTGACTTCGCGCCGAACGATGACGAACATGCGATGAAATCGTTTTCAGGCGATTTTTCACGTGCATTGACGTCACTTCGCCGCAATTCCCGCAGAGCAGGAGGTGACCGTGAGCGCGGTGCTGCCGGCTTGAAGGACTGCCCGGCTGGCGCTCGCGCGATGTTTTTTCAACAACGACAAGAAAGTAACGGATGAGACAACTCAGCATCGACATGAAGCGCGCCGCCCTGGCATTGACGCTCATCGCCTCGGCGGCGCAGGCCATGGCGGCCGATACCGCCGCCGATGGCGGCAAGACGGACCCCGACCAGCGGGCGCGCGCCGCCGTTGCCGCGATGACGCTGGACGAAAAGATCCAGACCGTGTTCGGCTATTTCTCCACCGATTACAAGGGCACCGCGAAGCCCGAGGAAGGCGTGCCGTTCACCGCCGGCTTCATCCCGGGCGTAAAGCGCCTCGGCATCCCGCACCAGCAGCTGACGGATGCCGGCACCGGCGTCGCCTCGCAGCCGAATCCATCGCCACGCCAGCGCACGGCCCTGCCGGCGGGCATTGCCACGGCGGCCAGCTGGAATCCGGCGATCAGCTATGCGGGCGGCGCCATGATCGGCAAGCAGGCGCGCCTGTCCGGCCACAATGTGATGCTGGCCGGCGGCGTCAACCTGCAGCGCGAGCCGCGCAATGGCCGCAACTTCGAATATGCGGGCGAAGATCCGCTGCTGAGCGGCGTCATCGCGGGCGAGCAGATCCGCGGTATCCAGTCCAACCACGTGGTCGCCACCGTCAAGCACTTCGCCTACAACGACCAGGAGACGGGCCGCTTCAAGGTAAACGTCAAGATCGGCGACGCGGCGGGCCGCATGTCCGACCTGCTGGCCTTCCAGGTCGCCATCGAGCGGGGCGATCCGGGTTCCGTCATGTGCGCCTACAACCTGGTCAACGGTGCCTACGCCTGCGAGAACGACTACCTGCTCAACAAGGTGCTCAAGCGCGACTGGGGCTACAAGGGTTACGTGATGTCCGACTGGGGCGCCGTCCACTCGACGATCCCCGCCGCGCTGTCCGGCCTGGACCAGCAGTCCGGCTGGCCGTTCGACCAGTCGCCGTACTTCAACGGCGCATTGAAGGAAGCGGTGGAAAACGGCCACGTGCCGCAGGCCCGGCTCGACGACATGGTGCAGCGCATCCTGCGCGCCATGTATGCCAACGGCGTGATGGAACACCCGGTGCGGGTCGAGCCGGAAAAAATCGATTTCGCCGCGGACGCGCAGGTTTCCCGGCAGGCCGCCGAGGAAGGCATCGTGCTGCTGAAGAACCGCAACGGCGTGCTGCCGCTGGGCGGCGCGCATCGCACCATCGCCATCATCAGCGGCCATGCCGACGTGGGCGTGCTGTCGGGCGGCGGTTCCTCGCAGGTGTATCCGGTCGGCGGCTCGCCGGTACCCAATGAAGGCCCGAAGACGTTCCCCGGCCCGATCGTCTACCTGCCCTCCTCGCCTATGCAGGCGCTGGCGAAGCGCCTGAACGCGAAGATCGTCTATCACGACGGCAAGGATGCGGCCGCGGCCGCAAGACTGGCTGCGGCCAGCGACCTCGCCCTCGTCTTCGCCACGCAGTGGACCGCCGAAAGCATCGACCAACCCGACCTGTCGCTGCCCGGCGGCCAGGACGCGGTGATCGCCGCCGTGGCGGCCGCCGGCAAGCCTGTCGTGGTGGTGCTGGAAACCGGTTCGCCGGTCACCATGCCGTGGCTGGACAATGTCGACGCGGTGGTGCAGGCCTGGTACCCGGGCAGCAGCGGCGGTGAAGCGATCGCCCGCGTGCTGACCGGCGAGGTGGACGCCTCCGGCCGCCTGCCGGCCACCTTCCCGGCCTCGGTGGACCAGTTGCCGCGCCCGGTGGTGGACGGCACCGGCCTGCCGGAAGGTAGCCGCTTCACGACCGACTACGACATCGAAGGCGCGGCGGTCGGCTACAAGTGGTTCGACAAGAAAGGCCTCAAGCCGCTGTTTGCCTTCGGCCACGGCTTGTCGTACACCTCGTTCAAGTACACCGGCCTGGCGGCGGCGGCGAAGGATGGCACGATCGATGTGTCGTTCAGCGTGACCAACGACGGCAAGCGCGCCGGCAAGGCGGTGCCGCAGGTGTACGTGAGCAAGGCCGGTGCCGGCTGGGAAGCGCCGAAGCGCCTGGGCGGCTGGGACAAGCTGGCGCTGCGGGCCGGCGAACGCCGCGCCACCCGCGTCGCCATCGATCCGCGCACGCTGGCCGTCTTCGACAGCGCCAGCAACAAGTGGAAGATCGCCGCCGGCGAGTACACCGTGATCCTGGCCGAAGCGGCCGACGCGCCGGTGGCGACCGTCAAGGTGCGCCTGCCGGCGCGCGAGTTCACGGCCGGCGGCCGCTGAAGCGGCTATCGGGCGGCCAACGTCCTTCTCCTGCCCAAGCCCGCCCCTGCCCATCGACCCTGCCCATTGCCGATCGGGCCGTGGGCAGGGATCACTAAACAGGGCTAAACACGGCACCGTATCGAACGTCGCTATTGCTACCGGCTGCCCGCGCGCCTACATTTCGACACCGTTCGACGGTGCCGGCAATGCCGCGGGCCGGTCGCGATCATCCTGACACGCCCGGTGCGTTGCCCTGCCCCACCACGACGCCCAGCAAACACCATTTGACCGCCCGGCGTTGCCGGGCCCACAGGAGCCACAATGCGTTTTCGCCCGAGATTCATGCAGCCGCTCGCAATGTTTGCGAGCCTGGTACTGGCCGGCTGCGCCAACGGCACGACCACCAGCCCGGAGACCTGCTTCGTCAATGCCAAGGCCTGGCCGACGTGCACCCGCGGCGACGGCTGGGGCTTCGAAGAAGGCCGCTACTGCATCGCCCGCAGCTTTTGCCCGGATCGCCGGGACGCCATGCCGGCGGGGGCCGGCCGCGATGCGCCGGTCGACGCGCAGGCAACGCGGGCGACCCGCGATCTGTACACCTGGCTGCGCGCCACCTGGGGGCGGCACGTGCTGTCCGGCCAGTCCGACCTCACCTGGAAGGATGCGATCGACATGGCCGAACGCGTGCACGCGGACACGGGCAAGTACCCGGCACTGATGGGCTACGATTTCATGAACTATGGCATGCCCCCGGGGTCCGCCGACGGCCAGCGCCAGACCGAAGAAGCGATCGCCTGGGCCCGCCGGGGCGGGCTCGTCGCGTTCAGCTGGCACTGGCGCGACCCCGCCCTGTTGCACACGCCGTCGGTCAACAAGGCCAATTTCTACGTGCGCGATGCGAACCCCGGCAACAACACGGCGTTCACCATTCCCGTGGCCGGGAACGCGCTGGACAGGACCAGCCCGGCGTTGCGCCAGATCGACGACGGTATCGACCTGATCGCGGCCGAACTGAAAAAACTGGCCAGCGCCGGCGTGCCTGTCTTGTGGCGCCCGCTGCACGAAGCATCCGGAAACGATGGCGACGGCTGGTTCTGGTGGGGCCGGGCCCGTCACGACGGGGTGCCGCAAGCCTATGCCAGCATCCTGTTGTGGCGCCACATGTATGACCGGCTGGTCAACGTCCATGGCCTCCACAACCTTGTCTGGGTGTGGAACGGCCAGGACCCCGCCTGGTATCCGGGCGACGACGTCGTCGACATCATCAGCCACGATATCTACGACGAGGGCGACAACAAGGCATACGGCTCGCAGTTGCGCACCTATCTGCAGGCGCGCAGGACGACGGCGGAGAACAAGCCCGTCGCCCTCAGCGAGAACGGCTACATTCCCGATCCGGACAAGCTCGCGGCCGATGGCGCGTGGTGGTTGTGGTTCATGACGTGGAACGACCGCGACACGCCTGCCGGCGTGACCGCAAGGGAGAATTTCTGGACGGGCGAGTACTACAACACCAACGCGCACAAGCGCAAGGTCTACCATCACCCGCTCGTGATCACCCTCGACAGGCTGCCGCGCCACCTGGCCGCACCGGACGCGGCGGCCGGCGATGCCCCCGTGCGGCCGCGGTAGGACCCGTCTTGCCCGCCGACTGGCAGCGCGAACGTGGCGGCCGGTGCCGGTGACGATCGCCCTGTTGGTATGCCATCCGTTTTGAGCAAGGTTCGATTCCTCGCCGCCAGGTGCAGGCGCGGCGTGATGCCGGGACATGCGGTGCCGGACTACAATGGAATAACGCTCATATCCCGGGCCCGGGCGGCCGACCACGCAAGTCCAGGCCGGGATCAACCTTGAAAGGAATCGTCAATGACGTCTTTGAACCGGATCGATCAACGCCTGCGCCGCGGCCCTGCACGCACCTGGCGCGTTGCCTGCGCGGGCCTCGCGGCCATCCTGCTCGCGGGCTGCGCGGGCGGCCCGCAAGGAACCGCCGGATCGCGGGATGCAGGGCTCGCGGGGAGCGCCTGGAACCTGGTGTCGTTCACCTCGTCGAGCGACACGACCGGCGTGATCAAGCCGCAGGAGGCGGAGCAGTATCAGGTGGAATTCGGCGCCGACGGCAAGGCGGCCTTCCGCTTCGACTGCAATCGCGGCAACGGAACCTGGGAAGGCGGCGATGGGACCGCAGGGAACGCCGGGAGCGGCAGCCTGCGCTTCGGCACCGTCGCGACCACACGGGCCATGTGCCCCCCGCAGGCGATGAATGAACGCCTGCCGCGGGATATCGAGTCCGTGCGCAGCTACCGGATCGACGGCGACCGGCTGTATCTTTCCCTGATGGCGGACGGCGGCGTGTACCAGTGGGCACGGCGGCGCTGACGGCCAGTTGGACGCGGTTGACGAGCGCCGGCATCGCGAGACAGATGCGCCACACATTGCGAATTTTTCTTTTCGGAAACTAATTTGCCTTACAATGGCTGCGATTGCGTCCTTGCGAACTCGACCACGTCCGACGTGTCGCAGTCCGGATGACCGCCCGATACATTGCCGAACAAATCCCCATGCGTTGAAAGCCATATTATGAAACGTCCTGAAATCCCCGAGAACGAGGCCGAGCGCCTGCATGCGCTGCGGGCACTTCAAATTCTGGACAGCTCCCATGAGGAGCGGTTTGATCGTGTTACCCGGCTCGCCAAGCGGTTGTTCGGTGTGCCGATTTCGCTGGTCAGCCTGATCGACGAAGACCGGCAGTGGTTCAAGTCCGCGCAAGGACTGGACGCATCCGAAACATCAAGGGAAGTCTCCTTCTGTGGTCACGCAATCAACCAGGCTGGATTGTTCATCATTCCAAACACGCTCGATGACGAAAGATTCAACGATAACCCACTCGTTACCGACGCACCGAATATCCGGTTCTATGCCGGCTACGTGCTGAAGCTCAGGCAAGGCATCAATATCGGAACACTGTGCCTGATCGATTCGAAGCCGAGGGAGATGGACGAAGAGGACCAGCAGCTTCTGCAGGACCTGGGCGAAATGATCGAACAGGAGATCAAGTCGATCCAGCTGGCAACCCTGGATGAGCTGACGACGATCTCCAACCGCAGGGGCTTCATGACCCTGGTCGACCACAGCCTGAAGGTTTGCCGCAGAAACAAGCTTCCCGTCTCCATCGCGTTGTTCGACCTGAACAAGTTCAAGGCGATCAACGACACCTATGGCCATCACGAAGGCGACTTCGCCCTGGTCTCGTTCGCGCAGATCATGCTGGCGTCGTTCCGCGACTGCGACGTCATTGCACGCCTGGGAGGCGATGAATTTGTCGTGATGCTGCTCGATTCCGACGAGAACAGGATCGGCAACGTTCTCGAAAGGTTCAGGATTGCGGCTGCGAATGCGAACCAGAAACTCGGCAAGCCCTACCGGATCGAATACAGCGTCGGCGTTGCCCACTTCCCGCACGACACGAATGAACCCATCGAAACGATGATCCAGGCTGCGGACGATGCCATGTTTGCGGATAAAAAAGAACAGGAAGCGCGCTCGGGCCGTTGATTGGCCCGGGTTGCGCCGCGCCCCGCAAATTCACAGGCCGGCGACTGCCCGACGGTGCTTGTTACTGCCCCTGCGACCGCAACGGTCATCGATTTACCCCGGCATCGGCGGCCGGCTGGTGCGGACACATACCGGGGTACGGTTCGTTCAGTTTCGCAGGCGCGAAACGAGTGCCGCGGCATGAGCATGTGCCTGCTCTTCCGTCTCGAAAGTGCATGTAGCTTCCGCATAAGCTTGCCGAAAAAAGAAAAAGCCCACCGAAGTGGGCCATATCTTTGATTTCCTAGCATTTGCTAGTCACTAATCTTGGAGGCGAGGACGGGAGTCGAACCCGTCTAGACGGCTTTGCAGGCCGCTGCATAACCGCTTTGCTACCTCGCCGGAGGAGACTTGCATCGGGATTTCAGCCGGTTATGATCTGAAACCCAGGAATTCTGGAGCGGGAGAAGAGTCTCGAACTCTCGACCTCAACCTTGGCAAGGTTGCGCTCTACCAACTGAGCTACTCCCGCATGGAGTTACTGCATTGACTGCTGCTCCGTCTTTCGACTGGAGCGGGAGAAGAGTCTCGAACTCTCGACCTCAACCTTGGCAAGGTTGCGCTCTACCAACTGAGCTACTCCCGCTTGGAGTTACTACACTGACTGCTGCCCCGGTCTTTCGACTGGAGCGGGAGAAGAGTCTCGAACTCTCGACCTCAACCTTGGCAAGGTTGCGCTCTACCAACTGAGCTACTCCCGCATTTCAGGAACCGCATTATCGCAGAAACATCAAACGATGCACAGCGAATTGTTGACTCAACACCAAACATCTCAGGCACATTTTGGAGCGGGAGAAGAGTCTCGAACTCTCGACCTCAACCTTGGCAAGGTTGCGCTCTACCAACTGAGCTACTCCCGCTTCGTGCTTGCTGCTGCGTTGTCATCAACAACAGGCCAGCATTATAGAGGATCGAAACGGCCTGTCAAGGGAGAAACTAAAAATACTGTTTAGCTCAAATTGCCCGAGCGTTCCTTGATCAGCGGCCAGGCCTTTTTCAGGTAGTAGAACATCGACCACACGGTCAGCACGCTGGCCAGCCACAGCAGCTTCTCGCCCCAGAAGCGCGTGTCAACGGCGCCGAAGATCACGTCGTAGTACAGCAGCGCCGGCAGCGCCGTCATCTGCGCGGCCGTCTTGATCTTGCCGATCGAGTTCACCGCCACCGATTTCGATGCGCCGATCTGCGCCATCCATTCGCGCAGTGCCGAGATCGTGATCTCGCGGCCGATGATGATGAAGGCGAGGATCGCATTGCAGCGGTCCAGCTGCACCAGCACCAGCAGCGCCCCGGCCACCATCAGCTTGTCCGCGACCGGATCGAGGAAGGCGCCGAAGGCCGAGGTCTGGTTCCAGCGGCGGGCCAGGAAGCCGTCGAACCAGTCGGTGATGGCGGCCACGATGAACACGACGGTGGCAGCAAGGTTGCGGTCCTGCAGGGGAAGCCATGACGGCGGGAGGTAGAACACGCCCACGACCAGGGGGATCAGCGCAACGCGCAGCCAGGTCAGCAGGATCGGGATGTTGAATGGCATAGAAGCTTAAAGGCGGCGGTGTAGGAATTGTGCTAACGCGCCGCTAGTCTACCTTGCCGACCGGGGTAATACCAGCAAGCACGGTTCAGCAGGACGGTAACGGCCGCCCGCCCTGCCCTGCGCACGCTCTCAGTGGAGGCGCCGGTAGATCTCTTCCGCCAGTTTTGCGGAAATGCCTTCGACGGACTTCAGGTCTTCGATACTCGCGTTCGTCACGCCACGCAGGCCGCCGAAGCGCGCCAGCAGGCGCTGGCGCCGCTTTGTGCCGATGCCTTCGATCTCCTCCAGCGTGGACGTCTGGCGCGTCTTGGCGCGCTTGGCGCGCATGCCGGTGATCGCGAAACGGTGCGCCTCGTCGCGGATCATCGCCACCAGCATCAGCGCGGCCGATTCCTTGCCCAGCTCCTGCGGCGCGCGGCCGTCGACGAACATCAGCGTCTCCAGACCCACCCGCCTTCCCTCGCCTTTCGCCACGCCCACGATCAGGCCGATGTCGAGCCCGAGTTCCACGAAGACCTGGCGCGCCATCTCCACCTGGCCCTTGCCGCCGTCGATCAGCACCACGTCCGGCATCACGCCGTCGCCATTGGCCACCTTTTCGTAGCGGCGCATCAGCACCTGGCGCATCGCCGCGTAATCGTCGCCGGGCGTGATGTCGTTGATGTTGTAGCGGCGGTATTCGCCGTTCTGCATCTGGTGGTGGTGGAACACCACGCACGAGGCCTGCGTCGCCTCGCCCATCGTGTGGCTGATGTCGAAGCACTCCACGCGCAGCGTTTCCAGGTCGTCGTTCTCCAGGCCCAGCACGTCGGCCAGCGCGCGCGTGCGCGATTGCTGCGAACCCTGTTCGGACAGCAGCCGTGCCAGCGCGATCTCGGCGCCCTTCTGCGCCAGCTCGAGCCACTGGCGGCGCTGACCCTGCGGCTGGAACAGCAGGTTGATGCGGTGGCCGCACTGCTCCTGCAAGGCGAGGATCAATTCCGGCTGGTCGAACTCGATGTTCAGGATCAGCACGCCGGGAATCGTTTTTTCGGTGTAGTGCTGCACGAGGAAGGCCGACAGCACCTCCACGTCCATCGGCAGCTCGGCCACGGCTTCCGCATCCATCACGTGGGTGGGGAAGTAGGCGCGGTCACCCAGGTGGCGCCCGCCGCGCACCATGGCGAGGTTCACGCAGGCGCGGCCGCCCTGGACCACCACGGCGATGATGTCCACGTCCGAATCGGACGTTTCCATGCTCTGCTGGTGCAGCACCTTCGACAGCGACTGGATCTGGTTGCGCACCGCGGCGGCCTGTTCGAACTTCAGGTCGGACGCATAGCCGTGCATCTTCTGCTGCAGCTCTTCCATCACCTCGGTGGTGCGGCCGCGCAGGAAGCGGGCGGCGTTGTTCACGTCGACCCGGTAGTCCTCGGCGCTGATGGCGCCCACGCAGGGTGCGCTGCAGCGGCCGATCTGGTTCAGCAGGCACGGGCGCGTGCGGTTCTGGTAGACGCTGTCCTCGCAGGTGCGCAGCATGAACACGCGCTGCAGGATCTGCATCGATTCCTTCACCGCCCACGCGGACGGGAACGGCCCGAAGTACTGGTTCTTCTTGTCGACGGCCCCGCGGTAATACACCATGCGCGGCACCTCGTCCCCGGTGAGCTTCAGGTACGGGTACGATTTATCGTCGCGGAACAGGATGTTGAAGCGCGGCTGCAGCGACTTGATCAGGTTGTTCTCGAGGATCAGTGCTTCGGCTTCGCTGCGCGTCACGGTGGTCTCGAGCCTGGCGATGCGCTCGACCATCATCGCGATGCGCGGGCTGGACAGGTTTTTCTGGAAGTAGTTCGACACGCGCTTCTTCAGGTCGCGCGCCTTGCCCACGTAGAGCACCTTGTCTTCGGCGTCGAAGTAGCGGTACACGCCGGGCAGGTTCGGCAGCTTGGCGACCGTTGCCAGCACCTGCTCGCGCGCCGATGGCGTCGGCATGCCGTTCGACGTTGCCGCCGGTGTTACCGCCGGTGTTGCTGCCGTCGTTGCTGCCGGTGTTGCTGCCGTCGTTGCTGCCAGCGTTCCCGCCGTGCTTTCTTCCTTCATCTCACTCATCGCGCTTTTCCACGATCACGAACGCGACCGCGTATTCCTCTTCATCGCTGACGGACACCTGCGCCACCAGGCGGTGGTGCGCCATGTATTGTTCCAGATCGCCGCTGCAGACGATGCACGGCTTGCCCAGCGCATCGTTGAGCAGCTGGGCGGCGGGCCACGTCATGGGCGGGCGCAGGCCCAGGCCCAGCGCTTTCGAAAACGCTTCCTTGGCCGCGAAGCGCGTGGCCACGTAGCGCACGCCGCGCACGGGATTGCGTTCGCTGCGCTCGCGGAACACCGCCATTTCCTCGGGACCGAGCACGCGGCGCGCGAAGCGTTCGCCCGAGCGGGCCAGCGCTTCGCCGATGCGGGGCACCTTGCAGATGTCGGTGCCGATCCCGTGGATCATCGGGCTCCCAGGCGGGTGGAGACCATGATGGCCTTCATTTCGCGCACGGCGTTTTCCCAGCCGACGAACACCGAATGCGCCACGATCGCGTGGCCGATGTTCAGCTCCTCGATCTGCGGGATGGCGGCGATCGCCTGCACGTTCGTGTAGTGCAGGCCGTGGCCGGCATTGACCTTCAGGCCGTGCCGCACGCCCCATTGCACGCCATTGCGCACGCGTTCGAGTTCGCGCAACTGCGCCTCGCCTTCGGCATCGGCATAGGCGCCGGTGTGCAGTTCGATGACGGGCGCGCCCACGTCGGCCGCGGCCTGGATCTGCGCTTCGTCGGCATCGATGAACAGGCTCACGCGGATATTCTCGCCCTGCAGCTGCTTCACGGCGGCGGCCACCTCCTTGTGGAAGCGCACCACGTCCAGCCCGCCCTCGGTGGTGATCTCGGTGCGTTTTTCGGGCACCAGGCACACGTCCGCCGGCTTGATGCGGCAGGCGAAGTCGATCATTTCCTGCGTGACCGCCGCCTCCAGGTTCATGCGCGTAACGAGTTGCGGTGCCATGCGGATCACGTCGTCATCCTTGATATGGCGGCGGTCTTCGCGCAGGTGCAGCGTGATGCAGTCGGCGCCGGCCTGTTCGGCCAGCAGCGCGGCGCGGATCGGGTCGGGGTACTTGGTGCCGCGCGCGTTGCGCAGCGTGGCCACGTGGTCGATGTTGACGCCCAGGTCGATCATCGTGCCGGAGGGGTGCAGGAAGCTCATGGTCTCTTGTTTTTAAAGTTGCATCAGGTCGATCAAAATCTGGCGCGTGTTCAGCGGCGCGCCGTTCAGCTGGTGGGCCAGCAGGAAGCGCATCAATTGCTTGCTTTGCGCCTGCGTGGCCGGGTCGGCGTAATCCTCGCGCGCCATGTCGAGCAGCGTCTTGCCCGCCACGCGCGGCGCCGTGTCGGCATCCACGGCGGGGCGCGGGCCGCGGTCGGGGTCGACCACGTACTGCAAGCCCGGCTTGACCTTGCCGCGCGTGTCGGCGCAGCGCGTGAGATCGGCCGCCACGCCGGTCTCCTTAAGTAAGGCCGTTTCGAACTTTCGCAAGACGATCGGCGGCGGCTCGTTGTGGGCGAGCTGGTTCAGCGTGGACACGTAATGGTCGAACAGGGCCGGATGCGCATCGTCGCGCGCCAGCAGCTTCACCAGCAGCTCGTTCAGGTAGAAGCCGCACAGCAGCGCCGTCTTCTCCAGCGGCAGCAGGCCGCCGACCCAGTCGGCATCGGTGAGCGTGCGCAGTTCGTTCTTGCCGGTCCACCCGGCCGAGACGGGCTGGAAGGTCTGCAGCACCCCGCGCAACTGCGAATGCGGGCGCTTGGCGCCTTTCGCGATCAGCGCCACGCGGCCGAAGTCGCGCGTGAGCAGCTCGACGATGAGGCTGGTTTCCTTGTACGGGTAGCTGTGGAGGACAAAGGCGGGTTGGGCGGTGACACGCGTGCCCACTGTACGGGGCGCGGCGCGCTTGCGGGCCTGCTGCGGGGCCGCTACCCCCGGGGCCTGCTTGAGCAGGTAGGAAACGGCGTTGTCGCGCACTTCCAGGGCGGCGTTCGTGACGGGCACGACGGACGAGGATTCGGCGGTAGCGGTATCCGGGCCGTTTGCGGCCAAAGCCTCATCCTGCAAGGATGCGGTTTCGGCCGAGGTTTGGCTCTTAGCCATGAACTGCTTATTCGTACCCGTAAGCGCGCAAGCCGGCTTCGTTGTCGGCCCAGCCGGACTTCACCTTGACCCAGATCTCCAGGTAGACCGGGCCGCCGAACAGCTTTTCCATGTCCAGGCGCGCCTGGGTGGAGACTTCCTTCAGCCGGGCACCCTTGTTACCGATGATCATGGACTTGTGGCCATCGCGTTCGACGAGGATGGCGGCGAAGATGCGGCGCAGATTGCCCTCCTGCTCGAACTTTTCGATCAGCACGGTGCTCGTGTACGGCAGCTCGTCGCCGACGAAGCGGAACAGTTTTTCGCGCACGATCTCGGAGGCGAGGAATTTCTCGCTGCGGTCGGTGATGTCGTCTTCGCCGAATACCGGGTCGTTTTCCGGCAGCAGGCGCTTGATCTCGTTCTGCAGGCCGTCAAGCTGGAAGCGCAGCTTGGCCGACACCGGCACCACGGCGGCGAAATCGTATTTCGATGCCACCTGCTGCGCGAACGGCAGCAGCACGGCCTTGTCCTTCACGCGGTCGGACTTGTTGATCACCAGGACCACGGGCACGTCCTTCGGCAGCAAATCGATCACCTGCTGGTCGGCCGGGCCGAATGTGCCCGCCTCCACCAGGAACAGGATCACGTCCGACGAATCGAGCGTGCCCGTGACGGTCTTGTTCAGCGTCTTGTTCAGCGCGTTCGCGTGGCGGGTCTGGAAGCCCGGCGTGTCGACATAGATGAACTGGGCATCGGCCAGCGTCTGGATGCCGGTGATGCGGTGGCGCGTCGTTTGCGCCTTGCGCGAGGTGATGCTGACCTTGGCGCCGATCAGCGTGTTCATCAGGGTCGACTTGCCCACGTTGGGGCGGCCGACGATGGCGATATAGCCGCAGCGAAATCCTGCGGGCGTGGTGGCGTCAGTCATGTTGTTTCTCGGTTATTTGTTGGCGAGCTTCTTTTCCGCCGCTTCGCCGCCCTGCACGGTGGCGATGCCCGCGAGCTTGAGCTGCGCGGTACGGGGTTTGCTCTTGCGCGCGGCGGCGGGCGCCCTTTGCGCGGCCTGTTCGGCCACTTCCAGCGCCAGCTTGGCGGCTGCCTGTTCGCCGGCGCGGCGGCTGCCGCCCCGGCCATAGACCTGGATGCCCAGCTTGGGCACCAGGCACTCGATTTCGAATTCCTGGCTGTGCGCGGCGCCGTGCGTGGCCACCACGTTATACAGCGGCAGCGAAATCTTTTTACTCTGTAAAAACTCCTGCAGCAGCGTCTTGGCATCCTTGCCCAGGGTGCGCGGGTCGACCGTGTCGAGGATGGGGATGTAGAACGAGCGCACCACCCTGGCCGCCGCGTCGAAACCGGCATCGAGGAAGACCGCGCCCAGCAGCGCCTCGAGCGTGTCGGCCAGGATCGATGGCCGGCGGAAACCGCCCGATTTCAGCTCGCCCTCGCCCAGCCGCAGGAATTGCGACAGTTCGAGCTTTTGCGCGATCTCGTACAGCGATTGCTGTTTCACCAGGTTGGCCCGCAAGCGGGACAGGTCGCCTTCGTCGATCTGCAGGTAGCGTTCGTAAAGGATCGAGGCCACGACGCAGTTCAGGATCGAATCGCCCAGGAATTCCAGGCGCTCGTTATGCAAACTGCTGTGGCTGCGATGCGTCAGGGCCTGCTGCAATAATCCAGCATCCCCGAACGTGTGGCCCAGCCTGGTTTGCAATAACTGTAGATTCATCTTCCTGTGTGTCCTGTCTGTCGTGTCACTCGGCGGTGGCGGCGATCTTGCCGCCCTTCGCGGTGGAGCCGCTGTATTCGAGCAGCACGCTGGCCGGCCCGGCCAGGTGGATTTTCTTGTCGTAGGCAAAGGAAACTTCGATATCGCCATCGACGCGCTCGATCGTCAGGTCGCGGCCGCTGATCGAGCTGATGTAGTTTACCTCGGCGCTGCGATCGAACGCGGCACGCATCTCCTGCGGCGTGCCGCCGGCCGCCCTGGCCTTGGCGATCGCCGCGCTGACCGCCCGGTATTCCGTATAGGTAGGCAGGATTTTCATCGCCAGCACGCCGATCGCGCCGACCAGCGCCAGCACCACGATCAGCCCGGTCAGCGAGATGCCGTCCTGCCTGCAACGTTCACGCATGCGTGCTCCTTACTGGATGCCGCCGATCCGGCTCATGCTGGACAGGTTCATCCACACGGCCACCGCCTTGCCGACGATGTTCTTGTCGGGCACGAAGCCCCAGTAGCGGCTGTCCGCGCTGTTGTCGCGGTTGTCGCCCATCATGAAATAATTGCCCGCCGGCACCGTACAGGTAAAGCCGTCATAGGTGTACGTGCAGGCTTCCTTGTTCGGGAAATCGCGCACGTCCGACAGGTTCAGCGTGGGCGCGCGGTCGTCGTTCAGGATGCGGTGCTCGGTGCCGGACAGGTTCTCCCTGAATTGCTTCTTGTAATTCAGGGTTTCTTCTTCCAGGTAATCGTCTTCCGCCACGTAACTGATCGGCTTGCCGTTCACGGTCAAACGCTTGTTTTCATAAGTGATCTTATCACCCGGCACGCCGACGACGCGCTTGATGTAATCCTGGCTCATGTCCTTCGGATACTTGAACACCATGACGTCGCCGCGCTGCGGGTCATTGAGCTGGATGATCTTCTGGTTGACGATCGGCAGGCGGATGCCATACGTGAACTTGTTCACCAGGATCAGGTCACCCACGAGCAGCGTGGGCACCATCGACGACGACGGGATCTTGAACGGCTCGAACAGGAACGAGCGCAGCACGAAGACCAGCGCGATCACCGGGAAGAAGCTGCCCGAGTATTCGATCCACGTGGGCTGGCGCAGCAGCGCGTGCTCGATCTGCGCCCGGCTGGCCGCATTGCTGTCGACCTTGATGCCATCGGCGGTCAGCTTGGCGGTGCGGGCGTCGTAGTCGGCCAGTGCCTTGTCGGCGGCTGCGCGGCGCTGCTTTGCCAGGTAAAACACGTCCAGGACCCAGATGATCCCGGTTACCACCATCAGCACGAACAGGATCAGTGCAAAATTGCCGAGGATGCTTTGCAATGTCATTTTTCTTCCACTTGGAGGATTGCCAGGAACGCTTCCTGCGGGATCTCGACGGAGCCGACCTGCTTCATGCGCTTCTTGCCCGCCTTCTGCTTCTCGAGCAGCTTCTTCTTCCGCGAGATATCGCCGCCGTAGCACTTGGCCAGCACGTTCTTGCGCAGCGCCTTCACGTTTTCACGCGAGATGATGTTCGAGCCGATCGCGGCCTGGATCGCCACGTCGAACATCTGGCGCGGGATCAGCTCGCGCATCTTCGCCGCCACCTGGCGGCCGCGGTACGGTGCGTTGGCGCGGTGCACGATGATGGCCAGCGCGTCGACCTTCTCGCTATTGATCAGCATGTCGACCTTGACCACGTCCGCCGAGCGGTATTCCTTGAACTCGTAATCCATCGACGCATAGCCGCGCGACGTGGATTTGAGCCGGTCGAAGAAGTCCAGCACGATCTCGGCCATCGGCATTTCATACACGAGCTTGACCTGGCGGCCATGGTAGGCCATGTCCAGCTGCACGCCGCGCTTGGCGATGCACAGCGTGATGACGGAGCCCACGTATTCCTGCGGCATGTACAGGTTGACGGTGACGATCGGCTCGCGCACGTCGTTGATGTGCGATGGATCGGGCATGCGGGAAGGATTGTCCACCTTCAGGATGGAGCCATCGCGCTGTTCCACTTCGTACACCACGGTCGGTGCCGTGGTGATCAGGTCCATGTCGAACTCGCGCTCGAGGCGCTCCTGCACGATTTCCATGTGCAGCAGGCCTAGGAAGCCGCAGCGGAAGCCGAAGCCCAGCGCCTGCGACACTTCCGGCTCGTACATCAGCGCGGCATCGTTCAGTTTCAGCTTTTCCAGCGAGTCGCGCAGTGCGTCGTACTGGTTCGCCTCCACCGGGAACAGGCCGGCGAACACCTGCGGCTGCACTTCCTTGAAGCCGGGCAGCGGCTCCGGCGCCGGCCTGGCGGCGTTGGTGATGGTGTCGCCCACGCGGGCCACCTTCAGTTCCTTGATGCCGGCGATCACGAAGCCCACCTGGCCAGCCGACAGTTCCGGCAGCGACACGGAACGGGGCGAGAAGATGCCGATGTCTTCCACCAGCTGCACCGACTCGGTGGCCATCAGGCGGATCTTTTCCTTCGGCTTCAGCGTGCCATTGACGACGCGCACCAGCATGACGACGCCGACATAGGGGTCGTACCACGAGTCGATGATCAGCGCCTGCAGCGGCGCGGTCGGATCGCCCTTCGGCGGCGGCACCTTGGCGATGATCGATTCCAGCACGTCTTCCACGCCCAGGCCCGTCTTGGCCGAGCAGTGCACGGCATCGCCGGCTTCGATGCCGATCACGTCCTCGATCTCGGCGATCGCCGACGGCGGGTCGGCGTTCGGCAGGTCGATCTTGTTCAGCACCGGCACCACCTCGACGCCGAGGTCCAGCGCCGTGTAGCAGTTGGCCACCGTCTGCGCCTCGACACCCTGCGAGGCGTCGACGACCAGCAGCGCGCCTTCGCAGGCCGACAGCGAGCGCGAGACTTCATACGAGAAGTCGACGTGGCCCGGCGTGTCGATCAGGTTCAGGTTGTAGATTTCACCATTGCGCGCCTTGTATTTCAGCGCCGCCGTCTGGGCCTTGATGGTGATGCCGCGTTCGCGCTCGAGGTCCATCGAATCGAGCACCTGGGCTTCCATTTCGCGGTCGGACAGGCCGCCGCACAGCTGGATGATGCGGTCCGCCAGCGTGGATTTGCCATGGTCGATGTGGGCGATGATGGAAAAATTGCGAATGTTGTTCATTTATAAAACGGCAAAAAAAACGGCGTGAAGGCCAACATTGATGCGGCCAATACAAAAAGCGCTCTGGGCGGGGAAAGCCCTGCCGAGCGCCTTTCGAGAAAACGTGCAAGGAAAAACCCTTGGCATTTTACCGGATTTCAGAGTGGAAAGCCCGAAATCTGACGCCGTGGACGTCCAGGCGGGCTTAAAAACTCATGAATGCGGGATTGCCGCGAGCAGGGCCGACACCTTCGGTTCGTCCAGGAAGTAATGACACAGCCGCTCCTCGCCGCGGTACAGCACGGGGACCAGCTCGTCGAAGCGGGCCACCAGCGCGGGGTCGGCATCCACGTCGATCACGTCGACGGTAAACGGCTGGCCGGGCGTGCGCAGTGCCAGGAGGGCATCGAGCATGTCCTGGCACAGGTGGCAATAACTGCGCGAATAAAGAATGAAATGCATGAGTGAAATGCATGAGCGGGATGCGTGGATGCGGTGCAAGCGTGGCATGGGCGGCGGGTGGGCCGCCGCCCTGCCGCTTGTCCAGGTGCTTACTTCGGTGCCGGGGCCAGGGCCGGGCGCAGCGTGAGGAAGCGCGCCAGGTTGCCGCGGCGCACGAGCACGACCGCATTGCGCTTCGGATCGAGCTTCGAGACGAGCGCGTTGAACTGCTTGCCATCGACGATCGGCGCGTTGTTCAGCTGGAGCAGCACGTCGCCTTCCTGGATGCCGGCGCCGGCCGCCACGCCTTCGGCCGCATCGACCTTCACGCCGCCCTGCACGCCGAGTTCCTTCTTCTCGGCGGCGGCCAGGTCGCTCACCTTCAGGCCCAGCGCATTGGCCGCGCCCTGGCCGGACGGCTTGCTGCCCTCGCCACGGGCACCGCGCGGCTGGTCGGACTCGAGCTCGGCAACGGTGACGGGCAGGTCGACCGCCTTGCCCTGGCGCCAGACCGTGATGGTGGCGCGGGTGTTCGGCGTCGTATTGCCGACCAGGCGGCGCAGGTCGGACGAGCGTTCGATGTCCTTGCCATTGAACTTGGTGACGATATCGCCGGGACGCAGGCCGGCCTTGGATGCCGGGCCGCCCTCTTCCACCATCGACACTTCGGCGCCCCGCGCATCCTTCAGGCCCAGCGACTCGGCCACTTCGCGCGTGACTTCGCCGATCTGCACGCCGATGCGGCCGCGCGTGACCTTGCCGGATTTCTTCAGCTGGTCGGCCACGCGCATGGCTTCGTCGATGGGGATGGCGAACGAAATGCCGTTATAGGCGCCGGACAGCGTGGCGATCTGCGAGTTGATGCCGATGACTTCGCCGCGCATATTGATCAGCGGGCCGCCCGAGTTGCCGGGGTTGACGGCCACGTCGCTCTGGATCAGCGGCAGGTATTCGCCGGTGTCGCGCGACTTGGCCGAGATGATGCCGGCGGTGACGGAGTTTTCCAGGTTGAATGGCGAGCCGATCGCCACGACCCATTCGCCGACGCGGATCCGGTTCGAATCGCCCATCGTCAGCACCGGCAGGCGCGAACCGTCGATCTTCAGCACAGCCACGTCGGTGCCCGCGTCGGAACCCAGTACCTTGGCCTTGAATTCGCGCTTGTCGGTCAGCGTGACATACACTTCGTCGGCGCCGGCCACTACGTGCGCGTTGGTCAGCACATAGCCGTCGGCGGAAATGATGAAGCCGGAACCGACGCCGCGCTGCACTTCGCGCTCCTGCGGTACCTGCTGTTGCTGGCGGTTGCCGCGCGGCTGGCCTTCGCGGCGCGGGGTGGGCATCTGGCCGCCGAAGAAGCGGCGGAAGAATTCCTGCATTTCCTCTTCGTCGGCACCGGGGGTGCGCAGGCGCTGGATTTCGGTGGTGCGGATATTGACGACGGCTGGACCGACTTTCTCCACCATGTCGGCAAAATCGGGCAGGCCCGCCACGGCGCCGGTGGCCGGCGCGGCATGGACAGGTGCCAGCCCCAGCGTGGCAGGCGCGAACAGGATACCCGCGCTGACCAGCAGCGCCGACAAGGTTTTGTTACCAGCAGAGATATTGGTTTTCATAGGAATGTCTGTTTTCGGTATGGGTCGGGGCGCAACGCGAGTTGGCGGGCTACCTGGCAGGCAGCCGGCCACTGGCTCCGCTGTATGGTAAGCGAAAAGCTGAAGTTGCAGCACGCACAAGATGTTGCAGCTGATAACAAATTTCAAGAGGAGATTTGTAGCGCGCTGTAACGGCGCGCAGGCGGCAACCGTCGAGGATGGCGCCTGCGCCGCGGATTCGAAGGCAGAACGGAGAGATAGGAGTGGGAAGTCAGGAAACGGTGACGGCAGCGGGGCCTTCGCGCACCGCCGGATCGGCGGGGCGGCCCGGCAACTCCTCGGCGGCAAGGCGTTCGGCGAGCCGTGCCGCGAAGCCGGCGGAGAGTTCGGCTTCGGGCTGGTGCGCACGCAATGCGTCGCCGACCAGGTGGTACATGCGCCATGCGGCAAGGCCTTCGGGCTCGGACAAGGCTGCCAATGTCAGCTCGACTTCGGATGCGGGCAATGCGTTATCCACCATCGCCGAGATGTTTTCCTGGAGGCGGGTCGGGGTTTCCATGACATATCCCTGGGCGGAAAAAATGATCGATGATCACACGGACTGAACTGTCAGTTTCGGAGGCTTACCAGCGCTTGTCAACCGGCATATCCAGGAGTGGACGCAATTTGTCGGCGATCACTTCACGTGCCCGGAAAATGCGGCTGCGCACGGTTCCGATGGGGCATGACATGATTTCCGATATCTCTTCATAACTCAGCCCTTCGATCTCGCGCAGCAGGATCGCCGTGCGCAAATCAAGGGGCAGCGCATCCATCGCGGCATTGACCGTTTCCGCGATCTGCTTGCTGGCCAACATCGACTCGGGCGTGTTGATGTCGCGCAGGCCATCGACTTCACCAAGCGCCTCCCCGCTCTCGGCATCGACAGGTGCCGTGGCGGTGCGACGCCCCTGCGTGACCAGGAAATTCTTGGCGGTGTTGATGCCGATCCGATACAGCCACGTGTAGAAGGCGGAATCGCCACGGAAATGACGCAAGCCGCGGAAAGCCTTGATAAAGCTTTCCTGGACGACGTCTTCCGCCGAGGCGGGGTCGTGCACGATGCGCGACACCAGCCGCATCAGCCTGCGCTGATATTTACACACGAGCAAGTCGAATGCCTGCCGTTCACCTGCCTGGACTCGCTCGACCAGCAGCTGATCGCTTTCACGGTCTGTCGTCACACCTTTGCCCTCGGTGGCCTGCAGCGCCGGCGCTCCATATGGCTATAGAGACGACGCGAGGTAATTGGTTCAGGGGTTCACAGGATTTTTTTTCGCCCCGCCGGCATCGCCAGCCCCGCCCGCGGCGATCGCCCGCGCCGCCAGCGACAGCCGGCGCCGCACGTCCGGCGCGGCACTGTCGGGCAGCACGACCAGCCAGTGCACGGGCCCGGACTTGCCCGCCTCGCCCGCGTCGGCTTTCAAGCGCAACAGCAACAGGCCGGGCCACAATGTGGAGCCCGGCAGCAGCCGCACGCCGTGCCCCATGCCCGCGTGCTGCGCATCCCTCTGGTGGTATACCGCCAGGCGGATTTGCCCGACAGCCGAAATATCAATGCGCGCCGGCTTGACAAGGGCACGCCCGGAAGCAGCTCCCACAATGCCAGCGGCGAGCAGCGACGCGCCCGCGATGCCGGGCCCCGACCAGGCCGCGCAAGCCAGCACGGCGACGCACAGGACCGCATGCGCCATGCGCAAGGCGGGCGATGGACGGATGACGGCGCTGATGGCGATGGACATGGATCGCGACGAAAAAGCGAAGCAAACGAGCGAAGCAAACGAGCGAAGCAAGCGACGAGGCAAACGAGCGAAGCGAACGAGCGAAGCAAATGAGCACGCAGTGAAGCAGCGCTGGACGCGTTCGCGCCGGCTGGATCAACCGCGACCCTGACTTATAGCTGACTTATTACTAGGGAAAGAACCTGGAAGCGCCGGCCTCTTGCCGGGCGATCGGGTGCCGACGAATGCCGGCACCGCCAAGCCGCGGCGGCTGACGGTCAACAGTCAACGAAAAGTCAACTGACAACAATCAACCGCCGGGCTACTGGCGCTCACTCCGGTATGACCGGGGTGAGCAGGGAAAGTTCAAACTTTTCCGAACACGAGGCTGCCGTTCGTTCCGCCGAAGCCGAACGAGTTCTTGACGGCATACTGGATGGCCATCGGCCGGGCGACATTGGCGCAGAAGTCCAGGTCGCACGCCGGATCCTGGTTGAACAGGTTGATCGTGGGCGGCGCCACCTGGTGGTGGATCGCCAGCACGGTGAACACGGCTTCGAGGCCGCCGGCGCCACCGAGCAGGTGACCGGTCATCGACTTCGTCGAACTCACCACCAGGCTCTTGGCATGATCACCGAACGCATACTTGATGCCGGTGACTTCGGCCACGTCGCCCAGCGGCGTGGACGTGCCGTGCGCGTTCAGGTATTGCACCTGGTCGGGATTGATGCCGGCGTTCTTCATGGCCGCGATCGCCGACTTGGCACCGCCGCTGCCATCTTCCAGCGGCGACGTCATGTGGTACGCATCCGCGCTCATGCCGAAGCCCAGCAATTCCGCGTAGATCGTCGCACCGCGCGCCTTGGCGTGCTCGTACTCTTCCAGCACCATCACGCCGGCGCCTTCGCCCAGCACGAAGCCGTCGCGGTCCTTGTCCCACGGGCGCGAAGCGGTCGCGGGATCGTCGTTGCGGGCCGACAGCGCACGGGCGGAAGCAAAGCCGCCCAGGCCCAGTGGCGACACGGTGGATTCGGCACCGCCGGCCACCATGATGTCGGCATCGCCGTATTCGATCAGGCGCGCCGCCGCGCCGATGCTGTGCAGGCCGGTGGTGCAGGCCGTCACGATCGCCAGGTTGGGACCGCGCATGCCATATTTGATCGAGAGGTTACCGGAGATCATGTTGATGATCGAGGCCGGTACGAAGAACGGCGAGATACGGCGCGGACCGCGCTTGTCGTAATCCGCTTTCTGTTCTTCGATCATCGGCAGGCCGCCGATGCCGGAGCCGATGATCACGCCGATGCGATCGGCGTTCTCTTCGGTGACGACCAGACCGGAATCCTGGATCGCCTGGATACCCGCGGCCATGCCGTAATGGATGAACGCATCCATATGGCGGGCCTCCTTGACGTCGAGATACTCCTCGACGTTGAAGTTCTTGACCTCGCCGGCGAAGCGGGTCGAGAACGCGCTGGCATCAAACTTGGTGATGTTGGCGATACCGGATTTGCCCTCGGTAACCGCGCTCCACGCTTCGGCAATCGAATTGCCGATCGGGGACACGACACCTAAGCCGGTAACCACCACACGACGGTTTTTGGAACTCAAGCGATTCTCCTGGAGTCGATCTTTGCTGCTGTTGCTACGAACTTAGGCCTTGACGTGGTTCGTCGCGTAGTCGATAGCCTGCTGCACGGTGGTGATCTTTTCGGCTTGTTCGTCAGGGATTTCCATTTCGAACTCGTCTTCCAGTGCCATTACCAGTTCAACGGTGTCGAGGGAATCGGCGCCCAGGTCATCGACGAAGGACGATTCGTTCTTGATGTCGGCTTCGGCGACGCCCAGTTGTTCGGCGACGATCTTCTTAACGCGTTGTTCGATATCGGACATGTTATGGCTCCATTGTGTGTATGTTACGGAAAGCGCGCATTTTATCAGGTTTGCGCGCTGAAAAACTAATTTCGGCTTCTGTGCTCAGCTTTACCGAAATCGGTGCTAAAAAACGGGATCAGGCATTTAAACACATGCAAGACCGTTTAATTGTTATTACCCCATGTACATGCCGCCATTCACATGCAATGTCGTGCCGGTAATGTACGCGCCACCCGGCGAAGCCAGGAAAGCCACTGCCGCGGCGATGTCTTCCGGCTTGCCGAGGCGCCCCAGCGGGATCTGCGTCAGCAGGGCCGCATGCTGTTCCTCGCCCAGGACTTTCGTCATGTCGGTGTCGATGAAACCCGGTGCGATGCAGTTCACGGTGATGTTGCGGCTGCCGATTTCCCGGGCCAGTGCGCGCGACATGCCTTCGACACCGGCCTTGGCCGCCGCATAATTCATTTGTCCCGGATTGCCGGAAGAGGCCACCACCGACGTGATGTTGATAATACGCCCAGTCTTCGCTTTCATCATGCCACGCAGGACCGCGCGGGAGAGGCGACCGACAGCCGACAGGTTGGTGGCGATGACTTTGTCCCATTCATCGTCCTTCATCCGCATCGCCAGCTGGTCGGCCGTGATGCCGGCGTTGTTGACGAGGATGGCGATCGCGCCGAACTGCTTGCCCACTTCGTCGATGACGGCGCCGCAGCGCTGCGCATCGGTCACGTCCAGCACGATGCCCTTGCCCGCCTCCTCGCCGATGTCGGCCAGGTAAGCGGAAATCGCCTCGGCACCCGCCTCGGTGGTGGCGGTGCCGATCACTTTCGCACCCTGGCGCGCCAGTTCGGTGGCGATGGCCTTGCCGATGCCGCGCGATGCGCCCGTGACGAGCGCGACTTGGTTGGACAGATTCATGGTCTTCCTTCGATGTTATTTCAACGTTGCCAGCAGGCGTTCCAGCGCGGCCTGGTCGGTGATCGCGTCGCCCACCAGGTTCGGGTCGATGCGCTTGGTCAGTCCCATCAGCACCTTGCCCGGACCGCATTCGACGACCTGGGTGATGCCGCCCGCCGCCACCTTCTGCATCGTTTCCACCCAGCGCACGGGGCTAGCGGCCTGGCGCACCAGCGCATCCTTGATGCTCGCCGGATCATGCAATACAGCAACATCAACATTGTTGATCAGATCGATCTGCGGCGCACTGAAATGGATGCTTTCCATGTAGTCGCGCAGGCGGTCCGAGGCAGGCTTGAGCAGCGACGAGTGGAATGGCGCCGATACCGGCAGCCGCATCGCGCGCTTGGCGCCCTTGGCCTTGGCGATCTCGCATGCCTTGTCCACGCCGGCGGCATGGCCGGCGATCACGACCTGGGCGGGCGCGTTGTAGTTGACCGCCTCCACCACCTGGGTCGGATCGGCGGCGACGGCTTCGGCGCAGGCGGCGCGCACGTCGTCGTCGGACAGGCCGAGCACGACGGCCATCGTGCCCTGCCCCACCGGCACTGCTTCCTGCATGGCCTGCGCGCGGAAACGCACGAGCGGCACCGCATCCTTGAACGGGATCACGCCTGCCGCGACCAGCGCCGAATATTCACCCAGGCTGTGGCCTGCGACGAGGGACGGCACCGGGCCGCCCGCGGCGATCCACGCGCGGTAGACGGCGACGGCGGCCGTCAGCATGACCGGTTGCGTGTTGGTGGTGAGGTCGAGTTCTTCCTTCGGGCCTTCGGCGATCAGCTTGCCGAGATCGAACTGCAGCGCGTCCGACGCTTCGGCGATCGTCTGCTCGACGATCGGGTTGCCGTTGAAACCGGCCATCATGGCCACGGCCTGGGAACCCTGGCCGGGGAATACAAATGCGAATTGGGTCATGGTGTGTTCTCGTTATGAAAGCGGACACGCCGGGGCGCATCCGCGTTTAGAGCAACAATTCTAAAACGGCGCGCATTGTACACCGCCGTTTGCATTCCACCTAAAGCTTGCGCCGACAACCTGCATCGTCGCCAAGTCCCGGCAAGCAGGCAAAGCTTTTTTATTCTTACATCCTCGCCAAGTCCTGGCGAGCAGGTAAAGCTGTTTGGGTCACATCCTCGCCAAGTCCTGGCGAGCAGGTAAAGCTTTTTATTCTTACATCCTCGCCAAGTCCTGGCGAGCAGGTAAAGCTGTTTGGGTCACATCCTCGCCAGGACGGCACCCCACGTGAATCCGCCGCCGACGCCTTCCATCAGCACGACATCGCCCTTCTTCACGCGGCCATCGCGCACGGCGGTATCGAGCGCCAGCGGGATCGAGGCGGCCGAGGTGTTGCCATGCTGGTCGACGGTGACGACCATTTTTTCCGGCGTCATGCCCAGCTTCTTCGCGGTGCCGTTCATGATGCGGATATTCGCCTGGTGCGGGATCAGCCAGTCGACCTGGCTGCTCGTCATGCCGGCCGCATTCAGCGCCTCGTGGGCAACCTTTTCCAATACCGTCACGGCCAGCTTGAACACGGCCTGGCCATCCATGTACAGGAACGCACTGCCCGCCACCGCTCCGCCGGCCACGTTGCCGGGCACGGAGAGGATGTCGGAATGACGGCCATCCGCGTGCAGCTTGCACGCCAGCACACCGGGCTCTTCGGAAGCGCTCAGCACCACCGCGCCGGCGCCATCGCCGAACAGCACGCACGTGGTACGGTCTTCGAAGTTCAGGATGCGCGAAAACACTTCCGAGCCGATCACCAGCACGTTCTTGTGCATGCCGGACTTGATGAAGCTGTCCGCCGACGCCAGCGCGTAGACGAAACCGCTGCAGACAGCCTGCACATCCACCGCCGCGCTCGTATTGGTCATGCCCAGCTTGCGCTGCACGATGCAGGCGGTACTGGGGAAACTGCCGAAGAAGTCCGGGGTGGAGCTGGCGACGATGATCAGGTCGATATCGTCCGGCTGCAGTTCCGCCATCTCCAATGCGCGCCGGGCAGCGTGCACCGCGAGGTCGGAGGACACCTGTTCCGGTGCCGCGTAATGACGCGCCGCAATACCACTACGGGAGGTGATCCACTCGTCGGACGTCTCGATACCCTTGGCTGCCAGCTGGTCGGCCAGATCCTGGTTCGTGACGCGTTGCTCGGGCAGGTAACTGCCCGTGCCGATGATTTTGCTGTACAGGGTCATGCCGTCTCATCCAATGGTTGTGTTTTCGCGCGGCATCAATTCGGCGATCAGGTCCGCCAGCTGCTGCTGCACATCGTTCTTTGCAGCATCGTAGGCCCGGCGGATCGCCCATTCGTAGGCTTCCACCTCGGCGCCGCCGTGGCTCTTGAACACCAGGCCGCGCAGGCCCAGCAGGCTGGCGCCGTTATAGCGCGCAGGATTCAGGCGTCGCCGGATGCGCTTCAGCGCGCTATTGGCGATCGCCGCGCCCAGCATCGTGAGCGGAGTACGCCTGAATTCGGTGGTCAGCACCATCTTGAAGAAGCCCGCCACGCCCTCGACGGCCTTCAAGGCCACGTTGCCGACGAAGCCATCGCACACGACGACGTCCGTCGTGCCCTTGAAGATGTCGTTGCCTTCCACATTGCCGAAGAAATTGAGCTTGCCGCGCTCGTGGTCGGTTTGCAGCAAGGCGGAGGTGGCTTTCACCACCTCGTTACCCTTGATGTCCTCGGTGCCCACATTGAGCAGGCCGATGGTGGGCCGCGCAATGCCCTCCATCGCATGCACGAGCACGGAGCCCATGATCGCGAACTGGTGCAGGTGGTGCGGCTCGCAGTCGACATTGGCGCCCAGGTCCATCACATAGGTGGGGCCATCCTTCTGGTTCGGCATGATACCGCAGATCGCCGGGCGATCGACGCCGGCCATGGTTTTCAGTACGTAGCGGGAAACGGCCATCAGCGCGCCGGTATTGCCGGCGGAAACGCAGGCCTGGGCCTTGCCGTCCTTGACCTGCTCGATGGCCACGCGCATCGACGAATCCTTCTTGCGGCGCAGGGCCACTTCGAGGGGATCGTCCATCAGCACCTGTTCGGAGGCGTGCAGGATCGTGATGCGGGCGTGGTCGCCCGCGCGGTGCTTTTTCAGTTCGGCGCGGAGCACGTCCTCGAGGCCTACCAGGATCAGCTCGGCATCGGTTTCGCGGTTCAGGAAGGAAATTGCGGCAGGAATCGTGACCGACGGGCCGTGGTCACCGCCCATGCAGTCGATAGAAATTTTTATTGTCATTGCGGGCAAGATGCAATCCCGGCGACAACGCCGGAGCCTGCGGTTTCAAGACACATCAATTCCCGGCAGGCCGGGGAACAGCATGCGGAAATACAGCCATCGCATGCTGGAAGGTGCTCGGGGACGGCGAAAAGAAAAAGCGGCGCCACGATAAAAACTTTCGCGTGCACCGCTTTTGGTCTTTGGCCGAAACCAAAACGCCGATTACTCGTCGTTTTTGGTCTTCAGCACCTTGCGACCACGATAGAAGCCGTTCGGGCTGATGTGGTGACGCAGGTGGGTTTCGCCGGTGGTCGGCTCGACTGCCAGGTTCGGGGCGGTCAGGAAATCGTGCGAACGGTGCATGCCGCGCTTCGACGGGGACTTCTTGTTCTGTTGAACTGCCATGATGACTCCTAATACATAAGTTCTAAAATTTTAACACAATCGACTGGCAAATACATGCAAATCGAGTATCCCAGCGGTATTGCGGCATTCGAATTACTGTCGCGCTACCATGCTGCATTACTACTCAATGCCACTCGCAGCCGATTGGCATATTCTTTACTGCAAAATTGTCTTTATTTTTTCAACGCCTTCAGCGCGTCGAATGGCGATTTCTTTTCGCTCCGCACCGAATCGAGCAGCGCCGTGTCGGGGCAGACGTCGTGCTTCGGTGCTTGCGGCAAGGCCAGCAGGGCCTCGTCTTCAATCAGGTCCATCAGGTTCATCGAGCGCGTACCGACGATCACGTCGATCGTCTCGTCATCGATCACCTGTTCGATTTCATCGGCCTTGGCATCATCCTCGCCCAGCATCAGCACGGTCGAGGAATCGATCTCGTAGGCGAACGGGGTCAGGCAGCGCTGGCAGGCCAGTTGCACGGTGCCGCTCACGGCCAGGCGCAACTGCGGGAAACCCTGCTTGCTCGTTCCGCCTTCGACTCTCCAGGCGAGCTCGCCATCGGGAGAAGCGCAATCGCGCACGAGGCGTTCCATCCCGGCGACCGGCGTTACGCCTTCACGGGTGCCACCCGTTCGACAGAATTCAAAGGCGTCGATCAGTTGGACGTTCATCGCAGCGCTCATCGGCTAAAACTTCCCTCGAAAACCTGAGATAATAGCAGGGTTTTCAGCGCCCGGTCAAAGACTTGCGCGCGCGCCCGGCGGTTTCAGGGCATCCAGGGACGTAAATCCAACGGCGCACAGAGCATATAACAATTCGTGGCGCCTCGCCACAATAAAATCTTTCCATGAATCACAACTTTCCGCCACCCGTCTTTCCTCCATTAATCCTCGCCTCCAGCTCGGCCTACCGCCGCGAGCTGCTGGCCCGCTTGCGCCTGCCATTCACGGTCGACGTGCCGGCCATCGACGAAACGCCGCTGGCTGGCGAGGCGCCCTCCGCCACGGCACTGCGTCTGGCCCGCGAAAAAGCCCGCGCCGTCGCGGCGCGCCACCCCGGCAGCCTCGTGATCGGTTCCGACCAGGTTGCCACGCTGGACGATGAACAGATCGGCAAGCCCGGCACCCATGCGGCCGCCCTCGCCCAGTTGCAAACCATGCGCGGACGCGAAGTGGTCTTCCACACCGCGCTGTGCCTGTGGGATGGCCGCACCGGCAATGCACAGGTGGAAGATATCCGCACCGTCGTCAAGTTCCGCGACCTGCCGGACGCCGAACTCGATGCCTACCTGCGCATCGAGCAGCCGTACGATTGCGCCGGCAGCGCCAAGAACGAAGCCCTCGGCATCGCCATCCTGGAACGCATCGATTCCTCGGATCCCACCGCGCTGACCGGCCTGCCGCTGATCGCCCTTACCGGCATGCTGCGCGCTGCCGGCGTCCCCTTCTTCAAGGCCTGAACATGCCCGGCACCCTCTACCTCATTCCCAACACGCTGGGCGACACCACGGCGTTGAACCATGTCATTCCCGAGCACGTGCAGGCGTTGACGGCGCAGCTGCCGCACTTCGTTGCCGAAAACGCCAAGACGGCACGGGCGTTCCTGAAACTGGTGAACGCCGTGCACCCGCTTGCGCGGCCGCTGCAGGAAATCGCCATCGCCGAGCTGAACGTCAACACGAAGGCCGAGGCGCTGGCCGGCCTGCTGGCACCGCTTCGGGCGGGGCACGACGTTGGCCTGCTGTCCGAAGCGGGCGTGCCGGCCGTGGCCGATCCCGGTGCCGACCTGGTGCGCCTGGCCCACCAGGAAGCCATTCCCGTGCGGCCGCTGGTCGGCCCGTCGTCGCTGCTGCTGGCCGTGATGGCAAGCGGGCTGAACGGCCAAAGCTTCGCGTTCAACGGCTACCTCCCCACGGACGCCGCCGCACGCGCCAAGCGCCTGAAGGAACTGGAGGTACGCTCGCGCGCGGAAAAACAGACGCAACTGTTCATCGAGACGCCCTATCGCAACGGCGCACTGCTCGAGGCCCTGGTGGCGGCTTGCCAGCCCGGCACGCTCGTCTGCGTGGCGACCGACATCAGCCTGCCATCGGAAACGATCCGTACGCAAACGGCGGCGCAATGGAGAAGCGCGCTGGCCGGCGGCCGGGCGCCGGATTTCCACAAGAAGCCGACGGTGTTCCTGTTCCTGGCGGTATAGGGAGAATCAGCGGGCGGGCGTGGCGGTCACGCCGCTGGTATAGCCATTGATCCAGTCGTACGCGGCCAGCTGGCTCGCGTACAGCGTCGATGGCGCCAGGCCGATCCGGTGCAGCAGCCCCGTGAGCTCGGGGCCTTCGCGGGCGCCTTCGACCAGTTCGATCAGCTTCAGCACGTCGCCGTAGTCGCCGGTGCGGTGCAGCAGCGCAGCACGCACATCGTCCAGCACATTCACGCTGTCGAGGATTTCCGGCATCGCCACCGAGAACAGCGTATCCATCAGCGACATGATGCCGACCGTGAAGCCGATGTCGGCGCCGGTGCGCTCGCCGGGACGCAGGTGTTCCAGCACGTTTTCCATCGTCTTGCCGCGCGTGGTGGCCAATTGCAGCAGCGGCGAATCGTATTGCTGGCCCTTCACGTACAGCAGGATCTGCAGCCAGCGTTGCAACTGCTGGCGGCCCAGCACGATCAGTGCATGGCCCACCGAATTGATACGGAAGCGGGCACCGACGGCCGGGGTGTTCACGAGGCGCAGCAGGCCCAGCGTGATCACCGGATCGAGCTTGATGCCCCGTTCGATGTCGCGCTGTTCCGCGTCCGACGCCAGCAAGTCCAGCAGGTGCATGATGGCCATCTGCGATGGCGCTATCTTCTTGCCGGACAAAATGACCGGCCGGGCAAAATAATATCCCTGGAAATATTCAAAGCCCAGGTCCATGCAGTGGCGGAATTCCTCCTGCGTTTCGACCTTTTCCGCCAGCAGTTTCTGGCGCGGGTTCTTCAGCGAGCGGGTCAAATCGGCCAGCGTAGCGCGGGACATGCCCTGGATGTCGATCTTGATCACGTCCATCAACGGCTGCAGCCTTGCCACGCTTTCCGACGCGGCCACCACATCGTCCAGGGCAAACTTGTAACCCGCCTGCTTCAGCTCGGTGACCCTTGCCACCACGTCCGGCGTCGCATCGACCGATTCCAGCACCTCCAGGATCACCTTGTCGTTCGGCAGGAAGTGGATGAAATCGCTCATCAGGCCGGCCGTGTCCACGTTCACATACGCCAGCTGCTCGCCCACCACTTTCTGCATGCCCAGCTCGGAGGCGTGGGCGATCACGGACGCGGTCGCCGCAGCGCCGTCCGTGAAGTGCGCACCGCCGCTTTCGGCATTGCGGTACAGCAGCTCGTAGGCAACGAGCCGCTGGGAACGATTGAGGATGGGTTGCCGCGCCAGGAAAAATTGGTTGGCGTATGGCATCGGAATATCCGGGCTAACTGCCAGTGTCATGGAGGGACCTGCTTGAAAACGATGCCGCTACCATAACTGCTCATTAGCGAAATGGCAATCAGTTTATGACCGCCGCGTGACATTCCTTTTGTCCTGGACGCGAGGGGGTGCACCTTCGCCACTGTCGAGCGTAAACGCGGCGCCCTTGTCGCGGCCCAGCACCTGCACCAGGTAGGGCATCACGCTTTTCAAGGTTGCCGCAAGCGTGTAGGGCGGGTTCAGGACGAACATGCCGCTCGTGTGCAGCGCAATGCCGTCCGGCGTCGGTCCGGAGATCGACAGCGTCACGTTCAGCCAGCTCTGCGCCGGCAGGTGCTTGAGCTTTTCGGCGAAGTTGCGCGCCTCGATCCGTTGCAGCACCGGATACCAGACCGCATAGGTACCGGCCGGGAAGCGCTTCAGCGCGTCGCCCAGCATGTCGGTCACCTTGCGGTAGTCCTGCTTGTCTTCGTAGGGCGGATCGCACAGCACCAGCGCGCGGCGCGACGGCGGCGGCAGCAGCGCCTTCACGCCGAGGAAGCCGTCGGCCTTGTTGACGATGACACGCTTGCCACGCACCGTGCTGCGCACGCCCTGCGCCGCCTTGTGCTGCTCCAGCTTGATGAAATTGTCGTTCAGGATCCGCACATCGGCCGGGTGCAGTTCGAACAGGCGCAGGCGGTCCATCTCGCGCGCCACCTGCTCGGCCACGTAGGGCGACCCCGGGTAGAAGCGCATCTTGCCGCTCGGGTTCATGGCCTTGACCAGGTTGACGTAGTCGGCCAGCGGCTCAGGCAGGTCGGTGCGGTCCCACAGCGGTCCGATGCCCGTTTCGAATTCGCCCGTCTTCGTCGCCTGCGCGCTGTCGAGCGTGTACAGGCCGGCGCCGGCGTGCGTGTCGATATAGGTGTAGGCCACGTCCTTCTGGTTCAGGTATTGCAGCAGCTGGATCTGGACGAAATGCTTCAGGACGTCGGCATGATTGCCGGCATGGAAGGCGTGACGGTAACTGAACATGATTCTCAATGGGATGATTCGAACCGCCATTATCCCAGAGAACGGGGGCGCCACCAAAAACGGCACCGGTATCGCCCCCGGGCCTGGCGGCCAGGCGATCCTCAGGCCAACCGCTGCTGGGCAACCAGGATGCCATCCGCATCCGCATACAGCCAGTCTCCCGGATTGACGGGCACGCCGGCAACCTGCACGCGAACGTTGCGTTCGCCGGTGCCCTTCCTTGCACTGCGTTGCGGGTGCGCTGCGAGCGCGCGGATGCCGACGTCGCAGCTGTCGATTTCCACGGTGTCGCGCACGCAGCCGTCGATGACGACGCCGGCCCAGCCATTGTCTTGCGCCAGCAGCGCCAGCTGGCCGCCGAGCAGCGCGCGCCGCAGGCTGGCGCCGCCATCGACGACGAGCACCTGCCCGTCACCCGGCGTTTCCAGCAGGGCGCGCACCAAGGCGTTATCCTCGAACACCTTCACGGTGACGATCCGCCCGGCAAAGCGGACGCGCGTCCCGAAGTGGCGGAATACGGGCGGCAGCACGGCCAGGCGGCCATCTTCGAGCAGGATCGCGTTGTCGTCGCACAGGTCGGCGGTGGCGAAATCGGTGACGAAATCAGTGGAAAATGCGCTGCGGCTCATCGGCTTCCCCGGGTAGTTGACGTGCCCTGATTCTAGGCGCTTTTCAGCGCAACGGCGCGGGTACTGCCGCCCACGCCGACCGCCGTGCCGATCGCCAGCGCCTGGAACAGCGCGATGCCGGCAAAGAGCCAGCCCGGGTGGCCGGCATCCATCACGGCGCCGAACATCAATGGCCCCACCGACAGGCCGGTGTCGAGCCCCGAATACACGACACCATACACGCGCCCGGTGGCATTCTTCGGCGCGGCGGCGCGGATCATCAGGTCGCGCGACGGCCCCGCCACGCCGGAACAGAAACCGATCAGCGCCATCAGCGGCAATGCCAGCCAGCCCGGCACCACGGCCATGCCCAGCACCAGCGCCAGCGCGGCGGCGATCGCGAACGCGATCGCGATGGTGCGGTCATGGCTGCCGCCCCCGGCGCCGACAAAGCCGCCCACCACCATGCCGGCCGCGGAAGCCAGCATGTAGGCGGTATACGATCCCGTGGCCAGTTCGCGCGAGATGCCATACAGCTGTTCCAGACCGATGGCGGCGAATGCCTGGATGCCGCCCAGCGCCACCGCCGTCAGGAAGAAGAAGGCAAAGCACATCCATACCGAAGGCAGCCGCAGGAATGCCAGCGTGCCCTCCCCGCCTTCCTGCGCACCGGCATGCTGCGGCGGCTCCGGCCGCAGCGCGTGGCGGTTCAGCACCAGCACCAGCAGCACCGCGAACGGCAGCAGCGCGGCCAGCGTCAGCGCCATGCGCCAGCTGGACAGCGCGGCGACGGTCGTCATGAACAGCGGCGAGGCCGCCCAGCCGATATTGCCGCTGATGCCGTGCACCGAAAAGCCGTGCGCCAGCCGTTCGCGCGACACGCGCTGGTTCAGCAGCGTGTAATCGGCCGGGTGGAAGATGCTGTTGCCGATGCCGGCCAGCAGCGCCCCCATCATCAACCCCATATAACTGGCCGCCACCGACAGCACGAGCGCCGACACGCCCAGCATGCCGACACCGAAGAACAGCACGCGCCGTGCCCCGACCTTGTCGACCACGAAGCCGGCGCACGCCTGCCCCACGCCGGACACGACGAAGAACACCGTCATCAGGAGCCCCAGCTCGGCGTAGCTCAGGCCGAACGCGGGTTTCAGCCATGGGAACAGCGCGGCCAGGATCAGGTGATAGAAATGGGATGTGCCGTGGGCCAGGCCGACCAGGCCGATCACACGGGCGTCCTGGTGGAAGGTGTTATCGCTTTTCATAAGTCTCCTGCCAAAAACGCAGTGTAAGAAAAACGATGGCGTCTGTTTTAAAATAGGATATCAATTTTTGTCGAAATCCTGCCATGTCCGCTCATCCTGCCATGTTCACGCCCACCGCGGTTCCTGTCGTCCGGCACACGATGCCTTACCCGGATGGCTTCGAGCCCACGCCGGAGCGGCCCATCACACTGATCGCCCGCGACCTGGATCGCCGCGACGCGATGCTGCCGCATACCCATGGCTGGGGCCAGTTGACGCACTCGATCGACGGCGTGTTGCGCGTGACGGCTGCCGACAGCACGTGGATCGTGCCGCCATCGCGCGCGGTATGGATCGCGCCCGGGATCGAACATGCGGTGACGGTACTGCAGGCAACCCGGCTGCGGCCGGTGCGCATCCTGGCCGAACGGGCGCCGTTTCCGGACGAGGCTTGCCGGGTGCTGGAAGTGTCCACGCTGCTGCGCGAACTGATCCTGGCGCTGGAACAGCTGCCGCCGCTGGCGCCGTCGCCGCGTGCCACGATGCTGTCGGAACTGATGCTCGATGAACTGGCGCGCTGCGAAACGCGGCCGATCCGCGTACCGCTGCCGCGCGACAAGCGGCTGCAAAGCCTGTGCGCCCGCCTGGTCGACACGCCCGGCGCGCCGCTCACGCTGGCCGACTGGGCCGGCCAGGTCGGTGCTTCCGAACGCACGCTGGCGCGGCTGTTCGAGAAGGAGCTCGGCATGAGCTTCGGCCAGTGGCGCCAGCAGGTGCGCCTGGCCCACGCCGCACCGATGATCGCCGGCGGCATGCCGCTGGCGCGCGTGGCCGAAGAGCTGGGCTATGCCAGCCAGTCGGCGTTTTCCCAGATGTTCCGGAAAACCTTCGGCACCACGCCGACGGCGTTTTTCAGCGAACGCTGAGGGCGCGCCGCGGCACCGGCGTGCCGACGGGCGCCGCGGCCGGCGCATCCAGCTTGAACGTGCCCACCACCTGTTCCAGCGCGGCCGCCTGGATGCGCAGCGATTCGGCCGCGGCCGCCGCTTCTTCCACCAGCGCCGCGTTCTGCTGCGTCACATCGTCCATCTCGGTGATCGCGCCGTTGACCTGGCCGATGCCTTTGCTCTGTTCGTCGCTGGCCGTGGCGATCTGCGCCACGAGGTCGGCCACCTGCTGCACCGACTGCACGATCTCGCCCATCGCCTGCCCCGCGCCGTCAGCCAGGCGGCTGCCGGCATTGACCTGGTCGACGGAAGCCAGGATCAGGTCCTTGATTTCTTTCGCGGCCGTGGCCGAACGCTGCGCCAGGTTGCGCACCTCGGATGCGACAACGGCGAATCCACGTCCCTGTTCGCCGGCCCGCGCCGCTTCCACGGCGGCATTGAGCGCCAGGATATTGGTCTGGAACGCGATGCCGTCGATCACGCCGATGATGTCCGAGATCCGGCGCGAACTGTCGGTGATGGCGCCCATCATGTCGACCACCTGCGACACCACGGCGCCGCCCTTGCGCGCCGCGTCGGCCGTGCTGGCCACCAGCCCGTTGGCCTGGGCGGCATTGTCGGCGTTCTGGCGCACGGTCGCCGTCAGCTCTTCCATCGCCGCCGCCGTTTCCTCCAGGTTGGAAGCCTGGGCCTCCGTGCGGTTCGACAGGTCGAGGTTGCCGGTGGCGATCTCGCCGGTGGCGCTGGAGATCTGCTGCGCGCTCGAACGCACCTGCAGGATCGTGCCGTTCAGCGACGAGATGAAGCGGTTGAACGCATCGGCCAGCTTGCCGACCTCGTCCCCGGATTCCACACGCATGCGGCGGCTCAGGTCGCCGTTGCCGTCGGCAATCTCGCCCAGCATCCTGGCTGCCCGCATCACGGGAGCGGCGATTGCACGGCTGATGAACCAGATGCCGGCCAGGCCGATGCTGCCGCCCACCAGGCCGGCGATCAGCGCCGAGATCGTGGCCGAGCGCGCGATATCGCCCAGCACTTCGCGCTCGGGCACGCGGGCCAGCACGTACAGGTTCAATTCCTTGATATAGGACGACGCGACGAACAGCCTGCCCTGCGGGCCGTCGATGGCCGCATGCGCGAACGGCTGCCCGCCGAACAGCGCCTTCACCACGCCGGCGTCGAAGCCCGGCTGGTCCTGCAGCGCGTGCTTGCCGTCGGCCAGTTGCGGATCGCGGTCGATCAGCAGCATGCCATTCGGGCGCACCAGCGAGACGGTACCCGTTTCGCCCAGCCGGTAATTACGGATCGTGTTCGCCAGGTCGTTGACGGCCAGCCCGATGCCGGCCACGGCCAGCTTGCCGCCCGCCGTCTGCACGCGGTTATTGATGAACAACATGTAGGTGGTCGAGCCGGGGTCCTTGTCGATATCGAGCCGGTACGGCACGTTACTGGACAGGAAACCATAGAACCATGCATCGCTTGCCGCATTGGGCGACAGCGTGCGGCCGTAACCCGTATCGGTGAAATACTTGCCGGTATCCTTCGACACCCAGAACACCGTGGCGGCGTTGTTCCTGGCCTTCAAGTGGCTTGCATAGGTCTGCCACGCAGCGGCACCCTCCTCCGGCATGCCGGCGTCTTCCCAGGCATGCACGTAAGTATCGTTGGCCAGTGTTTGCGACACTGCCAGCGCCTGGCCGATCTGGCGCAGGATGTCGTTGCGGATCTCGCCCACCTGCGCCGGCAACTCCTGTGCCACGGCGCGTTCGCGCGCCCGGTTGCCATTCATGCTCACGCTCAGCACGGAAGAGATCACCATGAAGACCAGCAGGCACAAGCCCATGCTCAGCATGAGCTTTCGCTGAATCGACAGCTTCTTAATGAATCGCATAACTAATTTCCATTGGTTAACTTGCGTCGTTCTAGTGTAGTCATTTGCAGGATGCAAGGTACATAAATATGCCATGTGGAAACATCTATATTTGACGCTGATCCATATATGCAACAACCTATTGACTCTCCTGAAACACCCGGCCCGCCGTAACATTGGCCTGGCGTCACGCAATGCCTGGAGCCGTCTTGCAGCGATGACAATCGGCCTCTATGATTGCGCTCACATCATGGGTGCCTTCTACCGAAAAACACTGGCTGTCTTTGCCTGCCTGCTGGCCGCCAGCCTGCTGCTGGGTTATGTTTGCGTCGACCGTAGCTACCTGCACACGCCGCTGCTGCCGGCGCGCGGCAGTGCGCTGCCGTGGCACGGCGACACCAGTACGGACAACGAGAAGGCGACATCGGCGGTTTCCAGGGTTGCCATCCACGAAGCGCGCGAGCGGCTGCGCTTTGGTTTCCGGCTCGTGCCCGGATCGGCCCATCCGTTCGCGTCGGCGAACCTGATGTTCGAGAACCGCGACGGCAAGCCGGCCCATGTCGACCTGTCGCGCTACGACTCGGTATCGTTCGGGGCACGCTGCGCGCCGGCCAGCACGCTGATGCTGAGCGTGCCCACCTTCGACGACAAGGTCTCCACGCCGAACCACCTGCTGAGCTACCGGACACCGTCGGCGTTTTTCTCCTGCAATGGGCAGCGCACGCGCGTCGAATTCGACCTGTCGCGCCTGGAGACACCGCAATGGTGGTTCGATATGTTCAAGCTCGACCTTTCCAGCCAGGCGTATAAACTGGACCGCGTGCCGAAGCTCGCCTTCGGCACCACATTCCAGAGCCCGGTCAATATCGACACCATGGTGGAAATCGACGAACTGGTGCTGCATGGCCGCGATGTCCGTTACTTGTACTGGCTTGCCGCGATATTGATTCCGGCATGGTGCGGATTTGCCGTCTGGTTTTTCCGCCAGCACGCGGCCGCATTGGTGGCGGACGTGCGCGACAAGCTGCAAAAGGATCTGCCATTCGTCGCCTACCAGCAGCTTTCACTGGAACCGCATCGCGACAGGGAAAAGGCGGCAGTATTGCGTTATATCGCCACGCATTATGCCGACGCCGCCATGGATGTGGACAAGGCGGTGGCCGCCACCGGTGTCAACCGCAACAAGCTCAATGAGATCCTGAAAGCCGAACTGGGTTTCACATTCAGCGCCTACCTGAATAAATTACGGCTCACGGAGGCGGCCCGGCTGCTGTCGGAAAACGATGCGCTGGCCGTGGCCGAAATCGCCTATTCGGTCGGCTATGCCAACGTGTCGTACTTCAACAAGCTGTTCAAGGAAGAGTACGGCTGCACGCCGAAGGCGTTCCGCACCGCATGCGCGGACTGACACTACCCGCAGTTTTTCCGCATTTTTCCGCATTCTTTCTTCAACTATCCGCATTCCGCCAGCGTTTGCGCGGCCTGTGCTATCGGCGTGCCCCTTGCCGCCCGTATGCTGCGCGGCAGTGCGCAGGCCGGCGGCCCGCGCCAATCCATCCGCGATTCACAATTTGGAGCGAGACAAACCAGATGCAGACCAAGACCATCGCCGGCGCCCTGTTCGGCGCCCTGCTGTTGCTGTCGCAAGCAGCGTCGGCACAGCAGCGCAATATCGACGTGCATGTCGGCCAGGTAGCCGGCAACCTCAACAAGACATTCAACGAAGTCATCGGCGCCGGCCGCGCCAATGAGGGATTGCGCGCCGACTGGCAACAACAGCTGGCCGAAATAAAACGCGATGCGGGTTTCCGCTATATCCGCATGCACGGCCTGCTGTCCGACGACATGGGTGTCTATAAAATCGATGCGCAGGGGAAGGAACATTATAATTTCCAGTATATCGATGCGCTGTACGATTATCTGCTGAGCATTGGCGTAAAACCGTTCGTCGAACTGGGATTCATGCCGTCGGCAATGGCCAGCGGCGAGAAAACCATTTTCTGGTGGCGCGGCAATGTCACGCCACCGCGCGATTATGCAAAATGGGGAGAACTCGTCAGGAAACTGACGGAGCACTGGACGGAGCGTTATGGCCAGGCCGAAGTGGCGACCTGGTATTTCGAAGTCTGGAATGAACCGAACCTCGATGGTTTCTGGGCCGGCACGCAGGAAGAATATTTCCGCCTGTACGACCATGCGGCGCGGGCGGTCAAGAGCGTCAGCCCCGCCTACCGGGTGGGCGGCCCCGCCACCGCGGGCGCCGCATGGATTCCCGAAATGATCGCGCATGCCACCGCGAACAAGGTGCCACTGGATTTCGTCAGCACCCATGCCTATGGCGTAAGCCAGGGTTTCCTCGATGAATTCGGCACCACGGGCACGGTGCTCAGCAAGGATAGCGGCTCGATCAGCAACGACGTGCTGAAGAACCGCCGCGAGATCGCCGCGTCGAAGCTGCCGAAGCTGCCGCTGCACTACACGGAGTGGAGTTCCTCGTACACGCCGGCCGACCCCACGCACGACAGCTACCACCAGGCCGCCTACATCCTGCAAAAGCTGAAGCAGACCGGCGACGCGGCGCAATCGATGTCGTACTGGGTCTTCACCGACATCTTCGAAGAAGCGGGCCCTCGCTTCGAGGCATTCCACGGCGGCTTCGGGCTGATGAACACGCAGGGCATCAAGAAGCCGGCCTACTTCGCCTACCAGTTCCTGAACGGGCTGGGCAACAAGGAATTGCGCAATGCCGATGCGCATTCGATCGCCACCGTCGACACCAATGGCGACGTGGGCGTGCTGCTGTGGGATTTCACGCACACGCTGCCGGACAACATCAATAACCAGCAGTACTTCATCAAGGACTTGCCGGCCAGGGCCAAGGGCGAGGTGCAGGTCACGCTGCGCGGCGTGAAGCCGGGGGCGTACACGCTCGCGATCTCGCAAACCGGCTACCGGAAGAACGATGCCTTCACGGCCTATATCGGCATGGGCTCGCCGGCGCAACTGACCCGCAAGCAGGTCGGCGAGCTGAAGGCGCAGGCAACCGGCGCACCGTCGGAACGGCGCAAGGTACAGGTGGGCGGCGACGGCAAGGTGAGCGTGGCGCTGCCGCTGCGCGAGAACGACGTGTACCTGCTCAAGCTGACCAGCGCTCTAGGCACGAGCGCGCGGTAAGCACGTCGCGCGTGGACTGGCCCTCGCTGTAGCGCGCCAGCAGCGGCGCCAGCACGGCCGCGCCGTCTTGCCCTCGGCCGCGCAGCGACAGCAGTCCGGCCAGGCTGGTGCCGGCACGCAGTTCCCAGGCCAGCGCGCCCTGGCCGTGGGCCAGCGCCAGCGCATGGCGGAACACGCGCTCGGCCTGCGCGCACGCGCCCAGGCGCACCAGCTGTTCGCCCCAGCAGCGCAGCAGTTCGGGCGCGGCCCAGCCCGCGCGGCCGTCGACGGCGCGCGCCAGCGAGGCGGGCGTCATCAGGCCCGCGTGCAGCGTGGGCAGCATGTCCAGGTGCAGGCCCGTGCACGACGGGTGCCGCGCCAGGGCCATGGCATCGAAGCCGGCTTCCGGCAAGGCGCCCGTGCCGTCGTGGCGATGCAGCGCGGCGTGGAACGCCTGCGCCCAGAACGACCAGTGCACGAGGCGGTCGCGCCCCGCCCGATCGGCCATCATCGCGATGCAATGCCGTGCCATCGCCATGTCCCCGCTCCACAACGCCACCGGCACCGCCAGCACCAGCGCAAAGCACAGCGACACCGAATGATCCAGCCGCAGCGCTTCGTCCACGCCCTCGCGCGCGGCCAGCACGGCCTGCTCGGGGGAGCCCTGCAGCCACAGCACGCGGCCATGGATCGCCAGCGACGAGACACGCTGGTCGAACTGGAAGCCGGCGGCACCGCGGGCGCGCCGCGCCGGATGGACCGCCGCATCCGCATGCGCGCGGGCCGCGTGCTGGTCGCCGAGATAGTGCCGCGCCCTGGCGAGCAGCCGTTGCCGCACCCGGCCGTCGCCATCGAGCCCGGCGGCGCGCGCCAGCGGGCCGAAGCGGTAGGCCAGACCCAGCGCGCGGTCGTACTCGCCCTGCAGCAGCGCATCCGCATAACAGCCCCATAATGCCCGCACGGCCGTGGCATGGTCTCCCAGCCGTTCGGCCAGCGCCAGCGCGCGGCCGAATGCTTCGGCACGCGGCGCCGCCACCGCGCTCACGTGCAGCAGCGTGTGGCCAAGCGCCAGGTGCAGCGCGGCAGCCAGCGGGGCGCCGGCCGAGCCGGCAGCGGCGGCGCAGGCCAGCGCCGGCTCCAGCCTGGCGCGGTAATCGTCCATCATCGAATGGCGATACCACAGCGGCGCGGAAGCGGCGGCCAGCTCCGCGCCCAGCAGCGGCGCGCCGCCCGGCCCGAAGGCCCAGTCGAGCGCGGCGCGCACATCGTCCAGCCGCAGGTCCTGCAGCATCATCTCCAGCAGGCCGGCATCCCGGCCGGCGCGCGCCAGCAGCATGCACCAGTAGCGCAGGTGGCCGTGCGATGCAGCGTACTCCTCGCCGGCAATGCGCAACTGTTCCAGGGCGTAGGCGCGGGTCGTGTCCAGCAGGCGATATCGCGCGTCGTCGCACGACACCATCGACTTCGCCACGAGCTGCGCCAGGTGGCCGGCCACGCCTTGGGCGTCGATGACCCCACCCGCGGCCACGGCCGCCGCGCCCTCGCCCGTGAAAGGGCTGCGGAACACGGCGAGCCGTCGCAGCACGGCCTGCTCGGCGGGCGCCAGCAGCGCATGGCTCCAGTCGAGGGTGGCGCGCAGGGTCTGGTGGCGCGGCAGCGCCGTGCGGCGGCCTCGCGTGAGCACGGCAAAGCAGTCGGACAGGCGCCGCGCCAGCTCGTGCACGCCGAAGAACGCGACCCGCCCGGCCGCCAGTTCGAGGGCCAGCGGAATGCCGTCCAGGCGGCGGCAGATCTCGGCCACCGCCGCCGCGTTGCCGGCGTCGAGGACGAAGCCGCCATCGGCACTGGCCCGTTCGACGAACAGTTGCACGGACGGGAACGTGACCAGTGCGGCGAAGCTGGACGCAAAATCGGGCACCGCCCCTTGCAAGGACGACGGCGCGGGCACGGCCAGCGGCGGCAGCCGGAACACGTGCTCGCCGCCGCTGCGCAGCGGTTCCCGGCTGGTGGCAACGATGTGCAGCCGCGTGGTGCCGTGCAGCAGTGCGCCGGCCAGCGCGGCGGCGGCATCGATCAGGTGTTCGCAGCCATCGAGCAGGAGCAGCGCGCGGTGGCCCGGCGAAGCGGACGGCGTGCCATCGGATAAGTGCACGCTCAGTTGCGCGGCCAGCTGCGCGGCCGACAGCGGCGCGGCCAGGCCGAACGCCTGCGCGACGGCGCCGGGCAGCAGGGCGGGATCGGCCAGCGGCGCCAGGTCGACGCAGACCACGCGCCGGCCGAACAGCGGCGCGGCGTGCGCAACGAGCGCCTGTGCCACCGACGTCTTGCCCATGCCGCCCGGGCCGACGATCGTCAGCAGCCGGGTGACGGCCAGCTCGGCCATGAGCTGGTCCACGACCTGGGCGCGGCCGACCAGCCGCGGCTGCGGCAGCGCCAGTTGCACGAACGGCGGCGCGAGCTCCTCCACGGCCAGGCGGCGCAGCGGCGCGACGAAGCTGTAGCCGCGGCCCACCACGTTTTCCACATACGGCCGGTCGTTGCCGAGCACCTTGCGCAGTGCATTGACGTGCACGCGCAGGTTGCCGTCCTCGACGACGGTACGGGGCCAGACGCAGGCAATGAGTTCATCCTTGCCGACCACCGTGCCGGCCCGCTCCACGAGCGCGACCAGCAGGTCGAACGCGCGGCCGGCCAGGCGCACGGGCACGCCGTGCCGGTACAGCGTGCGCTCGTGCGGCACCAGCCGGAATGCGCCGAATGCCACCTCGCTTGACGGGGGCCGCCACTGCAGTCGGTCCATGTTCGCTTACCTCGAAAGCCGGATTGATTTCCAGCACGACAGATTCTAACGTAATGGTCTTGCGGCGTTAATCATTCGTCATCGTTACACATTTACCACCTGAAAGGGGGATCGCCGATGTTGCACACGTCCGAACGGGCCGCCGCCGCGGCATTGCCGTTCGCGCTGGCCGGCGCCGAGCAGCGTGCCCGCCTGCTCGACGGCATCGGCGCGGGCCTGGACGGCGTGCGGCACCGGCTGCCGCGCCAGGCCGCCTTCGATGCGGGCGTCGATTCCGCCGTCGCGCTGCGCCAGCACGACACGGTGCGCGCCTGGCTACGCTCGCTGGCGGACGCACTGCGCAGCGATCCGGCCGGTGCCGGCCAACGCACGGTGCCGCTCGGCCCGGTCGCCGCGGTGGGCATGCACGGCAGCGCCTACGGGCTGGCCGGCACCTATGCGATGGCCGCGCTGGCGGCGGGCTGCCCGGTACTCGCTTGCGCGATGCCTGCGCCCAGTTGCACCGAGCTGGCGGGGCTGATCGCCCGCGCCGCCGCCGCGGCCCGCCTGCCCGATACGCTGTTCGCGCTGGTGGCGAACGATGAAGCGCTGCTGGCCCAGCGCGCCGTGCGCGGCGTGATCTGCCGCGCCGGGGCGCGCCCGATCCCCCGGCTGCTGCCGGCACTGGCTGAGCTGGACGGTACCGAAGCCGCCTTCGTGCTGCCCTGCGCGCTGAACGGCCGCGCCGAATTCCTCGGCGAACGGTTGCTGGCGCAGCCGGGCGCGTGCCCGGTCGTCGTGGCGATCGACGGCGACGGCTTCATCGACCTGCGCGAAGCCATCGTCGACATGCTGGCCCGTGGCGATGCCGCCTGCACGGCACCCGCTGCCCCCATGGCGCCGCCGTCCGGCGATGGCGCGAAGGCGCTGGCGGATGGTGGCGCCCACTGGCTGGAGGATGGTGGCGCCCGTTGGCTGCGGGATGGTGGCGCCCATTGCCTGGAGAATGGTGGCGCCCATTGCCTGGGCGACGCGCGGGACGGCCGTATGGCACCGTTCACGGAGCTGCCGGGCGCCGCGCTGATTGCGCAGCCGCAGCTGGCCGCTGCGCGCCCGGGCGGGCTGCTGGTGCGCTGTAGCGGCGCCGATGAACTGCTGGCGCTGGCCTGGGCACTCGGCCCGCTGGCGTGCGCCAGCGTGCACGTGGCGCCGGGCGACGCGGCATTGGCGGAACAGGTGTTGCCGGTGCTCGAGCTGGCCGCTCGGCACATCCACGTCAACCGCTTTGGCAGCGCGCTGCGCCCCACGCATGCCGCCGCGCTGGATGCGATCGCCCGCTTCCGTCGCCCGGTCTTCCACCATGCCGATACACATGCCGCCTGACGCCGCACCACCCCTGCACCAGCCGCACGCCGAAAACCAGCCGCATGCCGAAAAGGTGGGCGTGGCGCAGATCCGCATCCGCAAGGCCGAGCACAGCATCGCGGTACTCGGTTCGTTCATCGCCGCCGACAAGCTCCTCAAGGCATGGGCCGCCGCGCGCGACTGCAACGAATGCGAATTCGAGATCCGCTACCTGGACGGCTACCGGCTGTCCGGCCTCTACCCGATGTGGCAGAAAAGCACCCGGCGCCAGTCGCTGGGCGCCCACGTGCGGCGCGTGGTGGACGACACCCGCGCCCGCGCCACCCTGCACTTCGACACCGGCACCGGCCCCGACCGCTTCCTCGACCAGTACGAAGTGGAGGACTTCGCCGACTCCTGAGCCTGCAATTTCCACGAACCGGGGTCAGGAAGGAGTACTGCCATGCATGGCAGTACCGCTGCACCGGCGAGGAGCGATGCTCCGCGAAATCCCGGTTACGCCCCCGATTTTGGGAAATGTTTTTGGGCGGATGTCAGCTCGTTGTAAAGATAGTCACTTATGCTCCGGGCCTGACGGCAATCATGCCGTTTTTTCAACGAGGTGCCCATGACACTCCCCGCTTCCGGATCGTCCGTTGCGCATGCGGCGTTCGGGCCTTTTCGCCTGCATCCGGCGCAGCGCGTGCTGCTCGAGGATGGCCGGCCGCTGAAGCTGGGCTCGCGTGCATTCGACATCCTGGCCATGCTGGCGGAACAGGCCGGCGCGCCCGTGTCGAAGGGCGAACTGATCGCACGCGCCTGGCCCGACACCGTTGTCGAGGAAGCCAACCTGCGCGTGCATGTGGCGGCGCTGCGCAAGGCGTTGCGCGAAACGCCGGAGCGCCGCTATATCGGCAACGTGGCCGGTCAGGGCTATGCGCTGATCGCCCCCGTGCAATGGCATGCCCCCGCCACCGATCCGCATGCCGGCAGCGAGGCCGATGGCGCCACGCTGGCTCCTTCGCTGGCCCATTCGCTGGCGGGGCTGGCGCAGCAGCACCGCCTCGTTACGCTGACGGGGCCCGGCGGCGTTGGCAAGAGTACGCTGGCGCACGCGCTCGTGCGCAGGATCGAGGCCGGATATCGCACGTGGACAATCGACCTGGCCGACGCGACCGATCCGGCCACGGCGCTGGCCGCGGCAATGGCGCTGCCGCCGGGTACCGATCCCGGCTCGCCGTTGCTGGCCCACGTGCGCGAGCGGCCGGTACTGCTGGTGCTGGACAATTGCGACCGCGTCGTCGCGCCCGCCACCGCGCTGGCGGAGCGCCTGCTGCGCGACGTGCCCGGCTTGACCATCGTGGCCACCTGCCGCGAAGCGCTGCGCGCCGCCGGCGAACGGGTGCAGCGTGTGGAGCCGCTCGACTGTCCGCCACCCGGTGCGATCACCGCCGCCGCCGCGCTGGCCTACCCCGCAGCGGCATTGTTCGCCGCGCGCGCCGCCGCCCTCCACGGCGGCTACACGCTGGCCGATGCCGATGCGCCGGCGCTGGCGGAACTGTGCCGCCGGCTGGACGGCGTGCCCCTGGCCATCGAGCTCGCGGCGGCCCGCCTCGACCTGTTCCACCCGCGCGACCTGCTGGCCCGCATCGACGAACGGCTGCAGCTGCTGAAAGGCGGCCGCCGCACCGCGCCGGCACGCCACCGCTCGCTGCTCGCGGCGCTGGCATGGAGCGTCGATACGCTGGCGCCGGCGGAATACGCCGTGCTGTGCCGCGTGGCCCTGTTTGCCGGCCCGTTCACGCTGGGCCGCGCCGTGCGCGTCGCGGCCGGCGAATCCATTGCCGCGGGCGACGTGGAAGAAGCGCTCGCCACGCTGGCTGCGAAATCGCTGCTTGCCACGCGGTCCGCCGACGGCCCGCCGGAATGCCTGCTGTACGACAGCGTGCGCACGTTCGCGCTGGCGCAGCTGCCGGCGGGCGATCCGGCGCGCTCCCGCTTCGTTGCCGATTGCACGGCGCTGGCGGCGGACCCGGACAGAAGCATGTATCCCGTGCGCAGCCTGCCAGACGTGCGCGCCGCGCTGGCCTGGGGCTTCGGCCCCGATGGCGACGCCGCCGCCGCCACTGCGCTGCTGGCCACCTCGGTACCGATGTGGTGGGCGGTGGCCGACTTGCCGGAACTGCGCCGCTGGCTCGAGATCGCGATCAGTCGTGGAGCCGGTGCGCACCGGCAGGCCGAGCTGCCGCCCCTGCTCCACATTGCGCTGGGCACTGTCCTCGTGTACCTGGAAGGGGCAGGCGCCGGCCGCGCCGCCTATGCGCGCGGTTTCGCGCTGGCCGAAGCGGCGCGCGACACCGACCGGACGGCCGACGCCTTCTCCGGCCTCGTGCTGGAACACGTGCTGGCCGGCGATTACCCGGCGGCGGTGGCGCTGGCACGGCGCTTCCAGGAAGGCATTCGCGCCGCCGGTTCGCGTGGCGCGCAACTGGTGCACGACCGTTTCGCGGCACTGGCGCTGCACCTTTCCGGCGAGCAGGCGCTGGCCGCGCCACTGGCGCGCGCCGTGCAGAACGGCACGGTGCCGGCCGTGTGTACCCAGCGCCGCACCGCGCTGCATACCGACGCAAACGTTGCTGCGAGCGCCGTGCTGGCCCGTGCCCGCTGGCTGCTCGGCCACCCGGACGACGCGCTGCGCCTGGCCCGCAACGGCGTGCTGCGCGCCCGCGCGGTCGGTGCCGACGCGCCGCTGTGCCAGGTGCTGGCGTTCGCCATGTTTCCGGTTGCCTGGTGGTGCGGCGACCGGCCGGCCGCGCTGGCCGCGCTGGCCGAGCTCGAGGATGCAGCGCGCCGCTTCCCGCACTGGGAATCGCTGGCGCGCCAGTACCGGCACGGCGTCGTCGAAGATGCGCCGGGCGGCTGGCTGGCGAAAGCCCCGGCCGCCGGTCCGCACCGAGAGACCCTGGCCACGCTCAATCCACGCTACCTGGACGAGGGACTGCTGCTGCGCGCCGACCATGGCGACGCGCGCTGGTGCGCCGCCGAGCTGCGCCGCCTGCAGGGAGAGCGCGTGCTGGCCGGCGGCGAGCCCGCCGCGCGCGACACGGCCGAACGCCTGTTCCGGAGCGCGCTGCTGCTGGCCCGCAACCAGGGTGCGCTGGGCTGGGAACTGCGTGCCGCCACCAGCCTCGCGCGGCTGTGGCATGGCCATGGTGCGGCGGACGGCGCGCGGACACTGCTGGAACTTGCCGTGTACCGCTTCGAAGAAGGTGGAGGAACCGCCGACCTGCTGGCCGCCACACGGCTGCTGGGGCAATGGCGGATGCGAAAAAAAACCGGCGCGGCGTCCGGGGACGCAGCGCCGGCGTTCGTGCCGGTACAGCCGATACTGCCGCTTACTGCTTGACGATGTCGACCTTGCCCTCCGCATTGAACACCAGGCCGCCATCGCGCGCATCGACGCGGATGGTGTCCTTCGGTTTGATGCGGCCTTCCAGGATCAGCTTCGACAGCGGGTTCTCGATCTGCTGCTGGATTGCCCGCTTCAGCGGCCGCGCGCCATACACCGGGTCGTAGCCCGCCTCGGCGATCTTCTGCAGCGCGGCATCGCTGACCTGCAGGTCCATTTCCATCCGCTTCAGGCGCTGCTCCAGGATCTGCAGCTGGATCTTCGCGATCGCGCCGATATTCTTGTCGTCCAGGCCGTGGAACACCACGATCTCGTCGATCCGGTTGATGAACTCGGGGCGGAAATGGCCGCGTACCTCGGCCATCACGGCCAGCTTCACCACGCCGGGGTCCGAATCGTCCATCGACTGGATCTTTTGCGACCCCAGGTTCGACGTCATGATGATCACCGTGTTCTTGAAGTCCACGGTGCGGCCCTGGCCATCCGTCATGCGGCCGTCGTCGAGCACCTGCAGCAGCACGTTGAACACGTCGTGGTGGGCCTTTTCCACTTCATCGAGCAGGATCACGCTGTAGGGCTTGCGGCGCACGGCTTCGGTCAGGTAGCCGCCCTCGTCGTAGCCCACGTAGCCCGGCGGCGCGCCGATCAGGCGGGCCACCGAATGCTTCTCCATGAATTCGCTCATGTCGATGCGGATCAGCGAATCCTCGGTATCGAACAGGAAGGCGGCGAGCGCCTTCGACAGTTCCGTTTTGCCCACGCCCGTCGGGCCCAGGAACATGAACGAGCCGTAAGGCCGGTTCGGGTCCGCCAGCCCGGCGCGCGAACGCCGGATCGCATCGGCCACCGCGTTGATCGCCTCGTCCTGCCCCACCACGCGCTCGTGCAGCTTTTCCTCGATGTGCAGCAGCTTGTCGCGCTCGCCCTGCATCATGCGCGACACGGGAATGCCGGTCGCGCGCGACACGACTTCGGCGATTTCCTCGGCCCCCACCTGCGTGCGCAGCAGCTTCGGCTTGTCCTTGCCTTCCTCCCCGCCGCTGTTAGCCGATTCCGCCTGCTTCAGCTGCGCCTCCAGCTCGGGCAGCCGGCCATACTGGAGTTCGGAAACGCGCTGCCAGTTCGACGCGCGCGTGGCTTCCTCCATCTCCTGGCGGATGCGCTCGATCTCTTCCTTGATGTGCGTGGTGCCCTGCACGCTGGCCTTCTCGGCCTTCAGCACTTCCTCGAAGTCGTTGTACTCGCGCTGCAGCTTGGCGATTTCCTCGTCGATCAGGTCGAGCCGCTTGCGCGAACCTTCGTCCTTCTCGCGCTTGACCGCTTCCTTCTCGATCTTCAGCTGGATCAGCCGGCGTTCCAGCTTGTCCATCACCTCGGGCTTCGAATCGATCTCGATCTTGATCTTCGACGCCGCCTCGTCGATCAGGTCGATCGCCTTGTCGGGCAGGAAGCGGTCGGTGATGTAGCGGTGCGACAGCTCGGCCGCCGCGATGATCGCCGGGTCGGTAATTTCCACCTTGTGGTGCAGTTCGTACTTGTCCTGCAGGCCGCGCAGGATCGCGATCGTCGCTTCCACGGTCGGCTCGTCGACGAGGATCTTCTGGAAGCGGCGCTCCAGCGCGGCATCCTTCTCGATGTATTTACGGTATTCGTCGAGCGTGGTGGCACCCACGCAATGCAGTTCGCCGCGCGCCAGCGCGGGTTTCAGCATGTTCCCCGCATCCATCGCGCCTTCGGCCTTGCCGGCGCCGACCATCGTGTGCAGCTCGTCGATGAACACGATCGTCTGCCCTTCATCCTTGGCCAGTTCGTTCAGCACGGATTTCAGCCGCTCCTCGAATTCGCCGCGGTACTTGGCGCCGGCCAGCAGCGCCGCCATGTCCAGCGACAGCACGCGCTTGCCCCGCAGGGAATCGGGCACTTCGTTGTTGACGATGCGCTGGGCCAGGCCCTCGACGATGGCCGTCTTGCCCACGCCCGGCTCGCCGATCAGCACGGGATTGTTCTTGGTGCGGCGCTGCAGCACCTGGATGGCGCGGCGGATTTCGTCGTCGCGGCCGATCACCGGATCGAGCTTGCCCTGGCGCGCCCGCTCGGTAAGGTCCATCGTGTATTTTTTCAGCGCCTCGCGCTGGCCTTCCGCTTCCTGCGAATCGACCTTGCCGCCGCCGCGCACCGCATCGATCGCGCTTTCCAGCGACTTGCGCGACAGGCCGTTCTCCTTCGCCAGCCGGCCCGCGTCGGACTTGTCGTCCGCCAGCGCCAGCAGCACCATCTCGCTGGACACGAACTGGTCGCCACGCTTCTGCGCCTCGCGATCGGCAAGGTTGAGCATGCCGACGAATTCGCGGCTGACCTGCACGTTGCCGCCCGTGCCGGAGACCTTCGGCAAGCGCTCGATCGCCCCTTTCAGGGCGGCCGACAGGCCGCCGACGTTGACGCCGGAACGCTGCAGCAGCGAGCGCGTGCTGCTGTCGTCCTGGTTCAGCAGGGCCGTCAGCAGGTGCACGGGTTCGATGTACGGGTTGTCGTTGCCGACGGCCAGGCTCTGGGCGTCGGCGAGTGCTTCCTGAAGTTTTGTTGTGAGTTTGTCTTGACGCATGGCGCTTCGCTCCAAATTTTATCTAGCGATAAAGTGCGGCGCGAAACCACAATTTCAAGCACTACCGTTGAAAGAGCGGTGGCCAAGGCGTTGGACGGAGCGCCGCCCCGCCCGATCAGGTCGGTTCAACCCGGGTCAGCGGGACCACTTGTCCAGCGCCTTGTCGTCCGAAACCCGCGCATCGACCCAGCGCGCGCCTTCGGGCGTTTCTTCCTTCTTCCAGAACGGCGCCTCGGTCTTCAGGTAATCGATGATGAATTCGCAGGCGGCGAACGCCTCGCCGCGATGGGCCGACGTGACCGCCACCAGCACGATCTGGTCGCGCGGCAGCAGCGGTCCCACGCGGTGGATCACCAGCACATCGGCCACCGGCCAGCGGGCACGGGCTTCGTCGATGATGCGGTCGATCGATCCTTCCGTCATGCCCGGGTAATGCTCGAGCTCCATCGCCGCCACCTGGGCGCCGTCGTTCAGGTCGCGCACGGTGCCGACGAACGTGACGACGGCACCCACTTTCGGATTGCCGGCGCGCAGCCGCGCCACTTCGGTGGAGAGATCGAAGTCCTCGTGCTGTACCCGCACCCTGCTCGCACGCGGGCTGCCTGCCTGCACATTGCTCTCCTGCATGCTCATCGGCCCTCCGCGCCGATGCGGCGGAACAGCGCCTCGATGCGGCTGGCCGTGCGGTCATCGAGCAGCGCGGGCAGCGCGCACAGTTGCATGAGCTGGGCCGCCTGCGCGGCGCTCCCGCCACCACCGCCGGACTTGTTCCCGGACTTCAGCGAATCCTGCAGCACCTCGACCTGCATCTTGAGGCGGTCGCGAGCGAATTCGGCGCCGCTGTCGATGCCGGCGACGATTTCCTGGCGCAGCACCTCGGCCAGCAGCCGCGAACGGTTCGCTTCCAGCGTGCCGGCATAGGCGCCGCGCGCGCCGGCCTCGGCACCGGCCGCCGCCAGCGCGGCGTCGAACCGGCCGTGCAGCGTGCGCTCCTGCTCGGCCGGCAGCGGCGGCAGGCCGGCCCAGCGGCCTCTCCACTCGTCCGCATCGACCGGACCGGGCGCGGCCACGGCGTGTTCCAGCGCCTGCACGAGGCGCAGCTTGTCGCGCAGTGCGTTGGCCTGGGCGGCGCCGGCGCGCTTGCGCACCGCGTCCGCCTCGCCCTGCAGTTTCGCCACGGCGGCGCGGTAGCGCCCCTCGATGCGCGCCTCGGCCGCACGCGGCACCGGCCCGCTGGCATGCCAGGCGGTGGATGCCTCGCGCAGCGCCTTGCCGATCGCGGCCTGGCGCGCCTTGTCGTCGCCTTCCGGCGTGAAGCTTTCCAGCTGCGCGCAGATCGCTTCGCGCGCATGCAGGTGGGCCTTGCGCTCATGGTCGGCCGCGTGGGCCGATTCCTTGCGTCTTGCAAAAATCGTATCGCAGGCGGCGCGGAATTTTTGCCACAGTGCCTGTTCCTGGCGGCGCTCCAGCGGCAGCGCCTTCGCATGGCCTTGCCATGCTTCCTGCAAACCGCGCAACGTGTCCACCGTGTGGCGTTCGGCCGGATCGAGCTTGTAGACTTCCTCGATCAGCTGTTCGCGGCGCGCCACCTCGATCCTGCGCTGTTCCTCGAGCGGCGCCATCAGCGTTTCCATCGCCTTGCCGAATGCGGTGTCGAGGCGCTTCTTGTCCTTGCGGTCGATCGTGCCCAGCCGGCTCCAGGCCTGGCGCAGGCGCTGCGAGTTCGATGCCAGGCTGCGCCAGTCTTCGCGCGCGGCCGGCGAATCGGCGATCATCGCATGGACTTCGTCGACCATGGCCTGCGCCTTGGCGGCATTGGCATGGCGCTCGTCCGCCAGGTGCCGGAAGTGCGCGGCGGCCGGCGCATAGGCTGCGGTGCAGGCGGCGTCGAACTTTTCCCATAAACTTTTCGGCGCGGCGCCGGACACGCTGTCGAGCGACTTCCACCGTTCGCGCATCGCGCTGACCTTCTTCGCCAGCTCGCTCATCGACAGGTTCTGCGCCGGCAAGCCCTCGACGGCGTGCACGAGTTCCTCGCGCGACACGTTGCCGCCCCAGCGGGCCCAGGCCGCCAGGCGCTTGAACTCGGCGCGCACGTGCGCCAGGCGCTCCGATTGCTGGGCCGTGAGGCGCCCGGTCTTGCTGTCCTTCAGCGTCTTGTCGTGTTCGGCCGCGGTATGCAGCTGGCCCTGGGCCAGCGCCGCGTCCATCGCATCCACCAGCGCCATGAAACGTTCATTGGCCTCGCGGTCGGCGGGACTGGCTTTCTTCTCTTTCGGCGGCCGGGCCGGTGCCTGTGCGGGCACGCCTGCGGGCTGCGCCTGCGCGGCTTCGCCGCCGGTGCCCTGTTCGGCTGCCGCCTCCGGCGCCGGGACATTGCTTTCCACGCCATCGTGCTCCGGTCCCGCCGCCGCGGGCGAAGGGGCCGCGGCGGACGATTCGGACGGCGCAGCCGATGCCGGGTCGGTCGATGCAGCGGCATCTGGCGCAGGCTCGACCGCCGCGGCAACGGCGGGGCGCACCAGCGCTGCGCGCGCCGCTTCGAGCGCCGCTTCCGAATCCGGCAGCAGGTGGCGCGGCAGCGAGGCATGCTCGGGGGAAGCCAGCCGTGCGGCGTGCTCGGCGGCCAGGCGCTCCAGCTCCTGCAGGGCTTCCTCGCCGGTGCCAGGCGCGGCGGCGAGCTTGCGCAATGTCGCCAGGGCGTCGATCGCCGCGCGCTGCAGGGCTACCTGCGCTTCGAGGCGCGCTCCCAGGGCGGCACGCAGGCGGTCGAACTCGGCTGCCAGCTCCGGGGGTGCATCGATCACTTTCCACAGGCGGTCCACATCGGCGACCTGGTTCGGCGTCAGCTTTTCGTCCTGCAGCAGACGCTGGGCCTGCGTGATGGTGGCTTCGGCCTGGCGCTGCTCCATCTGGCGGTGGCGGATCGCATCGAGCCGCCCCTGCATCAGCTTGGCCACGCGGCGGTCCGTGTTGCGGACGGCACCGTGCACCTGCTCGAGCGCGGCCTGCGAAACGACATGCTCGGCCGCGGCGAGCCGCACATCGGCGAACTCGCTCTGCAGGATCAGTGCCACGGCCGCGGCTTCGTCGCCGGCCAGTGCGCGCGCGCGCGCGGCCTGCTCGGCGCGGCGCGCTTCCTTGTCGTCGCCACCCTGGCCGCTGCCGTCGCCCTTGCCGTTACCTTTGTCGCCGCGGCCAGCCTCCGCGTTCTGCCCCTGCGCGGCCTGCGGATCGGTGCCCTTGTCGCCGGGCCGCTTGAAGAGGAATTCGAACATGATGTGCTATGGATGGATCAAAACCGCCATCATAGCGCAGCGCCGCCCGAAGCGGCGTCGCGACCTGCGCCATGCCGGCGTCGCGACCCGCGGTATGCCCACGGCGCGACCCGCAATTGCCCGCAGCGCGGGCGGCTGCACGCTGCGACCGTGCCGGCCTTTGCGGCAACCGGACCGCGGGGGCCACCATTCGGTTCAGTCGGCGCCGGCGACACGCCGGATGGCGGGGTTGCATGCACGGTCACGCGCGCCGGCACGCACGGCGGGCATCTGGATGTCGATCGCCGCCACCGGTTCGGCCGGCGGCGCCAGCCGCGGCACGAGCGAGATCACATCGGCGTCGGGCACGCTGCGGCGCGCTTCGGCCACCTGGGCATCGTGCGCCAGCAGCTTGTTGGCGATGGCAAACCAGGCATCGCCGCAAATCGCGCTGCGGGCGATGGCGAACAATTCCTTTTCTTCCTTTTCCAGCCGTTGCAGCAACGTCGTGCAAAAACTGTCGAGCGCATCGCAAAACGAGGAAACATGCGCCGCGCCGGGCTCGTCCCCTTCCCGATGCTGCGCGCCGTCCTTCAGGCGGCGCACCACGTCGAGCGCCATCCCGTTCAGGCGCGACAATTCGTCGAGCAACTGGTCGGCACGCTGGGTTGCCTGGCGCAGTGCTGGAATCAGGTACAGCTCCACCTTGCGCCAGCTGCAAGCCTGGTACAGGCGCTCCAGCATTTCGCATGCGTATTCAAGCTGGGCCAGCGTCAGCGTCTGCTGGCGGGTCAGCGTCGATTGCACATATTTCTGGAATGAAAGCAGGCTGAGCCGAACATTGGCCTGTTCGACGGACAGCGCAACCAGCGTATAAGTGGCCGTTAACATTCTGTCTCCCGGTGTTGGTATTTTTTTAGCGTGGCAAAACGCGGAAACACAGAGTGTAAAGAAGACCGACAAGCCCGCTTTGACAAAGCGCAAGGTTGGCTGCGTCGTTTCCGACCAGGCTAGGATGTTTTCCCATGCAATGGAATGCTCAGCAATACGATGCCCGGCTCGCCACCCGGCTGTACCGTGCCGCCGAAACGGTGTACCAGTTTCTGTACCCCAACGTTTTCGGCCAGCGCGTCACCGGCCAGGCTGCCGGTGCCGCGCGCGCGGAAATAGTCGACCAGCTTGCCGAACAGGATCACGCCGAGGCCCTTGCCTTTCAGGTCGGAACGCACGACGATCGCGAACTCGGCGCGCCGGTTGTCCGGATCGGCCACGGCCCGCACCACGCCAAGCGTTTCCGGCTGGCCATCGGCCCCCGGCCGGGTGGCGATGAACGCCATCGCGCGGTCGTAGTCGATCTGCGTCAGCCGCGCCAGCTGCGCAGGCGGCAATTCGCGCAGCGCGGAAAAGAAGCGCAGGCGCACGTCTTCGGGATCCAGCGCCGCGAAGAACCGCACGTGGGCCGGGGCATCCTCGGGCCGGATCGGCCGCAACACCAGCGGCCCGCCCTGCCAGTCGACGGTTTCGGCCAGCGCCTGCGGATACGGGCGGATCGCCATCGCCGATTCCGGCCGCCGCGGGCCAAGCACGATGCGGGCACGCAGCGCAACCGCTCCCCCTTCCCCGGCCTTCGCGACCTGTACCGGATCGAGCTCCAGTGCCACCACCTCGCCCAGGTCGGTCACCAGGTCGGCCACCTGCACCAATGCACGGCAGACCGCATCGGGCGCGGCCAGCGCGGTGCCGGCACGGGTGCGCGCGACGATGTCCCGCGCCAGCACCATGTTCAGCGGCGGCAGGCCGGCTGCCCGGTCGCGCACCGCCTGACCGGCCGCGCCCCCCAGCCCGAATTCGAGCGCCGGACCGAACACGGGATCGATATGCACGGCGATGCGCAGCTGCGGGGCGGCACCGGCCACTTCCGGCGGCGCCCCGCATTGCACGCCATAGGCGGCCAGCACCGAGGCGCACTCGCCATCGTCCAGCGTGGACCGGCCGCCGTGGCGCGCGGTGGCGACGATGGCGCGCGCCGCCGCCCGTTCGGCCTCGCCTGCCGCCGGCACCCCGGCGGGCACCTCGATCAGCAAAGCCTGGTTGCGCCGGTATTGCACGATCTGCCGGAATGCCCGCACCGCCTTTTCCGGCGTGTCGTAGGTGGCCAGGCCCGCGTCGGCGAACACGCCCCGCGCTTCGGCCGCCTCGTCGCCGCCCAGCCAGCATGACAGCACGGTCTGCCGCGCGGCGCGCACGACCGGCACCAGCGCCCGCGCCACGTCGCTGCTGCCGGCCGCCGGTGTCGGCACGTGCACCAGCAGCAGCGCGTCGGCCTCCGGTTCGTCGAGCAGCGCCCGCACCGCCGCCAGGTGGCGCGCCGCATCGGCCCGGGTACCGATGTCGAGCGGGTTGGCAGGGGCCACGCCGTCGGCGACCACCGGCCGCAGGGCGCGCAGCGTCGGTGGCGACAGCGGTGCCAGCCTGCCGCCCGTCCATGCCAGCGCATCGGTGGCCAGCAGGCCGAGGCTGGCGGCGTTGCTGACGACGGCCAGGCGTTCACCCGGCAGCGGGCGCGCCCGCGCCACGGTCTGCACCGCGTCGAACAGGTCGGCCGACGAGTACACGCGCAGCATGCCGGCGCGCCGGATCGCCGCATCCACCACGCGGTCGTCGCGGTCCGTGCCGCGCCCGGACTTCAGCACCACCACCGGCTTGCCGCGCGCGGCGATGCGCGCCGCCGACATGAACTTGCGCGCATCCGTCACGCTTTCGATGTGCAGCACGATCGCCTGCGTGTCGGCATCGCCGGCCAGCCAGTCGAGCAGGTCGGCCACGTCGACGTCGCCGCCCGCGCCCACCGACACCACGCGCGAAAACCCGATCTGGTGCTGGCGCGCCCAGTCCAGCACGGCCGTCATCAGCATGCCGGACTGCGACACGAATGCGGTGCGGCCCGGCCGCGCGCCGGTGTGCGCGACACTGGCGTTGACGCCCGCGGCCGGGCCGATCAGCCCGATGCCGCCGGGGCCGAGGATGCGCAGCAGGTGGGGCCGCGCGGCTTTCAGCATGGCCGTGAGCTGGGCCGGCGACAGCGCCACCAGCACGATCACCGCCCGTGTGCCGCGCGCCCCCAGCTCGGCCACCAGGGCGGCCACCGTGTCGGGCGGCGAGCAGATGACCGCGAGATCGGGCGCCGCAGGCAGCGCGGCCACCCTGGCATAGCACGGAATGCCGAGCAGCGTGTCGTATTTCGGATTGATCGGCCACAGCGCACCGGCAAAACCACTGGCGGCCATGTTGTCGAGCACCGTGGTGCCGATCCGGCCGGGCCGCCGGGAAGCGCCGATCACCGCCACCGAGCGCGGTTCGAAGAGGCGGTCCAGGTGGCGGATGCTCACGGCGTCACCAGCGCGCGAAGTGCTGTTCGGCGACACCGGCCAGGTGGCTCACCATGCGCTTCGGCGCATCCGGCGTGCTGCGCACCCAGCCGGAAAACGTGCCGAACGGCTGCACGTAGCGGCTGGCGGCGATGCGCAGATTGCGTTCCTCGCGCCGGGCGGCAACGGGCGTGAAGACGAGGTCGAGGCAGTCATCCTCGGTGAACATGCGCCACGGCTGCATCGGATCATCGGCGGGGTGGACGAAGCGCGCCGGCCCCAGCGGAATCAGCGCCCCGTCCAGCCATAGCGCGTTTTCGCCGGCGCCGAAAAATCCGGCCTGCAGGTTGAACCCGATCTCGGCGGCATGGCCCGAGGCCCAGCGCCATGCGGTCTGCCGTGCCAGCAAGCCATTCGAATAATCGATGCTGGCGGTGCCGCCATGCAGCGGATACTCGCCGCGCCAGGTGCGCACTTCGCCTTCGAGTGCCAGGCCGCCGGTCTTTTGCGTGGCATGCACCGCACCGCCCTTGACGAGGCCCGATGCCACCAGCGCCGGCGCCGGCGCGGCGCCGAAGCACGCGTCGATTTCCAGCCACGGGCTGCGCAGCGACAGCCCGGCCGGCCCCAGGTCGATGAACACGCCGCGGCGCGAGAACGTGCTGTTGCCGGCGCCATCCGCGGCCACCGCGGCGGAAAAACGGCCCGGCAAGCCGTCCTGCGCGAAATTGGCCAGCATGTCGCCGTCGCCGCGTTCGAACGCATACGCGAAACAGGTGGTCATCCAGCCCAGGTCGACGACGGCGACGGCGCAGAACATGCCCTCGGCCGACAGGGCCGCGTAATGCCAGCGCTTGTGATGCAAGCGGCGCCACAGCCGGCCGCGGGCGTGCGGTGGCGCCAGCCGTTCCCAGTCGCAGCCGCGCAGGATGCCGGCGTGGCGTCCCAACACCGGCAGCCCGTCCGCGCCCACGATGCGCTCGGGCGCCGGTGGCAGCGTCGGCGGCACATGGCCCGCCGTCATGCGCTCGGCGTCCTGCATGGCAACGTTGATGTCAATTCTGTCAAGGCGCATCCTTTGCTCGCATTCGTCATGGCCGCGGCGAGCCATTCTAAAGAACTTTGCCGTCGGGCGCATCCGGGCATCGGTGGCCGGCGGCACAGGCCGCTATAGTGCGCCATCCTGCTGCCGGGCAGAGTAGACTCCCACGGGATTGCCGCTCGCGGCCCGACCGTCAGGACTAAGATGATGAATGCACCCCACAATTTCCGCTTGCCAATGCTGCGTGCCACGGCGGTCGTGCTGGCCGCGCTGGCCAGTACCAGCGCGGCCGCCGATACCTACACGATCACCACGAGCACGTCGGGTTCGGTTGCGGAATTCAACCTCCCCGGGTTTTTCCCGGAAGGGGATGTGGCGGGCAGTCACGTGTTCGAACTGACGGTGACGAGCGCGTTCGACAGCGCCAATGTGCTGTCCAGCGCGGACAACAGCTGGATGACCGCCACCGACGCGGTGCTGCGGATCTCGATGCGCCTCGACGGGCAGACGTACAGCCTGGATGCGACCGGCCAGGTCAGCTCGCAGATCCTGTCCGACACCGACAGTGCGGGCCGCACGACGAAACGCTTCTACCAGAGTATCAGCTTCGACCCGTCCACGGCCGGCGACCTCGCCACCATCCAGCAATACGTGTTCCTGGGTGCCGACCAGTTCGCGATCGACTCGGTGCTGCAGCCGGCGACCGCGTATTTCGCCGACCCGCTGACGAAGGGTTTTTCGATCAATGACTGGGCGCGGGGACCGGACGGCAGCCTGGTCCAGCTGGGCGATGCCTCCGGCCGTGCCCAGAGTTTCGACTACAACCTGGCGCTGGCCGTACCGGAGCCTGCCACCTACGCGATGCTGGGGACCGGACTGGCACTTCTGGGCTGCGCGGTGCGGCGCCGACGCACCCACCCGGGCTGAGAGGCGCGCCCCCGCGGATCCCGCGGGGCGGCGCTACCCGCCACCGCCACGATGCGCTACACTGTTGCGCTTCCCCGCCCCTGCATCGTCCGGTAACTTCATGCGCCTGCTGCACACCTCCGACTGGCACCTGGGCCAGTCGCTCCACAATTTCGACCGGCATTACGAGCACCAGTGCTTCCTCGACTGGCTGCTTGAAACCATCGTGGCCGAACAGGTCGATGCGCTGCTGATCGCCGGCGACGTGTTCGACAACGCCAATCCCTCCGCGGCGTCGCAGCGCCAGCTGTACCGGTTCCTGCGGCAGGCAAAGCAGGCGGCGCCCGGGCTCGACATCATGCTGGTGGCGGGCAACCACGATTCGCCGGGCCGCATCGACGCCCCCGGCCCCCTGCTGGAAGAACTGGGCACGCGTGTCGTCGGCAACGTCGAGCGCGACGCCGACGGCGCCATCGACGTCACGCGCCTCGTGCACCCGCTGACGAACCGCGACGGCGCCGTGGCCGCCTGGTGCCTCGCGGTGCCGTTCCTGCGCCCTGCCGACGTGCCGCGCGTGGCCGACGGCGGCGATCCCTACCTGGCCGGCATCGCCGAGCTGTACCGGCAGGCCCTGGCGCATGCCGAATCGCTGCGCCAGGGCAGCCAGGCGATCGTGGCGATGGGCCACTGCCACATGGTCGATGGCCAGATGTCGGCCGATTCCGAGCGCCGCATCGTCATCGGCGGTACCGAGATGCTGCCGGCCGGCATCTTCGGCCCCTCGATCGCCTATGCGGCGCTGGGCCACCTGCACCTGGCGCAGCAGATCGGCCGGCACGCCCACATCCGCTATTGCGGCAGCCCGCTGCCGCTGTCGTTCTCCGAAGTGCATTACCAGCACCAGGTGCTGCGCATCGACCTCGACGGCCATGCGCTGCGCGAAACGGTGGCGATTCCGGTGCCGCGCGCGGTGCACCTGCTGCGCGTGCCCACCAGGCCCGCGCCGCTGGAACAGGTGCTCGATGCACTGGAAGCGCTCGACTTTCCGCTGGCGCCTGCCTATGCCCAGCCCTACCTGGAGGTGCGGGTGCGCCTCGATGCGCCAGAGCCGGGACTGCGCGCCCGCATCGAGGCGGCGCTCGAAGGCAAGCATGTGCGGCTGGCGAAGATCGAGACCAGCAGCGGCCAGCGCGGCGGCTCGCTGGACGATGCGGCCGTGTCGCTGGACCAGCTCGCGCAGTTGCGGCCGGAAGACGTGTTCGCCCGCCTGTACCAGCAAAAATTCGGCAACGCCGCGCCGGACGACCAGGTCAGCGCATTCGCCGAACTGCTGCTGGCGGAGCCGGCACGATGAGGATCCTGCGCATCGGCGGTCGCAACCTGGCTTCGCTGGCCGATGAATTCTCCGTCGATTTCAGCAGCGCGCCGCTGGCCGACGCCGGCCTGTTCGCGATCAGCGGCCCCACCGGTGCCGGCAAGAGCACGCTGCTCGATGCGCTGTGCCTGGCGCTGTACGACCGCACGCCGCGCCTGGTGCATGCGCGCGGCAAGACGCCGGACGTCGGCGATCCGATCGGCTCGGACGACTCGCGCACGCTGCTGCGGCGCGGCACGCCGGAAGGCCATGCCGAGGTCGACTTCACCGGCAGCGATGGCGTGTCGTACCGTGCACGCTGGAGCGTGCGCCGCTCGCGCACGAAGGCCACTGGCGCGCTGCAGCCGACGGCGATGACGCTGCACCGCCTGCCCGAGCTGCACCCGATCGGCGGCACCAAGACCGAAGTGAAGGCGGAAATCGAGGCGCGTATCGGCCTGAACTTCGACCAGTTCACCCGCGCCGTGCTGCTGGCCCAGAACGAGTTCGCCACGTTCCTGAAGGCGCAGGACGACGAGCGCGGCCTGCTGCTGGAAACGCTGACCGGCAGCACGATCTACAGCGACCTGTCGCGCCGCGCGCACGAGCGCCACAAGCTCGAAGCGCAGGCGCTGCAGCGGATGCATGCGCGGCTGGCGGACCAGAAGCCGCTGTCCGGCGACGAGCGCGCGGAAGCGGAAGCACAGGCACGCCAGGCCGACGCGGCGCTCGCCGTGCTCGACGGGCGCAAGGGGGCACTGGAAACGGACCTGCGCTGGCACGAGGCCGCGGCGCGGCTGGCAGAAGGCATCGGCGCGGCGCAAGCGGCAAGGCAGGCGCGCATCGCCGATGTGGCGGCGGCGGCGCCACGCCGCGCCGCGCTCGACAAGCTCGATGCGGTCCAGGAAGCGCGGCCGCTGCACGACGCCGTGCAGCGGGTAGCGCTCGAAACGGCCGGGGCGCGTGCCGCGATCGCCCGCTGCCAGGCGGAAGCCGAAGCGGCGCAACACGCGCAGCAAGCCGCGGCCGCCGCGCAGCAACAGTCCGCCGCCGGCGTGGAAGCGGCCGAGGCGGCACGGCGGGACGCCGGCCCGCAACTGGACCGGGCCAAGGCGCTGGACGCGCGCATCGAGGCAATGCAGCCGCAGCACGCGCAGGCACGCGCAGCGCGCGATGCCGCCGTGGCGGCCGTGACAGGGGCGGCGGCATCGCTGTCCGACAAGCGCAACGAGCGGCGCAACCTCGTCGCGGCACAGGAATACGGCCACACGTGGCTGGAAGGCCACCGGCACTGGGCCGTGCTGGGCCAGCAATGGCCGCGCTGGGAGGAACTGTTCACGCAAGCCGGCCGCGCCGCGAGCCACGGCGCATCGATCGCCGCGAAGCTGGCCGACGCGCAGCGCCGCGCCAGCCGGCACCGCGACGAGGAGATCGCCGCCCAGGCGGGGCTGGCGGGCGCGGCGGAAAAGCTGCACGCGGCCGAGGCGGAACGGGCCGCGGCCGCCGCCGCACTGGCCGCGTTCGATGCCGAGGCGCTGGGCATGCGGCGCGCGGCGCTGGAAGCGCGCCGCAGCGCCCTGGCGGAAGGCGAGCGGGCATGGCTGGATCTGGCGGCCCGCAACGAACGCCATGCTGCGCTGTCGGCGCAGGCGATGCAGCTGGATGAGGCTCGCGCCGAGGCACAGGCACTGGCCGGCGCGGCCGCTACGGACCTGGCGGCCGGCAAGGCGGCGCTGGCGCAGGCCGAGCGCGCGCTGGCGCTGGCCGAGGCGGCCTGCGGCGAAAGCGTCGAGCAATTGCGCGCCACGCTGGAAGACGATGCGCCCTGCCCCGTGTGCGGGTCCGTCGAGCACCCGTATCACGGCAACGACCGGCTGCGCGGCATGCTCGCTGCCCTGCGTACGGACGTGGCGCACTGGCGCGCGGAACAGGATCGCCTGATCGGTCACGCCGCCACGCAGCACGCGCTGGCCACGTCGAACGCGGCGCGCCTGGCCCAGGTCCGGAACGAACTGGCCGCGCTGGCGCCGGCCATCGCGGCGCTGACGGGCCGCTGGAACATCGCGCTGGCGGCGCTCGGGGAGGACGAAGCGGTCGCCGATGGCGATCACGCCGCCTGGCTCTCTGCCCGTCTGGCGGACGTCGACACGGCGCTGCAGGAAGTGACACGGGAGGAACAGGCGCTGCGCCAGGCCGGCACCGTGCGTGACCGTGCCCAGCTGGCGTGCGAACGTGCCGGCGCGGAGCTGGCACGCGGCCAGGCCGCCCTGGCCACCGCCACGACGGCGCTGGCACAGGCGCAGGCGCAGGCCGAAGCCCTCGCATCGCAGCACATCGATGCGGCCAACAACCTCGATGCGCTGCTGGACGACCTCGATGCCGCTTTCGCCGATGCGCCCGATGGTGCCGAAGGCTGGAAGGATCACTGGCGCCAGGACCCCGGGCATTTCCACGCGCTGCGCCAGGCCGAGAGCCGCCAGTGGCAAAAGCAGCATGCCGACATCGATGAACGGGCGGCGAAGATCGCCGCGCTCGATATCGAACTGGCGGCGCTGCAGGAAGCGCATGCCAGGGTGGCTGCCGACGAGCAGGGTGCCCGGGCCGCGTTCCTGGCCGCGGACGAGGCATTGCAGGGGGCGCGCGCGCAACGCGTGGCGTTGTGGAACGGCGCCCCGGTGGGCGAAGTGGAGGCGCGGCTGCGCGCCGCCTGCGAAACGGCGCATGCGGCATTGCGCGCGCAGCAGGAAGCCGGCCAGCAGGCTGCCCAGCAGCGCGCCCGCTGCGACGAGGCGCTGGCGCATGCGCGGCGCCGCGCCACCGAGCTGGAAGAGGCGGCCGGTGTCGCCCATCACCGGCTGGCCGAATGGCTCGAGGCGTTCAGCGCGGCCCATGCCGAGCCGGACCTGTTCGCGATGCCCGTCGCCGGCGTGTCATCGATGGATGAGCTGCTGGCGCTGCTCGCCCATCCGCAGGAAGCGATCCGCGCCGAACGGCAAGCCTTGCAGGCGCTGGACAATGCGGTGGCCGAAGCGCTGGCCGTGCTGCGCGAGCGGGAAGCGCAGCTGGAACAGCACCGGGCCAGCGCTCCGGCCAGCATGGAAGGCGGCGCGCAGGCGTTGCGCGATGCGCTCGATGCGCTGGCGGGCGAGCGCCGCGCCGCGCATGAGCAGGCATCGGCCCTGAAAGGGACGCTGGCGAATGACGACGAACGGCGCCGCCGCGCCAGCGCCATGCTGGCCGACCTGGAACGCCAGGAAAACAGCGAGCGGCGCTGGGCGCGGCTGGCGGAACTGATCGGCTCGGCCGATGGCAAGAAGTTCCGCAACTATGCCCAGCAATTCACGCTCGACGTGCTGCTCGGCTATGCGAACGCCCACCTGCGCCAGCTGGCGCCCCGCTACCAGCTGCTGCGCATCGACAACCCGTCGCAACCGTCGCTGGGCCTGCTGGTACGCGACCTGCACATGGGCGACGACCTGCGCTCCGTGCATTCGCTGTCCGGCGGCGAATCGTTCCTCGTGTCGCTGGCGCTGGCGCTCGGGCTGGCCTCGCTGTCGTCGAACCGCGTGCGTGTCGAGTCGCTGTTCATCGACGAAGGCTTCGGCAGCCTCGATGCGGAAACGCTGCGGGTGGCGATGGACGCGCTCGACAATCTGCAGGCCATGGGCCGCAAGGTGGGTGTGATCTCGCACGTGCAGGAGATGACGGAGCGGATCGCCACGCGGATCCTGGTGCAGCCCGGTGCAGGCGGCCGCAGCCATGTAAGCGTCGCCTGCTAGAATGAAGGCTTATATACCCCTGTCGTTGAAAACATGTTCAAAGCACCACGCACCCTGACGTTCAAATGCGCGAAATGCGCGAAGGCGGTGAAAGTAACCGTCCAGAAAGTATCCGCCTGCTCGCACATCACGCCGTATTCCGGCGTGTGCGCCTGCGGCGAAGTGAAACTGCACGCTGTCGGGCAGCCGGACGCCGTGCAGGCGTACCTGGCCTCGAACGGCCTGTGGACCCACCATCACTGATTTCCTCAAGTAATCGGCCGGGATGCCGTTGCACAGGGATATCGCAGAAACAAGAGGCCAGTCATGTCTTCGCTATCGCCACTCGGCACCCGCCAGTACCAGAACACCGCCCTGACCGGCTCGACGCAGCAGCCGGCGCGCGGCAACAATGCCGTGCCAGCGCAGGCGGCCGAGAAAACCCGCGGCAACGTCGCGCTGTCGTCCGGCGCCGTCGACTTGCAGCAGCGCATCGAATCGCTCGGCAACAACACGATCGACCTGGCGCAGAACTTCCTCGGCAAGTTCGCCCATCAATTGCTGGGCGACGATGCCAAGGGCGCCACGATCGCCTTTGATTCCGTTTCGCTGGAAACCTCGTCGTCGATGACAACCGGCATGATGCGTGCCGAAGGCGCCGAAGGCGTGGGCAAGGCGGGCGCGTTCAGCCTCAACGAAAGCTCGCACTTCCTCGGCAAGGGGACCATCACGCTGGCCGACGGCTCGAAATACGAGTTCGAGGTGGAAGTGCAGTACGAGGCATCGATGTCGGCCGGCTTCGCCGGCACGGAAAAAGCCGGTCGTGAAGCTGGACGGGAAGCGCGCGCCGAAGGCGGCAAGCCCACCGCCTTGCCGACGTTCGATTTCGCCGATATCGAATGGCCGGGCAGCCTGGGCGACCTGTTCAAGCTGATGGACAAGCAGGTGTCCGGCGACGTGAAGAATGCCGGGAATGGCGATGTGCTGGGCAACCTGTCGGTGCGCCTGATGCAGCTGGTCAAGAACACGCAGTCGCTCGACATCTATGAGCCGAGGTCGCCCGTGAAGGCTTATGCGGTGGAATCGGCGGCCGGGGCAACGGACAAGACGCAGATGCCGGTCAAGGTACCGACGGATGCGCCGGCGCCGTCATCCGCCAGCGGCATTCCACCGACGATCTCGACCACGCCGCCGGCCCCGCCCGGCCCGGCCGAGGCGACTAGCAAGACGCAGATGCCGGTCAAGGTGCCGACGGATGCGCCGTCTTCCGCCAGCGGTATTCCACCGACGATCTCGACCACGCCGCCGGCCGATGCCGACGCCGCCGGGGCCACGGGCAAGACACGGATGCCGATCAAGGTGCCGGCCGATGCGCCGGCACCGTCGTCCGCCGGCGACATCCCTCTGACGATCTCGACCACGCCGCCGCGGGCCGATGAATCCTGACCGGCTATAATACGCGCCACCGTTCGAAACCGCCGTGCAGGCGGTTTCGCCGTTTACCACCACTGAAAAGACGATCATGGAAACCACCCTCCTCCACTGGACCGAACAAGGAACCGACCGTTCCGCCCGCTGGCACTCGGAGGCGGGCATGCCGCCGCCGAAGCGCGTGGTGGTGGCCGACGACACGCTGAACGCCGACACGGCGTACCGCCTCGCCTGCGAAGGCACGGCGCTGCTGTGGCGCGGCGATTTCCAGAACGCCCGCCAGCTGCTGCAGGCGCTGGCGCGCCGCGCCGACGGCAAGCATGGCAAGCCGAAGCGGAAAGCGCCGAAAGCGCCGGCCACGCCCGTCGAGGCGTTCCACCTGCACCGCCAGGCCCAATCGCAGCGCGCCCGCACGCTGGCGATGCTGCTGATCCCGTTCGAACCCGGCTACACGATCCCGCTGCGCCGCGCGCCGGACGTGAAGCTGGCCTGCAACGAAGCCTATGGCCGTGGCGAGGATGCGTTCGTGATCTCGCTGCGCGAGCTGCTGGGCATCGTGGGCGCCCATGAATGGCGCAGGACCGGTGTCGAGATTCCCGCGCTCGGCGCGCGCATCCATCCGCACTACGGCGTGTTCTCGCCGGTGCGCGGCGAATATGTGCAGCTGGTGGCGGAAACGCCGCTGCCGAAGAAAACCACCGTGGCGTTCGATATCGGCGCCGGTACCGGCGTGCTGAGCGCCGTGCTGGCGCGGCGCGGCGTGCCCCGCGTGGTGGCCACCGACATGGACCGCCGCGCCCTGTCCTGCGCGCGCGACAACATCGCCCGCCTGGACCTGGACGAGCAGGTCGAGCTGCTGGAGGCGGACCTGTTCCCGCCTGGCCGCGCGCCGCTCGTCGTCTGCAATCCGCCCTGGGTGCCCGCGCGCCCCAGCTCGTCGATCGAGCATGCCGTGTTCGATCCGGACAGCCGGATGCTGAAGGGTTTCCTGGCCGGCCTGAAAGAGCACCTCGCGGAAGGTGGCGAAGGCTGGCTGATCCTCTCCGACCTGGCCGAACACCTGGGCCTGCGGCCACGCGAACAGCTGCTCGAATGGATCGCCCAGGCCGGACTGGTCGTGCTGGGCCGGCAGGACGTCAAGCCCGTGCACGCGAAAGCCGGCGATGCCGAGGACCCGCTGCACGCCGCCCGCTCGGCCGAGGTGACATCGCTGTGGCGCCTCGGCGCGGCCTGAGCACTCGGCTGTGAATCGGCTGTGAATCGGTTGTTTTACGACCAGCTCGGCAGTTAGAAAATCTAGCTAATCCCTTGTTTTCATTTATGTTGCCAAAATTCGGGGGCGTAGCCGGGGTTTCGAGGAGCATCGCTCCTCGCCGGCGTAGCGGTACTGCCATGCGCGGCAGTACTCCTTCCTGTCCCCGAATTTTGGCAACTTTGCCGTAGAGCCAGCGAAATGTCGGGTAGTGAAGACGGGCGATGGTGGCATTTGCGATGCATGCTTGCAAAAAAAGACGTTGGGATATATAATTCTTGCCTCAGACGCGGGGTGGAGCAGTCTGGCAGCTCGTCGGGCTCATAACCCGAAGGTCACAGGTTCAAATCCTGTCCCCGCAACCAGATTCAAAGAACCGCCGGTTTCCAGTGATGGAGCCGGCGGTTTTTTCATGGCGTGCCGTTTTCGAGGCATCGCCGAACGGTCGCATTGACGCTGCCGGTAGCGGTGCCTACACTTGGGCCTTTGTTTCCAGAAATAAAGGAGCCGCCGTGACGGACCAGCACGATCTTCCCTCGAAACCTTCGCGTCGCCGCCTGTTCGGTGCCGCAGCGGCCGCGGGCGCCCTCGGCGCCCTGCCCGCCATCGCACCGTCGGCCGCGCCACAGGCGAAGGCACCAGGCAAAGGATCGCTGGACGCCAGGCTGAAGGAGCATGTGAAGCATGTGGTCGTCATCTACCTGGAAAACCGCAGCTTCAACAACCTGTTTCCCGGCTTTCCCGGCGAGGCGTCGCCACTCGCCGATGTGCCGCCGGAAAAATACCGCCAGCGCGACTACGACGGCAGCGTGCTGCCCGTGCTGCCGAAGGTGTGGGGCGGCACGCTGGCGGCGCCGCAGGAGATCGCCGGCAAGCGCTACGAACTGAAGGAAGACGACGTGAAGGGCCTGCCGAACGCTCCGTTCGCGCTGAAGGATGCAGGCGGCAAACCGCTGCCGGAAGCACTCGTTACCCGCGACCTGCAGCACCGCTTCTACCAGAACCAGATGCAGATCAACGGCGGCAGGAACGACGGCTTCGTGGCATGGACCGATGCCGGCGGCCTCGTGATGGGCCACTATGGCCAGACAAGCAGGAGCCTGGGCCTGTGGCAGGTGGCGCGCGAGTACACGCTGTGCGACAACTTCTTCATGGCGGCGTTCGGCGGCTCGTACCTGAACCACCAGTTCCTCATCGCCGGCCGCACGCCGGAATACTTCCACGCCACGGGCACCAAGGCGAAAAAGAAGATCTGCGTGACGGCCGACGGCCCCGCCGGCGCGCGCCTGGCACTGGCGCCGGACAGCCCGAAGTCGGCGCTCGACGGCAAGCCGAAGTTCGTCCATGACGGGGCCATCACGCCGGATGGCTATGTGGTGAACACGATGGCCCCGCCCTACCAGCCGAGCTGGGTACGGCCGCCGTTCGACGGCGATCCGATGCTGGCGGACCCGGAAGATGGCGGCGTGCTGCCGCCACAGACGTACGACACGATCGGCGACCTGCTGTCGCGCAAGGGCGTGAGCTGGGCATGGTATGGCGGCGCATGGCAGGCCGCGCTCGACGACCTGGGTGGCGGCACGAAACCGAACTTCCAGTCGCATCACCAGCCCTTCAACTACTTCAGCAGTTTCGCGCCCGGTACCGCCGCGCGCGACAAGCACCTGCGCGATGGCGGCCTGGGCGACAGTCCGATCCCCAACCGCTTCCTGGCCGACGTGGTGGCGGGCAAGCTGCCCGCCGTCAGCTTCTACAAGCCGCAGGGCAACCTGAACCTGCATGCCGGCTATTCGGACATCGAATCGGGCGACCAGCACATCTGCAACGTGCTGGCGCACCTGAAGACTTCGCCGCAGTGGGCCAATATGCTGGTGGTGGTCACGTTCGACGAGAACGGCGGCTGGTGGGACCACGTGGCGCCGCCGCAGGGCGACCGCTGGGGGCCAGGTTCGCGTATCCCCGCGATCGTGGTGTCGCCGTTCGCCAAGCGCGGCAACGTCGACCACAATTTCTACGACACCACGTCGATCCTGCGCTTCATCACGCGGCGCTTCGACCTGCCGCTGCTCGAAGGGCTTGCCGCCCGCAACAAGGCGTTCGCGGCACGCGGTGCGCAGCCGCCGGGCGACCTGACCGCCGCGCTGGCATTCCGCTGACGTCCGGCGCAGCGCGGCTGGCGCCTTCCGCACAAACGATTGCCGCTGTGTTACACTGCGCGCCGCTTCAGATGAAAAGCCCGACTGCCAAAGCCGGGCTTTTGTTTTTGCACGCCATACGATGAGAGACAAGAAAGACAACGCGACGCTCGACCTGCCCGGCTTCGGCCCGGCCGAACCGATGGAGCCGGAGCCGAAGGCGCCGCCCCCTCCACGCGTGCGCCGCGCGCAACCCAGGCAGGAGCAGCTCGAATTGATCGAGCCGACCGATGCAAGCGGCCTGCCCGTCTGGCAGCGCGACGAAGAACTGGACGTTACCGGCCTGCCCGTCTGGCGCAAAGACCAGTAAACCACGGGGCCATAAGTAGCCCATGAGTGCGGCGGTACAATCGTGCCGCTCTGTTAGACTGATTTACCCTTTTGCCCAACGGGCCCGCCATGACCTCCTTTGCCTCCCTGCCCCTGAACGACGCCTTCCTTGCCAACCTCGAAACGCTGGGCTACAGCACGATGACGCCGATCCAGGCCGAAAGCCTGCCGCCCGTGCTGGAAGGCCGCGACCTGATCGCCCAGGCGCAGACGGGGAGCGGCAAGACCGCCGCCTTCGGCATCGGCCTGCTGTACACCATCAATCCCGCCTGGTTCGCCACGCAGGCGCTGGTGATGTGCCCTACCCGCGAACTGGCGGACCAGGTGGCGAACGAACTGCGCCGGCTCGGCCGCAGCATCGCCAACCTGAAGGTGCTGGTACTGACGGGCGGCTCGCCGATGCGGCCGCAGATCGCCTCGCTGGAGCATGGCGCCCACGTCGTCGTCGGCACGCCGGGGCGCATCCGCGACCACCTGTCGCGGCAGACGCTCGACCTGTCTTCCATCCGCACCCTCGTGCTCGACGAAGCGGACCGCATGACCGACATGGGCTTCTACGACGATATCGCGGCCATCGTCAAGGAGTGCCCGAAACGGCGCCAGACCTTGCTGTTCTCGGCCACCTACCCGGATGATATCCGCCATGCCACCGAGGCGTTCCTGGCCGACCCGGTCGAAGTCGTGATCGAGGCGCAGCACACGTCGCTGACGATCGAGCAGCGTTTCTATGAAATCGGCTTCGACTCGCGCGATGAGACGGTGGCGCGCCTGCTGCGGCACTTCAAGCCGGCTTCCGCGATCATCTTCTGCAACACGAAGGCGCATTGCCGCGAACTGGTGGAAACGCTGCGGGCGCAGGGCTTCTCGGCACTGGCGCTGTACGGCGAACTGGAACAGCGCGAGCGCGACGAGATCCTCGTGCTGTTCGCCAACCGCAGCTGCCAGATCCTCGTGGCCACCGACGTGGCCGCGCGCGGGCTGGACATCTCCGACCTGGAAGCGGTGATCAATGCCGACGTGTCGAAGGACGCCGAGGTGCACGTGCACCGTATCGGCCGCACGGGCCGCGCCGGCGGCAGCGGCCTGTCGCTGACGCTGTGCGCGCCGAACGAAAAGAAGTGGGTCAAGCTGATCGAGGAATACCAGAACACGGCGGCCGAATGGCATGAACTGTCGGAACTGGACGCGGACGATGCCGGCCACGGCGACCCGGCGCCGATGCTCACGCTGTGCATCAGCGGCGGAAAGAAGGACAAGCTGCGCGCCGGCGACGTGCTGGGCGCGCTGACCGGCGATGCGAAGCTGGCCAAGGAACACGTCGGCAAGATCAACGTGACGGAATTCCAGACCTATGTGGCCATCGACCGGCGCATGGCCTATGAAGCGTTCGACCGCCTGAGCGCCGCCAGCAACCTGGCCGGCGACTTCGGCAGCTTCAAAGGGCGCAACTTCAAGATGCGCTTCATCGAAGTATGACGGCACGGGAAAGGCAGTGAGCATGCTCCCTGCCTTCGATGCCACACTTTATCAACGCTCCATCTTCGGCAGCAGCGCCGCCAGGAACCCCAGCAGCGGCAGGAACGACGCGATCCGGTAGACGTATTCGATGCCGGACACGTCGGCGATGTGGCCCATCGCCGCGGCGCCGATGCCGCTGACGCCGAACATCAGGCCGAAGAAGATCCCGGCGATCATGCCGGGCTTGCCCGGCACCAGCTCCTGCGCGAACACGACGATCGCGGAGAACGCCGACGACATCACCAGCCCGATCACCACCGACAGCGCGGCCGTCCAGGCAAGGTCCACGTATGGCAGCGCCAGCGTGAACGGCGCGGCGCCCAGGATCGACACCCAGATCACGCGCTTGCGGCCGATGCGGTCGCCGATCGGGCCGCCGGCAAAGGTACCCGCCGCCACCGCGGCAAGGAACAGGAACAGGTACATCTGCGCCGTGTCGACCGACACGTGGAACTTCTCGATCAGGTAGAACGTGTAGTAGCTCGACAGGCTGGCCATGTAGATGTATTTCGAGAACACCAGCATCGCCAGCACCGCCATCGCGGCAATGACGCGACCGCGTGGCAGCGGCGCCACGTGCTGCGCGGCCGCCTTGCGCACCGCGCTCTTCAGGTGGCTGCCGTACCAGCGGCTGACGCTCACCAGCACCACCACCGCGACCAGCACGAGCAGCATGAACCAGGCGATCTTGCCCTGTCCGTGGCCGACGATGATGGCCGCGGCGAGCAGCGGGCCGAGAGCCGAGCCGATATTGCCGCCCACCTGGAACAGCGATTGCGCAAAACCGAAACGGCCGCCGGAAGCGAGGCGCGCGACGCGCGATGCCTCGGGGTGGAACGTCGAGGAACCCACGCCGATCATGCCCGCGGCGACCAGCAGCATGGCGAATGTGTTCGCGGTCGCCAGCAGGCCGACGCCGGCCAGCGTCACGCACATGCCGATCGGCAGCAGGAATGGCAGCGGGCGCTTGTCCGTGTACAGGCCGATCCACGGCTGCAGCAGCGAGGCGGTGCACTGGAACATCAGCGTGATCAGGCCCACCTGGGTGAAGCTCAGCGCGAACTGGTCCTTCAGCAGCGGGTAGATCGACGGCAGCACGGCCTGCACGCAATCGTTGAGCAGGTGGACGAAGGCGACGGAAAACAGGATCTGCAACACGGCACCCTGGTGTGCGGGCGGCGCGGCGGCCGTGCTGGCGGCGCCGACGGAATTGGCCGGGTTGGCGGGGTTGGTTGCTGTCGTCATGGCATCAGAACACGGCATCGGAATGGATGAGGGGCTTGCCAGTGTATGATGTTCGGCACGAACGCTTCGTCCATTTTTCGTCGCCAAAGTGACATTCACCCCTTCCAGGCTCTACTGTCCGAGGTTCAAGGCGCTGCCACGCCCGGTGACCGCCGTGCCTTCCGAGGCGCAGCATGGCGAGCACGTGGTACCGCACAGTCATCCGTGGGTGCAGCTGCTGTACGCCAGCGAAGGCGTGGTTCGGGTGCGCACGGACCTCGGCATGTGGATCATTCCGCCACGGCGCGCGCTGCTGATCGCGCCGGGCATCGTGCACGAGCTGACCATGCTGTCGCGGGTGAACATGCGCACGCTCTACATCGACGCGGACGCTGCCAACGGGCTCGTCGAGGGTTGCCGCGTGCTGGAGGTCAGCCCGCTGCTGCGCGAGCTGATCCTGGCGTTGTGCGCCGGACCCGTCGAGTACCCGATGCCGGGGCGCGGCGAGCAGCTGGCGCAATTGATCCTTTCCGAACTGGCGTCGATGGAAACCGTGCCCATCGCCGTCCCCTGGCCACGCGACCGGCGCCTGCGCGCACTGTGCACCGATATCATGGACGACCCCGGCAGCCGCCGCGCCCTCGAAGACCGCGCGCTGGACGCCGGAGCCAGCGCCCGCACCCTCATCCGGCTGTTCCCCAAGGAAACCGGCCTGCACTACCGGCAATGGGTGCAGCAGGTACACCTCGCCCACGCGTTTCCCATGCTCGCGCGCGGCGAAAGCGTGGGCGCCATCGCGGCCAGCCTCGGCTACGCCAGCCCCAGCGCCTTCACGAGCATGTTCCGGCGCCTGCTCGGCAAGACCCCGCAGCACTACCTGACCGAGTGGCGTGGCCCACGCTGACATCGCGCGCTCCACTCCGCAACTTCGGGGTCAGACCCCATTTTCCGGCAATATTTCCTGAAAATGGGGTCTGACCCCGGTTTCAGGAAACTTCGGGGTCAGACCCCGATTTCTGGCAATGTTTCCTTAAGATGGGGTCTGACCCCGGTTTCGGGAAACATTGCTGACCGGGGCTGTGGCGGCCGGGAGATCGGCGGACATGGCGTTTTGTGGTGGGCGAAAAAAAACGCTGCGCGAGGCAGCGTTTTTTCGAAAGCGGCGAAAGCTTAGTTGCGGATCACGCGCTTGTATTCGTTGGTGCGGGTATCGATTTCGATGGAATCGTCCTGGCTCACGAACAGCGGAACCTGCACGGTGTGCTGTTTCGATTCGATCGCGTTTTCGATCTTGGCTTCTTTCAGCACGTTGCCCGACGTATTGCCCTTGACGGCCGGTTCCGAGTAAACGATCTGGCGCACGATGGTGGTCGGCAGTTCGACGGAGATGGCTTTGCCGTCATAGAACACGGCTTCGCATGCCATGCCGTCTTTCAGGTAGTTCAACGCGTCGCCCAGGTTTTCTTCTTCGATTTCGTACTGGTTGTACTCTTCATCCATGAACACGTACAGCGGATCGGCGAAGTACGAATAGGTCACCGGCTTCTTGTCCAGCACGACCACGTCGAACTTGTCGTCGCCGCGGAAGACGTTTTCCAGCGGAGCGTTCGTCAGAAGATTCTTCATCTTCCACTTGTAGGTGAAGCCCGTGCGGCTCGAACCGTTGACGTCGGAGCGCAGCACGATGAAGGGCTTGGCGTCAACCATGATGATGTTGCCAACACGAATTTCTTTTGCGGGTTTCATAAGAGGGAGTACCTACTAAATATGGGTTTCAGTAACCGCCCATCATACCATGTTCTTGATACGGCGCCTATCGCACGGAACGCGCAAATGTCAGCAGATTCGACGCCAGGTCGCCATTTTCCAACAGCGCTTTTTGCCAATTGGCAGACCGGCATGCCAATGGTTCGAGACTGCCCGACAAGACTTGCCAAAGCGGCAGCCAATCCACTTCTTCCACCACGCCATTCAAAGCCAGCATGAATCGTTCAAGCGATTGGCAATCCGCCCCGTCCAGCGCGGCGTCGAATGGCGCTGCACCATCCTGCGCGGGGTAATACTGCGGCGCGCAATACCGTGCAATAAAGGCACGCAGTTTTTTATGGTGCAGGTTTTCATCTTGCGGATAAATGTGCCAGGCAAATGGACGGCCTGCCCATTGCGCCCGCACGAATGAATCCTCGCCGCGCACGATATTGGCATCACACGCCCACAGCAGGCGGTCGTAATCGGGCTGCGGCACGAATGGCAGAACGCGCACGGTGAGCATGCCCTGCGTGCGAACCGCGCCGGCTACCGGTTCGGCGCCAAGGAAAGCGCGCACCTCGTCCTTCGCCACGCCTTCCGGCACCAGGCATGCCACCGGTGCCGGGCTCCGGCGCCATGCGTCGAACAGGCCGGCCACCGGCGCATGCGGATAGCAGAACAGCGACACCTTGCATGCCGACTGCTCGCCGGCGCCGAGGCCCAGGCCGGCAAGGAAGGCGGCCACTGCCGCCGGATCCTGCCGGAACCGGTCGCGTTCGTCGAACAGTCCGGCTTCGCATAGCAGGCCGCCGGTCTTGCCCGTAAAACCAGGGAAGAAGAAATGCTTGGTCAGCGGCAGCCGTGGATGCATCGATGGCAGCGTATGGCAGCCTTCGACCCATTCCTCGGCCGTCAACCCCTCCAGGTTCAGCCACACCGGCTTGACCTGCCGCTGCGCCATCGCCGTCACGTAGCCGGGCGGGATGTCGACCGCAAAGAACTCGATGACGATGTCCGCGACATCCTCGGCGAAGTATGTGCCCTCCTGGTCGCGCCAGTGATATACCGCCACGCCTTCGACCTGCTGGGCGGACACCTGCGGATCGACCTGCGGACAGATGCGGGCAAAGCTCTGCATGTCGTCGACCCACAGCGTGACGGCGATGCCATGCTCGCGCACCAGTTGCCGCGCGAGACGCCAGCAAATACCGATATCGCCATAGTTGTCGACGACCTTGCAGAACAGCGCCAGCGTGATGGGTTGACTCATGAGCGGGAACGTTAAAAAAGCGGTTGAAAAGCAAAAAAGCCGCAAAGAAAATTCTTTTGCGGCTTTCTGCGATATGGCGGAATCGATACGACTCGAATTCTTGGCGTCCCCACGGGGATTCGAACCCCGGTACTCACCGTGAAAGGGTGATGTCCTAGGCCTCTAGACGATGGGGACCCGGACTGGCTTTACTGACCTGCTCAGTGATCTAACTGCAGATCGGCTGCATGAAACCGTATAAACCGTTTCCCGCAAACCTTGGCGTCCCCACGGGGATTCGAACCCCGGTACTCACCGTGAAAGGGTGATGTCCTAGGCCTCTAGACGATGGGGACGTCGTAAAAGCGTGCGCGCATTATAGCACCGGCCTCGGCGCCGTTACAAGGGTGAAACTCGTACCGTCCGGCAAGGCCGATTGCTTGCCGCAACCGCTCATGCATGCTCGTGCACGCTCATGCAAACCTATCGCAGGTACGCGCTGCGCAGCGCGAAGACATAGTCGGATTCGGTTGCCATCATGCCCGCCAGCACCAGCAGTGCCGCTGGCGGAATCACCACCACGCAGACCAGCGCCAGCCGCTCCCAGCGCAGGTGCATGAATACGGCGACGATCAACGCGGCCTTCGCCATCATCAGCGCCAGGATCAATGTCCACCGCAGCACGCCTTGCACGTGCAGCAGGTCGACGAGATACGACAGGGCGCTGAGCACGAACAGCAGGCCCCACACCTTCAGGTACAACGCTACCGGATGCTGCTGCCCTTCCATCGCGATCTCCTCACCACAGGTAGAACAAGGCAAAGATGAAGACCCAGACCAGGTCGACGAAGTGCCAGTACAGGCCGGCGATCTCGACGATGCCATACCCCTTGCGCTCATAGGCTCCGCGGGCGACGCGCCGCGCCACGATGGACAGGTAGATGACGCCGGCCGTCACGTGCAGCCCGTGGAAGCCGGTGATCATGAAGAAACAGGCGCCGAACTGTGCCGAGCCCATCGGGTTGCTCCAGGGCCGCACGCCTTCCGCGATCAGCTTGCTCCACTCGAACGCCTGCATGCCGACGAACAGTGCGCCGAACCCGGCGGTTACCGCCATCAATGCCGCGCAGCGCTTCCGGTCGCCCCGGTAAGCGTAATTGACGGCCATCGCCATCGTGCCGCTGCTCGAGATCAGCACGAACGTCATGATCGCGATCAGGATCAGCGGCAGGTGCGCGCCGCCGATCGTCAGCGCGAAGACCTCGCTCGGGTTCGGCCACGATGTGGTGGTGGCCATCCGCACCGACATGTAGCCAGTGAGGAAAGTACCGAAGATAAAGGTGTCGCTGAGCAGGAAGATCCACATCATCGCTTTGCCCCAGGGGACATGGAACATCTGCCGGTCGCCGGACAGGTCGGCGGCGAGTTCGGATGAAAGCGCAGCGGCACGCGCGGGCCAGCCGCGGCCCGGCGGCACGGGTTTCGCGGCGGAGCCTTGTGGCTGTGCGGACATCACTCCTCCTTAGCGCATCGTGATGCCGACCGCGGCACAGACGTCGCGCACCAGTTCCGGCGTCATGCCGAACAACAGGCCGAACACCGCGCACCACAGCACCAGCAACGCATGCCAGTAGCGTGCGCACAGCGCCATGCCCTGGCCGAGCCGGACATCGTCGCCCTGCTGCGCGCGCGCCAGCACCCACGCGGCTGCCGCCATGCCGCCCATCACGTGCAACGCATGCAGCCCCGTCAGCATGTAGAAGAAGCTGGCGGCCGGCCCGGCCGTGACGACGACCCGTTGCGCCGCCATCGCCTCCCAGGCCCACAACTGGCTCACGACGAACGCGGCGGACATCGCCCACCCCAATGCACCGAGCCGCCGGGCAAGCCGCAGGCGGCGCCGCGCCGCCAGCCGCACTGCAAGCAGCAATGCCACGTCCCCGGCGCCCAGCAATGCCGTCGACATCCACAGTTGCCACGGCACCGGCGGCAGCAGGCGCCAGTCCTCATAGCCGATACGCATCAGGTACGCCGCACCGAACAGCGCGAACAGGGAGGAAACGACACCGATGAACGCCCACAATCCCACCTCGCGGGTTCCATACGGCGCGGGGCCGGAACCGGGCCAGTAGCCATCCGGCTGGAACGGGCATCGCGGTTCGCAATACCACAGCATGCGCATCATCATGTCTGTCCCCCTTCGATCTGGCCGGATGGACCGGCCATCGGTTTGCCGGCGCGCCCTTCGTCATCATCGGTATCTTCCGGCCCCACGTCTTGCGGCAGATAATCCTGCGCCAGACCGGCCCCGTCCGCCCCGCCGCGGCCATAGCCATACGGCCCGCGATACACCACGGGCAAACGGGCTCCCCAGTTGCCATGCACGGGCGGCGTTTGCGGTGTTTGCCATTCCAGGCTGCCCGCCCGCCACGGATTGCCGCCCGCGGGCTTGCCCCGCCGCGAGCTCCACGCGAGGTTGGCGAGGAACAGCAGTTGCGCAAGGCCGACGACGAGCGCCGCCACCGTGATGAACGCGTTCAGCGATTGCGCCGACGGGGGGATGAAGTTGTAGTTGTCGTAGGCATAGTAGCGGCGCGGCATGCCGAGCAGGCCCAGGTAGTGCATCGGGAAGAAGATCGCATAAGCGCCCAGGAACGTGATCCAGAAATGCAGCTGCGCCAGCGTTTCGTGGTACATGCGCCCCGTTACCTTCGGGTACCAGTGGTAGATGCCGCCGAACACGGCCAGCACGGGCGACACGCCCATCACCATGTGGAAGTGGGCCACGACGAAATACGTGTTCGACAACGGGATGTCGACACTGACATTGCCGAGAAACAGGCCGGTCAGCCCGCCGATCAGGAATGTGCTGATGAAACCCAGCGCAAACAGCATCGGCACGGTCAGGTGGATGTCGCCGCGCCACAGCGTCAGGGTCCAGTTGTACACCTTCAGCGCCGTGGGCACCGCGATCACGAGCGTGCTGACCGCGAAGAAGAAGCCGAACCACGGGTGCATGCCGGACACGTACATGTGGTGCGCCCATACGACGAACGACAGCGCGCCGATGATGACGATCGCCCACACCATCATCCGGTAGCCGAAGATGCATTTGCGCGCATGCACGCTGATCAGGTCGGAGATGATGCCGAACGCGGGCAGTGCCACGATATACACCTCGGGGTGGCCGAAGAACCAGAACAGGTGCTGGAACAGCAGGGGACTGCCGCCGCTGTACTCCAGCGGCTGCCCCATCGACACGATCGCCGGCATGAAGAAGCTCGTGCCCAGCACCCGGTCGAGCAGCATCATCACGCCGGACACGAACAGTGCGGGGAACGCCAGCAGCGCGAGGATCGTGGCGATGAAGATGCCCCACACGGTGAGCGGCATGCGCATCAGTGTCATGCCGCGCGTGCGCGCCTGCAGGATCGTCGTTACATAGTTCAGCCCGCCCATGGTGGCGGCGGCGATGAACACGAGCAGCGACACGAGCATGACGACGATGCCGCCCTCCACGCCCGGCGTGCCCGGCAGGATGGCCTGCGGCGGATACAGCGTCCAGCCGGCGCCCGTGGGGCCGCCCGGCACGAAGAAGCTGGCGACGAGGATCAGCACGGCTGCCAGGTAGAACCAGAAGCTGAGCATGTTCAGGTACGGGAACACCATGTCGCGCGCCCCCACCATCAGCGGGATCAGGTAGTTGCCGAAGCCGCCCAGGAAGATGGCCGTCAGCAAATAGATCACCATGATCATGCCGTGCATGGTGATGTACTGGTAATAGCTGGCCGGGTCGATGAATTCGAATTTCCCCGGGAAGCCCAGCTGCAGGCGCATCAGGTCGGACAGCACGATGCCGATCACGCCCACCACCAGCGCCGTGAGCGTGTACTGGATGGCGATCACCTTGTGATCCTGGCTCCAGACATAGCGTGTCCAGAAACCCGTCGGGCCGTGTGCCGCGTGTACCGTGTCAGCCCCCTCGCCGGCAGGCCCTTCGCCTTCTTCGCGCGATTCTCCGGGTCGATCCCTGATATCGTCGGACATGTGCCCTCCACGGTCACCGGCGCATTGTTTATTGCACTGTTCACTGTACTGCGCACTGCACTGCGTACTGCACCGCTCACTTCGACAGGTCGATGCGGTCAATGCACGGACTTGATGTATTCCACGACGGCCGCCAGTTCCGCTTCGCTGAGCCCGGCCGGCGGCATCACGGGCGGATAGCCGCGCACGACGCTGGCCTGCGGCGCATTGATCGCCTGCTTCAGGTAGGCATCGTCCACCTTCACGGTGTCGCCGCCCTCCAGCGCCTCGGTACTACCGTACAGCCCCTTCCACGACGGCCCCACGCCACGGCTGCCGTCCACGCTGTGGCAGGCGATGCAGCCCTTCTGCTGCGCCAGCAGCCGGCCCACCTTGCCGGGCTCGGCCGGCCCGCCCGGCGCTCCCGCTCCCCCGGGCCCGGCGCCGCCGCCAAAGGTGGGCTGCTTCGCCAGCCAGTCTGCATACGCAACGGGCTCGTCGATGACGACCCAGCTGCGCATGTTCGAATGCCCCACGCCGCACAGTTGCGCGCACAGCACCTCGTAGCGCCCGGTACGCTCGGGCGTGAACCAGAAGTGCGTGGTCATGCCCGGCACCATGTTCATGCGGGCGCGGAACTGCGGCACGTAGAAATCGTGCAGCACGTCTTGCGCGCGCAACTGCGCCAGCACCGGGCGGTTCAACGGCAGGTGCAGCTCCTGGCCCTGCACCAGCACGTCATCCTGGCCGCGGGCATCCCGCGGGTCGATGCCGAACGGATTCGCGCCCGTGATGAAGCGCGTGTCGGCAACGCCCAGCTTGCCGTCCCGGCCCGGCAAACGGTAGTGCCATTGCCATTGCCGGCCCATCACTTCGAACACCTGCGCATCGGGCGGCGGATCGATCAGCCGCGCATACACCGTGAGCCCGGGCGCCAGCAGGCCGATGATGGCTGCGGTGGTGATACCGATCAGCCACCACTCGAGCTTGCGATTGCCATGTTCGGCCGACGCCCGGTGCCCGGCGCGGTGGCGGTAGCGCACCACGGTGTAGGCAACGAACAGGTGCAGCACGACGAAAGCCACACCCGTGATGGCGAAGGTAAGCCACAGTGCATCGTCCATCGCATGCCAGTTCGATGCGATCGGCGTGAGCTGCCACGGGCTGGCAAAATGGAACACCACCGCCCCGGCCGCGATCAGCACCAATGCCACCACGATGGCCATGGCGGCCTCAGCGACGTCGTTCCAGCATGCGGTAGATCAGCCCGGCCATGACGCCGAACTCGACGTGCCCCAGCACGGTGACCCATCCCCGCATTTCGGCGAACCACGGCAACACGCTCGTGATCACATAGAAATTGAACAGGTACAGCAGCAGGCCGAACACGGCGCCGGACACCACGGCCATGACGACACTGGAATCGAGCCGGAACGGTGCCATGAGCGCGGCAAGCACGAGGCCGAAGAACGTGCCGAGCAGGTAGTGGACGGCAAGCGCGGCAACGATCACTTCGAGGCTGTAACCGCCCACCTGCAGCACCTGCGAGCCCAGCACCATAGCGGCGACCAGCCGCGGCGTGCGCCACGGATCGGTACCGATGGCGGCGGCGAAGGCCAGTTCGATCAGCATCACGATGCCGCCGGCACCAAAGCCGGCAAGGGCGCCGATCACCCAGTCGGGCTCGCGCGCTGTCCAGCGATGCGACTGCACGCGCAAGCGATGAAAATATGAACCCAGGGAAGAGGTTAAATGCGACCCCAGATGCGAGCCAAGATGCGACCTGAGATGCGAGCCGAGATTGATCCCACTTTTGTGACGTTCCATGTGCGCCTCCCCAATGCATTCACAACGAGGAATACTTTGAGTGTAGGCCGGAACCGCGCGGGAGCAAGGAGAGAATTTTTTATTGAAAGGGGAACTTCGACGGAACTGCCGAAGAATTTGCGGACAACAAAAAAGCCGCTCGAGGCGGCTTCATCATCGGTGCTGCTTGGCGTCCCCACGGGGATTCGAACCCCGGTACTCACCGTGAAAGGGTGATGTCCTAGGCCTCTAGACGATGGGGACCGTGGACTTCCGATACTGCTGCTACTGCCTTGTCTGCTCCGTGGTGGAGGTAAGCGGGATCGAACCGCTGACCTCTTGCATGCCATGCAAGCGCTCTCCCAGCTGAGCTATACCCCCTCTGGTTCAGACAATCTACTGCCACTACTACTGCTGCCAGCAACTTCCGCTGGCGTCCCCACGGGGATTCGAACCCCGGTACTCACCGTGAAAGGGTGATGTCCTAGGCCTCTAGACGATGGGGACCCTGGACTGCCACTACTACAACTGCCGTCGTTCGTCTGCGCCGTTGGTGGAGGTAAGCGGGATCGAACCGCTGACCTCTTGCATGCCATGCAAGCGCTCTCCCAGCTGAGCTATACCCCCGCTGGCACAGACAAAATAAAAGCCGCTTTCGCGACCTTTGTTACCACCGCCGCGACTGGCATTACAACGTGCCGCGACAGTTACAACAAACTTCGACTACCACTTCAACTGCCAAACCTTGGCGTCCCCACGGGGATTCGAACCCCGGTACTCACCGTGAAAGGGTGATGTCCTAGGCCTCTAGACGATGGGGACCCTGGACTACCGTACTGCCTTTACCACGACAACCACTTCGCCAAACTGGTGGAGGTAAGCGGGATCGAACCGCTGACCTCTTGCATGCCATGCAAGCGCTCTCCCAGCTGAGCTATACCCCCGTTTGCGAAGAGACAGAAGTATAGCAGCGGTTTGAGAAAACGCAAATACCCGAATGAAAGATTTTCAGAGGTATTTACCCACGCGGGCCAGCACCACGTCGCGGCCGAACAACTGCAGCACGGCATCGATTGCAGGGGTCTGCAACTGGCCCGTCACGATCAGGCGCAGCGGCATGGCCAGCTGCGGCATCTTCAGGCCGTTGGCGGCCAGCACTTCCTTGATCATCGCGGCGATCGCTTCCTTGGTCCACTCGACCGTGGCGATGCGCTCGGCGAACAGGGCCAGCGCCGGCTTCACGGCATCGGTGAAATGCTGCGTCATCAGGGCGGCATCGGGCTGCGGGTCGCGATAGAACAGCATGGCCGCATCGGCCAGTTCGTTGACGGTATTGGCGCGCTCCTTGAACAGCGCCAGCACGGTGGCCAGCTCGGGTACCGGACCCTGCGCGCCATCGAACACGGCGCCCGCCTCCACCATGCGCGGTTGCGCCAGCGCGGCCAGGCGCGCATTGTCGGCCTGCTTGATCCAGTGGTTGTTCAGCCACGCCAGCTTTTCATTGTTGAACTGCGCCGGCGATGCCGTCAGGTGCTCCAGGTTGAACCATTCGCAGAACTGCGCCATCGAGAACACTTCATCGTCGCCGTGGCTCCAGCCCAGGCGCGCCAGGTAGTTCAGCATCGCTTCCGGCAGGAAGCCTTGCGCCGGGTATTCCATCACGCTGACGGCGCCGTGGCGCTTCGACAGCTTCTGGCCATCGGAACCGAGGATCATCGGCAGGTGGCCATACTCGGGCAGCTGGGCGCCGATCGCGCGCAGGATGTTGATCTGGCGTGGCGTGTTGTTGACGTGGTCGTCGCCGCGCAGCACGTGGGTGATGCGCATGTCCCAGTCGTCCACGGCCACGCAGAAGTTATAGGTGGGCGTGCCGTCGGTGCGGGCGATGACGAGATCGTCCAGCTCCTTGTTGGAGATCGTGATCGGGCCTTTCACCACGTCGTTCCACGTGACGTCGCCGTCCAGCGGATTCTTGAAACGCACCACGGGCTTGCGGCCTTCCGGAACGGCCGGCAGGGCCTTGCCCTCCTCGGGGCGCCAGGTGCCGTCGTAGCGGGGCTTTTCGCCGGCGGCGCGGAAGCGCTCGCGCATCGCCTCCACTTCCTCCGGCGTGCAGTAGCAGTGATAGGCGGTGCCTGCTTCCAGCATCTGCCCGATCACCTCGCGGTAGCGGTCCATGCGCTGCATCTGGTAGAACGGGCCTTCGTCATGGTCCAGGCCCAGCCACTGCATGCCGTCGATGATCGCCTGCACGGCTTCCGGCGTGGAGCGTTCCAGGTCGGTATCCTCGATGCGCAGCACGAAGGTGCCGCCGAAGTGGCGCGCATAGGCCCACGAGTACAGCGCCGTGCGGGCGCCGCCCAGGTGGAGGAAGCCGGTCGGGCTCGGGGCAAAACGGGTACGGACCGGGGTGGCTGGCGTGTTGGCTGGAGCAGAGGTCATTTCAGTGTGGGGCGATAGGTATAAAGGGGCTATTTTAACTCGCCTTGACTTATACTCGGACGTCCCCAGACTTGCGGAGCCCGCCCTTGAACCACCCATCGCGTTTGCTGCTCTTTCCCCTCCTGTCCTGTGCACTGCCCGCGCTGGCCGCCGACAGCGCCGCCCTCGCCGCCCGCATCGCCGCCGTCGAAACGGGCTTGCAACCGGCCGTGGCGATCGCCGGCGCACCGCCCGTGAAGCGCCGGCTGGCCGACGAGATGGCCCGCCTCGGCGTGCCGGGCGCCAGCATCGCGGTGATCCATGCCGGCGCGATCGAATGGGCCAAGGGATACGGCGTGGTCACGCCGGGCGGGCCAGCCGTCACGCCGGCCACGCTGTTCCAGGCCGGGTCGATCAGCAAGCCGGTCACCGCGCTGGCCGCGCTGAAGCTGGTGCAGCACGGCACGCTGGCACTGGACGCGAACATCAACGGCTACACCCAGTGGTGGAAGCTGCCGAACAACATCGACGATTCACCGGTCACGCTGCGCCAGCTGCTGTCGCACACGGCCGGCACCACCGTGCACGGCTTTCCCGGCTACGCGGCGGGGGCAAAGGTGCCCACGCTGGTGCAATTGCTGAACGGGGCAGCACCGTCCAATTCGCGCGGCGTGCACGTGTCGACGAAGCCCGGCACGAAATGGCGCTATTCGGGCGGCGGCTACGAAGTCATCCAGTACGTGCTCGAAGAACGCACGAAAGGCGGCACGAAAGGCGGTACGAATGGCGGCACGAATGGCGGCACGAATGGCGATTTCGCCCGGCTGCTGCACGAGTCCGTGCTGGCGCCGCTGGCGATGAACGACAGCACGTTTGCCCAGCCGCTGCCGCCGGCGCTGCTGGCGCGCGCCGCCCTGCCCCACGACGCGGCCGGCAAGCCGATCGCCGGCGGGCCGCACACGTATCCGGAACTGGCGGCCGCGGGCCTGTGGTCCACGCCGTCGGACCTGGCGAAGCTGGCGATCGAGGTCAAGCTGTCGGCGGCGGGCCAGTCGAACAAGGTGCTGTCGCAATCGATGACGCAGCTGATGCTGGCGCCGGTGCTGGAGAACTTCGGCCTCGGCTGGCGCATCGAGGGCACCGGCCAGGCCCAGTCGTTCAGCCACGGGGGCGCCAACGCGGGTTACCAGAACGTGCTGGTCGCCTACACGGAACGGGGCGATGGCGTGGCGGTGATGACCAACGGCGACCGCGGCGGCGAACTTGCCGGCGACGTGGTGCGCGCCGTCGCCGATGCCTACGGGTGGCCGACGCAGCGCGCCAGGGTGCGCACCGCGATCGACGCGCCGGCCGCCGCGCTGGCGGCGCTGCCCGGCAAGTACGTAATCGACGGGATGGGCGACTTCACCATTGCCCGCAGTGGCGAAGGGCTCACCGTCGCGTTGCGCGAAGGGGCCGTGGAACCGCTGCACGCGGCACCGGACGGCAGCTGGTTCGTCACGTCGATGGAAGCCGAGTTGCGCTTCGCGCCGGCGAACGAGCGCGGGCGCCTGATCGCGCCGGGGCTCGATACGGTGTTTGAAAAGGCAAAGTAGAAGCTCGCCCGGTCCGGCAAGGTGCCGGACCGGGCGAGCGGGCGCGAAGGCCCGTGTCACTCCCCGGGTATCAGTCGTTCTTGACGACGATGGTCGGGAACTTGCTGGTCATGTCCTTGGCCTTTTCGGCCACGCGGATGGCGACCTTGCGGGCGATCTCCTTGTAGATCTGCGCCACCGGGCCGTCCGGCTCGGCCACCACCGTGGGCTTGCCCGAATCGGTCTGCTCGCGGATCGACATCTTCAGCGGCAGCTTGCCCAGGAAGTCGACCTTGAAGTCCTGCGTCATCTTCTCGCCGCCGCCGGCGCCGAAGATTTCCTCGACGTGGCCGCAGTTCGAGCAGATGTGCGTGCTCATGTTCTCCACCACGCCGAGGATCGGGATGCCGACCTTCTCGAACATCTTCAGGCCCTTGCGCGCGTCCAGCAGCGCGATGTCCTGCGGCGTGGTCACGATCACCGCGCCCGTCACAGGCACTTTTTGCGACAGCGTCAGCTGGATATCGCCCGTGCCCGGCGGCATGTCGATGACGAGGTAGTCGAGGTCGCGCCAGTTGGTCTGGTCCAGCAACTGCTGCAGCGCCTGCGTGACCATCGGGCCGCGCCACACCATCGGCTCGTCCGGGTCGATCAGGAAACCGATCGACGAGACCTGCACGCCGTGGTTTTCCATCGGCTCCATCGACTTGCCATCCTTCGTGATGGGGCGGCCGGACACGCCCAGCATCATGGGCTGCGACGGGCCGTAGATGTCCGCGTCCAGCACGCCGACCGTGGCGCCCTCGGCGGCCAGCGCCAGCGCCAGGTTGACGGCCGTGGTCGATTTGCCCACGCCGCCCTTGCCGGAAGCGACGGCGATGATGTTCTTCACATTGGGCAGCGGCTTCAGGCCGCGCTGCACCGTGTGGGCAATGATCTTGCTGTAGACGTTCAGGTTCACCGGCAGGCCGAGGCCCTGCAATGCCGCCAGCACGCTGGCGCGGATCGGTTCGATCTGGCTCTTCGCCGGATACCCCAGCTCAATGTCCAGCGAAATGGTGCCATTGTCGACCTTCAGGTTGCGGACCGATTTGGTGGCGATGAAATCCTTCGTGGTATTCGGATCGACCACCCTGGACAAGGCTGCCTTGACGTCTTCGACTGTGATGCTCATGTAAATCTCCGTGATTGAAGCGGAAGTCTAGCGCAAATCGGCCGCGGGCATGAGGCCAGGAGCCTTCGCGGCAACCGCACGCCGCCGAATGGGCTGGTAAAATGGTCCTTTTATACAACCAACCTAGCGCTGACCATGACTCGCAAGCTGTTCGTCACCACCGCCCTGCCCTACGCAAACGCCGCCTTCCATATCGGCCACATGATGGAATACATCCAGGCCGACATCTGGGTTCGTTTCCAGCGAATGCAGCGCGACGGCGATCACGCACGCGAAGTGCACTTCGTCGGCGCCGACGATACGCACGGCACGCCGATCATGATCGCCGCCGAGAAGGAAGGCATCACGCCGCAGGAATTCGTCGCGAAGATCGCCGCCGGCCGCGCCCAGTACCTGGACGGTTTCCATATCGCCTTCGATAACTGGTATTCGACGGATTCGCCGGAAAACGTCGAGCTGTCGCAGGGCATCTACCGCAAGCTGCGGGACAGTGGCCTGATCCAGACGAAAACCGTCGATCGCTTCTTCGATCCGGTCAAGGGCATGTTCCTGGCCGACCGCAACATCAAGGGCGAATGCCCGAAATGCGGCGCCAAGGACCAGTATGGCGACAATTGCGAAGTCTGCGGCGCCGCCTACCAGCCCACCGATCTGGTGAACCCGTATTCGGTGTTCACGAACGCCACGCCGGTATTGAAGCCTTCCGAACAATATTTCTTCAAGCTGTCCGACCCGCGCTGCTTTGAATTCCTGCGCGACTGGCTGAATACGCCGGGCCGCCTGCAGCCGGAAATGGTCAACAAGGTATCGGAATGGCTGGGCGAAGCCGGTGAAAAGCTGGCCGACTGGGATATTTCCCGGGACGCACCCTATTTCGGCATCCCGATTCCCGATGCGCCGGGCAAGTTCTTCTATGTGTGGCTGGATGCGCCGGTCGGCTACCTGGCATCGCTGAAGAATTACTTCAGCAAGAACGGTATCGATTACGACACGTTCCTGCGCGATCCTGCCACCGAGCAGATCCATTTCATCGGCAAGGATATCGTGTCGTTCCACCTGCTGTTCTGGCCGGCGATGCTGAAGTTCGCGGACCATCCGGTGATCGACAACCTGAAGGTGAACGTGCACGGCCACCTCACGGTCAACAATGAAAAGATGTCCAAGTCGCGCGGCACCGGCATTTCGCCGCTGCGCTACCTGAACCTGGGCATGAATCCGGAATGGCTGCGTTATTACATCGCCTTCAAGCTGAACTCCAAGGTAGAAGACCTGGATTTCACGGGCGAGGATTTCGTGGCACGCGTCAATTCCGACCTGATCGGCAAATATGTCAATATCGCCAGCCGCTGTGCCGGCTTCATTGCCAAGAAGTTCAATGGCCAGTTGTCGGCGCAGTTGTCCGACACTTCACTGGGCTGGATCGGGCGTGCGCTGACGAATGCCGAAGGCCATGTCCGCGCCGATTCGATCGCGCTGAGCTATGAAAACCGCGAGTTCGGCAAGGCGCTGCGCGAAATCATGGAAATCGCCGACGTGACGAACCAGTACGTCGATGAAAACAAGCCCTGGGTGCTGGCCAAGGATGAAACGAAGCTGGCCGAACTGCATGAAGTGTGCACGACGGCGCTGATCCTGTTCCGCCAGCTGACGATCCTGCTGTCGCCGGTATTGCCGGGTGTGGCCGCAAAGGTGCAGGAATTCCTGAACGACGCGCGCCTGACCTGGGCCGACACGGGCGTGGAAGCGGCATCGTCGGCCATGCTGGGCCGCACCATCGGTGCCTACAACCACCTGATGACCCGCGTCGACGCCAAGATGATCGACGAGCTGTTCGATACGCCGAAGCCGGCCGCCGCCGCTCCTGCCGCTGCCATCGCCACGCCTTCGGCCACCGCGGCGCCTGCCGACGTGTCGGCCGCCGCCACCGGCATCGAGGAACTGGCGCCTGAAATCAAGATCGACGATTTCGTGAAAATCGATCTGCGTATCGCAAAAATCGTCAATTGCGAGCATGTCGAAGGTTCCGAGAAACTGCTGCGCCTGACATTGGACGTGGGCGAAGGCCGTCACCGCAATGTTTTCTCCGGCATCAAGTCGATGTACCACCCGGCCGATCTCGTCGGCAAATTGACGGTATTGGTGGCGAATCTGGCGCCGCGCAAGATGGGGAAATTCGGCGTTTCCGAAGGCATGGTATTGGCCGCGTCCGCCGCGGATGAAAAAGCCAATCCAGGCATTTATATCCTGAACCCGTGGCCAGGCGCCGAGCCGGGCATGCGGATCCGTTAAAAGGATTTTTGTTACCGATGAAATTTGTCGTCCGGACTGCTGCCGATGACGATGCACCGATAATTGCCGGCCTCACGCGCAATGCGTGGGCCGGTAAAGTCAGTGTTACATCGAGTGGCCACCGTGAAACCGCCGTCCTCGTCGCAGAACACCTGCGCCAGGGCGGCGGTTTTATTTTGTTGAATGCAAACGACCCCATCGGCTCGGTACGCTGGCTGCCGCACGACACCGAAGCGGATTGCTGGGAAATACTCCGGATGGGCATATTGCCGGCCTACCGCGGCAATAACCTGTCCCAGCATCTGCTGGAAGCCGTGATTCACCATGGCATTGAGAGCGGCATCGGCGAACTGCGCCTCGCCGTGCGCAGCGACCAGTCGAAACTCGTGGATTTTTATTCGGCTTTCGAATTCGAGCTCGCGGAAGAGCTTGAATACTCGCACGCCAATCCACTCGAACCCGCCCCGCTCGTCATGCGCCGCACACTGCGCTGAATGTTGTGCTTCCGTCACAGCTCGGGGGTAACGGACGGCGTTAGCAAGCCAAAGTTCAGCATAATCAGACAATATATTGGCATGAGCCAAGCGCAGGAGCCGTGTTTTGGCGCACTCCTGACAACATTTCCTCAAAACAGGGGTCTGACCCCTGTTTTGCGGAAATAGTTTTGGAGCATAAAAAAGCCGGCATCAAGGCCGGCTGTCGCGGGATTGCTCTGCGATGGGTTTCGGCGGTTTTGGCGGGGCGGACTGGTCGCAAGCGGTGAGAAGAAATTGCGCCGCCACGATGGCGGCAAGCATTTTAACCATGATGCCTCCACGGGAAATGAACCAGTGCCACGATATCAGGTTCATAACCCGGCCGGCGCACCGCACCGATAATCAGGCCGAGCGGCGCGATGACACGACAATACCGCCGACGATCAGCACGAAAGCAATGCCGTGGTAAATATTCGGCGCCTCGCCGAGAAATGCCGAGGACATCAGCGCGGCATACAGTGGCGTCAGGTTGCTGAAGAATGCCGCAATAGCCGGGCCGGCTTGTTGCACGCCGGCGCCCCAGCAGCGAAAGGCGATAATCGCGGGGCCGATCGCAACATAGGCCAGCGCCGCGACCAGCGTGATATTCCAATGGATTGCCGGCGCGAGGAATGCCCATTCTCCGGCGGCAAACAAACCGGACCATGCCACGCCAAACCCGACCTGGGCAACCAGGAACGATGCCCAGTTGGCGCGCAGCGGTGCCGGCTCGGTTGTCCGGATCAGCAGCCAGCTATACAGGGACCAGGCAATCGTGGCGAGGATCATGAATAAATCCCCGGCAACGAGCCGTAACTCCAATAAATGATGCCATTCGCCGCGCGCCAATACCACCAATACGCCGCCGATCGAAAGCACGGCGCCGATGATCTGCCGACGGGAAACGGCCGCGCCGAAGAACAGCCATCCGGTGGCCATCATCCATACAGGCATGCCGGCCGCCACCAGTGTGACGTTGATCGGCGTGCTGCTCTGCAGCGCAAGATACTGCAGCGCGTTGTACATGCCCACGCCAAGCAGCCCCAATATGGCGTAGCGGCGCCAGTGCCGCCATAAACCGCTGTCGCGTCCGAATACCGGGCCGGCCAGGGGCAGCAGGATCAGCAGCGCGATCAGCCAGCGCAGGAAATTCAGCGTCATGGGCGGCACGAGGTCGTGCACGAGGCGGCCAACGATGGCATTGCCCGCCCACAGCAGCGGCGCAAGGGTCAGCAGGAAGGCCGTATGGAGTGTCAGGCGCGAATTCATTGCAGGAAAGAATAACCGATCCGGCAAGCCGTTGCAGATGCGCCAGAAAATGGGGGGCAGAATCACCCCAAATTCCGGAAATTCCCTTGAGCATGCCGCAGCGCGGTAGAATACCCGCTGGTTTTCACTACCTTTCACGATATGAAACTCCTGTTCAAACAACACCGCGGTTACGAGTCCGATCACACCCAGTTCATCAAGACGCTCAAGGAGAAGAATCCGGCCATCGAGGCGGACCAGCAGCAGGGCCGCTCCCTGCTGTGGGACAAGGAACCAACGTCGCTGGACGAGCAATCCCGCCAGCGCGCTTCCCGCATCGCACAGCAGGCTTACGTTTACCAGAACAAGCTCTGATCCTTCGGGACGGCACGCATGCTGCCACAGGATGCGGGGAGCGACGCAGTAGACGGCGTGGCCGCCGCGGCGCCGGATGTCCCGATCGGGGCGCAACCGGTTGGAAGCAGCGCCGCGGCACCTGCCGACGGTGCCGCGTTCGCGCGCCTGTACGGCGAGCCCCTGCTGAAGCTGCCGAACGACCTGTACATTCCGCCAGACGCGCTGGAGATTTTCCTCGAAGCGTTCGAAGGCCCGCTGGACCTGCTGCTTTACCTGATCCGCCGCCAGAACTTCAACATCCTGGACATTCCGATGGCCCAGGTCACGCTGCAGTATCTGAAGTACGTGGAGCAGATCCGGCTCTCGAACCTGGAACTGGCCGCCGAGTATCTGCTGATGGCGGCCATGCTCATCGAGATCAAGTCGCGCATGCTGCTGCCGCAGCGTCCGCACGACATCGAGGCCGAAGCCGAGGATCCCCGCGCCGAACTGGTACGCCGGCTGCTCGAGTACGAGCAGATCAAGCTGGCCGCCTACGACCTGAATGCGCTGCCACAGGTGGACCGGGATTTCGTCCGCACGCAGGTCTTCATCGAGCAAAGCCTCGTGCCCGTGTGGCCCGATGTCAGCGCGAGCGACCTGCAGGCGGCCTGGCGCGGCCTGCTCAAGCGGGCGACGCTGAAGCAGCATCACCGGATCACGCGCGAGGAGCTGTCGGTGCGCGAGCACATGACGAATATCCTGCGCCGGCTGCAATCCCAGCGCTTCGTCGAATTTGCCGACCTGTTCGACGTGGGCGGCGGCGTGCCGGTCATTGTCGTCAATTTCGTCGCAATGCTGGAACTGGCGAAAGAAACCCTGATCGAAATTACCCAGGCCGAGCCGTTTGCGCCCATCTACGTGCGTCTCGCGTATTCTCCGGCATGAGATCGGCGGATGCGCCGATGGCGTGGCCCGAATTTTCGTTTGAACCCAGAACAATATTATGAAAATCATTTCCTCGATCGAAGAACTGCGCGACCAGCTTTCGGGCCAGTTGCGCACCGCGTTCGTGCCCACGATGGGCAACCTGCACGAAGGTCACCTGTCACTGATGCGCCTGGCGCGCAAGCATGGCGACCCCGTCGTGGCATCGATCTTCGTCAATCGCCTGCAATTCGGTCCGAACGAGGACTTCGACAAGTATCCCCGCACCTTCCAGGCGGACGTGGAAAAGCTGGAAAAGGAAGGTGTGTACGTGCTGTTCGCCCCGACCGAAAAAGACCTGTACCCGGAACCCCAGGAATACCGCGTACAGCCGCCGGACGACCTGGGCAACATCCTGGAGGGCGAATTCCGCCCGGGCTTCTTCAATGGCGTATGCACGGTCGTGACGAAGCTGTTCTCGTGCGTGCAGCCGAAGGTGGCCGTGTTCGGCAAGAAGGATTACCAGCAGTTGATGATCGTCCGCAACATGGCGCGCCAGTTCGCGTTGCCCACGCAGATCATCGGCGCGGAAACCTTCCGCGCGGAAGACAGGCTGGCATTGTCATCGCGGAACATGTACCTGTCCGCCGCCGAGCGCGCCGAAGCGCCGGCACTGTACAACGCCCTCAATGCCGTCGCCGCCGAAGTGCGTGCCGGCCACCTGGATGTGTTCCAGCTCGAGCACAAGGCCATGGACGAGCTGGCCGCGCGCGGCTGGAAGCCCGACTACATCAGCATCCGCAAGCGCATCGACCTGCAGCCGCCCAATGCCGGCGACCTGGCGCAGGGCGAACCGCTGGTGGTGCTTGCCGCCGCGAAGCTGGGCACAACGCGGCTGATCGACAACCTGGAAATCTGAACCGGCGCAGGGCGTTTCGGCAGGTTTCAAAAGCCGGTAAAAAACCGGTGACAGGCACCATTTTTCAGGGAATGTTGCGAAAAAACCGGTGTCTGTCACCGGTTTTCGTATCGCCGGCTTTCGAGGGGTGCTCGGCTCGTCAGCCGGTCACATTCTGCGCCCACGCCAGCGCTGACAGGTGCGCCTTGTTGACCTCCTCCGGCGTCAGTTGCAGCGAAGCCGCCAGCGATGCCACGAGGTGCGAATTCAGTTCGCACGCTTCGGCCAGCGCCAGGTAGGGCCCGAAACGGCCGCTGCGCTCCAGCAGCGCCGCCACGATTTCCGCCGACAGGGGGATCGTGTCCAGCACTTCTTTCATTGGAATACCCAGCAGCCGGTCGAGCAGCGAGAACATGCCGGCGACAAAGACGTTTTCCGCATCGGCCCGGCCCAGCGCGGCCAGGCCGAGCAGTTCGGCCAGCCTTCCGCGTACCACGGCCGTTTCCAGCAGTACCGGCGAGTAACCGCTCGTGCTCGCCGTCGCCAGCAGCAGCGTGAGCCAGCGGTACAGCGGCTGGTAGCCCAGCAGCGTGATGGCCTGCTTCAGCGACTGGATCTCGCGACCGGCGCCGAAGCCGGCGGAATTGATATAGCGGAGCAGCTTGTAGGACAGCGCGGCATCGCGCTTGAGCACGCTCTCGATCTTCTGCACTTCGGCATTGGCCTGCACCATCTGCATCAACTGCAGGATCGTGGTCTGCGCCGGGTTCAATCCCTTTGCTTCCGGCCCCGGCCGCGGTGTCAGGTGCAGCTTGCCGACGAACGCATCGATGCCCAGCGCGGCGCACGCGTCGAAATCCTCCCATGTCGCCACGGGCCGGCCCACCATCCGTACCTGAGATTGCTTCAGCGCCGCATAGGCGCGTGCCTGCGACGCCACGTCGCCGCCGGTGAAGCGGACTTCGACGTACGACGCGATCATCGGCAGCCGGTTGCCGGCACGCGCCAGGTCGCAATTGCGCAACAGGATGCCCACGTCGCCGGCGCGCAGTGCGCGCACGGCGGCCAGCGTGTCGGGATTGGCCAGTTCGGCCGTGCGGATCGACAGCACCGTGTGCTGCGGCGGCAGGTCATGCAGCGCATCCGTCGACAGCATGCCCGGCACGGCCTGCAGGAACAGCGTCTTGTCGCGCAGCAGCCAGCCGCGTTCGGCATCGTTGACATGGACCGCCACGAAGCCGACCAGGTCTTCCAGCTCGGCCAGCGCGGGCGTGGCGGCAGGATCGTGCTGCCAGGAGAGCTCGTAGCCCACGACGCGCTGCTGCGGGTCCAGCAACGGCTCGCGAACGAGGAAATGCGTTTGGTGCATGGGGAGAAAGGCCGACGAAGATTGGCTGAAAGATCCGTGCTGGAAAACAAGTCGTGAAGCAGCAGGTCGTGAAGCAGCAGGTGGTGAAGCAGCGGGCTGTCGGAGCAGCGGGCTGCTGAATCAGCGGCCTGCTGAAGAAACGGCGGGCAGCGGGGCCTGCCGGATCAGAAGCCCAGGCTGTCGAGCAGGTCGTCGACCTGGCTCTGGTCGGCCACCACGCCGTCTTTCGTCTTGTCGATTTGCGGCCCGTTCAGCAGGCCGCTGTCGAGTTCCTTCTTCAGTTCCTCGGGCGCGAAGTCGATCAGCGTCTGCACGAGCTGCTGTTCGAGGTTTTGCGCAATGCCCGTGACACGCTTGATCACCTGGCCCGTGAGATCCTGGAAGTCCTGCGCCATCATGATGTCCATCAGGTGGCCCTTCGTGGCGCCCGTGGCATCGGTGGTGGCGGCCAGCGTGGCGATCGTGCGCTGTGCCAGCGCGCGCCAGTCGGCCCCGCCGTCACCCTGGCCGTCGAGCAGCGCCTGCCATGCACCGGACAATTCCTTTGCATCGCTGCAGATGCGGTCTTGCAAAGGACCGGCTTCGTCGGTGGCATTGAGCACCTTCTGGGCCGCGGTTTCGGAAAGGCGCGCCACGTAGTCGAGGCGGTCGCGGGCATCCGGGATATCCTCGGCCGCCTTCTCGATCAACTTGTCCAGCCCGAGTCCGCGCAGGTTCTCGTGCAGCGCACGGGTCATGTGACCGATGCGTGCCAGGAACTCTTCATGCGGGTCCGCGCCGTCCGCGACGGCGTTGGCGGCTTGCTCGACCATCGATCAGACTCCGATTTTTTCGAAAATCTTGTTCAGCTTCTCATCCAGCGTGGCCGCCGTGAAAGGCTTGACGACGTAGCCGTTGGCACCGGCCTGGGCTGCCGCGATGATGTTTTCCTTCTTCGCCTCGGCGGTCACCATCAGCACCGGCAATTTCGCCAGCGCGGGATCGGCACGGATGTTTTGCAGCATCGTCAGGCCATCCATGTTCGGCATGTTCCAGTCGGACACGACGAAGTCGAACTGTTCCGAGCGCAGCTTGGCCAGCGCCATCACGCCATCCTCGGCTTCGTCCACATTGGCATAACCCAGTTCCTTCAACAGATTCCGGACGATGCGGCGCATCGTCGAGAAGTCGTCTACTACCAGAAATTTCATCTTTGGATCAGCCATGAATTGCTCCGTTGTTTCTCTACGCGGTTATAAATAGTGAGTGTCGTTTGGATCGCGCCACCAGCATCTTAAAGGATAGCATTTAAGTTGCCCCAAGGGAATGAAGCAACCCGAAATGCACCTTAAAAGCCACATCCCGAATTCAATCCGTGTCTTTGACGCCAATCGCACCAACAATTGCACAAACATTGCACAAACATCGCACAAACAATTGCACAAACAATCGCACGTCAGTCGCACGCCACCAGTATCCACCGACAGGGCCGATGAGCCCTGTTCTTTACACGCGCAAGGCCCGCATGCCGTGTTGCGCCAGGTGTCCCAGCACCATGCCCGGCAGCGCCTGCAAGGCGCCCACCTCGTGGGCGGCGCCCACGGCGATCGCCTCGCGCGGCATGCCGAATACCACGCAACTGGCCTCATCCTGGGCAAAATTATACGCCCCGGCCGTTTTCATCTCCAGCATCCCCGCCGCGCCATCCTTGCCCATGCCGGTCAGGATCACGCCCACCGCATTCTTGCCCGCATGTAGCGCCGCCGAGCGGAACAGCACGTCCACCGACGGGCGGTGGCGGTTGACGGGCTCGCCCTGGTCGAGCTTCGTCATGTAGTTCGCGCCGGACCGCGCCAGCATCAGGTGCGAGTGGCCGGGCGCGATGTAGGCATGGCCCGGCAGCACGCGCTCGTTGCCTTGCGCCTCCTGCACGGAAATCCTGCACAGCGAATCCAGGCGCTTCGCGAACGATCGCGTGAAACCTTCCGGCATGTGCTGCGTGATCAGGATTCCCGGGCAGTCCGACGGCATCTGCAGCAGGAATTCCCGGATCGCTTCCGTTCCACCGGTCGACGCACCGATGATGATCAGTTTTTCGGACGACATCAGCGGATTGCGTAATTGTGGCAGGGGTGCCTGCCCTTCGGCGCCCGCTTGGGGCAGCGTGCGGGCACGGATGCGCGCCCTGGCCGCGGCGCGGATCTTGTCGGCGATCAGGTCGGCATAGTCGCGCATGCCGGTCTGGATCGACATCTTCGGTTTCTGGACGAAATCCACGGCGCCCAGTTCGAGCGCGCGCATCGTGATCTCGGAACCGCGCTCGGTCAGCGACGACACCATGACCACCGGCATCGGCCGCAGCCGCATCAGCTTTTCCAGGAAGTCGAGGCCATCCATCTTCGGCATCTCCACGTCCAGCGTCAGCACGTGCGGATTGGTTTGCTTGATCAGCTCGCGCGCCACCAATGGATCGGGGGCCGTGCCGACCACCTCCATGTCCGGCTGGCTGTTGATAATTTCGGTCATGACGCTCCGGATCAGTGCGGAATCGTCGACGACCAACACCTTGGTCTTCATTCAAACCTCGTTAAAAGTACGCTTCAGGTCAGAACAGCTCGATTTCGCCGGCCACCGGCTGCACCTTCAGGCGGCTGGCGTATTCAATCTCGCGTTTCGCCAGCGTGTCGTTATGCGACTGCATCAGCTTCTTCACCAGCACCTTGCCGGTACGGGGGAAGAAATACACCTTGCGCGGATACACGTCGTTCAGATCCTCGGCCACCACGCGGATCCGTTCGTTGCGCAGGAAAGTCTGCACGAATGCCGCATTGCGTTCGCCGACATTCATCGCCGTGAAACCCTTCAGCACCGCGCCGCCGCCGAAGACCTTCGCTTCCAGGTTGTCGCGCCGCGCGCCCGATTTCAGCAGGCTGTTGATCAGGATTTCCATCGCATATGTGCCGTAGCGGGCCGAGGCCGACACGGGGCTGTTCTGGTCGGCGCCGCCATCCGGCAGCATGAAGTGGTTCATGCCGCCCAGGCCCGTCACGCGGTCGCGGATGCAGGCCGACACGCACGAGCCCAGCACGGTCACGATCAGCATGTCCTTCTGCGTGAAGTAGTACTCGCCCGGCAGGATCTTCGCCGCCTGGCAGTCGAACGTGCGGTCGTAGTAGACGTTGGTGGCGATATGTTCGTTGTCCATCATGAGGCTTTCTTGGTGCGGGCGTTCAGGCCCGCTGCTGCACGGCTGCCCGCGCGGAGGTATCCAGCTCGTACACCGTCTTGCCGCGCAGTTTCAGCGATTCCGACACATACAGGAAGTTCTCGGAGTGTCCGGCGAACAGCAATGCATCGGGCTTCATCAGCGGCACGAAGCGCGACAGGATCTTGCGCTGCGTGGCCTTGTCGAAGTAGATCATCACGTTGCGGCAGAAGATCACGTCGAACGGACCGCGGATGTCCCACCGCTCTTCCAGCAGGTTCAACGGACGATACGTGATCAGCTGGCGCAGTTCCGGGCGCGCGCGCACCATGCCGGCCTTGTCGCCCTTCCCTTTCAGGAAGAAGCGGCGCTGCTGCTCCGCCGTCAGCTTCTCGATCCGTTCGAGCGGATAGATGCCGTTGGCGGCCGTTGCCAGCACATTGGTATCGATGTCGGTGGCGATGATGTGCACCGGCGGGGTCAGCGTGTTCAGTGCCTCGCACACGGTGATCGCGATCGAATACGGTTCCTCGCCGGTGGAACTGGCGGAACACCAGATGTTGAGCGGTTCACCCTTGTGCTTCTTCACGTGCTCGGCCAGCAGCGGGAAATGGTGCGCCTCGCGGAAGAACGACGTCAGGTTCGTCGTCAGCGCATTGGTGAACGATTCCCACTCGTCGGGCATGCGTCCCGCCTCCAGGTCGTCCAGGTACTTGGCGAACGACACGATGCCGGTCGCCCGCAGGCGCCGGGCCAGGCGCGAATAGACCATCTCCTGCTTGCTGTCGGCCAGCGAAATGCCGGCCCGCTTGTAGATCAGCCCACGCACGCGCTCGAAGTCGCGGCCATTGAAGTCAAATTCCTTGACGGTATCTCTGGACATCATCGCTCCCGGGGAATCAGAACTCTTCCCAGTCGTCGCCGGCCGGCGCCGGGGCTGCCTTCTTCGCCGGCGCCTTGGCCACCGTTACCGCACGTACGGCGGGCTTGGCGAGCGGCTTCGCGGCGGGCCTGGAAGGAGGCTGGAAGGCGGGCTTCGCGACTGGCGCCGGCAGGGCCACGGCATCGTTGCCCAGCTTGAAGATCGCCACTGCCTCGGCCAGGCGCTGCGCCTGGTCCTGCATGCTTTCGGCGGCCGCCGCGGCCTGTTCCACGAGCGCGGCGTTCTGCTGCGTCATGTCGTCCATCTGCGCGATCGAGATGTTCACTTCCTCGATGCCGCTGCTCTGTTCCTGCGTGGCCGCGGTGATCTCGCCCATGATATCGGTGACCTGGCGGATCGACGTGACGATCAGTTCCATCGTCTGGCCCGCTTCGTCGACCAGCTTGCCGCCGGCGTCGACCTTCGTCACGGAATCGTCGATCAGCGCCTTGATTTCCTTGGCCGCGCTGGCCGAACGCTGCGCCAGGTTGCGCACTTCGGAAGCGACCACGGCGAAGCCGCGGCCCTGCTCGCCGGCACGGGCCGCCTCGACGGCCGCGTTCAGCGCCAGGATATTGGTCTGGAAGGCAATGCCGTCGATGACGCCGATGATGTCGACGATCTTCGAGGAACTGGCCTTGATCGAGCCCATCGTGTCGACCACCTGCGAGACGACCTGGCCACCCTTCTCCGCTACCGAGGATGCCGACACGGCCAGCTGGTTCGCCTGGCGCGCGTTGTCCGCGTTCTGCTTCACCGTGGACGTCAGCGTGCCCATCGCGCTGGCCGTCTCGCCCAGCGAGCTGGCCTGCGTTTCGGTGCGGGACGACAGGTCGGCGTTGCCCGAGGCGATTTCCTGCGACGCCAGGGCGATGGTCTCGGTGCCGCTGCGCACCTGGCCCACCGTTTTCACGAGGCTGTCGTTCATGTCCTTCAGCGCCTGCAGCAGTTCGCTGGTTTCATCCTTGCCCTCGACGACGACACGCGACGTCAGTTCGCCCGCGGCGACACGCTTCGCCACTTCCACGGCGCCGGCCAGCGGCACCGTGATCGAACGCGTGGTGAAGATCGCGCAGACGATACCGGCGGCCACGCCCAGCGCGCCCAGCAGCAGGGTCAGCATCAGCACGCGGCTGTCCGCTTCCACCGAGCTTTGCTGGAAGGCCTTCTGCGCCGCATGCTGCATGTCCAGCAGGCGATTCAGGTCCGCCAGCGAGCGCGTGTTCAGCGGGTCGATGCGGCCCGAGATGATCTTGGTCGCGCCCTCGGCATTGAAGGCCATCACCTGCGCCATCGCTTCCCTGAACGCGGCATCCACGTCCTTGTCCAGCGCCGCCAGCTCGGCCAGCGCCTGCTTTTCGGCAGTGTCCAGGCCCAGCTTTTCCAGCCTGCCGAGCGCTTCGGCGTAGCGCGCCTGCTGCGCCTTCACCTTGGCTTCTTCCTTCTGCATCAGCTCGACGTCCGACTGCAGGCCGATGTTGCGCATGGCGATGCCCGATTCCAGCATCGCGCTCTTCATCGCCGTGGCCGCGCGGGTCTTGGCGCTGGTCAGTTCCAGCCCCTCGTTGAGCTGCGACTTGTTGCGGTGATTCAGTCCGTTGGCGGTCAGCACCAGCGCCACCAGGATCAGCAGGATAATGCCGAACCCGATGCCGAGGCGCGTACCGATCTTGTAGTTACGTACACTCATTTTCAATCCCGTTCTCTCGATGTGGCGCCACGCCCTCTGCCGGGACGCTGGCCGCCTGTAATGTTCTACAGCGACGTTACCGTTGCTGATTTGCTGCCGCTCACCGCCGTCATGCGGCGATGTTGTCCATCAGGCCCATTTCCGGGCTCGACATCAGCTTGTCGATATCCATGAGGATCAGCATCCGCTCGGCCACCGTACCCAGGCCGATCATGTACTCGGAAGAGAACACGGTGCCCATTTCCGGAGACGGTTTGATCTGGCCCGCCTCCAGCGTGATCACGTCGGATACGCTGTCGACCACCATGCCCACCACGCGGCCGTTGATGTTCAGGATGATCACCACGGTGAACTGGTCGTACACCGGTTCGCCCAGACGAAACTTGATGCGCATGTCCACCACGGGAATGATGATGCCGCGCAGGTTGATCACGCCCTTGATGAATTCCGGCGCGTTGGCGATGCGGGTCACCGCCTCGTAGCCGCGGATCTCCTGCACTTTCAGGATATCGATGCCGTATTCTTCCTTGCCCAGCGTGAAGGCCAGGAATTCGTGACCCGCGATCTCGGCCTGCTGGTTTGCGTCTGCCATGTTGTGTCCTTTGCTTTCCAAAATATTCAATCCATGTCCCGGGCGGTGCTACCCAACCCGGCCCGGCTCAGCCCAGCGTGTTCAGCGTCGACTCGTCCACCAGCTGGCGCGACGAGCGGATCAGCGCGGCAACGTCCAGGATCAGGGCCACGCCGCCGTCGCCGAGGATCGTTGCGCCCGAAATGCCGGCCACCTTGCGGTAATTCGATTCCAGGTTCTTCACCACCACCTGCTGCTGGCCGACCAGTTCGTCGACGAACAGGCAGGCCTTCCTGCCTTCCGTTTCCAGGATCACCAGGATGCCTTCCCATGGTTCGGCAAAGCGCGGGGCGATGCCGAACATCTGGAACAGCGGAATCAGCGGCAGGTATTCGCCGCGCACCTTGACGACCCGGCCCTTGCCGGAAATCTCGCGCACATCCGTTTCCACCGGCTGCAGCGATTCGACCACGAAGCCCAGCGGCAGGATGTAGACTTCCTCGCCCACCCGGATCGACATGCCGTCCAGGATCGCCAGCGTCAGCGGCAGCGAGATCGAGATCGTGGTGCCGAAGCCCTTGGCCGAGCGGATGTCCACGGTGCCGCCCATCGCCGTGATGTTGCGCTTGACGACATCCATGCCCACGCCGCGGCCGGAAACGTCGGTGACCTGCTCGGCCGTCGAAAAGCCCGGCGCGAAGATAAGCTGCCACACGTCGGTGTCAGGCATCGCATCCGACACCGGCAGGCCGTTCTGCCTTGCCTTGGCCAGGATGCGTTCGCGATTGAGCCCGCCGCCATCGTCCGACACCTCGATGATGATGTTGCCGCCCTGGTGCGAGGCGGACAGGAACAGCCGGCCCGCATCGGCCTTGCCGGCGGCACGCCGCACCTCGGGCATCTCGATGCCATGGTCGATGCTGTTGCGCACCAGGTGCGTCAGCGGATCGACGATGCGCTCGATCAGGCCCTTGTCCAGTTCCGTCGCGGCGCCGTTCGTGATGAAGTCGACCTTCTTGCCCAGCTTCGTGGCAAGGTCGCGCACCATGCGCGGGAAGCGCGAGAACACGAAGTCCATCGGCATCATGCGGATCGACATCACCGCTTCCTGCAGATCGCGTGTGTTGCGGGTAAGCTGGCCGACCGAAGCCAGCAGCTTCTCGTGCACCATCGGATCGAGCGCGTCGACGCGCTGCTCGATCATCGCCTGCGTGATCACCAGTTCGCCCACCAGGTTGATCAGCTGGTCCACCTTCTCGATCGATACGCGGATGGACGACGATTCGGCGCCCTGGCCATGGGCCACGGCGGCGGCCGCCTTTTCCACTTCCTTTTTCAGCGCCTTCTTTTCCTCGACCACTTGCTCGGCCGGCGACGCTTCCCTGATGCCGGCGGCGGCGCGGATCTGCTCGACCGGCTGGAAGAAGCCGTAGCCGCGCGCATTGTCGCCGGCACCCTCGGCGTTGGCGCGGATCTCTTCCAGCGGCTGGAAGAAACCATAGCCTTCGCCGGACGCCGCTGCCATGCCTGCCGCCGATTCGGCGGGCGTGAGCGGCTCGAAGAAACCGTAGCCGAGATCGTCCTCGACCCCCTTGCGCGCAGCCTGTTCCAGCGCCGCCTGCTCGTCGGTCAGCGGCGGCAGCTCGGTAATGGCCATGTCCTCCGTGTTCAGCACGAAGGAGCAGATCGCCACGATGTCGTCCAGGCTTTCATGCGTGGTGACGACCATCGCGTTGCGGTCGTTGTCGATCGGCGTCACGACCACATGGGCCAGCAGGCCCAGCTCGGCCGCCAGCGCCGTCACTTCGCGGTGCGCCATCTTCGGCAGCTCGAGCCGCCAGCGGCGCCCGCCGCTGTGGTCCACCACCGCGTTTTCCACGGCGGCGCCCTGGAATGCCGGTGCCACATGGGCGATCGCTTCCACCTTCACGTCCTGCGCGAGGTGTTGCAGCATCATGCGCACATCGCCCACGGCGTCCTGGTCGACCGCGGCGCCGAGCCGGTGTCCGTCGAGCTGCATCTTGAGCGCATCCTTGGCCGCCAGGAACGCGTCCACGTGATCGAGCGTCAGCGCCATCTCGCCCTTGCGGATGCGGTCCAGCAGCGTCTCGAGCACGTGCGTGACCTCGGTCATGTCGGTCAGGCCGAACGTGCCGGCGCCGCCCTTCACCGAGTGGGCGGTGCGGAAGATCGCATTCAGGTCTTCCTCGGTCGGCGCGTCCACGTCGACCGCCAGCAGCAGGCGCTCCATTTCAGCCAGCAGCTCCTCGGCTTCGTCGAAGAAGACCTGGAAGAACTGGCTAATATCGATCGTCATGACGCGACTCCGCAGATGCTGTGTGCCAGGCTTGCAGCGCGCATGTCAGCCGATGACCTTCTTGACCACCTCGATCAGGCGCTGCGGGTCGAACGGCTTGACCAGCCAGCCGTTGGCACCTGCCGCGCGGCCCTTGGCCTTCATCTCGTCCGACGATTCGGTGGTCAGCATCAGGATCGGCGTCTTGGCATAGGCCGGCAGCTCGCGCAGGCTCTTGATCAGTTGCAGGCCATCCATCTTCGGCATGTTCTGGTCGGTCAGCACCAGGTCCACGGCGCCCTGCTTCGCCTTGTCCAGGCCATCCTGGCCGTCGACCGCTTCCACCACCTGGTAGCCGGCGGCCTTCAGGCTGAATGCCACCATCTGGCGCAGGGAGCTGGAATCGTCAACCGCAAGAATCGTTTTAGCCATGTTTTCTCTCACTTATCTACTTATTACTAAATATCGGGCACTTGACGGCCCGCTGTGTTCAATCCGTACCGGGAGCAGCTCAGAACAGTTCGATGTCGCCGCTCTCGAGGTGCTTCTGGCTGACTGCCTTGCGCAGCACGTTGCGCAACTCCAGGCTCTGGATCGCCAGCGCCATGCTGACCTTGCCCAGCAGCTCCACCATTTCGTCGTTGTCGCTGTCCGGACTCATCTCCGCGCCATGCGCACCGAGCGTGGCCAGGAATTCGCGCAAGCCCGTCACCCGTTTCAGCGTGCGGTCGATCAGCTGGCTCGTCATGTCCTGGAACTGCATGCTCGTGATCGCCGCGTTGACGTGCGCGCCGACCTGGTCGTTCATCGCCTCGAGCTTTTCCTTGTCCTCGACCGTCGGCGTACCACCGTCGAGCAGCAGCCGGATCGTGCCCTGCTGGTCGTTGACGGCGGCATGGATGGCCATGAAGTTGCGCGACAGCTTCTCGATCGCCTCCTCCAGCAGCAGGTTGGTCTGCAGCAGGTCCGTTTCCACCTCCGTCAGGTGCCGCTTGCCGTGGTCCGATACGCCGGACAGCAGCCGCTTCACGTGGGAACCGAGGATTTTTTTTCTGTTCATGTGATCTCGCGTTGACTCTATGCGCGGGTTGCCCGCATACCTTGCTAGCGCCGTGCCAGCGGCGGCGTCGATTCGGGCGCCGCCGACGCTGCCTCCGGCGCGGCTCCGGTGCCGATTTCCAGCTTGCCGGCGTCGCGCATCAGGCCCTCTTCCGTTTTCTTGTTCATCACGATGATGCTGATGCGCCGGTTGATCGGATTGAACGGATCCTTGCGGTCCAGGTTCACGGCCGATCCCAGACCCACCACGCGCATCACCTTATTGTCCTGCATCCCGCCTTGGACGAGCGCGCGCCGCGACGCGTTGGCCCGATCGGCCGACAGTTCCCAGTTGCTGTAGCCGTTCTCCGAAAAGTACGGCGTGGCATCCGTGTGGCCGGACAGGCCGATCTTGTTCGGCACATCGTTGAGGATCGGCCCGATCTCCGTGAGGATTTCGCGCGTGTACCCCGCCAGTTCCGCCTTGGCCGACGGGAACATCGGGCGGTTCTGCTCATCCACGATCTGGATCCGCAGGCCCTCGCTCGTGAAGTCGAGCAGCAGCTGGTCCTTGAATTTTTTCAGCGCGGCGGAATTCTCGATCTTCTGCTGCAGCTTTTCCTTCAGGCCCTGCAGCCGCTGTGTTTCTTCCCGCTCCATCGCCTGCTTGGCGGCCGTCAGGTTGAATGTCTTCTTCCTGGTGGCCGGGTCGTCGCCGCCCTTCACCTGCCCATCCTTGCGGGTCAGGTCCTTGCCGCCGCCGGGAATCACGGACGAGCTGTCGCCGCTGCCCGAGCCACCCTGCATCGCCACCTTCAGCGGCGTCTTGAAGTATTCGGAGATGCCGTTCAGGTCGCCCTTGGTGGTCGAACCCAGCAGCCACATCAACAGGAAAAAAGCCATCATCGCCGTCACGAAGTCGGCATAAGCGATCTTCCAGGCGCCGCCGTGGTGACCGCCGCCGCCTTTCTTGATGCGCTTGACGATAATGGGCCGCAGGCCTTCATCCGCCATGGTGCCTACCTCCGCTCGCCATTACTTCGACTTGGATTTCTTGATGTGATCTTCCAGCTCGGCGAACGTGGGGCGTTCGGTCGAGTACAGGACCTTGCGGCCGAATTCGACCGCCAGCGCCGGCGCATAGCCATTCAGGCTGGCCAGCAGCGTGACCTTCACGCACTGGAACATCTTGGACGACTCTTCCAGTTTCTGCTCCAGCAGGCTGGCCAGCGGACCGACGAAACCGTATGCCAGCAGAATACCGAGGAACGTGCCGACCAGCGCCTTCGCGATCAGCAGGCCCAGCTCGGCAGGCGGCATGCCCACCGATTCCATCGTGTGCACCACGCCCATCACCGCGGCCACGATACCGAAGGCCGGCAGGCCATCGCCCAGCTTGGCGATCACATGCGCCGGCACGGCGCCCTCGTGGTGGTGGGTTTCCAGTTCGTTGTCCATCAGGTTTTCGATCTGGAACGCATCCATGTTGCCCGAAACCATCAGGCGCAGGTAATCGGTCATGAATTCCACGATATGGTGATCCTCCAGTACCGACGGGTACTTGGAGAACAGCGGGCTCTGTTCCGGCGTCTCGATGTCGCCTTCGATCGACATCAGGCCTTCCTTGCGCACCTTCGACAGGATGTCGAACAGCAGCGACATCAGGTCCATGTACAGTTCCTTGGTATACCGCGACCCTTTGAGCAGCGTGGGCAACGCGGCCATCGTGGCTTTCAGGGACTTGTTGTTGTTACCGACGAAAAGGGCGCCCACGGCGGCGCCGCCGATCATTACCAACTCCAGCGGCTGGAACAGAATGGCAAGGTGTCCACCAGACATGGCATAGCCGCCGAACACGCTGGCGCAGACCACGATATAACCAATAATTAATAGCAAGCCTGCAATCTCCTATCAGGAAGCACAGCAAAATAATTCCATAGGGAACTACAATAACGTGAGACAGGCGGCCTCGCAAGAGAAAGCCAATCAAAACGCCCAAACAAATAGTAATGGCGCTCCCTCTGTGGTATGGATGGTCTTGTCCGGTTTGAAACCAGGGATAGTGAATTCATAACTCACTAACAGACTGCCAACTTTCATTTCGCGCCGTGCCTTGTCGAATAAGCCCGACATTACCGCTGGGGATAAATAAGCGAATACCACGTCATAATCGCCGAAATGAATCTTTTCATAATCGCCGCGAATGAATCGTGCGCGGCTGCCGATGAATCGGGCGCGCCATGTCGAATACAGCCAGGGCACGGGCGCCAGCTCGATGCCGACGCATTCGACGTCGGCCCTGGACCGCGCCAGGTGCAGCGTCAAGCCTCCCAGGCCGCTGCCGACGTCGATCACCCGCACGCCGGGCCGGGCCGGCAACAAGGCCTCGACGGCACGCCAGACGGCCGGGTTGGAGGGAAAATACGGCACCTGGGTGCGAAACGTGGACCAGTACCAGCCCAGCAACACGACGAAGACGACGAGGAACAGCACCGGCGGCAGTTGCAGTCCCAGCGCCGCCAGCAGCGCGACGGGGAACAGCAGCTGGATGACGCACCACCAGGGTGCCAGGCCGATTTTCCATGTAATCAGCATGGCCGTGGCGCCCTGCAGCGCGGCGGCCTCCAGCAGGGTCGGGCCGCGGCCGAACGTATCGAACGCGACGGCCAGCGCGGCGGTGGGCACCAGTGCCACGAGCTGGGCAAGCAGCGCGCGCACGGCCGGCAAACGAAAAAGCCGGGCTGGCGTCATGCGCCACCCCGGCTTTTCGTAACGGAACGTCGGAGGAAGGTCACGCGGCGACGGACTCTTCTTTGGCTTTGCGTGTCTTGCCGGCCCGCGATGGCATATGGCACAGGCCGCAGTGGTAGTCGCCATTCAGGTCCATGCCGTTGACGACGAACCTGCCCTGGCATTTCCTGCAAGCCTTGAGTTCGAGCATGCGGCTGCCGAAGAAGCGCACGAGGGTCCATGCCCGCGTCAGCGACAGCAGCGGCTCCTCGCCCGGCGCCGGCGGCATCTGCTCCAGGTACAGCTGGTAAGCCTTCATCACTGCGTGGATACCGGTGGCGCCTGCGTGCTGCACGAGAAAGTCGTGGATGTTGATGAACAGCGAAGCATGGATGTTCGGTTGCCAGGTCAGGAACCAGTCGGTGGAAAACGGCAGCATGCCTTTCGGCGGCGACACGCCCTTCAGCTCCTTGTACAGCTTCAGCAGGCGCTCGCGCGACAGCGACACTTCCGATTCCAGCAGTTGCAGCCGCGCGCCCAGGTTGATCAGCTCGATGGCGAGCCCGATTTCCTGTGCTTCCGTGACGACGCTTTTTTTACCGGCATTGCTCATGTTCCCGCTCCTGTCCGTCTCGTATCCGTAGTGTAGCGCTCAGGCGATTTCTTCGACGCCCTGTCCAGCCATCAGAATCGCCGCGTGCGACTGGGCCAGCGAACGGTCCTTGTTGTAGTTGGTCAGCATGCCCAGGATGGCGCTGTCGTCGAAGCGGAAGCGAGCCAGCATCATGTTGCCGCCCGCCAGTTTCAGGATCTGGGCATTGCTCATGCCTTCGATCAGGTCGGCGATATCGGCCGAGATACCCAGGCGGAAGATCGCGGTGACCTTGTCCGCGCGAATCATCTGCTGGGCCAGCATCAGGTAGGAGAGGTTCGCGTCGCGGATCTCGGCCATCATGTCGTTCGCAGTCATTGTGTGCTCCTCAAAGCGTTTCCGTTGAGACACATTCTGCTGTAGGGCCCCGAGCACGAGAAGAGGCTGCCGTCTGTATTTGAGGTAGGGAAATAGCGAACGCGCCCTGTCGGCGTTTGTCTGACAAACGCAGGGCGATCATAGCGGCGCGCGAGTATTCGCGCGGCTTTGCGGGTTGTTGCGGCGGGTGAAAAACGCGTTGCATCCCGCTCGAATAAAGATGCCGGGCTGACGCTTTTTAGCGACATCTGAACCGGTAACGGCAGCTCTTTTGGAAACTTTAGGGTGATCAGCAAAAAATTTTAGAATTTTTTTCTGTCATCCAATGCAACGAACAGAGGCGCTTTTCCGGACATCTGCTTGGGGTAACGGTGCGGCGGCGGAGAACTTTAGGGTTCAAATGAAAAAAGTTCGAAAAATTTCCACGCCATTTTTGCTGATATTTTATCAACTGATATTTATTCAATTGTCGATTGATAAAATACTTTTTATAAGTGTCGATCGATCAACGCCGTCGGTTTATAGCGCTCATCAGGAGATGCCTGTATGACATACCCGGCGTGATACACTCCCGCCTTCGTCCGACGGACGACCATCTTCGAGAGCAACCATGAATTTCTCCCGCACCGATTGCATGGCCCGCGACGACGCCGACCCGCTGGCGCCGCTGCGCGACAGCTTCGACCTGCCTGCCGGCGTCATCTATCTGGACGGCAATTCGCTGGGCGCGCGCCCGAAGGCGGCACTGGCCCGCGCCGCCGATGTCATTGCCCGGGAATGGGGCAACGACCTGATCACCAGCTGGAATACCGCCGGCTGGTTCGACATGCCGAAACGGCTGGGCGGCAAGCTGGCGCCGCTGATCGGCGCATTGCCGGGCGAAGTGGCCGTCACGGATACCACGTCGGTCAACCTGTTCAAGGCTTTGGCCGGCGCGGTGGCCATGCAGGCCGACCCGGACCGCACGACGATCGTGACTGAACGCAGCAACTTCCCCACCGATATCTACATGGCCGAAGGACTGGCCGGTTGGCTGCGGCGCGGCCACACGGTGCGGCTGGTGGACAGCCCGGAGGACATCCCGGCCGCGCTGGGCGTTGACACCGCCGTGCTGCTGCTCACGCATGTGAATTACCGCACGGGCCACATGCACGACATGGCGGCGCTGACGGCCCTTGCCCATGAACACGGCGCACTGACGGTGTGGGACCTGGCCCACTCCGCCGGCGCGGTACCGGTCGACCTGCACGGCGCGAACGCCGACTTCGCCGTCGGCTGCACTTATAAATACCTGAACGGCGGCCCGGGCGCGCCGGCCTTCATCTGGGTGCCGGAGCGGCACCAGGCGGCGTTCACGCAACCGCTGTCCGGCTGGTGGGGCCATGCCGCGCCGTTCGCGATGGCGCCTTCGTTCGCGCCGTGCGCCGGCATCGGCCGCGCGCTGTGCGGCACGCAGCCCGTGGTGTCGCTGGCACTCGTCGAGTGCGGCCTCGACGTGTTCGCGCGAACGGACATGGCGGCGCTGCGCGCCAAGTCGCTGGCGCTGACGGACCTGTTCATCGCGCTGGTCGAGGAACGCTGCGCCGGCCACCCGCTCGGCCTGGTCACGCCGCGCGAGCATGCGCGGCGCGGCAGCCACGTCAGCTTCACGCATCCGCACGGCTATGGCGTGATGCAGGCGCTCATCGCGCGCGGCGTGATCGGCGACTACCGCGAGCCGCAGATCATGCGCTTCGGCTTCACGCCCCTGTACACCAGCTTTGCCGAGGTATGGGATGCGGTGGACATCCTCAAGCACATCCTCGACGACAATGCCTACGACGTGAACGCCGCGCGCGGCACGGTAACCTGAAGGACCCGCGATGAGCGACGAAAAGAACGCGCAGTGGCACGGTGCGCAAATGGATTTTTCGAAGTCGATGAGCTACGGCGATTACCTCGGCCTGGAACAGATCCTGACCGCGCAGCACCCGCTGTCGCCGAACCACAATGAACTGCTGTTCATCGTGCAGCACCAGACCAGCGAACTGTGGATGAAGCTGATGCTGCACGAGATGCACGCCGTACGCGAGCACCTGCGCCGCGACGACCTGTCGCCCGCTTTCAAGATGCTGGCCCGCGTGGCGCGCATCATGGACCAGCTGGTGCATGCATGGGACGTGCTGGCAACGATGACGCCACCCGAGTACACGGCGATCCGCCCCTACCTGGGCGCGTCGTCCGGCTTCCAGTCGTACCAATACCGCGAAATCGAGTTCATTCTCGGCAACAAGAACGCGCAGCTGCTGGCCGTGCACGAAGCCACGCCGGCCACCCACGAGATCCTGCACCGCGCGCTGCACGAGCCTTCCGTCTACGACGAGGCGATCCGGCTGCTGGCCCGCAACGGCCTGCCCGTCTCGATCGCCCGCCTGGCCGCCGACCCCACGCTGCCCACCGTGGCCGACGATTCCGTGAAGGCGGCGTGGCTGGATGTGTACCGCGACCCGTCGAAGCATTGGGCGCTGTATGAACTGGCCGAAAAGCTGGTGGACCTGGAAACGGCATTCCGCTTCTGGCGCTTCCGGCACGTGACGACCGTCGAACGCATCATCGGCTTCAAGACGGGCACCGGCGGCACCGCGGGCGTGAGCTACCTGCGCAAGATGCTCGACGTGGTGCTGTTCCCCGAGCTGTTCGCGCTGCGCACCGAACTGTAGACGATCCAGGATTGCCGCATTCATGCTGACAAAGACCATCACCCGCACCACCCTGCTGCTGGCCGCCCTGCTGTGCGGCGGCGCGCACGCCGCGAAACACAAGAGCGTGGGCGAGCCGGGCGAATTCGACTACTACGCGCTGGCCCTGTCGTGGTCGCCGTCCTACTGCGCCACCAATGGCGGGCGCGACACGAACCAGTGCGGCAGTGGCCGCCGGCTCGGCTTCGTGCTGCACGGCCTGTGGCCGCAATATGAAAAAGGCTATCCGCAAAGCTGCTCGCGCGCGCCGCTGCCGGAGTACCTGCGCCGCAAGTACGAGGCCATCTACCCGTCGCCCAAGCTGATCGGGCACGAGTGGAAGAAGCACGGCACCTGCTCCGGGCTGTCGGCGGAACAGTACCTGGCGCTGTCGGCGAAGCTGAAGGATGGCGTGGTCGTGCCCGCGGCCTACCGCGCGCCGGAACAGCCCGTGCGCGTGACGGCGGCGCAGTTCCAGCAGGCGTTCCGCGCCGCCAATCCGCGGCTGGCCGAGAATGCGATCGTGCCGTTCTGCGGCGGCGCCGGGCGGTTCCTGCGCGAGATCCGCGTCTGCTACCGCAAGGATGGCGTGTCGCGCAGCTGCGGTGATGCCGAGATCAAGGGTTCGCAAAAGAGTTGCGGCCAGCCATCGTTCCTGTTGCAGAGCGTGCGTTGAACCGCCTCCGTACCGTGTTGATAGTGCGCAGTCCGGCCCGTTTGCCGGTAAAATTCTGTCCATGACACAAGCAAGTCCTCCGATAGACCTTGGCAGTTGCGACCAGGAAGCGATCCGCATGCCGGGCAGCATCCAGCCGCACGGCTGCCTGGTGGCGCTGTCGCCGGAAGGTTTCATCGTGCAAGTGAGCGATAACATCGAGCGTCACCTGGGCGTGGCCCCGGCGGCCGCGCTGGGGCGCACGCTGGCGGACGTTCTCGGCGCCGCAGCGGCCGACGTGCTGGCGCCGGAACTGCCCGGCGCGGGCGAGCGGCCATCGTTCGCGGCCACCGTGCGGCTGGCGGGCAACGCCTTCGACGTGCTGGTGCACCGTTACGATGCGCTGCTGATGCTGGAATTCGAAGCCGTGCGCCGCACCGGCGCGGCCGACTTCCGCCACCTGTATCCGCTGGTCGGCAACTTCCTGCAGCAGCTGGACGATACCGACGCGGTGGCGTCGATGGGCGCCAGGGCGGCGGACGAGATTCGCGCCGTGACCGGTTTCAACCGGGTGCTCGTCTACAAGTTCGATACGGAAGGCCATGGCCATGTGTTCGCCGAGAGTAACGACGGCGTGCTGCCCGCATGCCTTGGCCAGCGTTTTCCCGCGTCCGACATTCCCCGCCAGGCCAGGGAGCTGTACGCATCGAACCGCATCCGGCTGATCCATGACGCGAACTATGCCCCTGCCCGGCTGGTACCGGCCGACAACCCGCTGACCGGCACGCCGAACGACCTGTCGTTCGCGGCACTGCGCAGCGTGTCGCCGGTGCACCTGCAATACATGCGCAACATGGGCACGCTCGCGTCGATGTCCGTGTCGCTGATGGTCAAGGGCGAGCTGTGGGGGCTGATCTCCTGCCACAATGCGGCGCCCTGCCACGTGGCCTTCGACAAGCGCACCGCCTGCGAGCAGCTGGGGCAGATCCTGGCGCTGCGCGTGGAGAGCCGGGAAGTGCGCGACGAACTGCAGTTCCGGCTGGAAGTGCGGCGCACCATGGTATCCGTGCTGGCCGGGCTCACGCAGGGCGCCAACTTTATCGAGAACATGGGCAACGTGTTCCCGCAGCTGCTGCATTTCGCGCGCGCCGGCGGCGCCGCGATCATCGTCGACGACCGCATCGTCAGCTATGGCGACACGCCCGATGAGACGCAACTGCGCGACCTGATCGGCTGGCTGCAGGTCAACACGCACGAAGACCTGTACCACACCGACCGGCTGGCCGCCGAATTCCCGCCCGCCGCGGCTTACCGGCAAAGCGCCAGCGGCTTGCTGGCGATGCCGATCTCGCGCATCCACAGGCATTACCTGCTGTGGTTCCGCCCGGAGTTCGTGTACACGATCGACTGGGCCGGCAACCCCCACGCCAAGGAAGCGGTACCCGGCGCGCCGACGCAGCTCAGCCCGCGCACCAGCTTTGCGTCGTGGCGCGAAACGGTGCATGGCACTGCCGCGCCGTGGCACCCGGGCGAAATCGAGATGGCGCTGGAATTTCGCACCGCGCTGCTGGGCATCGCGCTGGAGCGCGCCGAGCAGATGGCCGAACTGGCCGAGGAGCTGGGCCGCGCCAACAAGGAACTCGAGGCGTTTTCCTATTCCGTGTCGCACGACCTGCGCGCGCCGCTGCGGCACATCGTCGGCTTTTCCGACCTGTTGCTGGAAACGGCCGGCACCGGCTCGCCGGAAAAGCAGCAGCGCTTCCTCGTCAACATCAAGGAATCGGCGCGGCTGGCCGGCAAGCTCGTCGACGACCTGCTGAGCTTTTCCCAGATGGGCCGCGCTTCCCTGCGCCCCGTGGCGGTCGACATGAACGAACTGGTGAAATCGTGCATCGACAAGCTGTCCCTCGATATTGGCAGCCGCCGCGTCGAGTGGCACGTGGCCGACCTGCCGCCGGTCGTCGCCGATCCCACGTTCCTCCAGCTGGCGCTCCACAACCTGTTGTCCAATGCAGTGAAGTTCACGGGCAAGAAAGATCCCGCCGTGATCCGCATCGACGGCCGGCGCGATGCCGCCGTAACGGTCTTCTCGGTGGCCGACAACGGCGTCGGCTTCAACATGGACTACGTGCACAAGCTGTTCGGCGTCTTCCAGCGCCTGCACCGGATGGAAGACTTCCAGGGTACCGGCATCGGCCTGGCAAACGTGCGCCGCATTGTGGAACGCCATGGCGGCGCGGTCACCGCTACCGCGGTGCCGGGCCAGGGCGCAACCTTTACTTTTTCCATTCCCAACACGTTATAGATCGTATGCTAAAGCCCATCCTGCTCGTCGAAGACAATCCGCATGACCTCGAACTGGCCCTGATCGCGCTGGAGAAGAGCCAGCTTGCCAACGAGGTGATCGTCGTTCGCGACGGTGCCGAAGCCCTGGACTACCTGTTCTGCCGGGGAGAATATGCGCAGCGGCAGAAAGGCAACCCCGCCGTGGTGCTGCTCGACCTGAAACTGCCGAAGGTGGACGGGCTCGAGGTGCTCAATGAAATCCGCAGCACGCCCGACTTGCGTCCGCTGCCGGTGGTGATGCTGACCTCGTCGCGCGAGGAGCAGGACCTGATCCGCAGCTACGAGCTGAACGTGAATGCCTATGTCGTCAAGCCGGTCGAATTCAAGGAGTTCGTGCGCGCGATCTCCGACCTCGGCATCTTCTGGGCAGTGCTGAACGAACCGCCACCGGGCTCGCAGCGCTACATGCGGCCGATCGGCTGACGGCGAAGCTGGGAGTGAGGCCGGAGCTTCGTGGAGCACTGCTCCACGCCTGCTGAACGATGCAGCCCTGCCTAGCGGAGACGGCACGCAGGCTGTCTCTCCTTCCCGCCACCGGTTTCCGATTCTGCGCTCAGGCGGCCTTGCGCCGCCGCAGCAAATGCCGGATTCGTGCGCTCAGCACGTCCGGGTTGTAGGGCTTGGGCAGCAGGCTGATGCTCGGGTCCATCCTGCCCTCATGCGTCAGCACGCCTTCCGCATAGCCGGACGTAAACAGGATCTGCGCGTCGGGGCAATGCCGGCGCACCATTTCCGCCAGCTCCAGGCTGCTCATCCTGCCGGGCATGATCACGTCGGTGAACAGCAGGTCGACGCGCGCGCCATTCTCGACGATACGGGCGGCATGGTCCGCGTCCGGCGCCTGCAGCACGTGGTAGCCCAGCGCCAGCAGCAATTGCACGGTGGCGTCGCGCACGTCGTCCTCGTCTTCCACCACCAGCACGGTCTCGATGCCGCCGAACAGCGGCGTTGCCGCGCCATCGTCCTCGGCCGGCATCGCCTCGGTGGCGCTGCGGCGCAGGAAGATGCGCACGCTGGTGCCGTCGCCGGGCGCGCTCTTGAGCACGATCTCGCCACCGGACTGCTTGACGAAGCCATAGGCCATCGACAGCCCCAGGCCGGTGCCCTGGCCTGTCGGCTTGGTGGTGAAGAATGGCTCGAAGGCGCGCTGCAGCACCTCGGGCGGCATGCCGTTGCCGGTGTCGGCCACTTCGATCATCACGCATTCATCCTGGCCCACCTCGGCAAGCTCGGGCGAGCCGGCTGGAATGTTACGGGCACGCAGCGTCAGCGTGCCGCCTTGCGGCATCGCGTCGCGTGCGTTGATCGCCAGGTTCAGGATCACGTTGTGCAACTGGCTCGGGTCGACGGCCGTGCTCCACACGCCGGGTGCGATATCGGTCGCGATACGCGCCTGCGGGCCGAGCACGCGGCGCAGCATCTCTTCCATGTCGCCCAGCACCACGGAGGGATCGATGACGATCGCCTGCAACGGCTGCCGCCGCGCGAACGCCAGCAGGTGCGAAGCAAGCCGCCCGCCCCGCTCCACGCCGGCCAGTGCCGCATCGATGCGGCCGCGCGCGTTGTCGTTCACGCCGCCCATCAGCTTCACCAGTTGCAGGTTGCCGCCGATGATCTGCAGGACATTGTTGAAGTCGTGCGCCACGCCGCCCGTCAACTGGCCGATCGCTTCCATCTTTTGCGCCTGGTGCAGCGCCGCCTGGCTGGCGCGCAATTCCTCCTGGCTGCGTGCCAGCGATGCGAAGGCCACATCGCGCTGGCGGCGCGCCACGCAGGCGGCGCTGTGGTAGCGCAGCCGTGCCACCAGTTCGCGCGCGTCCGGCCATTTCACGAGGTAATCGCTGGCGCCCGCGGCAAAGGCCTGCACCTTGATCTGCGCATCGTGTTCGGATGACAGCATGACCACGGGAATGTGCTCGGTTCGGGAATCGGCGCGCAGGTTGCGCACAACGGCGAAGCCGTCGGTACCGGGCATGCGCAGGTCGACCAGCACGACGGTGGCATCGATCTCCAGCGCCAGGTCCACTGCGCGGTCGGCGCAATGCTCATAGCAGAGTGCGACATCGGCATGCGTTTCAAGGCAGTGCAGCAGGTAGTCCTGTGCCAGGGGCTCGTCGTCGATCAGCAGGACGGAACAGGAACTCGGTTGCATAACGCTGGGGGCGGCCCGGATAAAGTGTAAACAAATAGCAAGATTGCATTCTACTACATCCATTGTCGACGGTTGCATGCGGCTTCAACGGTGTGCGCCGTCGTGCCGCCCGGAGCGGGCCCGTGCTGTCGAGAGATTTGACAGCTCATCCGCAATCTCGCGTGCGCCCCTGGAATAAGTGCCTGATTTCATGATGACTGCGGATGCAGGCCTGCGACTTGCTTGTTATCCATTTCCACTTAAAAAGGAGACCGACATGAACTTTGTCAAGCCGCAACGGGGAACTTTCAACGCAGGCATGCTGAAAGGCTCTGCCGCCATCGTACTGGGGCTGGCCGCCCTGTCCGCCAACGCCAACGTGTACACCGCCACGCTTTCCGGTGCGATCGAAGCGCCGCCGAACGCGTCGCCCGGCACGGGCACGGTGACGGTCGATTTCGACATCGCCACGCACACGATGACCATCGACGTCACGTTCTCCGGGCTGCTGGCCAGCACCACCGCCGCGCACATCCACTGCTGCACGGCCGTGCCGGAAACCGGCACGGCGGGCGTGGCGACGGAACTGCCGACGTTCACCGGCTTCCCCATCGGCGTGACGGCCGGCACCTACTCGCATGTCTTCGATACCTCGCTGGCCGCCACATGGAATCCAGACTTCATCACCAACTTCGGCGGCGGCACCATCGCCGGCGCCGAAACGGCATTCATGGCCGGGCTCGAATCCGGCAGCGCCTACCTGAACCTGCACACATCGTTCGCGCCGGGCGGCGAAATCCGCGGCTTCCTGCAACCGGTGCCGGAGCCGGCCACGTTTGCACTGCTGGCGCTCGGCGTGCCGGTGGTGCTGCTGGCGGCGCGACGCCGTCGCGGCAAGTAGCCGGCGGTTCCACCCGCACAATTTCGAGACGCCGCGCGCCGCCGCCGCCACGATTCAGGCGGCGGCCGTGGCCAGCTGGCGCTCGCCCGGCGTGGCATGGGCGAAGCGCTGCGCCAGCGCCCGGGGGGCCGTCGTGTTCGCGCCAGTCGCTACTGTCCCGCAGCGGCGGGATCGCAACAGCTGGCCCGTGACGGGACAAGGGCACCGCAAATGACAAGGGCACCGCAAATGACAAGGGCGGTATCCGCCGAAACGGACACCGCCCTTGCCGGGTACGGCAACGATTACTTCAGCAGCATCTCGTTCATCCGCTTCACGAACGCCGCCGGATCTTCCAGCGTGCCGCCTTCGGCCAGCAATGCCTGGTCGAACAGGATGTGCGACCAGTCGCCGAACTTGCCGCTGTCTTCGCTTTCGTACTTCAGGCGCGTGACCAGCGGATGGTTCGGGTTGATCTCGAGGATCGGCTTGCTTTCCGGCGCGTTCTGGCCCGCGGCCTTCAGCATGCGCAGCAGGTTGCCGGAGAGTTCATGCTCGTCCGCCACCAGGCAGGCCGGCGAGTCGGTCAGGCGGAACGTCACGCGCACGTCCTTGGCCTTGTCGCCCAGCGACGCCTTCATCCGGTCGACCAGTTCCTTGTACTGCGCCTCGGTTTCCTCGTGTTCCTTCTTCTCGGCTTCGTCTTCCAGCTTGCCCAGGTCCAGGCCACCCTTCGCGACGGACACCAGTTCCTTGCCCTCGAACTCGGTCAGGAACGACAGCATCCATTCATCGACACGGTCGGTCAGCAGCAGCACTTCGACGCCCTTCTTGCGGAAGATTTCCAGGTGCGGGCTGTTCTTCGCGGCCGTGAAGCTTTCGCCGGTCGCGTAATAGATCTTTTCCTGGCCTTCCTTCATGCGGGCGACGTAGTCGGCCAGCCCCACGGTCTGGTCGGCGGAGTCATTGTGCGTGGAGGCGAAGCGCAGCAGCTTGGCGAGGCGGTCCTTGTTCGTGTGGTCTTCGCCGATGCCTTCCTTCAGCACCTGGCCGAACTCGGTCCAGAAGGCCTGGTACTTGTCCTTCTTTTCCTGCTCGTCGGCGTTGGCCAGCTCCTCCAGCATGCCGATCACGCGCTTGGTCGACCCTTCGCGGATGGCCTTCACATCGCGCGATTCCTGCAGGATTTCGCGAGACACGTTCAGCGGCAGGTCGGCCGAGTCGATCACGCCCTTCACGAAGCGCAGGTACGTCGGCATCAGCTGCTCGGCGTCGTCCATGATGAATACGCGCTTGACGTACAGCTTGATGCCGCCGCGCTTGTTGCGGTCCCACAGGTCGAACGGTGCCTTGGCCGGGATGTACAGCAGCTGCGTGTATTCGCTGCGGCCTTCCACGCGGTTGTGCGTGTAGGTCAGCGGCGCGCCGAAGTCGTGCGACACGTGCTTGTAGAATTCCTCGTACTGCTCCGGCGTGATGTCGCTCTTGGAGCGGGCCCACAGCGCGCTGGCCTGGTTGATCGTTTCAGGTTCGTCCTTGGTGACCATCTCCTTCTTCTCTTCGTCCCACTCTTCCTTCGCCATCTGGATCGGCAGCGAGATGTGGTCGGAGTACTTGGTGATGATCGACTTCAGCTTCCACGCCGACAGCAGCTCGTCCTCGCCTTCGCGCAGGTGCAGGATGATGTCGGTGCCGCGGTTCGTCTTCTCGATGGCTTCCACGCTGTAGTCGCCCTCACCGGTCGATTCCCAGCGCACGCCGTCCGTCGGCTGCAGGCCGGCCCGGCGGGTTTCCACGGTGATCCGGTCGGCCACGATGAAGCCGGAGTAGAAGCCCACGCCGAACTGGCCGATCAGTGCCGCATCCTTCTGCTGGTCGCCGGAGAGCTTGCCGAAGAATTCCTTCGTGCCCGACTTGGCGATCGTGCCCAGGTGGCTGATGACCTCGTCGCGGCTCATGCCGATGCCGTTGTCGGAGATCGTGACCGTGCGGGCAGTCTTGTCGAACGACACCTTGATCTTCAGTTCGTGGTCGTTGCCGTACAGGGCGTCATTGTTGATGGCTTCGAAGCGCAGCTTGTCGGCCGCGTCCGAGGCGTTCGAAATCAGCTCGCGCAGGAAGATTTCCTTGTTCGAGTACAGCGAGTGGATCATCAGCTGCAACAGCTGCTTCACTTCCGCCTGGAAGCCCAGGGTTTCTTTATTATCAGACATCGTTACCTCTATAGTCTTGTTGGCCGGAAATTTTTCAGTTTCAGCGATATGGGACTGCTGATTCTATCTTTCAAGAGCTTTTTGACAAAGCCCCCCGGCTCCCTGCCCCTGAGCTCTTTTCCCGCAATGCCTTTTCCAGAAAGCGCCAGATCGCCGGGTCCTGCATGGCCGCCACATTCAGCCGCATGAAGGTGGACGGCAGCTGGCTGGGCGAGAACAGGCTGCCGGGCGCCAGCAGGATGCCCTGAGCCATCGCCCGCTCCGCCAGCATATTGGTGTCGCACCCGGCATCGGCCCACACGAACATGCCGGCCGGCGGCGCCATATTGATCTGCAAGCCAACCCGCTCGAGCTGGCGCACCGTGCGTGCACGCAGGCCGTCGAGCCGGGTGCGCATGCGCTCGGCGTGCTTGCGGTACGCGCCTTCGGACAGGATCTTGTAGACGGCGCGCTCGCCGATGTCGCTCGTCGTCAGCGTCTGCAGCATCTTGCGGTCGGCCAGCCGCCGCGCCAGTTCGGGGGACGTGGCAATGAAGCCCACGCGCAGGTTCGCCGCCATCGTCTTGGAAAAGCCGGACAGGTAGATCACCCGCTGCAGCTGGTCCAGCGCGGCCAGCCGGGTGGCCGGCTGCACGGCGCTGCCGGGGTGCAGGTCGCAATAGATATCGTCCTCGACGATCGTGATGTCGTGTTCGGCCGCGATGCGCAGCACCTGGTAGGCCTTGGCGGCGGACAGCGACGTGGAACTGGGGTTGTGCAGCACGGAGTTGATCACGTACAGCTTCGGCTTGTGCAGCGCCGCCAGCTCGGCCAGCCGCGCGATGTCGGGTCCGTCGGCCAGGCGCGGCACGCCGATCACGCGCGCGCCCAGCGCCGCGAACGAGCCGAACATCAGGAACCAGGCCGGGTCGTCGACGAGGATCGTGTCGCCCGGGCGCGTGAATTCGCGCGCCACCATGTCCAGCGCCTGCGTCACGCCGGCCGTGGTCACGATCTGTTCCGGCGCCGCGCCGATTTCCAGCTCGGCCAGCTTGCGCTGCAACTGCTGGCGCAGCGGCACGAAGCCCTGCGGCACGCCATAGTTCAGCAGCAGGCTGGCGTTCTGGCGCCCGATCGCGCGCAGCGCATTGGCCACGCTGTCGCCGTCGAGCCATTCGCTGGGCAGCACGCCGGTGCCGGGCATCTGCTGGTGCGGCATCTGGCGGAACATGTTGCGCACCAGCCAGACGACATCCAGCGAATGCCCGGCCACTTCGCCATCCGGTGCCGGCATGCTGGCCGCCGGCACCGCCGTGTGCAGCGGCGTGCGTTCGCGGATGAAGAAACCGGCGCCGCGCCGCGATTCCAGATAGCCGCGGGCAACGAGCTTGTCGTAGGCGGCCACCACGGTGAACGGCGACACGCCATGGCTTTCGGCAAAGCGGCGGATCGACGGCATGCGGCTGCCGCTGCGCAGCACGCGCTCGTCGATACGCGCCGCCACCGTGCGCACGATCTGGTCGGTCAGCGACTCGCCGGCATCGCGGCTGAGCGTGCCGACTGCTGGAGCAAGGGGAAGCGTATTGTTCACGATATGGTGTTAACGATGGGGTGCTCACGATTCAGTGCTCACGATGATTGGTCACGATGATTGGTCGCGCTGTATTGAGCACGCTGTATTGGTCGCGCTGTATTGGTCACGCTGTATTGGTCCGTTCACCATCACAGTAATTCAAATCATGCGGATAAGTGTATTGGCACTGTACTGGCCATTTCTTCTACGATACACCCATCTCGTACCGAATTCCACTCCTGCCATGACCCACCCACATCTCCACCGCATCATCGAAGCCGCTGGCCATGCGGCGGACGGCGCGCCATGAATGGCTCGACTGTCACGAACCGGATTCCCACGGCCCCGGCCCGGTCCGACGAGACGGCCGGCATGCTGCTTGGGCTGGCCGGCGTGGCGATCTTCAGCCTCACGCTGCCGTTTACCCGGCTGGCGGTGAGCGGACTGGACCCGATGTTCGCCACGATGGGCCGCGCCGTCGTGGCCGCCATGCTGGCAGGTCTCTGGCTGTGGTGGCGGCGTGCGCCGCTGCCCGGCCGTGCCGCCCTGCCGGGGCTGGCCATCGTGTCGGCCGGTTGCGTGATCGGCTTTCCGCTGCTGACGTCGATCGCGATGCGCTCGCTGCCGGCATCGCACGGCGCCGTGCTCGTCGGCATCCTGCCGCTGGCCACCGCACTGTTTTCCGCGATGCGCGGCCACGAGCGGCCCTCCATCGGTTTCTGGTGCACGGCCCTGGCCGGATCCGGCCTCGTCATCGGCTTCGCGCTGCGCCAGAGCGGCGGCACGCTGCACCTGGCGGACGGATTGATGCTGGGCGCCGTGGCGGCGGCGGGCATGGGTTACGCGGAAGGCGGACGGCTGGCACAGGCGCTGGGTGGCCAGCAGGTGATCAGCTGGGCGCTGCTGCTGTCGCTGCCCGTCGCCCTGCCCCTTGCCGCATGGGATATCTGGCGGCACGGCGCCAGCCTCGGCGCGGCCGGCCCGGCGGCGTGGGCCGGTTTCGCCTACACCTGCGTATTCTCGATGTTCGTCGGCTTCGTGTTCTGGTACCGCGGCATGGCGCGCGGCGGCGTGGCCCGCGTGGGGCAGGTGCAGCTGCTGCAGCCATTCCTCACGCTGCTGGGCGCTGCCGCCGTGCTGGACGAACCGCTGCAGGCCACGCACCTGCTGTTCGCGCTGGCCGTCATCGGCACGGTGGCGCTGGGCCGCCGCATGGCCGTCCGGCGCTGACGCGCTGGTGGCAAACCAGCGCGCTGGTCGTACAATACCGAAAATTCAGCAACTTATTACAACTTTACAAACCCATCAGGAGACCCTATGTCTGTCTACGAAAAACTGAAGTCGCTCGATATCACGCTGGCCGCACCGGCCAAACCCGCCGCCGCCTACGTCATGCACGTGCAAACCGGGAACACCGTGTTCCTGTCCGGCCACATCGCCAAGAAGGCCGGCGCCGTGTGGGTGGGCCAGCTGGGCAAGGATATCGATACCGCCGAGGGCAAGGAAGCCGCGCGCGCCGTGGCGATCGACCTGCTCGGCACGCTGCAGGAAGCCTGCGGCGGCGACCTGAACCGCGTGAAGCGCATCGTCAAGGTGATGAGCCTGGTGAATTCCACGCCGGATTTCACCGAACACCACCTGGTCACGAACGGTGCCTCCGAGCTGCTGGGCGAAGTGTTCGGCGCCGCCGGCAGCCATGCCCGTTCCGCGTTCGGCGTGGCGCAGCTGCCGATGGGCGCCTGCGTGGAAATCGAAATGATCGCCGAGATCGCATAATTTCCGAACCGTATCAAGGGCGCGGCCTACCCGGCCGCGCCTCCATGAGCCGCCACAAGCGCGCTTTTCGCTGGCCGGGCATTGCCCGCAGCCCTTTCTCCGAGAGAGTCGTATGAAAATCGAAAATCCCAACCCGATCCAATGGCGTTTTTCCGAACGCGCCCAGCAGCTGCAAAGCTCCTTCATCCGCGAGATCCTGAAGATCACGCAGCAGCCGGAAATCATTTCCTTCGCAGGCGGCCTGCCGTCGCCGGCCACGTTCCCGGTGGAGGAAATGAAGGCCGCGTTCGACAAGGTGCTGACGACGACGGGCAAGACGGCGCTGCAATATGGCCCGACGGACGGCTACATGCCGCTGCGCCAGTGGATCGCCGATTCGCTCTCGAAGGACGGCGCGAAGATCGTGCCGGAACAGGTGCTGATGGTATCGGGCTCGCAGCAGGCGCTCGACCTGCTGGGCAAGGTGCTGATCGACGAAGGCAGCCGCGTGCTCGTGGAAACACCGAGCTACCTTGGCGCGCTGCAGGCGTTTTCCGTGTATCGCCCCGAATTCGCCTCCGTGCGCACCGATGACGATGGCCTCGTGCCCGCCTCGATCGCGCCGGTCGCCGACGGTGCCCGCCTGCTGTACTCGCTGCCGAATTTCCAGAACCCCACCGGCCGCACGCTGTCGATCGCGCGTCGCCACGAACTGGTGGAAACCTGCGCCCGCCTCGGCCTGCCGCTGATCGAGGACGATCCGTACGGTGCCCTGTCGTACCGCGGCGCCCCGATGCCGAAAATGGTGGCGATGAATCCGGACGGCGTGATCTACATGGGCTCGTTCTCGAAGGTGCTGACGCCAGGCATTCGCCTCGGCTACGTGGTGGCCCCGCTGCCGCTGGTGCGCCGCCTGGAACTGGCCAAGCAGGCCGCCGACCTGCACACGGCGCAGCTGACCCAGATGGTCGTGCACGAAGTGATCAAGGATGGTTTCCTGGACCGCCATATCCCCACGATCCGCGAACTGTACGGCAACCAGTGCCAGGCCATGCTCGACGCGATGGCCGAGCACTTCCCCGCCGGCGCCACGTGGACAAAGCCGGAAGGCGGCATGTTCATCTGGGTGACGCTGCCCGCGCACATCAACGCGATGGAACTGCTGGACGAAGCGATCAAGGAAAAGGTCGCGTTCGTGCCGGGCGCGCCGTTCTACGCCAATGAGCCGGAAACCAATACGCTGCGGCTGTCGTTCGTCACGGTGCCACCCGAGCGGATTCGCCAGGGGATCGCGGTGCTGGGCAGGCTGATCGCGGCGCGCATGTAATCGGTATTGTTTCGCAGGCAAGATGCGCATGCACCTTGCCTGCGAGTCTTGCCAGCATTCGTATCTTTTTAACCAATCCCCCGCATTTTCCCAAGCATTCCAAATTTCCTGACGGTATGATCTGACGATAGTCACCTCAACAATATCGCCATGGATCCAGTAGCAAATACCGGCGCCGGCAACCCTACCGGACAGCGCGATGCCGCGATCCTGATCGTCGACGACTCGCCCGACAACCTCGCCGCGCTGCGCGTGCTGATGGCCGAACAGGGTTACCACACCTTCGTCGCCCATAGCGGCGAACGGGCGCTGGACCTGGCGCGCCGCGTGCTGCCGGACCTGATCCTGCTGGATATCGTGATGTCCGGCATGGACGGCTTCGAGACGTGCCGTCTGCTGAAGGCGCATCCGCTCACGCAGCACATCCCGGTGATCCTGATGAGCGCCCGCAACGAAACGGAAGACGTGGTGGCCGGCTTCAACGTCGGCGCCATCGACTACATCGGCAAGCCGCTGCGCATGGCGGAGGTGCGTGCCCGGGTGCGCATGCAGCTGCAGATCCGTGCCAGCAGCGCGACCCAGCAGGAACAGGCGGAGCGGCTGCGCACGATCGTCGACCAGATGGCCGAGGGGCTGCTGATCATCGAGCCGTGCGGGCGCATCCAGTCCACGAATCCCGCCTGCGAAGGCTACCTGGGCTACGGGCCGGGCGAGCTGGCCGGCCGCCACATCGGCGACCTGCTCAATCCCCAGGTGGCCTACGACTACCTCGACTATTTCTCGCGTCACGCGGCGCAGCCCGGCGCGGCGCACAGCCATGGCACGCGTGAAGTCATCCTGCGCCACATGGACGGCAGCCCGGTATGCATGGACCTGACGCTGACGCCGATATTCCTGCGCCAGCCGCTGTTCATCGGCCTGCTGCACGACATCACGCACCACAAGCAGTCGGAAGACGCGCTGCAGCGCGCCGCGCTGGTGGACCCGCTCACGAAGATCGCCAACCGCCGCCACTTCGACAGCTTCCTGGAAAAGGAATGGCAGCGCGCGATGCGCACCGGCGCGCCGCTGTCGCTGGTGATGCTCGACGTCGACCACTTCAAGCTGTACAACGACACGCTGGGCCATGCCGCCGGCGACGCGTGCCTGCAACAGGTGGCGCAGGCGCTGGGCGCCCATGCGCTGCGCGGCACCGACCTGGCGGCGCGCTACGGCGGCGAGGAATTCGTGCTGCTGTTCGCCGAAACGGAGGGCGACGCGGCGCTGGCGCTGGGCGAGGCGATCCGCGCCCATGTCGAGGCGCTGCAACTGCCGCACCCGAAGTCGCCCACGTCGCCCTGGATCACCGTCAGCATCGGCGTGGCCACGATGGCGCCCGGGCTGCATCACCCCGAGCAGGCTGGCGTACAGGCGTTGTTCATGGCCGCCGACCGCGCGATGTACGCGGCGAAGGAAGGCGGACGCAACCAGGTGCGCGGCATATCCCGGGGAAAGGATGGCCAGGGCAGCGAAGCCGAGGCCGCGGCGCTGGCGGCGCAACTGATCAGCGACGCGGCGGGTAACCCGTGATCGCCGCGATGTCCTCGTATAAAGGTCGCAGCCGGCCGTACATCTGCAGGTAAACCCGCCGGTACAGCCGGTCGTAGATGCGCCGGTTCGCGGCATCGGGCGCGAAGGCACGGCCGGGGCGCGTCATCGCCGCGACGGCCGCGGCGAAATCGCGATGCAGGCCGAGGCCGACGGCTCCGGCGATCGCGGCCCCGAGGCCCGATGCTTCATGCACGTGCGCGCGCACGGCCGGCAGGCCGAAGATGTCGGCCGTCAGCTGCATGGCCGCGTTGCTCTGCGAACCGCCGCCGGCCACGCGCAGCTCGGTGATGCGCGTGCCGCTGCGCCGCTCGATGCGCTCCCTGCCCTCGCGCAGCGCATACGCCAGCCCTTCCAGGATCGCCCGGTACATGTGGGCCCGCGTGTGCACGTCGCCGAAACCGATCATCGCGCCCTTTGCTTCCGGCCCCGGCACGCGAATGCCCGGACTCCAGTAAGGCTGCAGCATCAGCCCCATCGATCCCGGCGGCACCGCGTCCACGAGCCGGTCGAACAATGCCTCCGGCGCCACGCCGTGTTCGGTGGCCGCAGCCAGTTCGCGGTCGCCGAACTGCTCCTTGAACCAGTTCACCATCCAGTAACCGCGAAAGATCTGCACCTCCGTGCTCCAGGCGCCGGGCAGCGCGGCCGGATAGGGCGGAATGAAGCGCGTGACCTCGACATACTTCGTGCTGGTGGTGTTGATCGTGGCGGTGGTGCCATACGACAGGCAGGCGATGTGCGGTGCCAGCGCGCCGGCGCCGATGACTTCGCAGGCCTTGTCGGCCGCGGCGGCAACGAGCGGCAGGCCGGCCGGGATGCCGGTGGCCGCCGCCGCGGCCGGCGTGATGGCGCCGATCACCGTGCCGGGCGGCACCAGGTCCGGCAGCATGCCGGACCGGATCGCGAGCGCCTGCCATTTCCAGTCCCGCGGGCCGGCCCAGCGGTGGCGGCGGTAGTCGAACGGCACGTAGCCGACCTGCGACCCGGTCGAATCGATGAAACGGCCGCACAGCTGGAAGTTCAGGTAACCGGACAGCAGCAGGAACTTGTGGGTGCGCTGCCAGACATCCGGCTCGTGCGCGGCGATCCAGTTGATCTCGGCTTCGCGCTGGAAGTAGCGCAGCGTGCCGTCGACGCGGGCCAGGCGGAACGCCATGCGCCACAGCGGCCCGACGCGCGGCACCTGCGCCAGGTTCGTGCGGCGCTGGTCCAGCCACGTGATTGCCGGCCGCAGCGGGCGGCCCTGCTCGTCGACATTGACGACGGTGCCGCGCTGCGTCGTCACGGCCACGCCGACGATCCGGCCGCGCGCGGCCGGCGCGATGAGCCACAGGCGGCGGCACGCCTCGCATACTGCTTCCCAGTAGCCTTCGGCCTTGTGCTCGGCCCACCCGGGTTGGTCCGCGTAATATGCCTGCAACGGCACCTGCGCCTTCGCCACCAGTTCGCCGCGCGCGTCGAACAGCAGTGCGCGCACGCTTTGCGTGCCGTTGTCGATGGCGAGGATGCAGGGTTCGGGCATGGCGGCGCGAGCCCCCGGTCAGCGCGGCTTTTCGGCGGCTTCCTTCAATTGCGCCAGCCCCCGCTCGAAGTCCGGCCCCACCATGTCTTCCACGCTGGTGAACACGCCCACCAGCTTCATTGCAAACGGACTCTCGCCGGTCATCGCCCAGCTGACCGCCGTGCCGTCCGGCCGTGGCGTCAGCACGAAGCGCACCTGGTTGTGCGATTCGAACGGCCTGGTGAAATCGAGCCGGATGGCAAGCATGCGCGGCGGCGTGCTTTCGACGATCTCCATCCTGCCCTCCCCCACGTCGTCGTTGCCGTTCCAGGTGTAGATCGCGCCCTGCCCGCGCGGTGCGCCATCATGAGCGCGCTCCATGGCCGGATCCAGGCGCTCCCACGGCGACCAGGCAGGCCACTGGTGGAAATCGTTCAGGTAGGCGAACACCCGTTCCGGAGGCGCCTTGATCAATGCATTGCGTTCGATGCGGAATGTATCGGGCTGCATGAGTGCGAGGCCGCTGACGACGGCGGCAAGGATGACGAGTGCGAGCAGGAATCTCTTCCACATGGCGGTATCAGGGCATGGCGCTTGGCGCGATGGCACAAGGCTAGCACAGAGCGCGTGGCGCCTCGCGCCGCATTCATGTCACGTGCACAAGGCGACGGCAAGGGACACGCCAAGGGTCAAGCCAAGGGTCACGCCAAATCCGCACCGCCGCATCAGCCCAGCAGATCGAGCAGGTCCAGCAGGCGCACGCCGCCCAGCAGGCGGGTGAACACGTCGGCGATCGCATACACGCCGAACAGGCCGGGCAGCAATGACACGAACATCAGCGGCGACTTCGTGCGACAGAAGTGCACGGCGCTGGCGGCCGCCAGCAGCCCCGACATGATCGTCAGCACGAACACGGCCAGGTATTTGGGCGAACTCATCACTGATAACAGCACTGCCAGCATACCGGCGATCATTGCCAGGGCCAGGGTCACGTAGGGAATGCCGATCATTGTCGCTCCCGTGCCTGGATCAGGTCCGGGCAGCTGTTCATGAAACCGATGCAAATAAAGTCAAAACATCCGCATATTATTTCAACGCATATTGTTCTGGACTGGCGCATTCATCGAAAATCGAATTTCGATATATGAAAACGCATTCGAATCAGCAGCTTATGAAACGCTATCAACGGAAGCACGATTAACTTCCGGCCAAGGAAATCATAGCAGTAGAAATACCGCCGAAAACTCACACATTATCGCGGCAATGCAGCAATAAAATGCATGAGCATTAAACGGATTACAGCAATCGATGAGTTGCGGCACCGATGGGAGCGGCAATCGGCGGGGCGCGATGGGCGGGATGGGACTGCCGCGGCAGAGCGCCGCGGCGGCAGGCATTATTTTGCTTCCGGATACAGCACGACTTGCACGTAATTGTTGAAGTCGAAGTAGCGTTGCGCGGCCGCCTGTACCTGTGCCGGCGTCACGGCCATGGCCCGCTCTTCGAAGTCGAGGATGGATTCCGGCGGGAAGCCGTTCAGGTGGGCCGCCTGCAACTGGGCCATCCAGTACCCGTTCTCGCGCAGGGCGCGCCGGTGGCTGGTCAGCCAGTTCTGCCTGACTTTCGCCAGGTCGGCCGCTTCCGGGCCATGTTCCTGCAGCTTGCGGATTTCCGCGAACGCGGCGGCAATCACCTTTTCCACGTTCTCGGGCCCGCACGGCAATGCCAGCGCCACCGAATAATTCGCGTACGGCAGTTTCGCGATACCGCCGCTGGCGCCACCGCCATAAATCAGGCCGAGCTGCTCGCGCAGCACGTCGGTCAGCCGCAGGTTCAGCACTTCCACCATCGCCTGCATGCCGATCTGCGCGGCCTGCGAGAATTCGGCCTCGCCGGTAAACGAGATCGACACATTGCTCTTGGCTTCCCTGCCGCGCCGCACCTCCTTCTTCACCACGCCGCGCACCGGCCGCACGCCGGTATCGCGCCAGGCCACCGGAATATCCGGTGCCGGCAGCGATGCCAGGTAAGTGGCCAGCAGCGGTTTCAGCTTCGCGGCATCGAAACTGCCGATGAAATAGAACGTCATGTCCTTCACGCTGGAAAAGCGCTCGCGGTAGATCTGCTGCACGCGGTCGAGCTGAACCTTGTCGAAGTCTTCCGGCCGCGGCGTGCGCGGCACGCGCGGATGGTCGCCGTACAGCGCGGAACGCACGGTGTCGGAGAATTCCGCCTCGGGCCGGGCCATCGCGTTGAGCGCGGCATCGCGCTGGCGCGCGAGGAATGATTGGAACAGTGCCTCGTCGCGGCGCGGCTGCGTGAGTTTCGCATGCGTCAGTTGCAGCAGCGTTTCGATGTCGGCGCTGCCGGCATTGCCGGCCACGTTCTCGGTCAGGTCGGACATCGTCACGGCCGCGCTCACGCTCTTGCCCGCCAGGATCTTCTGCAGGTCGGCCGGCGGGTGGTTCAGCGCGCCCATCTGCGCCATCACCACGCTGGCATAGCGGGCATTGAAGATATCGTCTTTGCCGAACAGCGACTGGCCGCCGAAGCGCACGCCACTCATCAGCACCTGGTCGTTGCGGAAATCGGTGGGCTTGAGCACCACCTTCACGCCGTTCGACAGCGTCAGCTCCGTGGTGCCGAGGGCCTTGTTTTCCTTCTCGGCCACGATGCGGCCGGGTGCGGGCGGTTTCTCCAGCAGGTTGCTGCCGAAGGCCTTGTCCTCGCGGGCCGTCACGGTGAGCTTGTGCGCATTGTCGACGGCGGCCAGCAGCTCGTTGCCGGTCGGCGGCAGCCGGTCCTTCATGCCGCCCATCAGGATGACGAGCTTCTTGTCGTCGGAAGGGATGGCGTCGCGCACCGTTGCATTGATTTCGTCGAGCGTGATGCCCGGCACGAGCGCCTGCGCGTACGCATACTCGTTCTGGATGCCCGGGATCGGTTCGCCCTCGAGGAAATTGCGGATGTATTCGTTCACGAACGCGGCCGAGTCGGACTTGTCGCGTTCGGCATACATGCGCTCGTAACCGCGCAGCATGGTTTTCTTGGCGCGGTCCAGTTCCGAGGCGGTGAAGCCGAACTGCCGCGCGCGTTCGTCTTCCTGCACCAGCGCGTTGATCGCCGGCACGTGGCCGCCCTTGCCGAGCAGCGCGCTCACGGAAAACGAGCGGTAGCCGCGCACCACCTTGCCCATGCCGCTGCCGCCCTGGATGAACGGCGGGTCGGCCTGCTGCGTCAGTTCCATGATGCGCTGGCTCAGCATCGCGCCGACCAGTTTCTCGACGAGGTCGCGCCGGTAGCCCGCATACGTGGGGTCTTCCGGATGCGGCACGATCGGGTAGCGGATATACAGCACGTCGGCCGGCGCTTCGCGGTCGGTGACGACGAGCCCTTCATCGGTCTTGCGTTCCGGGATCACCGCATACTCGCGCGGCCGGGGATTTTCCGGATTCTTCAACTTGCCGAAATGCGCCTTGATCAGTTTTTCCGCCTCGGCCGGATCGATGTCGCCCACCACCATCACGGCCATCAGGTCGGGCCGGTACCAGTCGCGGTAGAAGCGCCTGATGGCATCGGGCTTGAAGGTGCGCAGCACGTCGGCCTTGCCGATCGGCAGGCGCTCGGCATAGCGCGAACCGTTGAACAGCTTCGGATACAGCACCTGGTTCATGCGGTCGTTGGCGCCCTTGCCGAGGCGCAGTTCCTCGAGCACGATGCCACGCTCGCTTTCGATGTCGGCCTCGTTGAACGTGATGCCGTGCGCCCAGTCTTCCAGCACGAGGAAGCCCTTTTCCACGGCCTCCTTCGAATCGGTGGGAATCGGCAGCATGTACACGGTCTGGTCGAAGCTCGTGTAGGCATTCAGGTCGCGCCCGAACTTGACACCGATCGACTGCAGGTACGACACCAGCTCGTGGCGCTTGAAGTTCGTGGACCCGTTGAACGCCATGTGCTCGGTGAAGTGGGCCAGGCCCAGCTGGTCCTCATCTTCCAGGATCGAACCGGCCTTGACGACGAGCCGCAGTTCCAGGCGCTTTTCCGGCCGCGCGTTCTTCTGGATGTAGTAGGTCAGGCCATTGGTCAGCTTGCCCACCTTCACATAAGGCGCCACCGGCAACGTGTCGCCCGGTGCCGGCAGCGGCGCGGCATGCGCCAGAAGGGAAGCGCCGAGCAGCGTGGCGGCGGTGGCAAGCTTGAATGGACTCAACTTCATGGAATGGGGGCAATCAGGTGGGCGAAGCGCCACGATACACCAGAAAGCAACGGCTCTGCTACAATCGCCGCGCCCGCCGCAGGTGCGGCCGGCTTACTTAATTTACGTCTTCGGGGCGGGGTGCGATTCCCCACCGGCGGTATGGCTGTCACAGGCCGAGCCCGCGAGCGCCCGTGATGATCCATCATCACGGGGTCAGCAGATCCGGTGAAATGCCGGAGCCGACGGTATAGTCCGGATGAAAGAAGATGTGCGGCGCACGTGCATACCTGTGCATGCCTGCGCGCGCCTGGGCCACCAGCGCGCGCCCGGGCGCGTGCGTGTTCGCTTTGCCCTGGAGCGTTTTTCGCCATTGCGAGGAGCGTTTCAATGTCTGTCCAAGAAATCACCACCACTTCCCCTGCCCTTTACGGCACCAGTCTCGAAGCCCGCATCGGCGCGGCGCTCGATGCGATGCGCGCCGGCGTGCCCGTCATCCTGCTCGACGACTTCGACCGCGAGAACGAGGCCGACCTGATCGTCGCCTGCGACCGGCTCACCGTGCAGACGATGGCCCTGATGATCAGCGAGTGCAGCGGCATCGTTTGCCTGTGCCTGACGGCCGACCGTGTGCGCGAGCTGGAACTGCCGCCGATGGCGATCGAGAACGGCAGCCGCTACGGCACGCCGTTCACCGTGTCGATCGAGGCGCGGCATGGCGTGACCACGGGTGTTTCGGCCGCCGACCGCGTGGCCACGATCCGCGCCGCCACGGCGCCGGACGCCCGGCCGCATGACCTGGTGCGGCCGGGTCACGTGTTCCCGCTGCGCGCCACGCCGGGTGGCGTACTGGCCCGCGCCGGCCACACGGAAGGCTCGGTGGACCTGGCGATCATGGCCGGGCTGGCACCGGCCGCCGTGCTGTGCGAGCTGATGAACCCGGACGGCACGATGATGCGCGGCGACGACATCGAACATTTCGCCGCGCTGCACGGCATGCCGATCCTGACGATCGCCGAGATGATCGCCTGGCGCAAGCTGCACGGCTGATCCGTCAATCCGCCACCGCGGCCGCCAGCGTCCCGGCAGCCGCCGGCTGCATGTGGCGATGGATGCCGAGCCAGGCCAGCGCATAGGCCGCCGCGATGGTGCCGTAGACGATGGCCAGCCTCGCTCCCCAGTCGGGCAGAGCATGCAGGATGGTGCCGGCCACGGCCACGCCGAGCAGCGCGCCGACCTGCCGGCTGGCATTCAGCGCCGCGCCGGCGGCGCTGGCGTTGTCCTTGCCGCCGGCACCCATCACGGTGGCTGTCATGGCCGGGATCGCAAAACCCACCGCCGCGAACATCAGCGTGCCGCCCGCGATCACCAGCCAGGGCGGCGTACCGCCCGTGGCTTGCGCCAGCAGCAGCGCGGCCACGGCGCCGCCGCCCATTCCCGCCAGCAGCGGCATCCGCGTGCCCTGCCTTGCCACCGCGCGGCCGGACAGCACATTGCCGAACCCCGCCCCCGCCGTCATCGGCAGGATCGCCAGCCCGGTGTCGAGGGCTCCTGCGCCATGCGCGCCCTGCATCCACAGGCTGACGACGAACATGTGGGCGAACGTGCCGAAATTGATCAGCATGCCCGTCAGCACGGCGGCGCGAAACGGCGCCATGCCGTACAGCGCGCGCGGCAGGATGGGTTGCGCGGCGACGCGCTCGTCCAGTACGAGCAGCCATGCCATCGCAACGGCGGCGACCAGCGCGCTGGCGACGGGCACGGATAGCCAGCCCAGCACCGGTCCTTCGATCAACACGAACGCCAGCGCCGCCAGCGCGCCGGCACCCAGCGCATGGCTGGCCAGGTGCAGCTCGCGGGCGCGGGGTGGCGGCGCGGGTGCCTTCACCTTCACCTTCACCTGCGCCAGCGCGATGCCGAGCAGGCCAAGCGGCAGGTTCAGCCAGAAAATGCTGCGCCAGCCGAACGCTTCCACCAGCACGCCGCCGGCCAGCGGCCCGACGGTGGCGGCGGCGCTGACGATCGCCGCCCATGTGCCGAACATCCGGGCGCGGCGTTTTTCGTCATCCTCGGCGCGCGTCAGCAGCGCCAGCGAACTGGGCATGAACAGCGCCGCGCCGGTGCCCTGCAGCAGCCGCGCCGCGACCAGTGCCGCGCCGGATGGCGCCAGCGCGCACAGCACGGAACCCAGCACGAAGGTGGCCAGGCCAGCCTGGTAGACCCTTCCGGGTCCGTGGCGGTCGGCCAGCGCGCCGCCGGCCAGCAGCAGCGCGGCAAACGTCAGCGTGTAGCCGTCCACGACCCAGACCAGGCCTTCCAGCGGCACGCCAAGGTCGGCGGAAATGTCGGACAGGGCCGTGTTCACGGCCGTCACGTCGATCATCGCCATCACGAATCCGATGGCAAGGGTGAACAGCAGCATGGTGCCTCCTCGGTCTTGCTCCACAATGGATGCCGAAAGGTTAAGCCCCTTGTCCGATGCAGTAAACACGCATACCATCGGCACCCTGATGCAAAAATGCATTACTGGAGGACGCATGGACTGGGATGACGCCCGCATATTCCTGGGCATCTACCGCGCCGGCACCCTGCGCGGGGCGGCCGCGCAACTGGGCATCGACCAGGCCACGGCGGGGCGGCGCCTGGCCGCGATGGAGGCGGCGCTGAACGCGAAACTGTTCCTGCGTACGCCATCGGGCTACGTGCCGACCCCTGCCGGCGAAATGGCGGCACGTCCCGCCGAGAAAATGGAACAGGCGGCCCATCAGCTGGAGCGGGAAATGCAGGGCATCGACAACCGGCTGTCCGGCACGGTGCGGGTGGCCACCACCGATACGATGGCGCAGTATTTCGTGATGGATGCGATCCGCGCGCTGCATGCCGAACACCCGGACATCCGCGTGGTGCTGCACGTGACGACGGCCGTGACGAACCTGACACGGCGCGAGGCCGACCTCGCCGTGCGCACGCTCAAGCCCACCGACCCCGACCTGGTGTCGCGCCACCTGGCGCGGCGCACGTCCGGCCTGTATGCCAGCAAGGCCTACCTGCGCGCGCGGGGCACGCCGCGCATCGAGGCTGGCCTGGCCGGCCACGACCTCGTGGTCTATCACGCCTCGGTGGCGCCGCGCCAGGCCACCCACGTGGCGGGTGTACCGGTGGCCGGCGCGCGCATCGCGCTCGAAGCCAACACGGGGCTCATGCTGATGGAAGCGGCGCGCGCCGGCATCGGCATCGCCGAGCTGCCGGTGCACATGGCGGAGCAGGATACGCGGCTGGTGCGCATCTTCCCGGACCGGGTGCACCAGTACGACATGTACCTCGTGATGCACGGCGACCTGCATCGCAGCGCGCGGGTGCGGGCCGTGGCCGATGCGATCGTTGCCCGGTTCGGCCATCCTGTGCCGTAGATCCCGTTATTGGATGATAAGATCGCAATATGTCCACCCATGCATCACTGTTCCCGTCGCTGGCGCGGCTGCACCGCGCCACGATGATCTGGCTCACCAGCTGGTGGCGCCTGCTGCAGTTCGCCGCGCTGATCCTGGCCCGCGGCGCCGCGCCCTCCACGTATCGCCGCGACAACCACCGCGCACTGGCCAACCACCTGGTGCTGGGCACGGCGCCGAACCTGCTGTGGTTTTGCGTGCTGTCGGCGCTGATCAGCCTCGTCATCATCCGCATCGTCGTCGTCACGGCCACGTCGTACGGCCTGTCCGGCTATGCGCTGGAGATGGTCGTGCGCGTGCTCGTGCTGGAACTGATCCCGCTGACGGCCGCACTGTTCGTGGCGCTGCGCAGCACGCTGCCGGCGGGCGTCGAATTCGCGCAGCGGCGGCTTGCCGCGGCCGCTGCCGCCCCGGCGGGATCGGCCGGCCCCGCCGCCGATCCGGGCGAGGCGCTGCGCCGCGAGTTCTATCCGCGCGCGTCGGCCGGCATCTTCGCCGTCTGGCTGCTGGCCGCCGTGAGCTGCATCCTCACGCTGGTGCTGGCCTACCTGATCATCTACGGCTTCACGCCCTACGCGCTGCGCGGCTACACGCGCGTGGTGGGGCAGATCTTCAACCCGGCCGTGGCGCTGATCCTGATGCTGAAGATTTTCTTTTTCTCGCTGGCGGTGGGCATCATCCCGCTGGCATCGTCGTATTACGACGCGGCCGCCAACCCGTTCGCGGCGCGGCTGCGCTCCACGCACGGGCTGGCCGACATGGTGCGGATGTTTTCCGTGGTCCTGCTGATCGAAGCCGCTTCCCTGATGGGCAACTACTACTGATTCCTGCTGATTGACATGACCGATACCTCCCCTCCCGCCCCGGCAGCGCCATCCGAACCCGCACCGGTGCGCAATGCCGAGATCAAGGCGGCGCTGCTGCTGATCCTGATGGTGGCGTTGCTCGCCGGCGCCGCGCTGTACCTGCTGTATGCGCGCGGCGCCTTCGAACCCACGCAACGCCTGGTGCTCGCCGCCGACGATTCCGAAGGCGTGGTGGTCGGCATGGACGTGACGTTCGCCGGGTTCCCGATCGGCCGCGTGCGCAGCATCGAGCTGTCGCGCGAGGGCAAGGCGCGCGTACTGGTCGACGTGCCCGAGAAGGATGCGCACTGGCTGCGCTCGAGCAGCATCTTCACGCTGGAAAAAGGCATCGTCGGCGGCGCGAAGCTGCGCGCGTTCACCGGCATTCCCACCGATCCGCCGCTGCCGGACAAGGCCGAGCGTCCGCTGCTGGTGGGCGATGTGGCGGCCGAGATCCCGCGGCTGCTGTCGGCCGCGCGCGACATCCTCACCAACGTGACGGCGCTGACGGCCGCCGATTCGTCGCTCGGCCAGAGCCTGGCCAATGTGCAGGGCGTGACCGAGAAGCTGAACGGGCCGGGCGGCGCGATGGGCTTGATCGCCGGCGAGGACCGCAAGGCGCGCGAGCTGCTGGCCAACGCCAACTCGCTGATCGTGCGGGCCGACCGCCTGGTGGGCAATGCGGACAGCAAGGTCTTCGGCGACAAGGGCGTGGCGACCGATGCGCAGGCCGCGATCGTGCAGCTGAACGGCCTGCTGGCCGACGCGCGCGCCAGCATGAAGAAGCTCGACGCGGTGCTGGAAGAAGCACAGGCCGTCGGCCAGAATGCCCGCGTGGCTACCGAGGACCTGGGCGCGCTGCGCGCCGACGTCGATGCCAACCTGCGCAAGATCGAGCAGCTCGTCAACGAGATCAACCGCAAGTGGCCGTTCAAGCGGGAAGCGGAGATCAAGCTGCCATGAAACTCGCCCCTGTGCTTGCCCTGTCCGTGCTGCTCGCCGCCTGCAGCAGCGGGCCGCCCGTTCCCGACTGGAAGATGAATGCGCAGAGCGCGCTGGAACGGTCGACCAGTGCGTACATGGCGGGCCGCGACCTCGTCGAGCAGAACGAATTCGCCCATGCCCGCGACGATATCGCCGCCACCGGCAAGGTCGACCTGCTGATTCGCGCGGAGCTGATCCGCTGCGCGGCACGCACCGCCGCGCTGGTGTTCGACGAATGCACGGGCTTCGCCGCGCTGGGAGCGGACGCATCGGCGGCCGACATCGCCTATGCCGGCTACCTGACCGGCAGCGCCCGCCCCGCCGACGCGGCACTGCTGCCCGAGCCGCAGCGCGCCGTGCTGGCCGCCGCATCCGACACCGCGGCGGTCGCAGCCGTGAAAGCCATCGCCGATCCGCTATCGCAACTGGTCGCCGCCGGTGCGCTGTTCAAGGCCAACCGCGCCACGCCCGATCTGATTGCCCAGGCGATCGCCACGTCCTCCGACCAGGGCTGGCGCCGCCCCCTGCTCGCCTGGCTGAACGTGCAGGCCCTGCGCGCAGACAAGGCCGGCGACACCGACGAAGCCGCCCGCATCCGCCGACGCATCGCCCTCGTCGACACCCCGCCCCGCTAGCAGCACAGCCCCGCCCGCTGGTTGTTTTACAACAGGGACAACACCGGGGACAGTCCCCTTTTTCGGGAAATATTTCCTTTAAAAAGGGACTGTCCCCAGCTGATTCCAGCCTTATCGTATAAGCGATTCGCTCCGCAAACCGTCCATGCCAATAAGCCTGCCGCCAAGCGCTGGTTGTATTACAACAGGGGACCGTCCCCGATTCTTGGAAATATTTCCTGAGAAAAGGGACAGTCCCCGGTTTTTGGCAACATTTTTACAACAGGGACAGTCCCCGCCGCGGGCATAGTCCCCAAGTTTTTTACAACAGGTTTCAGCGCAGCAACCGGGCGACGGCGGCGCGGGCGTCGGCGGCCAGTTCGCGCAGGTCGAGGTCGGGGATGGCGTCGTGTTCGACGACGGGCTTGCCGGCCACGGTGAGCAGGCGCAGCGCGGGGCGGCCGCCGGAGGCGACGGGGGCGATGGCGATGTCGTGCAGCCCGAAGTAGCGCGGGTCATCCAGGCTGTAGACGGCGATGTCGGCCGCCATGCCCACTTCCAGCGCGCCCAGGCCATCGAGGCCAAGGACTTGCGCGCCGCCGCGCGTGCCCCAGCGCACCACGTCGTCGATGGTGGCGGCGCCGGCGCCGCCTTCGAATGTGCCGCCGCGGTGGACGGGCCGCGCGTCCTGGCCGCCCCGCGCGCGCTGCATCAGCCAGGCGGCGTGGGTTTCCGAGATCATGTCCGCCGCTTCGTTGGAGGCAGCGCCGTCGACGCCGATCGAGATCGCGGCGCCGGCAGCCTCCAGCTGGCGGATCGGCGCGATGCCGCTGCCCAGGCGCCCGTTGCATTGCGGGCAGTGGGCGACGCCGGTGCCGGTGGCACCCAGCAGCGCGATTTCCTCGTCGTCCAGCTTGACGAGGTGGGCGAACCACACGTCGCTGCCCAGCCAGTCCTGCTCGGCGGCGAAGCGCACCGGCGTCGTGCCGTATTTGCCGTGCGCGGCATTCTGGTACTCGACGGTTTCCGATAAATGGCTGTGCAGCCGGATGCCCAGCCGCCGCGCTTCTGCCGCCACGGTGCGCAGCTCGGGTGGCGTCATCGAGTACAGCGGCGTCGTCGGCGCCATCACCACCCGGCGCATCGCGTCCGGCGCCGGATCGTGCCAGCGCTGCGCGATGCGCTCCATGTCGGCCAGGTAGCCATCGAGCGTTTCCGGCCGCAGGCAGGCGGGCAAGTCGGCTTCCAGCTGGCGCGTCTGCGTGGCACCGCCGCGGCACAGCACGAAGCGCATGCCCAGCCGCTCCGCCTCCTCGAACAGGATCGCCGAACCGTCGAACGGCATGCCGGGCCAGTACAGGTAGTTATGATCGGCCACCGTCGTGCAGCCGGAGCGCAGCAGTTCGACCAGACCGATGCGTGCGGCGAGCCGGAACAGGTGCTCGTCGAACGCGGCGCGGAAGCGGTACGGCGTCGCGGCCAGCCACGGCGTCAGCGGCAGGTCGATGCCGGCCGCGTCGCCCTTGAGCAGCGACTGGAACAGGTGGTGGTGCGTGTTCACCCATGCCGGGTAGACGACGCAGCCGGTGGCATCGACCACGCGCTCGCCCGGCAGCGCCTCCAGCCGGCCCAGCGCGGCGATGCGGCCGTTCACCACGCGGATGTCCGGGCCGGCATGGCGCGCGGCCTCGCCCTGCAAGCCGGTCACGATCGCGGCGGCGTTCTTGATCAAGAAATCATTCATCGTTGTCTTTCAAAGGTCCAGCACCAGCAGCGGCGTCCTGGAACGCGAGCAGCACGGTAGAAATCGGTCGCCCAGCGCCCGCTCGGTATCGGTGAGATAGCAGTCCTGGTGATCCGGCTCGCCTTCCAGCACGGTGGTAAGGCAGCTGCCGCACACGCCCTGCCGGCACGACACCGGAATCGCCACGCCATGCGCCGCCAGGCAGTCGACGACACTCTGCCCGGCCGGCACGGCGATGGTCTTGCCGCTGTTGGCGAGCCGCACATCGAACGACGACACGTCGGCGCTCGCGCCAGCATTGGCGAAATGTTCGACATGGATGCGCCCGGCCGCCAGGCCATGCGCGAGCGCCGCCGCCTTCACCATGGCGATGAAGCCGGCCGGGCCGCACACGTACAGGTGGGTGCCGGCACAGGCGCCGTCCAGCAGCGCAGTCAGGTCGAGCCGCTGCGACGCGGGACCGTCGTCCGCATGCACGCGCACGCAATGGGCATAGGCCGCCTCGCGCAGGCGGCTGGTGAACGCGGCCGCGCCCACCGACCGCACGCAATAATGCAGGGCAAAATGGTGGTCGAGCATGTTCAGCCGTTCAGCCATCGCCAGCAGCGGGGTGATGCCGATGCCGCCGGCCACCAGCAGCGAGCACCGCGCGCCGGCATCGAGGCCGAAGTGATTGCGCGGGGTGCCGATCGTGACGAGAGCGCCCTCTTCCAGCGCGTGCATTGCCCGCGATCCGGCGCCCTCCTGCAGCAGCACGGCGATGACGTAGCGCGCGGTGTCGCGCGGATCGTTGCACAGCGAGTACTGGCGCACCAGTCCACCCGGCAGGTGCACATCCACGTGGGCACCGGCAGTGAAGGCCGGCAGCGCCGCGCCATCCGTATCGCGCAGTTCGAAGGCGTGCACGCGGTCGGCCTCGCGCCACTTGCGGGCCACCCGCACCGTGAGCGTGGCCATCATGCTTCGGCCTCGCTGTCATGCCAGTGGGCCAGGCACACGCGGGCCAGCGTCGACATCAGCGCGAACAGCAGTACGCCGGTGACGGTGATCATGAACAGCGCCGCGAACAGCCGCGGGATGTTCAGTTCGAAACCGGCCTGCAGGATCTGGTAGGCCAGCCCGGTGCTGCTGCCGCCCGTGCCGGCCACGAACTCGGCGACCACGGCGCCGATCAGCGCCAGCCCGCTGGCGATGCGCAGCCCGCCGAAGAAGCTGGGCAACGCGCTCGGCACGCGCAGCCGCACCAGCACCTGCCAGCGCGTGGCGCGGTTCAGCCGGAACAGGTTCAGCAGGCCGGGGTTCACGCTGCGCAGGCCCAGCACGGTGTTCGAGATGATCGGGAACACGGCCATCATCGTGGCGCAGATCGTCAGCGCGGCGGCCGGCGTCTTGACCCAGATGATGATCAGCGGCGCGATCGCCACCACCGGTGTCACCTGCAGCAGGATCGCGTACGGGAACAGGCAGGCTTCAAGCAGCTTGCTCTGCACGAACAGGAACGCCACGGCCACGCCCACCACCGTGGCCAGCGTGAACGCGAAGAACGTGATGCGCAAGGTGACGAGCAGCGCATCGAGCAGCAGTTGCCAGTCGTCGGCCAGCGTGCCGGCGATGGCGGCCGGCGACGGCACCAGGTAGACCGGCACCTGCAGCGTCACGCAGACGGCCTGCCACACCGCGAGCAGCAGCAGGCCGAGCGCCAGCGGCGCCAGTGCGCGGCGAACGCGCGCATCGGCGATCAGGGGTTGTTTCAGCATGGCGGTTCTCCTCAGTGATGGCCGTTGGCCTCGACCAGCAGGTCGGACAGCTGCTTGCAATAAGCCATGAAGCCCGGCGAGATGCGGAAATCGTCGTCGCGCACGCGCGGCCCTTTGATGGCCACGTCGGCGATCACGCGGCCGGGCCGCGCCGCCATCACCACCACGCGCGACGACAGGTACACCGCCTCGTAGATGCTGTGCGTGACGAACACCACGGTCAGGTCGCGCCGGGCCCACAGGTCGCGCAGGTCGGCATCGAGCCGGTTGCGGGTGAACTCGTCCAGGGCGCCGAACGGCTCGTCCATCAGCAGCAGGTTCGGCTCGGTGGCCAGCGCCCGGGCGATCGACGCACGCATCTGCATGCCGCCGGACAGTTCGCGCGGATAGACGTGGCCGAACTTCGCCAGGCCCACCAGGTCCAGCGCCTGCTCGACGCGCGGCATCGCCTGCGCGCGCGGCACGCCCTTCAGGTCGAGCGGCAGGCGCACGTTATCGAGCACCTTCGCCCACGGCATCAGCGTCGCTTCCTGGAACACCATGGCCAGCGTGCGGCCGGGCGTATCGACGGTGGCCATGCCCTCGCCCCACCAGCGTACGTGGCCGGCCGACGGAGTTTCCAGTCCGGCGAACATCTTCAGCAGCGTGCTCTTGCCGCAGCCGGAAGGCCCCAGCAGCGACACGAATTCGCCGCGCCCGATGCGCAGCTTCACGCGGTCCAGCGCGCGGGTACCGTTGGGATAGGTTTTTTCCACCCCATTGGCGTACAGCACCGCCGGCTCCGGGGAAGCCGCGGTCGCCGCCCCGGCCAGCAGCAGCTCGTCGTCGCGTTTCATCATGCCTCCGGCGGGTTGTGCACTTCGGATTCGCCATGCCGGCTCAAGAGGTCCATCAGCATGCGGCGCATCATCAGGCCCGGTTTGTCGGACTCCATGTGGAATTCGACGCGGCGCCGCGTATCGACGCAGGCATCGGGATCGGTGGCTTCCAGGATGTCGCGGTCTTCCGTCGTGATCGGCCGGTCCCAGTCGATCAGTTCCTGCGTCGTGCAGGCTTCCTCGCTGTCGTTGCGGTACAGCCACTGCACCAGCATCAGCGTGCCGTCGTCGATCGGCGTGGCGCAGTTGTAGATGATGTGATGGATGCCCGACGCCGGATATACGCAGCCGAAGCGCCGCGAGAACGGCATGTACCAGCGGTTCGTCAGGTGCCGTTCGGTGACCGGCTCGGTGGTGCCGGTGATGCGGAAGCTCGCTTCCGGGTTCCTGACCGGCACGTGGGTCTCCGCCTCGAAACCCCAGTCGTTCGGCCGGAATTCGTACTTTGCCGGCACCGGGTTGTCGATCATGCCGAAGTTCGCCTTGTGCACAAAGCTGAAATGCGAATTGTCGAACGAGTTTTCCATCACGCGCAGCGGCGACGTCTTCCATTGTTCGTAGAACTGCAGGATGCGCCGGTAGCCGGGCGCCTCTTCCTCGGGGAAGTACGGGATCGGCTGCAGCGGCTCGTCCAGCGCCACCCACACATAGCCATAGCGCTCGTCGCAATGGTAGGCCGGCACGCGCGCGCCGGCCGGGATGCTCGCATCGGGGTTTTGCGGGATGCGCACGCAGGTACCCGAGCAATCGTAGGTCCAGCCGTGGTAGCCGCACACGATGTTGCCGTTCTCGACAAAGCCTTTCGACAGCTTCGCGGTGCGGTGGCAGCAGCGGTCGCGCAGCGCTGCGGGCTTGCCGTCGGCGCCCTTCCACACGACGATGTTTTCGCCCAGCAGCTTGAATGGCTGCGGGCCCTTGTCCAGCGCGGACATCGGCATCAGCGCATACCAGAATTTGCGCAGGACTTTCTGTTGGGTGACGAGCATGGTTGACTCCTGTTACAAGGTGGGCCGGCGTGCCAGAATGGTCGCCTTCGCCCGGGGTACTGCAAGGGCGCTGCTGCTCAGGGCATGACGTTCAGGCCCTTGACGAACTGCGTGGTGTAGGCCTGTTTCCAGTCGGTTTCCTTCTTCAGCAGGCCGGCCGACACCATGAAGTCATACGTGCGCCGCCAGCGCGCGTCCGTCATCGTGCCGATGCCCTGCTGCGCCGCGTCGCCGCCCGTGACGAAGCTGTATTCCTTCAGCTTGCCGACGGCGTAGGCCAGCTGGTCGTCCTTCATGTTCGGGTTTTCCTTCTTGATCAGCGCATTGGCCGGCGCCGGATTGGCCAGGTAGCTTTTCCAGCCTTCCATCGAGGCACGCACGAAGCGGGCGACGACGTCCGGCTTGTCCTTCACGAGCTTCTGCATGGCGACCACGGTGGTGCCGTACGGCGGATAGCCGTCGCTGGCGAACAGATGAAAATTGGTTTTCGCGCCGGCCTTCGCGGCCTGGAACAATTCGGACGACGGGTAGGCCTGCTGGGCGACATCGGGGTCGGCCAGGAATGGCTGCAGGTTGAACGTGTAGGGCCGGCCCTGCGCCTCGGTCAGGCCATACTTCGCCTTCAGCCACGGCCACCACGTGGTGCGCCCCGAGGTCGACACCAGCACCGTCTTGCCGTCCTTCAGGCCGGCCAGGCCCTTCACGTCGGTATGCGTCATCATGCCTTGCGCGTCGGTCTGGAAGCTGGCCGCCACCGTGGTGGCGGGGATCCCCTGCTCCACGCTTTTCAGTACCTGCAGGTCGTAGCCCATGAAGAAGTCGGCCTGGCCGCTGGCCAGCAGCTGCATGCCGTTCACTTGCGGGCCACCCATCCTGATGGTGACGTCGAGGCCATGCTTGCGGTAGATGCCTTCGGCCAGCGCCTGGTAAAAGCCGCCGTGTTCGGCCTGGGCATACCAGGAGGTGAGGAACGTGATCTTGTCGGCGGCCGCCGCGTTGCCGGCGGCCACGCCGAAAGCGGTGACGAAGCAGAAGGCCAGCGCAGCGCGGCGCGCGGGTTTCATGGCAGGGATGGATTTCATGGGCACTCTCTGGGGTTGGAAAGCGGGAAGGACGCGATGCGGGATGCGGCCAGCCACACGCCGTGCGAACGGCATGGATGGTCTTGCATTGCGGGGAAATGAAACCGGGAGGGCCGCCGGGCAGCGGCAATGCTGGAAGCGAAAAATGCGGGAAGCGACAAGGTGCGGCATGGCGTTCTCTCTTGAGGTCTGTAGACAACCAGATGCACGTCCCGGGGGACGCATCCACAAGAGCAATGCCCCATGTTCCAGTGGCGACGTCGACCGTCGCCGTGAAACACTAGCCGCTTCTACTCATACGAGAGTTAATGCAAACGCCGTGCCAGCGTTTCATGGCCGGCAGGACGCCGGCCGCGAGGAGAAAGGGTAAATTTCTGCACCAGCGTGGCGCGCGGGAGCACCAGCGCGGATGGCGCGCTTCGTTGTTGTGCAGCTTACGCGGGCTGCTTGGCCGCCGCTTCCCGCAGCTTGTCCTTCTTGCTCTTGCGCTTGCCCTTGATGCCGCCATTCGGATCGGCGGCCGGCGCACTGGCGGACGCTTCGACGGCTGCCTCGGCCGGCTCGAAGCCGGCGACGCGTTCGCGGGGCACGCGCCGGCCCTGGCGCTTCTCGATCAGCCGGAAATGCGCTTCCGCATCCGGCGTAACGAAGCTGACGGCGCTGCCGCTGGCGCCGGCGCGGCCGGTGCGGCCGATGCGGTGCGTGTAGTCGGCCGCCGCGCGCGGCAGGTCGAAGTTGACGACGACCGGCAGTTGCGCGATGTCGATGCCGCGCGCGGCCACGTCGGTTGCGACCAGCACATGCAGCCGGCCGGCGCGGAAGTCGGCCAGCACGCCGGTGCGCGCGCCCTGGCTGAAATCGCCGTGGAACGCCTCGGCGGCCACGTCGTTGCGGCGCAGCTTGTCGGCCACGTGCTCGGCCGCGTACTTGGTGGCGGTGAACACGAGCACCTGCTTCCAGCCATGTTGCCGGATCAGGTGCTTGAGCAGTTGCAGGCGGCGCGGCGCATCGACTTCGATCGCGCGCTGGAGGATGTCCGGCTCGTGCGCCGCCTCGTTGTCCACCTGCGCGCGCACGGGATCCTGCAGCAGCGCGGCGGCAAGCGACTGCACGGCGGCAGGGAACGTGGCGGAGAAGAACAGGTTCTGGCGGCGGGCCGGCAACAATGCGAGGATCTCCTCGACCTCGTCGGCAAAGCCCATGTCGAGGAGCTTGTCCGCCTCATCGAGCACCAGCGTGGCGACGCCATCGAGCTTGACCGCGTTATGGCGCGCCAGGTCGAGCAGGCGGCCCGGCGTGGCGACGATGATGTCGGTACCGCCGCGCAGCGCCATCATCTGCGGGTTGATCGACACGCCGCCGAACGCGATCGACACCTTGATCGTGGATGGCAGGTGCTGCACCAGTTCGCGGATCGCGTCGCCCACCTGCGCCGCCAGTTCGCGCGTGGGCACGAGCACCAGGCCATGCAGGCCGCGCCGCGTGCCCTGCCGCGCCAGCAGCGCGTGCAGCATCGGCAGCGCGAACGCGGCCGTCTTGCCGGACCCGGTCTGCGCTGCTCCCAGCACATCCCTCCCCTGCAGCGCGGCGGGAACGGCTACCGCCTGGATGGCGGTCGGGGTGGCGTAGCCGATGGCGGTGACGGCATCGAGCAGGGCGGGCGCGAGGCCCAGGGAAGCGAAGGACATGGGGGTACTGGCAGGTGAATGAGCGCGCAGTATAAAGCACGCGGTCAGCTCAGCCGCCGGATCCCGCTTTACGCATCACATGCCAACGTCGCCGTAAGGCCCGGCAATGACGACCACGTAGCCATCCGGATCGCGCAGCCATATCTCGCGGTGCTGGGCGTTGCGGTTTTCCTTCGGGCCTTCGAGTACCGTGGCGTCCGCGGCGGCGGCCCGGTCCACGGCATCGTCGAAATCGTCGGTCCAGAACCACAGCAGCACGCCGTTGCCGTAGGGCCGGCACGCCGGATCGCCGATATGCGCGTGGTGGTGCGCATCCCAGCGGTGCAGTTGCAGGATCATGCGGCCGTCGAACGTCAATTGTTCGTATTCGCTGCCGCCGTGGGCACTCTTGCAGCCCAGTACGGCCTGGTACCAGCGGCTCGCGGCGTCGACGTCGGACACCGCGATCAGGGGTTGCGCTTGCATGGACACCTCCGTTGAACGAGGAGCGCACAGCATAGCACCGGGCAGCTCAGCCGGGCGCTCCGGTCCGCCGGACCAGCGGCAGCCATTGGACGATCCCCCACGCCAGTTCGGGCACGATGAACAGCCAGAGCAGCGGCATGCCGGTCTGCGCCAGCGTCCACGCCATCCACAGGCCGAAGGCGAAACGGCCGATGCCGTCGTAGCGGCCGAAGCGCGGCTGCGGATCCGTGATGCGCAGCACGGACCACAGCAGCACGACGGTGCCCATCAGGCAGGCGAACAGCACATGCATGGGTGCGAAGGCGGGCAACGGCATGCCGCCCAGCGCCACGTTGGCGGTGGAAAGATGCCCGTGCAGCAGCGCGAACGTCCATGGTGTGGCGAATGGCGCGGTCACGAACAGGTCGTACAGCCCGCTGGCGCGGACGATGCGGGAATACGTGGTGGCATGCATGGAAGCTCCTTGGTTGTCGTGCCTGCAGGATGGAGGGTCGAGTACACTCCAGGGTCAAGCATTTTTCGGAGGTGCAATGCGGATCGGCGATATCGCGCAGGCAACCGGCATCAGCCGGGATACGCTGCGCTTCTATGAAAAACGCGGCCTGCTCACCGCGCGGCGCAGCGGCAATGGCTATCGCGACTATGCGCCCGAGGCGGTGCAGTGGCTGACCTATATCCGCACGGCGCAATCGCTCGGCTTCACGCTGGCCGAGATCGAGGCCGACCTGCCGCTGCTCGCGGATCCCGACGCCTCTGGCGACAGGCTGCGTGCGGCACTGTGCGCCAAGCTGGACGAGATCGACCGGCGCATCGGCGGCCTGGAAGCCCTCCGCGCGGACCTGGCGGCACGCCTGGACAACGTGACCGATTGCCCGCTGCGTCCCGTTTCCTGACGCCATAACGCCTGGATTGTCACCGGCATGCGTATGTTCGAATCAATAGCCAAACATGAGGCAATCGAGTGGGCGGTACTGGCGTCCAAGTCAGGCGAGGATTGGAACGCTGCAGTTGCGCATCTGGACAGGTTGACAAACAGTTCGTTAGTACTGGAATCTCGTAAGGACACGGTAGGCCCGAGCGTCGACGCAGCAAGCATTACAAAATGCAGAACAGGGCGCGCGAATTGATGGGCTAATTTTGGGTCAACTTGGTAGATAGACCGGCCGAAGCTTTGAGCGACACATAAGCCTGCACAAGCCCTCACGCTAAATCAATGACTTGTAAATTCTGGCGCCACATTACCTTGCGGAGCGCGACTCATAAAGTTGCACTATGGCCTGCAACCGGCGTAATGTTGCACTACGCTGCGAAGCTGGACAAGCAGCTTCACTCGTCCGGCAGTCATCATTTTGCTTTCCAGAAATCTCGGGAATAAGATCGCCTGCTCTTCTGTATTGTTTTCTGAAAATCGAACAATGGGCGGCTATTTTTTACAATTGATGAATCATGGGTAAAAATACGAGTATGGATTTCTACATAGATGAAAGTGGCAATACCGGAGATCTCGCAAGAACAGATGCTACTCTTGATTTCGGTGGGCAAACTGTCTTCAGTCTAGCGGCCGTAGGTATTGCCGACGAGAGTAGCCTTTCCGAAGAGATTAGCTTCTTGAGGAAGCAGCACAAGATTCAAGCCACAGAACTCAAACTCAGCAAGATTCTGAAGCGCAAGCCTGAATTCGCTCTAGATGCCATTAGGCTCTTGACTAAGGGTGCCTTTCCGTATTTCGTTGAGGTCGTGGACAAGAAGTATCAGCTTGCCGTCAGCATTACCAACGGCTTTATCTGGCCGCAACTTTTCAATACTGAGGAATCTCAAGAAACCGTGTGGCTAAAGAACATCTATGCGGATTATATCTATTACAAAGTTCCCAATGATGTGATCTATGAGTTTGTTCAGTGCATGAATACTCCTTCAAACGAAATAGTTGGGGCATACTTTAATTTATTAAAAAATGTTGTAAGCAAAGACCCTCACGAGGTTGCTCAAGGAATAGTCTCGCAGCTTGAGGAAAGCAAAGATGACTTCCGGATCATGATTGAGCAGGAAGGCGAGCAGGCCCACAGACAGTTCCTACCTCTTCCTGACATTGGCAAGCGTGATCAGGAGGTTTGGTTGTTACCAAATTTTTCGTCGTTTACCAACATTTACGCTCGAATAAACTTGTACCGATCCGGGAGTCTGGAAGGCTGTCGCATTTTTCATGATGAACAAGCACACTTTGATGAAATCATTGCTGTCGCGAAATCCCAAGCTGAAAGTGCCAAGGTCGATCCTTCGAAGTTCAAGCTGCCCTATTCTGACTACAATTTTCAGCAGATCGCGCACTTGTTCTTTAAAGCGTCTCCTGAAAGCACTAGTATCCAGCTTGCCGATATAGTGGCTGGGTTAGCTATGCGCTGGTATCAAGCACATCTCCAAGCAGGAAACGATACGGATGTTCTTGAGAAAGGGGTTAAGCTCCTCTTACGGCACAGTGATAGAGAGAGAGGAACCGGGATCAATGTGGTTGGCCCACATAATATGGCACAGCAGCTATTTGGCGTAGCTGGGTATTGACCACATTTCCCCACGAATCATCCAGTGTTAGTTCTGTTTAGCCTGTACCCTTTTACCAGCCAATGGAGGAAGTCTACGGCCACGCCGAAGAGTATGAATCCGATGACCGCAAGAAATCCCATTTCGATGATGAGGTTACTGCATAATTATGGAAATACCAAAGACGTATGAAGTCATAGCATTTCTGTGTGGCGTAGCCTTTCTCGCTATTGGAATAATTTCGCCAATTACAACCCAATGGGGAACCTTAGCAATCACTAGGCTGCAAAGAGTCTTCATTCTTTTGATGGCGGCGGTATTACTTACAATATCCATGATCGCACATTATGGCCCGTTTAAAAATGATACATTTCCAGCCGGAACTATCATTGCATGGGATCCGGTATTGCGCAACGCAGATGGTACGGCTCCTAAAGACCGTAGGGAGATCCCGCGCGGCTGGAAAATATGCGACGGCACAAATGGAACTCCTGATCTAAATGAACGATTCTTGATGGGGTCTAATTCGGCAGCAAGGGCTGGCGTAGCCTCTGGATCCAACACAATTCCGCGCGATGGAGAGCATAGCCATGGTGGCGCAACGGGCGAACGTTCCGCGTGGATGAAAGGGACGATCAATTATGACCAGCGAAATAGCACCGAAAACGATTATATGCCGAGATATATCATTGCCAATCAGACTGCTCACGATCATGGGGGCGAAAATCGCCCGGCAAATTATGCAGTCATCTACCTCTGCCGCTAGGAGCGGTATATACGAAGTAACCGTCATGACAATGCAGTGGGCACAGACCATGGGCACCTTGGCTTCAAGGACTACCATTCCCGCTGGACACTGGTGAGCTCCGAACTCCGGAATGCTAGGCCAAGAACCATCTTGCAGGTACCGCACGCCTCGATTGGGCCTGCCTAAAATCTTCCTACATAGCCAACCCCGGACGCCCATGATTGCCTTATACTGACGGCTCAATAATAGACATGTAAAGAATAAAATGGCTGGCAATCCGCTTCAAAAACTATTGGCGTCGAGTCTTCCCCTTGAGCATCATGTGGCCGCGGTCGCCCACGATCTTAAATTTTTTAATTGCGGGGAGTTTTCCTATAGTAGGGATAATGAACACGGGCATTCTACAGAATTTTCTATCGACCTTTTAGTCATGGCTGAGATATTCTCGACTGTCGAGGACCAAGAGGTCGACAAGAACCTAAACGTTTTAATTGAATGCAAATACGCGTCCCCTTCTGTGGCGTGGATCTTCTCGACTGCCCCCAAATTCGAACCAAATGTGTTGTCGGCGTTTACAAGCTTCGAGCGTCTAGGAGGATATATGCTGCGTGGTTTCGGCCAGATGGAAGAGCTTGAGCCACCAGTCTATTGCACAAGGGGTGTATCGCTGTCCAGTAGTTCCGCAGATCCATCGCAGATCCGCCATGGACTCCAACAGATTCGCTATGCGGTACCCAAACTGTTAGAGAGTTTGAAAACTGCCTCCCGTAAATTCGACTGGCCGCTGATCCCAGTCATCGCCCCGCTGCTGGTAACGAACGCTCCTCTGTACGTGTTGAATTCCGCTGTCACGGTCGCCACGGTGGAGCGGGCAGAATCGATTAATGAGATTGGGACCGAGCACATGCATTTAGGTGTTTACCAGAAGGCGGGTCCTGAACTAAGGGCGGTTTGCGCAATGTCTGCCCAGGCGATTGTCGCTGAAAGCCTTAAACCCGGCCGGCAGGAAGTCGTAGACGAGTTGACCGAGGAGCTTATCAGTGCCGTCGAATCAGTCACGATCGTTTCGGCTTCGTACTTGCCGACCTACCTGAGGAATCTGCGTAGCGTGATCGGAAAGCTCGACGTTGTTACCTACCCCGCGAACAGGTAGCACGTGAATTCTCTTCACTGCGCGACACCGCTGACTGAGGCCATCTAGGCGGCCTGCCATGTCGTTTCTTGAGATCGCAAGAACAAACCCCTGGCCGCCGTATGGATCTTCTTCCAACGCCGTCTGTACCTTAGACGTTTGTCGGTTGAAACCCGAGCGCATATCGTTGACGCGGGCTACGAGCCAGATGCGTGTCCCTGCAGGCAGGCCGATCATCCGCGTAGTCTGTCCAGCACGACTGCCGATGTTGCCGCATCTGCTGGCCCTCAACACGCATCATGACTTTATTCAGCCGGATTTTGATCACGCCATCACAGTGCGCTGACGGCAGACGGTAGCGGCCTCTGCGGCATCAAAGTCACCTCGACCAGCCCTGGTTGATCGAACAGTCTTGCACCCAATTGACGCCGCCATTAGGACACCATGTTTGTATTTAAATCGTGCTGCAGTGCCAGCTGTGCAACCGACATTCCTGGCTCGCACGTCTGCTGAGCCAGCTTACGCTAGAACTCCAGCGTGTAGTTCGTGCTGCGTCGGCGCCTGCCGTGCTTAACTTCGTTATCCAAGATAGTTCCCACTAAATTTGGTGGTGACTATCTTTGCGACTGAAGCTATTCAGTGTCTAGACAGTGCTGGCTCATCGCTTACCGAAGGGTTGGCGGCGGTTGACGTGGTGAGTCACTATGCTTTCTTTCCATATGTCCACTGCATTGCATCCGTCGAAGCAGAGTCATCATATGGTTTCACTTACAGATATCCCGAGGCGCTCGGCGTGCCGCATACCGAAGCCGGTGAAGTGCTCGTCAACGGCGCACCGGTGCCGCTCGACCGCCTGCTGGAAGATGGCGACGACGTGCGCGTGCCGGCGCCCTGCCCCGTGGCGCTCGCGCCGGCGGAGGCAAGGTTCGTGGCCGACGCCCACCTGGGCGGCCTGGCCCGGCTGCTGCGGATGGCCGGTTTCGACACGCTGTACGACAACGACATCGATGACGCCGAGGTGGAAGCCTTCGCCGAAGATGGGGGGCGCATCGCCCTGACCCGCGACCGCGAACTGCTCAAGCGGCGCGGCGTGCTGCGCGGCTGCTACGTGCGCTCGCTGAAGCCCGAGCCGCAGTTGCGCGAGGTGTTTTTCCGTTACGGCCTGCGTGCGGCGATGCGGCCGTTCACGCTGTGCCTCGCGTGCAACGTGCCCTTGCAGCCGCGCGCCAAGGCCGATGTGCTGGACCGGCTGCCGCCATCGGTGCGCGCCACGCAGGACGCATTCCAGGGTTGCCCGCGGTGCGGCGGCATCTTCTGGCAAGGCTCGCACTGGCGGCGCATGCGCGCGCTGCTCGACGGTATGTGCTGAAGCGACAGGGAGGTGCCGGGCGCGCCGGCGGCACGCGGGCTATAATGGCCGGCTGACATTCATGCATCACCAGAAATCACGCCCCGGCGTGCGCCTTTTCCCGAGATCCGACGTGAATCCATTACTCGACAAACTGCACCCCTACCCGTTTGAAAAACTGCGCCGGCTGTTCGAGGGCGTGACGCCCGAAGCGCAATACCGTGCCATCAGCCTGGGTATCGGCGAGCCGAAGCACCCCACCCCGCCATTCATTTGCGCGGCGCTGGCCGACAGCCTGTCCGGCCTGGCCATGTATCCCGCCACCGCCGGCTCCGAAGCGTTGCGCGGCACGATCGCGGCCTGGCTCGAGCGCCGTTATGGCCTGCCGCCCTTGAACCCGGCCACGCAGGTGCTGCCCGTGAACGGTTCGCGCGAGGCGCTGTTCGCCTTCGCACAGGCGGTGATCGACCCGGCGGCGAAGGACGTTGAGCATAAAGCGCTCGTGGTGTGCCCGAACCCGTTCTACCAGATCTACGAGGGCGCCGCGTTCCTGGCCGGCGCCGAGCCGTACTTCGTCAATTCCGACCCGGCGCGCAATTTCGGCAGCGACTACGACAGCGTGCCGGCCGACGTGTGGCAGCGCGTGCAGCTGCTGTACCTGTGCTCGCCCGGCAACCCGACCGGCGCCGTGCTGTCGCTGACGGACTGGGAAAACCTGTTCGCGCTGTCCGAGCGCCACGGTTTCATCATCGCCGCGGACGAGTGCTATTCCGAGATCTACCACGGCGACGAACCGCCGCTGGGCGCGCTGCAGGCCGCCCACATGCTGGGCCTGTCCACGGTGGACAAGCCGTATGCGCGGCTGGTGGTGTTCTCCAGCCTGTCGAAGCGCTCGAACGTGCCGGGCCTGCGCTCGGGCTTCGTGGCCGGCGACGCCGAAGTACTGAAGAAATTCCTGCTGTACCGTACCTACCACGGCGGCGCCATGAGCCCGCCGGTGCAGGCCGCATCGATCGCGGCGTGGAACGACGAGTCCCACGTTGCGGAAAACCGCGCCCAATACCGCGCGAAGTTCGATGCCATCACGCCGCTGCTGGCCGAAGTGCTCGACGTGGCACTGCCGGACGCCGGCTTCTACCTGTGGGCCGACGTCAGCCGTACCGGCCTGTCGGACACCGAGTTCGCGCGTCGCCTGTACGCCGAATATAATGTCACGGTCCTGCCGGGCAGCTACCTGGCGCGCGAAGCCCACGGCAGCAACCCCGGCCGCAACCGCATCCGGATGGCGCTCGTGGCGGAAACGGCCGAAGGGCTGGAAGCCGCGCAGCGCATCGTCCGCTTTTGCAAATCCCTCACTTCATCACAAGAATCATGACTCAACAACTCCAGCAAATCATCGAACAGGCCTGGGACAACCGCGCCGAAATCAACCCGTCGAACGCCACCGCCGAAGTGCGCGATGCCGTCAGCCACGTGCTGGCCGGCCTGGACGACGGCAGCCTGCGCGTGGCGCAGAAGGATACCGGCACTTGGGTGGTGAACCAGTGGATCAAGAAAGCCGTGCTGCTGTCGTTCCGCCTCGAAAACAACGTGGTCCTCCCGTCCGACGGCACCATGCAGTTCTACGACAAGGTGCCGACCAAGTTCGCCAACTACACGCCGGAAGATTTCGCCAAGGGCGGTTTCCGCGTCGTGCCGCCGGCCGTTGCGCGCCGCGGTTCGTTCATCGGCAAGAATGTGGTGCTGATGCCTTCCTACGTGAACATCGGCGCCTATGTCGATGAAGGCGCCATGGTCGATACGTGGGCCACGGTGGGTTCGTGCGCGCAGATCGGCAAGAACGTGCACCTGTCCGGCGGCGTGGGCATCGGCGGCGTGCTGGAACCGATGCAGGCCAACCCGACGATCATCGAGGACAACTGCTTCATCGGCGCCCGTTCCGAGATCGTCGAAGGCGTGATCGTCGAGGAAAACTCGGTGATCTCGATGGGCGTGTACATCGGTCAGTCGACCAAGATCTACGACCGTGCCACCGGCGAAGTGAGCTACGGCCGCATTCCGTCCGGCTCCGTCGTGGTGTCCGGTTCGCTGCCGTCGGCCGACGGCAAGTACAGCCTGTACTGCGCAGTGATCGTCAAGCGCGTGGATGCGAAGACCCGCGCGAAAACCGGTATCAACGAACTGCTGCGCGGCGATTGAGGCGACCAGCCAAGCCTGCGAAAACCGGTGTCCGGCACCCGATGGGTGTCCGGCACCATTGCCCGAGGTGCCTGCCATGATGGACCGCCTGTTCCAGCTGATGAAGGAGAAGAACGCGTCGGACATGTTCTTCGCCGTGAATTCGCCGGTGCACCTGAAAATCAACGGCAACCTCATTCCGGTCAACCAGCAGAAGCTGGAACCGGAAAACATCGATGCGCTGCTGGCGGAAGTGTGCACGCCGGCGCAACTGCGGGAGCTGGCGCAGACCAATGAACTGAACCTGGGCATCCCGGTGCCCAGCCTGGGAAGGTTCCGCCTCTCCGCCTTCCGCCAGCGCGGCACGATTTCCGCCGTGTTCCGCTACGTGCCCGCCAATATTCCCGCGCTCGCCGAACTGGGCCTGCCGCCCGTGCTGGCCGAGCTGGTCATGGAAAAGCGCGGCCTGATGCTCGTGGTGGGGGCCACCGGGTCCGGCAAGTCGACGACGATCGCGGCGATGCTCGATCACCGCAACGAACTGCGCTCGGGCCATATCCTCACGCTGGAAGACCCGATCGAATACCTGTTCAAGAACAGGAAATGCATCGTCAATCAGCGCGAGATCGGCAGCGATGCGAAGGATTTCGAGACCGCGCTGCGCAACTCGATGCGCCAGGCGCCGGACTGCATCCTGATCGGCGAGATCCGCGACCGCGAAACGATGGCCGCCGCGCTGGCCTATGCGCAGTCGGGCCACCTGGTGGTGGCCACGCTGCACGCCAACAACAGCTACAACGCGCTGAACCGCATCATCAGCTTCTATCCGGTGGAGAACCGCCCCGCCCTGCTGCAGGACCTGTCGTCGACGGTGCGCGCCATCGTATCGCAGCGGCTGCTCCGCTCGAGCGGTGGCGGCAGCCGCACGCCCGCCGTCGAGGTGATGGTCAACACGCGCTACGTGTCCGACCTGATCGAGAAAGGCGAGATCGGGCAGATCAGGGAAGCGCTGGACCGGAGCCTGTCGCCGGGTTCGCAATCGTTCGAGCAGGCGCTGTATCGCCTCGTGCAGGAAGGCCGCATCACGCAGGACGAGGCGCTGGCCAACGCCGACTCGGCCACCAACCTGCTCTGGCTGCTGAACAACGGGCCCGACAGCCGGCAGGCCGATGCCGAGGTGGAGCGCAAGGCGGCCCCGCCCGAGGCGTCATTTACCGAGTTTACGCTGAACGGCTGACCGCCGTGACCTTGCGGCGGCGCGCCAGCGCGACGACGCCGAGACCGAGGCCCAGCATGCCGTATGCAGCCGGCTCGGGCACTGGGCTCAGCAATACGTTGGCGCAGAAGGTATCCTCGCCGTAATGGCACCCCCAGGCCAGCACCTGGCCGAGGTCGTTGACGCCTTCGGCGTGATGGAATGACCAATCCGGGCCTGCCAATTCGTTCAGGGACCAGGTGCCGTCCCTCGTGCCCAGATACGTGATCGTCACGGAGGAGCTCCACCCGACCATGTAGCCATCCGCCATGCGGGCCGTTGCGGCCGCGATCGTGTCCGGCTGCCAGTCGGACCGGTACATCACGAGGTACGGCTGATCCCACCTGCCCGAGGCCGAGCCGTAGATTTCGCCGTTCGGACCGAAACCGGTCAGCGCGCCGTTCCAGTCGTCGATGTCCGTCATGGCGCCGTCCTTGTAGAGGAAGTTGTGCCATTCGCCCGAAGCCGTCTGGGAAAAGCCCAGCACCTCGCCGCTTGCGCTGACGTCGGAGACCCTGGTCTGCGCACCGCCCAGCGTGCCGATATCGCGCATGCCGCCCTGCGCGGTGTACACGAAGCCACGGGTGTCACCGCTGGCGTTTTCAGCGTCGCCGACCACCGTGCCGGCATCGTTGATGGCCACGGCGCTGCTGTGGGTACCGCCGAACGTGCCGAGATCGAGCATGGAACCGTTGGCGTACACGAAGGCATGCCTTGCCGTATTGCCGGCCAGCGTGGAGTAGCCGGCGACCACCCCGGCGTTGTTGATTGCACTGCTGCTGGTCATGGTTCCGCCCAGCGTGCCGAGATCAACACTGGAACTGGTCGTCGTCAGGTAGGTGCGAAAATCGTTGCTGGATGCGCCGCGTACGATCAGCGCCTGGCCGGCATTGTTGAGTTCACCGGAACCATTGAAGCCTTCCCTGTCGAGAATGTCGATCCGGTAGGCGGGGGCGGCGGCTGTTGCCAGCAAAGGCACTGCGGCGAGCAGCATGGCGAGCATTTTCTTCTTCATCGGTACTCCTTGATAGCGTTGATCGGTTCGACCAGGCGCGTTCACTGCCCTCCGGCGCCGGGCTCGCGGCATATTGTAGACAGTCCTCACGAATAATGCACTTATGACAATAACTTGCAATACGTAAGCCTGCAGCGCGGTGCGCGTGCGTTGCCAGGGAAACAGGGCCTCGACGCCGCCACGGTGCAGCACTGGCTGAAGCACGTGGACTGGGAACTCCTCGTCAACAAGAAAGGCACTACCCGACGCGGCTTGCCGGACGACCGCAAGGCTGCTGTCGTGGATGCCGCCAGCGCCACGGCCCTGATGATGGAATTTCCGTCCGTAATAAAGTGCCCCGCAGGCGGAGCGGAAAGCCACACGGCCCGAAACGTCGTTGACGGAATTTACGCTGAACGGCTGACCGCCGTGACCTTGCGGCGGCGCGCCAGCGCGACGACGCCGAGACCGAGGCCCAGCATGCCGTACGTGACCGGCTCGGGAACAGGGCTCATCAGGATGGCGCCGCAGCCATAGCCATTGTCCCAGTTGCAGGCCCAGGCGACCACCTGGCCCAGGTCGTTGACGGCGTTGCCCGTGAGGATGGTCCAGCCGCCCCCGGCCAGGTGGTCGAGGTAATAGGTGCCTGTCGGCGTGCCGAGCAATGCGAACGCGCCCCATTCGTCGAGGCCTGAAATGTAGCCGTTCGACATACTGATGGGAAACGCCATCTTGCCGCCCGGCGGATACCAGCTCGAGTTTTCCAGCATCATGTAGTAATGCTCGTTCCCCGACGGACTGAAGTAGGAGCTGGTACCGAACAGCTCGCCATTGGGACCGATGCCGCCCATCCCGGCACCGTACAGCAGGTCCAGGTCGGTCATTTCGCCGTTGCTGTACAAGAAGCTGTGCCATTCTCCCGAGGCCGTCTGGGCAGCGCCGATCACGTCGCCCGTCTCGCTAAGGCCGTACGCACGGCTTTCGGCACCGCCCAGCGTGCCGATGTCCTGCATGCCGCCGCTTGCCGTGTACACGAAGGCATGGGCGCCGCCACCGGCGATCTCCGACGTGCCCACCACCATACCGGCGTTGTTGATGTCGTTTGCAAAACTGGACACCCCACCCAGTGTGCCGAGGTCGCGCGTGGTGCCGTTCTCGTAGATGTACGCGTGCGACGCACCATCGCCGACGAGGCTGGCGGAACCGACGACGATACCCGCGTCGTTCAATCCGGCGCCCGACACCTTTCTGCCGCCCAGGCCGCCGATTGTGATGCGGCCGGACGCAGTGACCAGAATCGTGTTCGATGCGCCCGAACCGACGAGGCTCTGCAGTACTTCGCCACGGTTGTTGATGTCCGATGGGGAGTAGTCCACTCCCAGCATCTGGACCGTGTAGACAGGATCCGCCGCCCACGCAAACACATGCGTGGCGGCGAGTAACAGCGCGAGACCGGTTTTTTTCATTGCTTCCTCGGGTAGGTGAATGTAGGGCAACATGAAATGAAACGCTGGCATGTTAGCCCGGACCGGCATAGTAATGCAATTATGACAATAACTATCGAACAGCAAGCGATGCCCTCCGTGATCCGGCTCGCGGCCGTGCGGCTATAATGACGCCCTTTGGCCCGCGCATTCCCGCAATGACCACTCTCTACGGCATCCCCAACTGCGACACCGTGAAAAAAGCCCGTACCTGGCTTGCCGACCGCCAGCAGGATTTCACCTTCCACGACTTCCGGAAAAACGGCCTCGATGAAAGCACCGTGCAACGGTGGCTGGACTACGTGGACTGGGAAACGCTGGTGAACAGGAAGGGCACGACGTGGCGCGGCCTGCCGGACGAACGCAAGGCCATGGTGACCGATGCGGCCAGTGCGACCGCGCTCATGCTGGAATTTCCATCGGTAATCAAGCGTCCCGTGCTGCAGATGGCGCAAGCCTGCCATGTGGGCTTCAAGCCGGAGCAGTACCAACAGATCTTTACGAATTGAGACAATGACCGAATCCCGTACCCTTGCGCTGACCGAAAAGCTGATCGGCCGCTCTTCCGTCACCCCCGAGGACAAAGGCTGCCAGCAGCAGCTGATCGCCCTGCTCGAACCGCTGGGCTTTCGCTGCGAGACGATCGTCTCCGGCGACGTGACGAACCTGTGGGCGCGCCGCGGCACCGAGCAGCCCGTGTTCGTGTTCGCCGGCCACACCGACGTGGTGCCGACCGGCCCCGTCGAACAATGGACATCGGAGCCGTTCTTCCCGACGATCCGCGACGGCAAGCTGTATGGCCGTGGCGCGGCGGACATGAAGACGTCGATCGCCGCGATGGTGGTGGCCTGCGAGGAATTCATCGCCGCCCACCCGGATCACAAGGGTTCGATCGCCTTCCTGCTCACCAGCGACGAGGAAGGCCCCGCCACCGACGGCACCGTCATCGTCTGCAACAAGCTCAAGGAACGCGGCGAGGCGATCGACTACTGCGTGGTCGGCGAGCCCACGTCCAGCGCCACGCTGGGCGACATGATCAAGAACGGCCGCCGCGGTTCGATGTCCGGCTGCCTGACGATCAAGGGTATCCAGGGCCACATCGCCTACCCGCAGCTGGCAAGGAACCCGATCCACCAGGCCGCGCCGGCGCTGGCCGACCTGGTGGCCGAGGTGTGGGATGAAGGCAACGAGTACTACCTGCCCACTTCGTGGCAGATGTCGAACGTGAAGGCCGGCACGGGTGCGAACAATGTGATCCCGGGAGCGATGGTCATCGATTTCAATTTCCGCTTCTCGACCGCCAGCACGGCCGAAGGCCTGCAGCAGCGGGTGCATGCGATCCTCGACCGGCATGGCCTCGAATACGACCTGAAATGGATCATCTCCGGTTACCCGTTCCTGACGCCGCGCGGCACGCTGTCGACCGCCATCTGCGAAGCGATCAAGGGCGAGACCGGCATCGAGACCGAACTGTCGACGACGGGCGGCACGTCCGACGGCCGCTTCATCGCGCAGATCTGCCCGCAGGTGATCGAGTTCGGGCCGCCGAACGGCAGCATCCACAAGATCGACGAGCACGTGGAAGTGCGTTTCATCGATCCGCTGAAGAACATCTATCGCCGCACATTAGAGAACCTGCTCGCCTGACCTGGCACAAAGGAAGAACACCATGACCACCATCTTTGCCACGCCGCGCGACCTGCTGCGCTACGCGACCACCCGTTTCAATACCGAAAAACTGTTCTTCGGCCATGGCAGCGCCGAGGCCTTCGACGAGGCGGCCTACCTGATCCTGCACACGCTGAAGCTGCCGCTGGACCGGCTCGATCCGTTCCTCGACGCGCGGCTGCTGCCCGATGAAATCCAGCGCGTGCTGGACGTGATCGAGCGCCGTGCCACCGAGCGCGTGCCAGCCGCCTACATCACCAACGAGGCATGGCTGGGCACCTACCAGTTCTACGTGGACGAGCGCACGATCGTGCCGCGCTCCTACATCGCCGAGCTGATTCCCGAATACTTCTCGCCGTGGGTCAATAACCAGGAAGGCATCGCCAACGTGCTGGAACTGTGCACGGGGTCGGGCTGCCTGGCGATCATGCTGGCCGACGCGTTCCCGGACGCGCAGGTGGACGCCGTCGACATCTCGGCCGATGCGCTGGAAGTGGCGCGCCGCAACGTGGCGACCTACAAGCTGGAAGACCGCGTGAACCTGGTCCAGTCGGACCTGTATGCCGCCGTGCCGCAGAAAAAATACGACCTGATCATCACCAACCCGCCATACGTGAATTCCGGTTCGATGGCGCGGCTGCCGCAGGAGTACCGCCATGAGCCGCAGATCGCCCTCGATGGCGGCGTGGACGGCATGGACCTGGTGCGCCGGATCGTGGCCGGCGCCGCCGAGCGGCTGACCGACGATGGCCTGCTGATCGTCGAAATCGGCAACGAGAAGGCGTTCGCGGAAGCGGCCTTCGGCGATATGGGCCTGACGTGGCTGACCACGAGCCAAGGGGATGACATGGTGTTCCTCCTCACCGCCGACCAACTGAAGCTGTAATAAGAACTGTGGTTTGTCGAGGTCCCTGGATCGTCATCACCCCATGAGGGGATAAGATGGACCCGGGGTCTTCCTCCTCACCGCCGACCAACTGAAGCTGTAGTAAGAACTGTGGTTTGTCGAGGTCCCTGGATCGTCATCACCCCATGAGGGGATAAGATGGACCCGGGGGCTTCCTCCCCACCGCCGACCAACTGAAGCTGTAATAAGAACTGTGGTTTGTCGAGGTCCCTGGATCGTCATCACCCCATGAGGGGATAAGATGGACCCGGGGTGTTCCTCCTCACCGCCGACCAACTGAAGCTCTGATAAGTAAAGCATGATCCGTCTCGAACAAGTAAGCCTGATGCGCGGCGTGAAGCCGCTGCTGGAAAACGTCGACCTGACGCTGAACCCCGGCGACAAGATCGGCCTGATCGGCGCCAATGGCGCCGGCAAGTCCAGCCTGTTTGCCATGCTGCGCAACGAGCTGCACCCGGACCAGGGCAATATCGATTTCCCGGCCAAGTGGCGCATGGCTTACGTGGCGCAGGAAACCCCGCCACTGCAGCGCAATGCCCTCGATTATGCGATCGATGGCGACGTGAACCTGCGCAAATTGCAGGCGGAGCTGGAGCGGCTGGAAGCCATGCCCGACTCCGCCGAACAGGGCCTCGCACTCGGCAATGCGCACGTGGCGCTGGCCGATGCGGATGCCTACACGGTGCAGTCGCGCGGCGAACAGCTGCTGCTGGGCCTGGGCTTCACGCTGGACCAGATGCAGCAGCCCGTGGCCAGCTTCTCCGGCGGCTGGCGCATGCGCCTGAACCTGGCGCAGGCGCTGATGTGCCCTTCCGACCTGCTGCTGCTCGATGAACCGACCAACCACCTGGACCTGGACGCGATCATCTGGCTGGAGGACTGGCTCAAGCGCTATGCCGGCACCCTGATCATCATTTCGCACGACCGCGATTTCCTCGACGAGATCGTCAACGTGATCGTGCACATCGACGACCGCAAGCTGAAGCGCTACTCGGGCAACTACTCGAGTTTCGAGCGCCAGCGCGCCGCGCAGATGGTGTTGATGGCCGGCGCCGCCGAAAAGCAGGCGCGCAAGAAGGCGCACCTGGAATCGTTCATCGACCGCTTCAAGGCCAAGGCGTCGAAGGCCAAGCAGGCGCAGAGCCGCATGAAGGCGCTGGCGAAGATGGAGGAACTGGCGCCGCTGCGCGCCGCCGCCGAATTCTCGTTCGAGTTCCGCGAGCCGCTTTCCGCTCCGAACCCGCTGCTCGTGCTGGAAGACGTGGATGCCGGCTATCGCAGCGAAGATCCCGCCACCTATGAGGTGAAGGAAAAAACGATCGTCCACGGCATCAATTTCAGCCTGCAGACAGGCCAGCGCATCGGCCTGCTGGGCGTGAACGGCGCCGGCAAGTCCACGCTGATCAAGACGGTGGCCGGCGACCTGGCGCCGCTGGCCGGCACGGCGACCACCGGCAAGGGCCTGATCATCGGCTACTTCGCCCAGCACCAGGTGGAGATGCTGCGGCACGACGAATCGCCGCTGTGGCACCTGCAGAAGATCGCGCCCACGGTGCGCGAGCAGGAGCTGCGCAACTTCCTGGGCGGCTTCAACTTCCCGGGCACGATGGTCACGAGTTCGATCGCGCCGTTCTCCGGCGGCGAAAAGGCGCGCCTGGCGCTGGCGCTGATCGTGTGGCAGCGCCCCAACCTGCTGCTGCTCGATGAACCGACCAACCACCTGGACCTGGAAACGCGCGAGGCGCTGACCGAGGCGCTGGCGCAGTTCGAGGGCACGCTGGTGGTGGTCTCGCACGACCGGCACCTGCTGCGGGCGACGACCGACCAGTTCATCATCGTGGCCGACGGCAAGCTGCAGCCGTTCGACGGCGACCTGGACGACTACAAGGACTGGCTGTTCAAGACCAAGCTGGGCAAGGGAACCGACGTGCTGCCGGCGGCCGGCAAGGAGCACAAGACGGCGTATCCCTCCACGTCGCCGGTGGCGCCGCCGCCGGTCGCGCCAACCGTCGACAAGCGCGAACAGAAGCGGCTGGAGGCGGAGCAGCGCCAGCGCCTGGCCGCGCAGCGCAAGCCGATCGAGAACAAGGTCAAGCGCCTGGAAGAGCAGATCGCCAAGCGCAACGCGCAGAAGGCCGAAGTCGACGCGCAGCTGCAGGACCCGGCAATCTACGAAGCGGCCAACAAGCCGAAGCTGAAGACGCTGCTGGCGGACCAGGCTTTCTATACGAAAGACCTGGCACAGCTGGAAGAGGAATGGCTGGGCTTGCAGGAACAGCTCGAAGCGCTGGCCGCCTGAACCGGCAAGCCGTACCAACCAGAAATAACGCCGCCCTCGGGCGGCGTTATTTTTTGCGGCACCGCATCACGCGGCGGCGTGCAGGCTGTCCGGCCGCACGCGGCGGATCGCCATCAGCCTGTCGATGTCGACGACGATCAGCCGGCGGCCGCCCGCGTCCGCAAGGCCCAGCAGGTAGTCGACTTCCGCCGCAACGTTGGGAATCGGCTTGATGTCCCTGCCGGCCAGCATGACGAGGTCGGTCACGCCATCGGTCACCATGCCCATCACGCAGGTCGACAGCTTGAGGATGATCACGTCGGTCTGCGGATCGTGCTCCGACGGCCGCGGGCCGAACGCGATGCGCATGTCGACGACAGGCATGATGATGCCGCGCGAGACGGCGACACCGCTGACGATTTCGCCGTCCGCCGCGAAGCGTTCGAGCGCCCGCAGGGGCCGCAGTTCCTGCACGTTGGCGTAATCGAGCGCGTACTCGAGCCCGCCAAGGCGGAACGTGAGATATTGCCGCGTCTCGGTATCCTGCTGCGGACCGGCACCGGATTCCGGTCGTGCCTGCGCTTTCATGGTGGCTGGTGGTGGATTGGTTTGCATGGTGTTCCTTTCGTCCCGTCGTGCGGCAAGGTTGCGCATTCTCCATGCTAAGGTCGCCTCCCGTTCCAGTGTTGAGAACGCTCAATGTTTCCTGCCGGGACTATCGTGGACTCACCTGAAGGACCAGTCGAGCGCACCATCGGCCGCCTGCAGCACGGGCGCGTGGCTCCACGAGCCGGCCCGCAGGTGCGCCTTGATGTCCTTTGCCGCCAGGCGGGTTGGCGGGCCCGTGTCCGGGTGATACAGCATGGTGCGCAAGACCGTGTCGCCATCGACCACCTTGACCGTGCACGATGCTGCGGTGGCAATCTCGCTGCGGCGCCGGCGCGCCATGTCCAGCTGGCCCTGCAGGCCGTTGAATTGTGCTCGCGCTCCGTTGCCGGCCAGCGACACCTGGGCGATCTCGTTCAACGCCGGCGCGAGCTGCTCCGCCATTTTCCTGAACAGCGCCTGCTGGGCGGCGGTCAGCGTCACCTCCCCCGCGCGCACGCGGGCGGACAGCGCCAGGTACCCGCCCACATCCTGCCGGCCGCGCAGCTCGTTGACCGTGTCGCTGTGCGCGTCCGCCATGGCCTGGCAGCGGGCCGCACGCGCCGTGAGGTCGGCAAGGGCTTCGTCGGCCTGCCGGGTGTCGGAGAGTAGCGCGAACAGCAGCATTTCGCTGCCCTTGCGGGGCCCGGCAACGGTCAGCGCCATGTTGCGCGCGGCGATCGCACAGCCGCTGGCGATGCCGATCACCACCTCGTCGGCCACGATTTCGCAGTTGGTCGCCGCGCCGATCGTCACCCGGGCGGCACTGATCACGCAATTTTGCGCCTCGCGGATCGTCACTTCGCCGCCCTGCGCCTGCAGCACCGCATTCGCCGCGACCCTGCCGATCCCGATCGCTCCGCCGACATTGACGACGCTTCCCCCCATCAGGTTACGTTTCAACTGCACGGTACCGCCGCGCGATGCGATGTGGCCGAACACGTCGCCATGGATGGTGATGCTGCTCCCTTCCACGATCACGTGTTCGTGCACGTCGCCGAATTCCTCGTATTCGCCGGCCAGTTGCAGGTTGCCGGTGGTGCGCACGCTGACACCGTCCCTGCCGACGATCTTCGGCCCGATCGACAGGCGGCCGTTCCTCCTGTCGACATGGATGAAACCTTCGACGGCGGACACCAGGTGATCGTGGCCGTCGAGGTACTCGATCACGGTGCCCGCGCCGGCCACGTCGGTGAGCTCCCGGTCCATGCCGTCCTTCGCTTCGATCGGCACGCCCGACAGTTCGATGCCGCGCGTGCCGGCGGTGCAGGGATCCTTGCGCAGCAGTCGCACCTGCGCTTTCACCTGCGGGAAGCGGTTCTCGAATGCGTGCAGGTCGAAGCGGCCATTGGCCAGCTCGCGCGGCGCGTTGGACTGGTGGAGGTGCGGCGACACCTCGATGAAAGCCGCATTCCGCCCGGCCACGGGTTCGAGGCGGCGGGCGACCACGATGCGCGCCCGCCCGCCGGCTTCGATCACCGCCCGCACGGTGTGGGCGTCGATGCCGAACCGGATGCCCTTGAACCACATGTCCGCGACGAATTCATCGAAGTCCAGCATCGTCAGTTCCGGCATGCCATGGGCATTGGCGAACAGCACGCGCTCGAAAGGATAGATGGCTGCGCCGGCGTCGATCTTCGCGGTTTTGTAGAGGGCGCGGCGCGCCGGCGGGAATGGAACGATGGCATCGGCGACACGCACCAGCGTCTGTCCATGGCACTCGACGGGCAGTTGGGGGCCCGCGCCGTACAGCATGCGCAGGAAGATGTCGTAATCGAGACCGGCCAGCAGGGAACCGGCCTGGAACAGCGCGTCGACGGCCGCCTGCAAGGCCGGCTGCGCCGCACCGGCATGGAGCCAGACACCGTCGTCGCGCCCGATGATGACCGGCGCCTCGTTCTCGTTCTCGTTCCCGTTATCGCCCTCGTCCTCGTCCGGCAAGGGTGCCGGCTCCCCATCGTTGGTCATTGGAATCCCCTATGTTCTCGCATTCAAGAAACTCAACAGGGTCCAATGTATAAATTTTTTCCTTACGGCAATTTGATTGCGGCCAAGCACTATCTGGCTTGCGTGAAAATGCCGGCAAAAAGCGCGATGGCACCCAAGGAAACGGGCACAAACGAGACAACGGAGGAGGCAAACCGACGCGGCCCGCGTGGCGACGGTCGCAAAAAAGGCCGGTCACTTGCATGACGGCCTTTAGAGGAAATATGAACTGAGCTGAGCTGAGCTGAGCTGAGCTGCGGTTAATTGAGATGGAAACCGGCTCGGCTCGAAACCGGCTCGCTGAGCGGGTCAGCGACGCGGCGGGTTCGAATACACTTCGATGCGCGCATCGTTGATCTGGCGGCGCAGGTCGCGCCGCTCATCGGGCGTCATGCGGCTCATGCGCCGGGAAATTTCGGCATTGCTGGCGTTTTCCTGCATGATCCGGCGCTGCTCTTCGGCGCGGGCTTCGAACGAACGCGCATCGGTGCCCTCGCCCCATTGGCTGTCGCGGCGCTGCTGCTGCTGCTGGTTGTCGCGGCGGGGCGGCCCATCGTTCGGGCCCGCATGGACGAACGACGGCAGCATACCGCCCAGCGTGAGGAGCAGCGACGCGATCGCGGCACGCGCGCGCTGCGCGTTTGCCCTGCTCCGATCGTGTGCCTGCTTGCTCATGCCATGTCCTCGTTTTTGTCTGGTAACCTGTACCCGATGGACGAAGTGTATGCCCCTTTCCCTGTGGGTATAAGGGTGATTGGGTAAAGTTTGTAACACTTTGTAATGGGTACGTACGTGTGCGCCTTTCATTGCGTTAAGACGTTACCATAGCGACATGCTTCTGACAATTCCGACAGCAATATGACTACTTCGACCGATACCGGCAACAATGGTGCCACTGCGGGCTCCACCTCTTCCACCAGCGTCTCCCACGGCGGCCACCAGGCCAAGATCATGGTCGTGGACGATGACGTCCGCCTGCGCGACCTGTTGCGCCGCTACCTGACCGAACAGGGTTTCAATGTGTTTACCGCGGAAAACGCCACCGCGATGAACAAGCTGTGGCTGCGCGAGCGCTATGACCTGCTGGTACTCGACCTGATGCTGCCCGGCGAAGATGGCCTGTCGATCTGCCGCCGCCTGCGCGGCGCCGGCGACCAGACGCCGATCATCATGCTGACGGCCAAGGGCGAGGATGTGGACCGCATCGTCGGCCTCGAAATGGGCGCGGACGACTACCTGCCCAAGCCGTTCAACCCGCGCGAACTGGTGGCCCGCATCGGCGCCGTCCTGCGCCGCAAGGCCCCCGACGAAATCCCCGGCGCACCATCCGAAACGCCGCAAACCTTCGAGTTCGGCCAGTTCGTGCTGGACCTGGGCACGCGCACGCTGAAGAAGAATGGCGAAACGGTGCCGCTGACCACCGGTGAATTCTCCGTGCTGAAAGTGTTCGCCCGCCACGCGCGCCAGCCGCTGTCGCGCGAAAAGCTGATGGAACTGGCGCGCGGCCGCGAATACGAGGTGTTCGACCGCTCGCTGGACGTGCAGATCTCGCGCCTGCGCAAGCTGATCGAGCCGGACCCTTCCAGCCCGCTGTACATCCAGACCGTATGGGGCCTGGGCTACGTGTTCATTCCGGAGGGACAGCCGCGTTGATGCGTGCCGTTCGATGAAGTTCCGTCGCATTTCGCTGGCCCGCTTCAAGAGCGGGCTGTTCTGGCGCACCTTCCTGCTGCTCGGCGTGCTGACGACGCTGTCGATGGCGTCGTGGACCGGCATGATCAGCTGGGTCCAGCGCGGCCCGCAGGCGCAGCAGCTGGCTGCGCAGGTGATCTCGGTCGTCACCATCACACGCGCGGCGCTGACGCACTCCGCCCCCGAGCTCCGCACCGAACTGCTGTTCGACCTGGTTTCCAACGAAGGCATCCGCGTCTTCCTGCTGGAAGAAAACGATGAAGTCGACCCGCCGCCCGACATCGCGCTGATGCCGGACATCGAGCGGCTCGTCAAGGCCAAGCTGGGCAAGAACACGCGCTTTTCCGCGCGCGTCAACGGCATGCGCGGCTTCTGGGTCAGCTTCAATATCGGCGAAGATGCCTACTGGCTGATGCTCGAGCGCGAGCGCATTCCCTGGCTGACGGGCATCCAGTGGCTCGGCTGGGCCGCCGTGGTGTCGCTCGTTTCGCTGCTGGGCGCGGCCGCCATTTCCAGCCTGGTCAACGCCCCGCTGCGCCGGCTCACGGTCGCGGCCCGCGCCATCGCGCAGGGCCGACGGCCCGAGCCGCTGCCAGAGAAGGGGCCGCAGGAGATCCGGCAGGCGAACCGCAGCTTCAACCAGATGGTGGACGACCTGCAGCAGGTCGAATCGGACCGCGCGGTGATCCTGGCCGGCATTTCGCACGACCTGCGCACGCCGCTGACAAGGATGCAGCTGGAAGTGGAGATGGCGGACCTTTCGCAGGATGCGCGGGACGGCATGAAATCCGACCTCGCGCAGATGGATGCGATCATCGCCCAGTTCCTCGATTACGCGAAACCGACCGAATCGTCCACCTTCGTGCCGGTGGACGTGCCGGCCATGCTGGACGAAGTGGCCCATGAAGTTTCCCGCCTGCCGGACGTGAAAGTCACCACCGACATCGCCTGCGACGTCCAGCTGCGGGGCAACAGCACCGACCTGAAACGGGTGTTCCACAACCTGATCGAGAATGCCCGTCGCTATGGCAAGACCCCGGGTACGGACATGGCCGAGATCGACATCCGCTGTACCGTCAAGGGCATGCACACTGCCAAGCGGGTCACGATCGAGGTGCAGGACCACGGCGTGGGCGTGCCGGAGGAAAGGATGGCCGAGCTGCTGAAACCGTTCACCCGGCTGGACGAAGCGCGCAGCCAGGCCAATGGCGCCGGCCTCGGGCTGGCGATCGTCGAGCGCGTGCTGCAACGGCATGGCGCGGAACTGCAGCTGAGCAATCGCGAAGGCGGCGGCCTGTCGATCCAGATCACGATGGACGCGATCTGACGGGTCATTTCCTTCGCGCACGCTCCTGACAGGAACTGTCAGCCGCCGCGACTACCATCGGTGGCTGATGTTCCCCCGGCGGCCGGCGCGGCGAAAGAATATTTTCAGCGGTTTGTCGATCTGGCGTTTCGCCGTTCGTCGTGGGAGTATGGGAACGCAGTTCGTGTTCCCTCACAACCATGAAGGAGACAGGCCATGAGCGAAGTTGCAAAAATTCCCGCGGACATGCCCACCGTGACGCCGCACCTTGTCTGCCGCAATGCAGCCGAGGCGATCGAGTTCTACAAGAAGGCGTTTGGCGCCGTCGAGCTGGTGCGCATGCCGGTGCCGGACGATAGCGGCAAGCTGATGCACGCAATGATCCGCATCGGCGATACCAAGATCATGCTCGTCGACGAATTCCCCGACCATGGCAGCTTCGGCCCGCAAGACTTGCCCAGTTCCCCCGTCACGCTCCATTGCTACGTCGAGGATGTCGATGCGGCCTTCCAGCGCGCGGTCGATGCGGGGGCGGAGGCGAAAATGCCGCCGGCGGACATGTTCTGGGGCGACCGCTATGGCGTGCTGCGCGACCCGTTCGGTCACAGCTGGTCGCTGGCCACGCATATCCGCGACGTGCCGCCGGAGGAAGCCATCGAAGCGTCGAAGACGGCGATGAGCTGCCCCGAAGTTGCCCAATGAGTGGCCCAATAACCGACGACAAGGAGACCGCCATGCGATTCATGATCATCGTGAAAGCCACCCCTGACTCCGAAGCAGGCAGGATGCCATCCACCGAACTGCTCGAAGCGATGGGAAAATACAACGAGGAACTGGTCAACGCCGGCGTGATGCTGGCCGGCGAGGGCCTGCACCCCAGTTCCAGGGGGGTGCGCATCCGCTACAACGGCAAGGAGCGCACCGTGACCGACGGCCCTTTTTCCGAGACCAAGGAACTGATTGCGGGCTTCTGGCTGATTCAGGTAAAGTCGCGCGAGGAAGCCATCGAGTGGCTCAAGCGCGCGCCGATGGAAGACGGCGACGAGGTCGAGATCCGCCAGGTATTCGAGGCCGAGGACTTCGGTGCCGAATTCACGCCGGAACTGCGCGAACAGGAGGACAGGCTGCGCGACCGCATCGCCGGTTCGGCCTGATCCTTTACCGGATCACGAAAGGGGACGGGATGCAATTCATGGTGATACGCCGTGCGGACGCCGCTTCCGAAAGCGGTGCCTTTCCATCGGCGCCGCTGGTCGACGCGGTGCCGGCCGGGCGCTGGCTGCATCCCGGCCTCGATGCCACGCGCCTGCACCGCAGCGCCGGCGCATGGTCCATCGAACACGGCCCTTTCCCCGCCGCCGAACTGGCGGCCGGCTTCGCGATCGTCGATGTGCCGTCGAAGGAGGCGGCCATCGCCTGGGCCCGCAACTGGCCCGTGGCGGACGCCGAGGGGAGCGCGCTGCTCGAAGTGCGTGAAACGGGTTGCACAGGCGGTTGCGCGGGCTTCGACACGCAATCGCCGCCGCATCTCACGCCCTATGCCGTATTGATCCGCTCCAGCGACATCCTGGAGGCCGACCTGGTCCCGCCACCGGAAGTCATCGCCCGCATGAACGCGCGCAACGCGCAGGATGCGCAGGCCGGCGTGCTGCTCGCCGGGGATGGCCTGAAAGGCACGGCCAGGGGCGCGCGTGTGAAGTTCAAGGGCGGGCGGCCATCGGTCGTCGATGGCCCGTTCACCGAGATCAAGGAGCTGATCGCCGGCTTCTGGCTGATCCAGGCCGACTCGCGCGACGCGGCGATCGCCTGGGTCAAAAGCTACCCGTTTCCCTGGCCCGATGTGACGCTGGAATTGCGGCAGGTCGCGGCGCTTTCCACAGATGGGGCTTCGACAAGCGCGGCGGCGGCTTGACCGGCCGGGCCCACCGCGCCGTCGAGGCGGTCTGGCGCATCGAATCGGCGAAGATCATCGCCGCGCTCGCGCGGATGCTGCGCGACGTGGGCCTGGCCGAGGAAATGGCGCAGGAAGCGCTCGTGGCCGCCCTCGAAACATGGCCGGTGAATTTTCCCGCCAGCGGCGCGCCGGACAATCCGGCCGCCTGGCTGATGGCCACGGCGAAGAACCGCGCGCTCGACCACCTGCGCCACCGCAAGCTGGCGCAGGACAAGGAACCCGAGCTCGCGTGGGAAATCGAAAGCCTGCTGGAAGATGCCGCGCCCGACCTGGACCGGGCCCTCGATGAGCGCATCGGCGACGATTTGCTGCGTCTCGTCTTCATCGCCTGCCATCCGGTGTTGCCGACCGAAGGCCGCGTGGCGCTCACCTTGCGCCTGCTGGGCGGCCTGACGACGGAGGAAATCGCGCGCGCCTTCCTCGTGCCCGAGCCCACGGTGGCGCAGCGCATCGTGCGCGCCAAGCGCACGCTCCTTGAAGCCCGCGTGCCGTTCGAAGTACCCGTGGGGCATGAACTGGTGCAGCGGCTGTCGTCCGTGCTGCAGGTGATCTACCTGGTCTACAACGAAGGTTACTCGGCCAGCACCGGCGCCGACTGGATGCGCCCGGCGCTGTGCGACGAGGCGCTGCGCCTGGGCCGCATCCTGGCCGGGCTGGTGCCCCGGGAATCGGAAGTGCACGGCCTGGTGGCGCTGATGGAAATCCAGTCGTCGCGCGCCCGCGCCAGGCTGGCGGCCGACGGCTCGCCCGTGCTGCTGCTGGACCAGGATCGCGCGCGCTGGGACCAGTTGCTGATCCGCCGCGGCCTGGCCGCGCTGGAGCGCGCCGGGCAGCTCGGCAAGAGCCTCGGCCCCTACGGCCTGCAGGCCGCGATCGCCGCCTGCCACGCGCGCGCCCGCAAGGCGGCCGACACGGACTGGCAACGCATCGCCGCGCTGTACGATGGCCTGGCGCAGCTGGCGCCATCGCCGGTGGTGGAACTGAACCGCGCGGTGGCGCTGGCCATGGCCTTCGGCCCGGCCGCCGGCCTGGAAGTGGCCGACACGCTCGTGGACGAAACCGCGCTGCGCAACTACCACCTGCTGCCCAGCGTGCGCGGCGATTTCCTTTTCAAGCTGGGCCGGCTGCAGGAAGCGCGCGCCGAATTCCTGCGCGCGGCGGAGCTCACGCAGAACGAACGCGAACGCACGCTGCTGCTGTCGCGCGCGGCCGCCTGCCAGTCGCTGCCAGCCGGGAGGGACCAGGCAAACTAGGGAACTTCGCGAGCGCCCTCGCCGCGCGTGCGCAGGTAGCGCGGCAGGCTGTCGGCCAGTTGCAGCCAGCGCAGGTGGCTCTGCATGTAGGTATGGTCGCCGGGCGGCACGGGTTCGGGATCGTCCAGGCTGGCCGTGGTGACATCGAGTTCGCCGGGACAGGCATCGTCCTCGAACGTCAGCTGCGTGCCGCAGGCCGCGCAGAAGCCGCGGCGCACGCCGGGGCTGGAATGGTACCAGGCCGGGCTGCCGGAAGAAAAATGCAGGCCGGCCCGCGGCACCGAGAACCATGCCACGCACGGCGCCCCGCTGGCGCGGCGGCACATCGTGCAATGGCACAGCGTGCTGTTGAACACGTTGGCCGTGACCAGGTAGCGCACGGCACCGCAAAAACAGCCCCCCTGGTGCATGATTCCTCCGCCTGCTATTCCAGCAGCTTGGTCAGCAGCAGCTCGGTCGACCCATAACCGAACAGCGAATCGCTTTCCAGGCCCGCCGTTTCATACGGCACCGACACTTCGCGTTCGGGCTTGGCCGGATCGTCCGCATAGGTGGCCTGCCAGGCGCGCTTGAGCGCATCGGAGCGCCGGATGAACACGGGTACCGGCCAGTCGTTGCGGTCGAAATGGTCGGCCTCGCCAAGCACCGGCCAGCGGCCATTGGCCAGCGCCATGTCGCCCGTGCGGATCGCCTTGACGGCATCGCCCGCCTTCAGCGCCAGCACATCGGCGAGCGTGGGCATCACGGCGCGTTTCGGCCCGAACAGGTAGGCCAGCATGATCTTCCCCTGCGGGGACATGCGGGCAACGAGCCCGGCTGCGTAGCCGCCGTTGATCAGGGGGACGGCAAACCAGCTTCCTTCGTGGTACGGCTGCTTCATTCGATTCTCATTATGTGGACTGCCTTACATGTTCTCATCGTAGCGGTATTGGGCGGCGATCGGACCGGCCTTGAACAGCGCGTCGCGCAGCTCCTTGTCCAGCTTGGGATCGCGCCGCCGCGCCCATTCGAGCAGCATCGCGACATGCCGGCGCGTGCTGTCGCGCTGGCTCGCCAGCACCAGCTTCAACTCCGGGTCGGTGCAAGCTGCGCAGCGCTGGTTATACATGTCCAGCGCGCCGATCCGGTCGACCAGCGAGGTCAGCGCGCGGTGCATGTCGAGCACCTGGGCATCCAGGCTCTCGCGGTTTTCAACGACATGTTCCTGCGTCATGGCGGTCTCCTGTGCATGGAACGTTGAGGACGATTCAAGTGCAATATTGTCGTTCGGAGTCCATGTTTCCACAAGTATAACAATAGGGGCGAACGAATGGCGCACGACATTGTATGCAACTATGATAAGCTCTCGGCTTCGCTAGGGGTCCTGGGCGGGTTGCTGAATTGATTCACGCGACCTGCGCCGGGTGAGAGATACCCTTCGTACCTGATCTGGATAATGCCAGCGAAGGAAAGCGCAATGCGGTGTTCGTCACAAGGCAGTCTTCGTCCCCTTCCAAACGTCCCCTGGTGTGCTCCTCGCTGGTTCCCGAGAACTAGAAGAGAATGAGAAGAGCACATCGATGAACAAAACCACTTTTTCCGCCGCCGCGCTGGCCATCGCGCAGGCTTTCCCCGCTTTCGCCCAGCAGGCGGATGAACCCGCGATGACCGAAGTCGTCGTCACCGCCGTGCGCGGCAGCGCGGAAACCGCTTCCGTCGCCGGCTTCTCGGAGCGGCCGCTGCTGCTTACGCCCGCCTCCGTCAGCGTGATCTCGCGCGAGCAGATGCAGGCGCTGAACATCCGTTCCACCACCGATGCGGCGCGCTACGACGCGAGCATCAGCGACGCCTACAACGCCGTGGGGTACGCCGAACAGTTCTCGATCCGCGGTTTCAAGCTGGACAATGCGAACAGCTATCGCAAGGATGGCCTGGCGATTTCCGCCGATACGCAGATTCCGCTGGAAAACAAGGAAAGCATCGAGGTGCAGAAAGGCCTGGCGGGCATCACCGCCGGTGTCGCCGCGCCGGGTGGCGTGGTCAACTTCGTCACCAAGCGCCCTACCAATACCACGCTGCGCTCCGTGCTGTTCGAAGTGAGCGAGCGCGGCACGCTGCTGGGCACCGTGGACCTGGGCGGCCGCTTCGACGACCGCCGCTTCGGCTACCGCATCAACGTGGCCGGCGAGCGGCTGCGCTCTTACGTGGACGGCGCGGACGGGCGCCGCAGCTTCGTGTCCGGCGCGTTCGACTGGCAGATCTCTCCCCGCGCGCTGCTGCAGGTCGATGCCGACTACCAGAAGAAATCGCAGGTATCGGCACCCGGCTTCCAGCTGATCGACGGCGTGTCGCTGCCGGTCGTGGATGCCGCAACGCTGCTCAACGACCAGCCATGGAGCTACCCGGTCGCCACGGAAAGCATGAACTTCGGCGCCCGCTTCCAGTACCAGCTGGCACAGGACTGGAAGCTCGAAGTGAAGGCGAACCGCCACGTGTTCAAGCGCGATGACTACACCGCGTTCCCATATGGCTGCTCGGCCGAGTTGCTGTGGCCCGGCTTCTGCGGCAACGGCGACTACGACGTGTACGACTATCGCAGCCTCGATGAACAGAAGAAGCCGCTTACCGCGCAGGCGATGCTGCAGGGCCGCTTCGCCACCGGCACCATGACCCACGACCTGTCGACCGGCTTCGCCTTCTACGGCAACAAGGAAAGCTGGGGCGACGACGTCTATGAGCTGGCTGGCACCAGCAATATCTACCGCCCGGTGGCCGTGCCCCCGAGGAGCGAACTGGAAACCGGTCCCGCATCGGTGCGCCGCAAGGACAACGAACGCGCCCTGTTCGTGCAGGACATCGTGGGCATCACGAGCGAGCTGACCCTGCATGCGGGCGCGCGCTACGTGAAACTGAAGCGCGATGAACTGGGCGTGGTGCCGAGCAGCGCCAATTTCTGGCTGCCGAACGTGGCGCTGGTCTACAGCCCGCGCAGCAACGTGGCGTTATACGCCACCTACGCGCGCGGCCTCCAGCACGGCGGCGTCGCGCCGCTCGGCACGGAAAACGAAGATCGCGCCCTCTCTCCGTCGAAGTCGAAGCAGGTGGAAATCGGCGCCAAGGCCGAGTTGAACGGCATCAGCTATACGGCCGCCCTGTTCCGGATCGAGCGGGGCCTGGAATATACCGACGCCGCCAATACCTTCGTGCGCAACGGCCAGGCCGAGCACCGCGGCTTTGAATTCACCGCGCAGGGCAAGGCCACGCGCGAGCTGACGGTCGGCGCCTCGCTGGCCGCATTGAGCACGAAGCAGAGTGGCACCGGGCAGAGCTTCTACGACGGCAAGCGCGTGACGAACGTGCCGGCGATCCGTTCGACGGTGTTCGCCGAATATGCGCTGTCGCCCGCCTTCAAGGTAACCGGCGACTGGCAGTTCACCGGCAAGAAGGCCTTCGACGAGGAGAACACGGTATTCGTACCGAAATACCACGTGGCGAACTTCGGCGCCTCTTACATCACGCGCGTGAACGGCATGCCGCTGGTGCTGCGTGCCCAGGTGCGCAACGCGTTCGACAAGTTCTACTGGCGCGACGTGACGCCCGACCTGGGCGGCTACCTGATGCCGGGACTGGGGCGCACGTTCCGTGCGTCCGCGCAGCTGAATTTCTAACGCGTTCTCTGGCTGAGCCCGTGTTGTGGGACCGATGGTCCCACTGCCTGGCACGGGGACACGGGCTCGGCTGCACGTTCCGGGCGTCCGCGCAGTTGAACTTCTAACGCGTTCTCTGGTTGAGCCCGTGTTGTGGGACCGATGGTCCCACAACACGGGCTCAACCGCGGCCGAGTACCTCTTCGACCTGCCGCAGCCGCTCCTCGAGCGGCCCGTGGATGCGCACGTGCGCGATCGCGCGCGCGGCCAGTTCCTCGGACAGGATCGCATTCACCGGCGTGCTCTGGTCTTCCGGCTCGCGGCACAGGCCATCCGGCGTCCACGGGATGTCCGGCGCGCAGGCCAGCGTGACGTCGTAGCGGCGCGCCGCGACCAGTTGTTCCAGGCGCGGGTCGACGCGGCCGAAGTAATGGCGGCTGTACACGGCCGTCATCAGCGGCGTGGTGTCGCAGAACAGGAAGCGGCTGGCGCGCACCAGGGCAAGGTCCTCGCGCGCGGCCTGCGTTTCGGCGATGTGCAGCTGGTCGGCCTCGACCGGCACGCGAGCGCGCAGCTCGACGAATTCGCGCAGGTATTCCGGCACCCACACGTCGCGGTAGCGTTCGGCCAGCGCCTGCGCCAGCGTCGTCTTGCCGGAAGAAGCGCTGCCGACGATCGCGATGCGCATCGTCCTCATCGCAGCACCATGGCCTTGCTGGCAGGCTCGCTGTCCAGCGCATCGGCCAGCATCGCCTTGCGCCATGCCAGCAGGCCGATCGTGGCCATCGCGACGAACAGTCCATACAGCAATGCCGTCAGCATCAGGCCCTTGTGCACATACAGCGCCACATACAGCACGTCGACGATGATCCACACGTGCCAGTTCTCCAGCTTTTTCCGGGACAGCAGCAACTGGCCCACCAGGCTGCCGGCGGTCAGGAAGCCGTCCGCGAACGGCACGTCGGTATCCGTGAACGACATCAGGAACCACGCCAGCGCGATGAAGCCCACGATCCAGCCAAGCGCCGCCACCGCCCGGCCCGCCCAGGACAGCCCCGTCACGGGCAGGCGCGCATGCCTGTCGTCGCCATGCAGCCACTGGTACCAGCCCCAGAAAGACACCGTGATGAACACGAACTGCAGCCCCATGTCGCCGTACAGCTTCGACTGGAAGAACACCACGCCGTACAGTGCGGAAGACAGGATCGCGAACAGCCACGCCCAGTGGTTCTGGCGGATGTTCAGCCAGACGGTGGCGATCGACAGCACGAAGGACAGCAGTTCGAGCGGCGTGGTGGACAGGCCGAGCAGGTTGAGGGATTCGTTCATGGGGCGGCGCGCTGGAGGACTGCGGATTATGCCATGGGGCGGCGCGCCGGACCAGACTGCTGATGTAGACTGCATGCTTGCCCCGGAGGACAGCATGCCATTCAACCTCGACCGATTTACCGCCGCACAGGACCGCGCCTATGACGACGTGCTGCGCGAACTGCGCGCCGGACGCAAGGCCAGCCACTGGATGTGGTTCATCTTTCCGCAGCTGAAGGGGCTGGGCCGCTCGGAAACGGCGCAGTACTACGGCATCGCCTCGCTGGACGAGGCACGCGCCTACCTCGATCATCCGCTCCTCGGCGCAAGGCTGCGCGAATGCACGGACCTCGTCAACGCGCATGCGGGCACGCGGATCGACACGATCCTGGGCCATGTCGACGCGCTGAAATTCCGTTCGTCGATGACGCTGTTCGCGGCAGCGGGCGGCGGCGCCCCGTTCGATGCCGCCCTGTCCCTCTTCCACGCCGGGCAACCGGACCAGGCCACGCTCGACCTGCTCGCGGCATGAAAAAAGCCGCCGTCCTGGCGGACGGCGGCTTCCATCGAACAAGTCGCTGCCTTATTTCTTCGCTTGTTTTCCTGGATACCTGATCTTCATTTCCTTCAGCAGGTTGTCGGCACCGTCGACCTCCTTCATCACCCACAGCATGTAGCGCACATCGAGGTGGATCGCGCGCGTGATCGCCGTGTCGAAGTACCAGTCCTTCGTGATCGATTCATAGGTCGAGTCGAAGTTCAGGCCGATCAGTTCGCCGCGCCGGTTGACGATCGCGGAACCGGAATTGCCACCCGTGGTGTCGGCGCTGGACAGGAAGTTCACCGGCACGGTGCCCAGCACCGGATCCTTGAACTGGCCGTAGCGCTTCGCTTTCACCGCATCGAGCAATGCCCGCGGCGCGTTGAACGGATCCTTGCCCGTGTGCTTCTCGACGATGCCTTCGACCGTCGTGAACGGCCCCTTCGTGACGCCGTCCTTCGGCGAATATGCGTCCACGGTGCCGTAGGTCACGCGCAGCGTGGAGTTGGCGTCCGGGTACACCGGCTTGCCCTGCGACTTCTTCCACGCGATCACGGCGCTCATGTACTGCGGGATCACCTTTTCCAGGTTGCCTTCCGATTCCTTCGTGCGTTCTTCCATCGCCAGCGCGAACGCGTGCATCTTCACGGCAAGCTGCATGAACGGGTCATCGGATTTTTCCAGCGTCGCGGCATCGGCATCGAGCAGCGCCAGGCGCGTCTTCGTGTCGCCCAGCGTCGACTTTTGATACAGGGCCGGCACGTCGGACACGGCCGGTAGCAGCGCATCGAGGCCTTGCGGGTGGAATGCCGCCGGCAGTTTCGCATAGCGCTGCAGGCCTGCCGTGAAGCGGGCCTGGTCGACGCCGCCCACGTACGACTGTTCCAGGCGAGCCAGGCGGGCCTTGATCATGGCGAGGTCGCGGTCCTGGTAGCCGGATTCGCGCTGCGCGTCCGGCTTCCTGCGCTCCAGCGCCAGGCGGTACAGCGTGCGTGCGCTCTTGAACAGGTCGGAATTCGTCGCCACGTTCCACGCGAACGTCTGCTGTTCCAGCGCCATGTCGGCGGCAATCGCGGCATCCAGCTCGGCCAGCATCGTCGGCGATACGTTGCCCTGCCTGTTAAACCAGCCGCGGAACTCGGCATCCTGCACATCCTTGATGGCGGCGATGTCCTTGCGTGCGAAGCCGTCCAGCAGGCCCTGCGTCTTCTTCATCCGGTTGTTGATCGACTTCGCCACGGACGCATAGCGCACCTCGTCGTTCTTGCTGTTCTTCGTGGCCGCCGCGATCGTGTCCAGGTCGGCCTGGTATTCGGCCACCGACGCAGGGTAGCTCACATCGCGCGCGAAGCGGATCTCGGCCGGCAGCTTGTAGCGGCTGGTGCGGCCAGGGTAGCCGGCCAGCAGGATCGGGTCGCCCGCCTTCAGGCCTTCGGCGGACACCACGAGGTAGTCCTTCGACTTGTACGGCACGTTGTCCGGCGAGGGGTCGGCCGGGCGGCCATCCTTGCCCACGTAGGCGCGCAGGAACGAATAGTCGCCCGTGTGGCGCGGCCACTCGTAGTTGTCGATGTCGCCGCCGTAGTTGCCCACCATGTCCGCCGGCGCATACACAAGCCGCACGTCGCGGATCATCATCTGGCGGATGCGGTAGTACTCCAGGCCACGGTGGAACGCGGGCACCGAGCAGCGATACGATTTGTCGGTCTCGCATTCGGCGATCAAAGCCTTGATGCGGCTTTCGATCGCCTCGTGGCGCGCCTTGCCGCCCACGTTCTCCAGCCCTTCCAGCACGCGGCCGGTCACGTTCTCGACCTTCTCGGTCACGTACACGAGCGCATTCGGGCCGCCCGGCAGTTCCTCGGCGCGCGTCTTCGCCAGGAAGCCGTCGACGATGTAGTTCTTCTCGGCCGTCGAATTGCGCTGGATCGAGCCGTAGGCGCAGTGGTGGTTGGTGACCACGAGGCCGTCGGGCGACACGAACGACGCCGAGCAGCCGCCCAGCGACACGATGGCGCTCATCGGGTGCTTCGTCAGGTCAGCGATCCGTTCGGCCGGAATCTCGATGCCGATGCGCTTCAGTTCCGATTTCAGCTGCGGCAGCTGGTGGGGTTGCCATTGGCCTTCGTCGCCGTGTGCGGTGCCGAAGACGGCCAGCAGCGTGGCCGGCAGGACTAGTTTTTTGAACAAGATATGTTCCCCTGGGGTTGATGAAAAGCCGGGGAAGTATACGGTGAAAACGGGCAAAACTGGGGACGTACCCCTGTTTAAAAGAAAGTTTCCGCAAAACTGCGGCCGCCCCGCTTGTCACCAATGTTTCCCAGCAAGATTCTTCCCGTGCAGGGAAAAGCCGCAGGGATTTCCTGGAAACAGGGGTACGTCCCCAGTTTTGCCTTACGGCATACGCCAGCCGCCGCCGAGGGACTGGATGAGCGCGACAGCGGTGGTTTGCCGGTCCGCCTGCACCTGGATCAGCGCGCGCCGGGCGGACAGCGCGGTGACCTGGGCATTGACGACTTCCGTGTAGTTCACCTGCCCGGCGCGATACCGGTTCTCCATCTGCTGCTCGACCTGGTCGGCGGCTTCCGATGCCTGCCGGCGCAGGTCCTGCTGCTGCGCCAGCGCGCGGGTGGCGGCCAGCTGGTCTTCGACGTCGGCAAACGCGTCCAGCACCGTTTGTCGGTAACGGGCGATGGCGGCGTCGCGCGCGGCCTTCGTCTGCTCGACGCGGGCGGCGATGGCGCCGGCGTCGAAGATCGTCTGCGCGGCCGACAGGCCCAGCGACCACAGGGTGTTCGAGGCGCTGAACAGGCCGCCCACCTGGCTGTTGCCGTAGCCGTACGAGGCGGACAGGTTCAGCGACGGGAAGTACGCCGCGCGCGCGATGCCGATGTTCTCGTTGGCGGCAGCCACGTCGCGTTCGGCGGCGGCGATGTCTGGCCGGCGCTGCAGCAGCGTCGACGGCACGCCCAGCGGCACTTCGGGGACGACGATGCGCCACGATGCCGGGGCCAGCGAGAACTCGGCCGGCGCCTTGCCCAGCAGGACCGCAATCGCATGCTCGTAGACGGCGCGCTGCCGCACCACGGTCAGCAGCTCGGCGCGCGCGCTGAACAACTGCGTTTGCGCCTGCAGCAGGTCGGACTTGGCCGTCACGCCCGCGTTGACACGATTCTGCGTGATCTGCAGCACCCGCTCGTAGCCCTGGATCGTGGTGCCGAGGATCCGCGTTTCCGCGTCCGCCTGGCGCAGGCCGATGTAGTTCGCCACCAGTTCGCCCTGGGCGGACAGCCGGGCCGCGGCGAGATCCGCCGCGCTGGCCTGGGCGCTCGCCTGCGCGCCCGTCACGCCGGCGCGCAGGCTGCCCCAGATATCCGGCTCCCAGCTGCCGCCAATGTCGACGCGGTAGTTGTTCGACGGGCGCGTGTCGCCGCCGCCCGACCGGTTGCCCGAGCCGTTCAGCGCCACGGTGGGGAACAGCGATGCGCGCTGCTCGGCGACGACGGCGCGTGCCTGTGCATACTGCGCCGCGGCCAGCGCCACGTTCTGGTTGTTCACGTCGACCGCCGCGGCCAGCTCGTTCAGCACCGGGTCGCCGAACAGCAGCCACCACGGCCCGCGTTCCAGCGTATCGGCCGGCGCCGCCGGCGTCCAGCCCTCTGCTTCCTTGAAGGTCGTTGGCGAGGCGGCTGCCGGTACTTCGTACTTCGGGCCGACGGCGCAGCCGCAGAGCGCGGCGGCAAGGGCGATGGCGGAGAGGCGATGCATCATGGTGGTCTTCATGTGGTCAGGGGCGCGTCGCCGGCGGCGCGGCTCAGGTTGCGTTCTTCGGGATTGCGCGTGCGCAGCTTGTCGAGCAGGATGTAGACGACCGGCGTCGTCAGCAAGGTCAGCAACTGGCTGGCGACCAGGCCGCCGATGATGGCGATGCCCAGCGGCTGGCGCAGCTCGGAGCCTTCGCCGAAGCCGATCGCCAGCGGCAGCGCGCCCAGCGCGGCGGCCAGCGTCGTCATCAGGATCGGACGGAAGCGCAGCAGGCACGCCTCGCGCACCGCCTCGATCGCCGAAATACCGCGCGCCCGCTCCGCCTCCAGCGCGAAGTCGATGATCAGGATCGCGTTCTTCTTGACGATACCGATCAGCAGGAACACGCCGATCAGCGCGATGATGGAAAACTCCATGCGGAACAGCAGCAGTGCCAGTACGGCGCCCACGCCGGCCGACGGCAGCGTGGACAGCACCGTGATCGGGTGCACGAGGCTTTCGTACAGGATGCCGAGCACGATGTAGATGACGACGATCGCGGCCAGGATCAGCAAAGGCTGCTGCTTGTTCGATTCCTCGGCCTGTTTCGCCTGGCCCTCGAAGCTGCCGCGCACATTGTTCGGCATCGCGATATCGGCCTCCACCTGCTTCACCGCCTCCTGCGCCTGGCTCAGCGTGAATCCCTCGGAAAGGTTGAACGAGATCGTCGTCGCCAGCTCGCCATCCTGGTGATTGACGGACGTTGGCGTGGCGCTTTCCGCGAACGAGGCGATGCCCGACAGCGGCACCATCGCCGAGCGCGCGGTCGACAATGCCGAACCGGTGGACGAATCGCGCTGGCCCTGCGCATTGTTGGTGGACGCGTTGGTGCCGCCCGACGTGGCGCCGGTATCGGTGGCCGTATCGGTGGCTTCCATCGCCGCCCTGCCCGGCACATACACGTCGCGCAGCGCTTCCGGGCTTTGCGCGTATTCGGGCGCCACCTCCATCACCACCTTGTACTGGTTCAGCTCATCGTAGATGGTGGCCACCTGCCGCTGGCCGAACGCGTTGTACAGCGAGTTGGTGACGTCCTTCACCGTCATGCCGAAGCGCGCCGTGGTCTCCTTGTCGATGGTGACGAAGGTTTCCACGCCATTGTCCTGCTGGTCGGTATCGACGTCGGTCATTTCCGGCTGGTTCTTCATCGCGTCGGCCAGCTTCGTCGCCCAGTTCTTCAGGTCTTCCCGGTTGTCGCTCTTGAGCGTGTACTGGTAGGTGGAATTGCTGGAGCGCCCGCCCATGCGCAAGTCCTGCACCGGGTTCAGGAACAGCTGCACGCCCGTCACTTTCGCCAGTTGCGGGCGCAGGCGGTCGATCACGGCCTGCCCGGCCACGTCGCGCTCGTCCGCCGGCTTCAGGTTGATGAACATGAAACCGCCGCCGGCGCGCGAACCGCCCGTGAAGCCCACCACGGTGTCGACGGCCGGATCCTTGCGGATGATCTCCACCAGTTGCCGCAGCTTCTGCTGCATGGCCTGGAACGAGATGCTCTGGTCGGCGCGCAGGCCGCCGTTGACCTGTCCCGTATCCTGGCGCGGGAAAAAGCCTTTCGGCGCGGCGGCGAACAGGTACACGTTCAGCGCCACCACGAAGCCCAGGATCAGCATCACCAGCCACACGCTGTGCAATGCCCAGTCCAGCGCATGCGCATACACACGCTGCATCCAGTCGAAGCTGGCCTCGAACGCGCGCGAGATGCGGCCCGGCGGCTTGCGGTCTTTCTCGGACCTGAGCAGCCACGCGCACATCATCGGCGTGGTGGTCAGCGAAATCACCAGCGAGATCATCACGGCGGCCGACAGCGTGACGGCGAACTCGCGGAACAGCCGGCCCACCTGCCCGCCCATGAACAGCAGCGGGATGAACACGGCCACCAGCGACAGGCTGATCGACAGCACCGTAAAACCCACTTCCTTTGCACCGAGCAGCGCGGCCTTGAAACGGTCCATGCCGTTCTCGACGTGGCGCGCGGTATTTTCCAGCACGACGATCGCGTCGTCGACCACAAACCCGGTGGCCACCGTGAGCGCCATCAGCGACAGGTTGTTCAGGGAAAAACCCAGTATGTACATCACGCCGAACGTGCCGAGCAGCGACACGACCGTGGCGATGGCGGGGATGATCGTGGCCCGCACGCTGCGCAGGAACGCGCTGACGACGAGCACCACCAGCACCACCGACAGGATCAGCGTGAACTCGACCTCGTGCAGCGACGAGCGGATCGATGTCGTGCTGTCCGATGCGACGGACACGGTGATGTCCTGCGGCAGCTGGGCGCGCAGTTGCGGCAGCAGCGCGCGCACGCTGTCCACGGTCTCGATGATATTGGCGCCCGGCTGGCGGGTGATCAGCACGATCACGGCCGGCTGGCCGTTGAACAGCCCAAGGGTATTCTTGTTTTCCGGGCCATCCTCCACCGTGGCCACGTCGCGCAGCCGGATCGCCGCGTTGTTGCGCCAGGCAACGACGAGGTCGCGGTAATCGGCCGCCGTGCGCCCACCCGTCTCCATGCCGGGCGCCGCATAGATCTGCAGCCGGCGGCCTTCGCTCTCGATGGCGCCGCGCGGCCGGTTGGCATTGGTGGCCTGGATCGCGGCGCGCACGTCTTCCGTCGACACGCCATACTGGTTCAGCGCGAACGGCAGCAGTTCGATGCGCACGGCCGGCAGCGAACCGCCGCCGATTTCCACGTCGCCCACGCCCTTCACCTGCGCCAGCTTCTGCTGCACGATGTTCGACACGGCTTCGTAGATCTGGCCCGGCCTGCGCGTGGGCGACGTGAGCGCCAGGATGATCACCGGCGAATCCGACGGGTTCATCTTGCGATACGTCGGGTTGCTCTTCAGCGTGGCCGGCAGGTCGGCGCGCGACGCATTGATCGCCGCCTGCACTTCGCGGGCGGCCGCGTCGATCTTGCGGTTCAGGTCGAACTGCAGGTTGATGCGCGTGGAGCCGGACGAGGAATTCGACGTCATCTCGTTGACGCCCGCGATCACGCCCAGCCTGCGCTCCAGCGGCGTGGCCACGCTGCTGGCCATCGTGTCCGGGCTCGCGCCCGGCAGGCTGGCCGACACGGAAATGGCCGGGAAATCCACCTGCGGCAGCGGCGACACGGGCAGCACGAAGAATGCCGCGATGCCGGCCAGCGCCAGGCCGATCGTCAGCAGGACGGTGGCGATCGGGCGCCGGACGAACGGTTCCGACAGGTTCACGATGCCGCTCCAGCGGAAAGGTCGGGCTTCCTGCCGAACCGCTGGCCCATCCGGTCGAACGCAAGATAGATCACCGGCGTCGTGTACAGCGTCAGCAACTGGCTCAGCAGCAGGCCGCCGAAGATGGCCAGCCCGAGAGGCCGGCGCAGTTCGGCGCCCTCGCCCCAGCCGAACATCAGCGGCACGGCGGCGAACAGCGCGGCCAGCGTCGTCATCAGGATCGGGCGGAAGCGCAGCAGGGCCGCCTGGTGGATCGCTTCCTGGGGGCTGTGGCCCTGGTCGCGCTCGGCCTCGATCGCGAAGTCGATCATCATGATCGCGTTCTTCTTCACGATGCCGATCAGCAGGATGATGCCGATGATGCCGATGACGCCCAGGTCCTGGCCGGACACCATCAGTGCCAGCAGCGCGCCCACGCCGGCCGACGGCAAGGTGGACAGGATCGTCAGCGGGTGGATATAGCTCTCATACAGCACGCCCAGCACGATGTACACGCACACCACGGCGGCCAGGATCAGCCACAGCTGGTTGGTCAGCGACGCCTGGTAGGCGCCGGCGGCGCCCAGGAACGTCATCGTCACGGAACTTGGCAAGCCGATCTCCGTGGCGCTCTCCCTGATCGCATCCACGGCCCGGCCCAGCGACACGCCATCGGCCGTGTCGAAGCCCAGCGTGGTGGCCGGATACTGCGCCACGTGGGTGATCTGCAGCGGCGCCGGCCGCTCGGTGATCGTCGCCACGGCCGACAGCGGCGTCGGCTTGCCGCCGCCCGTGCGGATCTGCAGGTCGCCCAGCGATTGCGGCGTCGACAGCATGCCCGGTGCCGCTTCCAGGATCACGCGGTACTGGTTCGTCTCCGTGAAGATGGTGGAGACGATGCGCTGGCCGAACGCGCTGTACAGCGCGTCGTCGATGGCCGAGGCGGTGATCGACAGCCGGGAAGCGGTATCGCGGTCGATGTCGATGTAGGCCGCCGCGCCGGTGGCGCCGGCGTCGGACACCACGTTGCGCAGCTGTTCCTTGCGTGCCATCTGCACCGCCAGCTTGTTGGCCCATTCGGTGACGGTGGCCGTGTCGGCACCTTCGAGCGACACGCGGAACTGCGTCGGGCCGCTTTCGGCATCGATCGTCAGGTCCTGCGTCGGCTGCAGGTAGATGCGCACGCCGGCCACCTCGGACACGCGCTGGCGCAGCCGGTTCATCAGTTCCTGCTGGTCGCCGCGATCCGCCTTCAGGTTGATCAGCATGCGGCCCGTGTGCAGCATGGTGTTGTTGGCGGCGTCGACGCCCACGATGGAGCTGAGCGACTGCACTTCCGGATCGTCCAGGATCGCCTTCGCGGCCTGCTGCTGCAGCTCGGCCATGCGGACGTAGGATACCGCCTGCGCCGTTTCGATGCGCGCCTGCAGCTGGCCCGTGTCCTGCGTGGGGAACAGCCCCTTCGGGATCAGCATGTACAGCACGACCGTCAGCAACAGCGTGCCGAGCGCCACGAACAGCGTGAGGCCCTGGCGCAGCAGCACCCATTGCAGCGAGCGGTCGTAGTGGTGGATCACGCGGTCGAAGAAGCGCTGCACGCGAGCGCCGAAGCTCTTCGGGTCGTCGTTCTGGTGCGACGTGAGCCAGCGCGCCGACATCATCGGCACCAGGGTCAGCGACACGACGGCCGAGATCAGGATCGTGATCGACAGCGTGACGGCGAACTCGCGGAACAGCCGGCCGACCACGTCGCCCATGAACAGCAGCGGGATCAGCACCGCAATCAGCGATACCGTCAGCGAGATGATGGTGAAGCCGATCTGCTTCGCGCCCTTCAGCGCGGCGGCCATCGGCGTTTCGCCTTCCTCGATGTAGCGGGCGATGTTCTCGATCATCACGATCGCATCGTCGACGACGAAGCCGGTGGCGATCGTGAGCGCCATCAGCGACAGGTTGTTCAGGCTGTAGCCCATCAGGTACATCACCCCGCAGGTGCCGATCAGCGAGATCGGCACCGCCAGGCTGGCGATCACCGTGGCCCGCACGCTGTGCAGGAACAGGAAGATCACCAGCACCACCAGGATCACGGCCAGCAGCAGCTCGAGCTGCACATGGTGCACGGAACCGCGAATGCCGGTGGTGCGGTCGGACAGCACGTCCACCCGCATCGCGCTCGGCAAGCCTTGCTGCAGTTCGGGCAGGCGTTCCTTGATCGCATCCACGGTGGCGATCACGTTCGCGCCGGGCTGGCGCTGCACGTTCAGGATGATCGCCGGCTTCGTGTTGGCCCAGGCGCCCAGCTTGACGTTTTCGGCGGAGTCGACGACCCGTGCCACGTCGGTCAGCCGCACCGGCGCGCCGTTCTTGTAGGCGACGATGAGGCTCTTGTAGTCGCTGGCGGTCAGCAGCTGGTCGTTGGCGTTGATGGTGAACGCGCGCGTGGGGCCGTCGAACGAACCCTTGGCGCTGTTCGAATTGGCATTGCCGATCGCGGTGCGCAGCGTGTCGAGGCCCAGGCCGTAGCTGGCCAGCGCCAGCGTATCGGCCTGGATGCGCACTGCCGGGCGCTGCCCGCCGGATAGGCTGACCAGGCCCACGCCCGAAACCTGGCTGATCTTCAAGGCAAGGCGCGTGTTGACGATGTTCTGTACTTCCGTCAGCGGCATCGTGTCCGACGTGATGGCCAGCGTCAGCACGGGCGCATCGGCCGGGTTGACCTTCGCATACACGGGCGGCGCCGGCAGGTCGGTCGGCAGCAGCGAGCTGCCCGCGTTGATGGCGGCCTGCACTTCCTGCTCGGCCACGTCGAGCGTCTGGCCCAGGCCGAACTGCAGCGTGATGATCGATACGCCGGCCGCGCTGTTCGAACTCATGCGCTGCAGGCCCGACATCTGGCCGAACTGGCGCTCCAGCGGCGCCGTCACGGTCTGCGCCATCACTTCCGGGCTGGCGCCCGGGTACAGCGTCTGCACCTGGATGGTCGGGAAATCGACCTGCGGCAGCGCGGACAACGGCAGGAACTTGAAGCCCACCAGGCCCGCCAGCATGATCGCCAGCATCAGCAGCGACGTGGCGACCGGCCGGCGGATGAATGGTGCCGATGGACTCATCGTGCGGCTGCCGGCTGTTCGCGGCGCTCATTGCCGCGCTGGCCGCTGGCACCGGCCGCGGTATTGGTGCCGTCCGCGGCGCTCGGCGCGCTGCGGCCGCCCTCTTCCGGCATCGAGCGCACGGGCGCCTCGCCCTGCGTGGCCCGGCGGTCCTGCATTTTCGCCGCGTCGCTGCCCACGGCGCCCGGCGCCACGTCGGGCGCGCCGGCCGGGCGGGTATCGGCCCGGCCCGCCGGTCCGGTGCCGGACTGCCCGCCCTGGCGCTGGCGGCCTTGCCCTGGCTTGTCTCCCGGCAGCGTCACCTGCGCGCCTTCCTTCAGCCGGTCGGCGCCCTCGGTGATCACCTTCTCGCCCACCTGCAGGCCGGTGACGACCTGCACCTTGTCCACCGTGGCCTGGCCGCGCTTCACCGGCCGCATCGCCACCGTGCGGTCGTTCTTCAGCACCCACACATAGTCGCCATCGGTGCCGTGGCGCAGCGCCGTCACCGGCACCAGCACGGCATTGGCGATCGTGCGCATTTCCAGCCGCACGTTGACGAACTGGCTGGGAAACAGCGTCATCCTGTCGTTGTCGAAGCGTGCCTTGGCCATCACGGTGCCGGTCGAGGTGTCGACCTGGTTGTCCAGCGCGGCGAAGCGGCCGCTCGCCAGCACCTCGGTGCGGGTGCGGTCATACGCCTGCGCCACCAGCGTGGCGCCGGTGGAGGCACGGCTCATGATGTCCGGCACGCGGTCCTGCGGCACGGCGAATTCCACATCGATCGGCGACTGCTGCGTGATCACGGCGATGCCGTTCGCATCGCTGCTCGATACGAGATTGCCCACGTCGACGACGCGCAGGCCCACGCGGCCGGTGATCGGCGCCACCACCTTCGTGTAGCCGAGATTGAGCCTGGCGGTGCCTTCGGCTGCGCGGTCCGTCATCACGGTGCCTTCCAGCTGCTTGACCAGTGCCGCCTGCGTGTCGACGTCCTGCCGGGCGATCGAATCCTGCGACAGCAGCGTGCGGTAGCGTTCCAGCGTGAGCCGCGCGTTTTCCAGCTGCGCCTCGTCGCGCTGGCGCTGGCCGGTCGCCTGCAGCAGCGCCATCTCGAACTGGCGCGGATCGATCTGGGCCAGCACCTGGCCCGCCTTGACCAGCTGGCCTTCCTTGAACAGCACTTTCTGCAGGATGCCCGAGACCTGCGGCCGCACCGTGGTGGTGGCCGCCGCGGTGACGGTACCCAGCGCATCGAGCGTAACGGGCAGGTTGGCCTGCTCGGCCGTGGCGACGCCGACCGTCGTCGCCATGCCGCGGCGGGCGCCCGGGCCGCCGGGCCCGCCCGGACCGGCCATGCCGGGCCCGCCCGGACCGCCGGGGCCTTCGGCCGGCCGATGCGTCAGGTACCACGCGAGCCAGCCCATGGCGGCGATGGCAAGGATGGCGATGATGGTTCCGAGGATACGGGTACGGCGGCGGGGTTTGTTCGGGGGGTTCGTGAGCGCTGCTGGCGAGGTCATCGCTGATCCTTGTGGCTGTTCAGTAGAGTAACTATGCTTATCAAATCGACTCTATCACAGCGGATTCTGCGGCTTGTTTCGCTTTGCTTACATTTACACCCCGAAACCATGGGAAACAGGGGAATGCATGAGGTTCGCGCCGGCATGCGGCGGGTGGAAAGGCTGAACTGGCGGGGGCTGGCGCGGCGGCGGCCGCGCCGGGGGGCGACGATGCGGCAGTTACAAACTGGCTACAAATCTCCGCGAGCGGTCACGCCGGCAGGAACAGCTTGCCGACGTTTTGCGGCGCGGCCCCGGCCATCACCGACTTCGTGAACGCCGCGCCCATCGATGCCAGCGCCTGCTGGTGGGCACCGACGATGTCGGCGAACGAGCGCTGCCCGATATCGGCGGCGTTCTTCGCGAGCGCGGCCATGCAGTCCTGCGATGCGTTGGCGATCGCACGGGCCGTGTGCTCCTGGACGATGCGGGCGGAACTCATCCAGATATCCTGGGCGCTCGACTGGAACGAGTGTGTGTAGGCATTGCCGAGTTGCGCAAAGATGTTCAGAAAATCCGCGCCCGGGGCAGCGGGTGCGAAGGCAGGATACGTTGTCATCACAGCTCCTATCGAAATGAACGGCACAGATGGAATGGCGCAGATGGAATGGCGCAGATGGAACAATACGGCGGGACGGCGGCTTGTGCGGCGCACCAAGCATAGGCCCCCGCTTGCGCGACGGTCAAGCGAATTCGCTGGCGAGATGTGTCGCGTGCACTTGCAGCAGAAAAGCCGCGGCGCGGGCCAGACCTCCGCGCGCCGCGCCGGACCGCCATGCTTTACAGGATGTCGAACGTGGTCGACATGGTGCCCACCAGCGCCACCTTTTCCGCCGAGTCGGCGAAGGCAAGCAGCACGTCGCCGCGGTCGAGATGGCCGTCCGCCAGCAGGCCGGTCCAGTACTGCACCTCTTCCGAGGCCGCATCGCGCTGCAGCCCGTTACGGTACAGCGTCGTCACGAAGTCGGCATCGCCGCGTCCGCCATGCTCGTCCCGGCTTTCGGTGCTGGCCACGAACCCATCGGCAATCGCCATCATCGATACGCCGGCTTCATGCCTGCCGATCCAGTAGTTCAGCCCGACGTTGTCGGGAAGACGATCGAACAGCGTGTCATACATCCGCACGAGCGTGGCCACGTCGGTGGCGTTGAAGTCCACCTGCCAGGACATGGCAAGCTTTTCCGCCGACTCACTGAAACCAAGCGCCACATCGGCTCGCGACACCCCCGACGCAAGCAGGGTGACCCACGAAGCCAGCCCGCCACTGTCGGGAAGACGATGGAGGACGTTCCCGTACAACTGGCTGACGAAGGCGGCGTCATCGAGTTCCGCATGGAGGCCGGTCTGCCCGTACACCAGGTGCGCAACCTGCGACAGGCTCGCGCCCTGCTCCATCATCTGCGCCAGTGCGTCCACCCTGGCCACGCCGGCCTGCGTTCCCGTCAAGGCCTCGACCAGGCGTGCAACCGAACCGGACACGGACCGGTCGGCCTCCGCGAACGACAGGGTTTCCACGTTGCCGACGATATCCGTGCCATCGATACCGCCGTCACGGTGCGCCATCACGAGGCTGCCGTCCACCACGCGCAGGCTGTAGTCGGCACGGCCGGCGCCGGCCAGTTGCACGATATCGTTGCCGCTGCCGCCATCGACCAGGTCGTCACCCTCGCCGCCGAAGACGATGTCGTCGCCTTCATCGCCGAATACACGGTCGTTGCCGGCGCCGCTGCCGACGATATCGTTGCCGTCGCCGCCGTGCAGCAGGTCGTCGCCCTCGCCCAGCATGATGTCCTGGGCGGCGCTGTCACCCGAGACGATCTGCGCGCCGGCACCGCTGACGATCCGCACCGCGCCGACCACCGCCGCGAATTCCACGTCGTTCAGCTCGATGCTCGTACCGGGCGGCAACCCGCGCGCATCGATCACCAGTGCGGTTGGCGGGTGGCCCGCGGCAGCCGGTGCGCCGCTGATGACCAGGCTGCCGGGCACGGCATCCGCCGCGGCGGTGGGCACGATGGTCTGCACCAGCAGTGCCGTTCCGTCATCCAGCGTGCCGACGAAGCTGGTGCCGGCGCCGGTCAGCTGCGCCTGGTCGGCTGAGCCATTGGTGGTGTGCGCGCGGATTTCGCGGATCAGGTCGGTCAACGATGCCGCCACCGCCGCCGGCCGCGTCGCGCCGCTGGCCTGCAGGCCATAGCCCATCGGTAGCTGCGCGGTCAGCAGGCTGGCGCCGGCAGCATTCGTCACCAGCGGGATGTCGGCCATGTCCACGGCTCCCACCTGCTCGACACGGCTTTCCGTCACGACCGGGACCGTCATGACCTGCGTTACCGAACCGTCGGCCCGGGTGACGGTAACCGTCCGCACCACGAGGCCATCGACGGTGGTGTCGCCGGGAGACGGCGCATCGACCGGCGGCGGGCCGACGGGCGGCGGATCGACCGGGGGCGGCGTCAGGATCGGCGGCGTGGTGTTCAGGACCGGCGTTGTCGCCAGCGATGCGGCATCGTTGCCGGCCGCATCCTGGATCGCGGCGGCATCGTTGCCGCCGGTCGGGTCGCGGTAGGCCACCGTCACCGGCTCGTCATGGCGCACCGCCGTGGCGAGCGTCAGCGTGACCGTGCGGGCGGCGGCATCGATGGTGACCGCCGATACGGCCTTGGCCGTACCGCCTGCCATCACCGTGAACGCACCGGCGGCCGGGCCATGCGCCGCATCGAGCAGGCCGGCCTCCTCGTACGACAGTACCAGCGTGCGGCCATTGACGGCGGCGCTGGCGAATACCGGCGCGGTGCTGTCCGGCGCGGTGCCCTGGACCAGCACGCCACCCAGCGGTGGCACATGGCCGGCCAGTGCCAGCGTCGCATCGTTGCCGGCCGCATCCGTGATCGTGCTGCCGTTCAGCGAGAGACCGGCGATGGCAATGCCATCGGCATCGCTGTCGCCGGCCTGCACCGTGTAGAGGTAGGTCACCGTATCGCCGCTGCCGGAAACGAACGCAGCGTGACGCACGGTACCGCCCACCACCAGCGCCAGCGTGCTGCCGTTACCGTTGACGATCACGTTTTCATCGAACGTCACGGTGATTACGAGCTGGCCGCCGGCGGCGTAGGTGCCGCTCGCGGGGATGCCGACCGCTGCCACCACCGGCGCCCGGGTGTCGACCGGGCCGGGCACGGTCGTATCGACCACGATACCACCCAGCGGCGGCACATGGCCGGCCAGGGTCAGCGTCGCATCGTTGCCGGCCGCGTCCGTGATCGTGCTGCCGTTCAGCGAGAGTCCGGCGATCGCGATGCCATCGGCATCATTGTCGCCGGCCTGCACCGTGTAGCGGTACGTCACCGTATTGCCGCTGCCGGCCACGAAGGCGGCGTTGCGCACGGCGCCGCCCACCGCCAGGTCCAGCGTGCTGCCCGCACCGTCGACAGTCACGTCCTCGCTGAAGACGACGGTGAAGACGAGGTGCGTGCCGGTGTTATAGCTACCGTTGGCCGGCACCGCCACGTTCGCCACCGCCGGCGCTTGCGTATCGACCCGGATATTCCCCGTGGGCGGCAGGTGGCCGGCCAGCGACAGCACGGCATCGTTGCCTGCCGCGTCCGCGATCGTGCTCGTGCCCAGCGCCAGCGCGCCGATCGAGATGCCGTCGGCATCGTTGTCGCCGGCCTGCACGGTATAGGTGTAGGTCACCGCGTTCCCGTTGCTCGACGCGTAGGAGGCGGTCCGCGTCGTTCCGCCCACGATCACGGCCAGCGTGCTGTCCATGCCGGTGACGGCCACGTTTTCATCGAAGGCAATCGTGAAGCTCAGCGTGTCGCCCGCGCGATACGTGTCGGCCGCGGGGACGGCAACGCCCGACACCGACGGCGCGTGCGCATCGACCAGCACGTCGCCCAGCGGCGGCACATGGCCGCCCAGGGCCAGCGCCGCATCGTTGCCGGCCGCGTCCCTGATCGTGCTGCCGTTCAGGGCGATCCCGGTGACGGCGATGCCGTCCGCGTCGCTGTCGCCCGGCTGCACCGTATAGGCATACGTCAGCGTTGCCCCGCCTGGAGCGGAGACCAGCACGGCGTCACGCGTGGCGCCGCCGATCGCCAGGCCAAGCACGCTGCCGCTGCCCTGCACGACGACATCCGAATCGAATGTCACCGTGAACACCAGCGTGTCGCCGTTTGCGTAGGTGCCGGCGGGCGGCACGCCGATGAGGCCGGCCACCGCGGGGGCATCGGCATCGATCTGGATGCCGCCCGTGCCGGGCACGTGGCCCGTCAGCACGAGCGTCGCATTGTTGCCGGCCGCGTCCGTGATCGTGCTCGTGCCCAGTACCAGCGCACCGACAGCGATGCCGTCGGCATCGCTGTCGCCGGCCTGCACGGTGTAGCGGTAAGTCACCGTGTTGCCGCTGCCGGACAGGAACGTCGCATTGCGCGCGGTGCCGCCGATCGTCAGGGCCAGCGTGCCATCCGTGCCGGTAACGATGACGGTCTCGTCGAAGGTGACCGTGAAATCGAGATGCTCGCCAGCACCGTGGGTGCCGCTCTGCGGTACCGTGACCCCCGTGATCGCCGGCGGCTGCGTGTCCACCACGATGCCCGCCGTCGACGGCACATGCCCGGCCAGCGACAGCGTGGCATCGTGTCCTGCCGCGTCGCGGATCGTGCCGGCGCCCAGGTCGAGCGCGCCAACCTCGATACCATCGGTATCGTTGTCGCCGACCTGCACCGTGTAGCGGTAAGTCACCGTGTTGCCGCTGTTGGACAGGAAGGTCGCGTCGCGCGCCGTGCCGCCGACCGTCAGGGCCAGCGTGCCATCCGTGCCGGTAACGGCCACGACTTCGTCGAAGGACACCGTGAAATCGAGCTGCGTGCCGGCACCATGGGTGCCGGCCTGCGGTATCGACACGGCCGTCACCGCCGGTGCGCGCGTGTCCACCACGATACCGGCGGTCGACGGCACGTGCCCGGCCAGGGACAGGACGGCATCGTTGCCGGCCGCGTCGCGGATCGCGCCGGCACGCGGGTCGAGTGCGCCGACCTCGATACCATCGGCGTCGCTGTCGCCGGCCTGCACGGTGTAGCGGTAGGTGACCGTATTGCCGCTGGCGGACAGGAACGCCGCGTCGCGTGCGGTCCCGCCGATCGTCAGGCCCAGCGTGCCGTCCATGCCGGTGACGGTCACCGCTTCGTCGAACGTGACCGTGAAGTCGAGTTGCGTGCCGGCGCGATGGATGCCGTCCTGCGGCACCGATACGCTGCTGACCACCGGCGCGAGCGCATCCACCAGGATGCCTGCGGTCGATGGCACGTGCCCGGCCAGGGACAGCGCGGCATCGTTGCCTGCCGCATCCGTGATCGCGCCCGCCCCCGGGTCGAGCGCGCCGACCTCGATACCGTCGGCGTCACTGTCGCCGGCCTGCACGGTGTAGCGGTAGGTGACCGTATTGCCGCTGGCGGACAGGAACGTTGCGTCGCGCGCGGTCCCGCCGATCGTCAGGCCCAGCGTGCCGTCCGTGCCGGTGACGGTCACCGCTTCGTCGAACGTCACGGTGAAGTCAAGTTGCGTGCCGGCGCGATGGATGCCGCCCTGCGGCACCGATACGCTGCTGACCACCGGCGCGAGCGCATCCACCAGGATGCCTGCGGTCGATGGCACGTGCCCGGCCAGGGACAGCGTGGCATCGTTGCCTGCCGTATCCCGGATCGCGCCGGTACCCAGGCCGATCGCGCCGACCTCGATACCGTCGGCGTCGCTGTCGCCGGGCTGCACGGTGTAGCGGTAAGTCACCGTGTTGCCGGTGGTGGACAGGAACGTCGCATTGCGGGCGATGCTGCCGATCGTCAGTGCCAGCGTGCCATCCGTGCCGGTGACGGTCACCGCTGCATCGAAACCAACGGTGAAGTCGAGCTGCGTGCCGACGCCATGGATGCCGGCCTGCGGTACGGTCACGCCGGTCACCACCGGCGCCTGCGTGTCCACCACGATGCCGGCGGTCGACGGTACATGCCCGGCCAGCGACAGTGCGGCATCGTTGCCTGCCGCGTCCGTGATCGTGCCGGCGCCCAGGTCGAGCGCGCCGACCTCGATACCATCGGCATCGTTGTCGCCCGCCTGCACGGTGTAGCGGTAAGTGACCGTGCTGCCGCTGCTGGACAGGAAAATCGCGTCGCGTGCCGTGCCGCCGATCGTCAGGGCCAGCGTGCCATCCGTGCCGGTGACATTCACCGCTTCGTCGAACGTCACCGTGAAATCGAGCTGCGCGCCGGCGCCATGGGTGCCGCCCTGCGGTACCGATACGCCGGTCACGGCAGGTGCCTTCGCATCGACCACGATGCCGGCGGTCGGCGGCACGTGCCCGGCCAGGGACAGGACGGCATCGTTGCCGGCCGCGTCGCGGATCGCGCCGGCACCCGGGTCGAGCGCGCCGACCTCGATACCGTCGGCATCGCTGTCGCCGGCCTGCACGGTGTAGCGGTAGGTGACCGCATTGCCGCTGGCGGACAGGAACGTCGCGTCGCGCGCGGTCGCGCCGATCGTCAGGCCCAGCGTGCCGTCCGTGCCCGTGACGGTCACCGCTTCGTCGAACGTGACCGTGAAGTCGAGTTGCGTGCCGGCGCCGTGGGTACCGCCGGGCGGCGGCGTCACGCCGGCCACGGCCGGTGCCCGCGTATCCACCACGATGCCGGTGGTCGGTGGCACGTGCCCGGCCAGGGACAGCGCGGCATCGTTGCCTGCCGCATCCGTGATCGCGCCCGCCCCCGGGTCGAGCGCACCGACCTCGATACCGTCGGCGTCGCTGTCGTCGGCCTGCACGGTGTAGCGGTAAGTGACCGTATTGCCGCTGGCGGACAGGAACGTTGCATCGCGCGCGGTCCCGCCGATCGCCAGGCCCAGCGTGCCGTCCGTGCCGGTGACGGTCACCGCTTCGTCGAACGTCACGGTGAAGTCGAGTTGCGTGCCGACGCCGTGGGTACCGCCGGGCGGCAGCGTCACGCCGGCCACGGCCGGCGCCTGCGTGTCCACCACGATGCCGGCGGTCGATGGCACGTGCCCGGCCAGGGACAACATGGCATCGTTGCCTGACGTGTCCTGGATCGCGCCGGTACCCAGGCCGATCGCGCCGACCTCGATACCGTCGGCATCGTTGTCGCCCGCCTGCACGGTGTAGCGGTAAGTCACCGTGTTGCCGGTGGTGGACAGGAACGTCGCGTCGCGGGCGATGCCGCCGATCGTCAGTGCCAGCGTGCCATCCGTGCCGGTGACGGTCACCGCTGCGTCGAAATCAACGGTGAAGTCGAGTTGCGTGCCGACGCCGTGGATGCCGGCCTGCGGTACGGTCACGCCGGTCACCGCCGGCGCCTGCGTGTCCACCACCACGCCGGCGGTCGACGGCACGTGCCCGGCCAGCGACAGCGCAGCATCGTTGCCTGCCGCGTCCGTGATCGTGCCGGCGCCCGGGTCGAGCGCGCCGACCTCGATGCCATCGGCATCGTCGTCGCCCGCCTGCACCGTGTAGCGGTAAGTGACCGTGTTGCCGCTGCTGGACAGGAAGGTCGCGTCGCGTGCCGTGCCGCCGACCGTCAGGGCCAGCGTGCCATCCGTGCCGGTGACATTCACCGCTTCGTCGAACGTCACTGTGAAATCGAGCTGCGCGCCGGCGCCGTGGGTGCCGTCCTGCGGTACCGCTACGCCGATCACCGCCGGCGCGCGCGCGTCCACCACGATGCCGGCCGTCGACGGCGCGTTTCCGATCAGCGCCAGCGTGGCATCGTTCCCTGCCGCGTCGCGGATCGTGCCGCTGCCCGGGTTGATCGCGCCAACCTCGATACCACCGGCATCGTTGTCGCCGGCCTGCACGGTGTAGCGGTAGATGACGATGTTGTCGACGTTGTACAGGAACGTGGCGTTGCGGGCAGTGCCGCCAATCGTCAGCGCCAGCGTGCCATCGGTGCCGGCAACGTTGATGAACTCGTCGAAGGAGACCGTGAAATCAAGGTCCATGCCGGCAACATACACGCCATCCTGGGGTACCTCCACCTCGGTCGCCGCGGGCGGGCGCGTGTCCACCCGCACATTGGCTGTCGACGGCAGGTACCCGATCATCGACAGCACGGCATGGTTGCCTGCCGCGTCACGGATCGTGCCCCCGCCAAGGCCGATCGCACCGACCGCGATGCCATCGAAATCATTGTCGCCTGCCTGCACGGTATAACGGTAAGTCACCGTATTGCCGGTGCTGGACAGGAACGCTGCATTGCGCGCGGTGTCGCCGATCGTCAGCGCCAGCGTGCCGCCGGTACCGGTAACGGTCACCGCCTCGTCGAAGGCGACGGTGAAATCGAGCGCCATGCCGGCTTTATAGAAGCCATTCTGCGGGACCGTCACGCCGCTGACCACGGGCGCGCGCACGTCCACCGTGATGCCGGCGGTCGACGGCACTTTCCCGACCAGCGACAGCGCGGCGTTGTTGCCCGCCACGTCGCGGATCGAGCCGGCACCGAGACTGATCGCACCGACCGCGATACCGTCGGCGTCGTTGTCGCCAGCCTGCACGGTATAGCGGTAAGTCACCGCTCTCGCGTCGCTGGACAGGAACGTCGCATTGCGCGCGGTGGCGCCGATCGTCAGGGCGAGCGTGCTGCCGGTACCGGTGACGGTCACGTTCTCGTCGAAGGTGACCGTGAAATCGAGCGCCGTGCCGGCGCCATGCGCGCCGTTGGGCGGTACCGCCACGGCGCTTACCGCCGGCGCCCGCGTGTCCACCAGGATGGTGCTCATGGACGGTACATGCCTGAACAGCGTCAGCGAAGCATCATTGCCGACCGTGTCGCGGATCGTGCCCGTACCGGCGCTCAGCGTAGTGACCGCAATGCCGTTCGTATCGTTGTCGCCCGCCTGCACGGTATAGGTATACGTGATCGAATTCTGCGCTTTCGAAGCGAAGGTGGCAAAGCGCGCCGTGCTGCCGATCGTCAGGCCCAGCGTGCTGTCCGTGCCCGTGACAACCACGTTCTCGTCGAACGTCACCGTGAAGGTCAGCGTATCCCCGGCGCGGTAAGTGCTGCCCGCAGGAACACCGATGTTGCCGGTGATGGAAGGCGCGACGCTGTCGACCAGCACGTTCGCGGTGCTGGCTACCGCCTGCAGCGCCAGCACGGCATCGTTGCCGGCGGCATCCTTCAGCGTGCCGCCGTTGAGCGACAGCGCGCCGACCGTGATGCCATCGTTGTCGGACCGGTTGCCTGCCAGCGTGTGCTGGAACACCAGCGCGGTAGTGCCGCTGCCGCTCACATAGTTCGCGTGGACGATCTGGCCGCCGATATCCAGCGCGATCCGCGGGGTGCCGCCGCTGCCGACGGTGACGGCTTCGTCGAACGTGACCGTGAACTTCAGCAGCCCGCCTGCCCCGTAGGTGCCCGCCGCCGGTACCGCGACTGCAAGGATGGAGGGTGCGATACTGTCGACCAGCACGGCCGCGGTGCTGGCGACGCCTTGCAGCACCAGCGCGGCATCGTTGCCGGCGGTATCCTTCAATGTGCCGCCATTGGCCGACAAGGCGCCGACCGTGATGCCGTTGGTGTCCGTCATTCCGCTCGTCACGGTATGCTGGAAGACCAGGGAAGTGGTGCCGCTGCCGCTTGCATAACTCGCGTAGACGGTCTGGCCGCCGATGTCCAGCGCGATGCGCGGGGTGCCGCCGCTGGTATCGACGATGACGGCTTCGTCGAGCGTGACCGTGAAGTTCAGCTGGCTGCCCAGCGCGTAGGTGCCCGCTGCCGGCACCGCGACCGCGACGATGGCGGGAGCGGCACTGCCGACGAGCACGCCGGAGGTATCGCCCACGTCCGGCAGCGTGGTATCGGCGTCGTTGTCGGCAATGTCGCGGATGGTGGCGCCATGCAGTTCCAGCGTCGCGACGTCGACGCCGTCGGTGTCTTCCTGGCCATCGACCAGCGTGTAGCTGAAAGTCAGCGTCCTGGTACCGCTGCCGCCAGTATAGGACGCGTCCACCGCCTGGCCGCCGATGACGAGGCCCAGCGTCGGCGCGCCGCCGCCCGTGTCGACCAGCACCGTTTCATCGAACGTGACCGTGAAATCGAGGTGTTCGCCAGCGCCATAGGTGCCCAATGCGGGCACGCCGACCGATTCCACCAGCGGAGCCGTGGTGTCCGGCGGCGCATCGCCAAGCACCAGTGCGCCTGGTCCGATGGCGCTGAAGCTCGCGGAACCGGTCGCGTCGGGCGCATACGTGGTGACCACCAGCACATAGGTATGGCCGGCAATCAGCGGCATGTTCGGCAGGTGGGACAGCCAGTTGACCGGCTCGTCGTTCTCGTCCCTGAAATCGATGTCCTCGTTCGCGGCGATGATATTGTCGAGCGGATGCTCCGGATCGAAGCTGGTGTCGTACAGCCAGATCTGGGTGTCGGACCTGCCATCGGCCACCAGGCCTACCGCCGAGTCCACCGTGATCGTGTAGTTGCCGTTGACGGTCGGGGTAAACACTTCAGCGGCGTAGTTGTACAGGACGTCCAGGTCGGTCTGGTCCACCGCGATGATGTCGGCCGCATACCAGATCGCCGAATAGCCATTGTCGTTGTCCTGGCCATTGAATTCGTATGGGAGATGGGGGCGGTAATATTGCTGCGTGTCGTCCAGCTGTGCATCAAAATGGGTCGTTACGGAACTCATCGCGATTTCCCGGTTGTAAATTTCGGAACTGAAATCATGCCGCCGGGATATATCGCGGGATTGCCCTGGATCAAAGTGTGCCCCGATACGTCCAGGTCAGTCGCGTCTGGACGACAATTACGAAGCCATTCCTGTCCTTATCGCAAGACACGCTGCCAACACTTGCTTTTCCTGCATTGGCAAGGATGTATGTTTTCCGTTCGAACAGGGCTGCACGGCCCGCGCTGTCAGGTCGACGTTCTTTTCACGTTGGAACAGGGACGAACGGCATGGCCGCCGGTGCGGAAGGCGTGGGTAGCGTTCGTGAAGCGCTCCGCCGGGTGGGAGCATTGACCGGCATGCGGGATGGGGACCGGCGTTGCGATGGCAGCGCTGCAGGCACGCCGCGCGGGGAAGGCCGGGGCTATCTGTTCGTGCGGCCGGTAGCAGCCCGGCGGGCCGGGATCATGTCGGCGTTTCGCCGGCCGGCCGCCCATCGTCGAGCCACTGCGCCAGGTGCAGCAGGACACCGGCCGGATCCCATAGGTGCGTGACCAGCGCGCCATACGCTTCGCGCTTGGGCAGCGCCACGCGGGCACCGCCGAAACCGCCGGAGTCGAGCAGCGCCTTTACCTGCGCGTAGGCCGCCGTGGCATCGGCCACGGTCACGTGCAGCATCGTGTTCTCGATCCAGTCCTTCGCATAGGCATTCTGCAGGTAGAAGCGATGGCCGGCGTTGGCCAGCAGGGCCAGGCTGGCATCCTCGTACTCGACCTGCCAGCCGAGTGCCACGTAGAAAGCCTTCGATAGCGCGAAATCGGCCGAACCGATGAAGGGCCGCACGTCGCGCACGCGCAGGTCGATCAGCGGCGGCCGCGTCACTCCGGTACGCCGCACATGCAATGCGTCAGCGCCATGAACGGCTTTTTCTGCGCCGTCATCTCGTTCAGCCAGTTCAGCTCCTTCGCGACATGGCCTGCCACGCCGGCGGGGATGCCGGCGGGCGCGAGCACCGAGCCGACCTGCCGGGCAACGGCGGCGTCGATCATGTCGCCGACGGCCTGCGGCGCGCCGAAGAAGTCGAGGAGCTTGTCGAAGCGCGTGGTTTCGCGTTCGATATACACGATGCGCGGGTCGGCGCCCAGCTTGGCGCGGCGCGCGGCGGAGCGCACCGCGTCGTTGAAGCTGCCCAGCGTGTCGACCAGGCCGCGTTCCTGCGCCTGGGCACCCGTCCATACCCTGCCCTGCGCCACGGCGTCGATCTTTTCCGGCGTGCTCTTGCGGGCCTGGGCCGCCTTGGTCGTGAAATCCGCGTACACGTTGTTGATCGACGATTGCAGCAGCTGGCCGAAACGCGGGTCCATCGGGCGCGTCGGGTTGCCGGCGTCGCCCAGCCATGTGGTGGGCTGGCCCGCGGTGTGGATGCCCAGCTTGTCCATCACCTTGTCCACGGTCGGGAACAGCGCGAACACGCCGATCGAGCCCGTGATCGTGGATGCGTCGGCGATCACCTCGTCGGACGACATCGAGATCCAGTAGCCACCCGATGCCGCCAGGTTGCCCATCGAGACGACGACCGGCTTGCCGGCCGCGCGCGTGAGTTCCAGTTCGCGGCGGATCAGTTCCGAACCGAACGCGCTGCCGCCCGGCGAATCGACGCGCAGCACGATGGCCTTGATGTTGTCGTCCTCGCGCGCCATGCGGATCAGGTTCGACGTGGACAGGCCGCCGATCGAACCCGGCGCGGCGATGCCGTCGCCGATTTCGCCGACCGCCATCACCACGCCGACCGCATCGCCGGCGATGTGCTGCGGCAGGCGCGTCAGGTAGTCGTCGAAGGCGACCTGGCGGAACGACTTGTTCTGCGCGTCCGGCACGCCACGGTCGAGCACCAGCTTGCGGATCTCGTCGCGCGTCTTCAGGCCATCCACCAGTTTCACGCCGAGCGCCATCTTCGCCAGGCTGCCCTCATGCCGTTCCAGCAGCGCCGGCAGGTTTTCGATGCCTTGCGCGATCGTGCCGGCCGGCAGCCTGCGGGCCTTTTCGACATCCTGCAGATAGCGGTTCCACAGGTCGTTGTTCAGGTAGGCTTCCGCTTCCTTCGCGGCCGGCGACGGGCCGTTGGCCACCAGCGGCTCCGCCGCGCTCTTGAAATTGCCGACCTTCAGCAGGTTGACCGTCACGCCCAGCTTGTCCAGCGCATCGCGGTAGTAGGTGCGGTACTTGCCGTAGCCATCCAGGATCACGGTCCCCATCGGGTGCAGGTAGACTTCGCTGGCATGGGCCGCGATCTGGTACTGGCTCTGGTTGTAGTTCGAACCCCAGGCGACCACCTTCTTGCCGGTGGCGCGGAAGCGGTCGATGGCGGCCGCGATCTCGCGCTGCATCGCCGGGCCGCCGCCTTCCATCTCGTCCACCAGCAGCACGGCGCCGCCGATGTCCGGGTCGCGCCCGGCGCTATCGAGCACCCGCAGCACGTCGCGCAACTGGATGTAGCGGCGCACGTTGTCGTCGCCGAGATTCGCCAGCGCGGCCAGCTTGGCGCCACCCGGCGCCTGCTCGACCAGCTGGCCGTTCAGGTTCAGCACCAGCATCGTCTTCTCGCCCAGCGGCTTGACGCCGCCACCGAAGATTGCATATAGCAAGGCAATGACGATCACCAGGAAAATCAGGTTCATCACGGCGCGGCGGCTGGCATCGATGAAGCGCCACACGCGGCCAATACCGCCACGGACGTACGAAAACACGGATCGGGACACAGGCAGCTCCGGGGATTAAAGTTGATAAATTGCTTAATTTAGTACTGTATTACGTGACTGTATCAGTTTGCGGCGCCCGGCGCGCCACGCCTTCCGGGTGAGGAAACCAGCCACAGTCCGGCGAACACGAACAGGCCGTTCACGACCAGCAGCTCCAGCCCCATTTTGTAGGTACCGAAGAACAGGTGCTGCCAGTGTTCGAGCAGCGCGCACAGCACCGGTCCGGCAATGACGATGGCGGGAACGAGGCGATCGCGCACGGCGCGCCGGGTCAGCAGGCCGAAGCCGAACAGGCCCAGCAGCGGACCATACGTGTAGCCGGCCAGCTTCAGGATCACGCCGATCATGCTGGCGCTGTCGATCCACTTGAACACCATCACGAGCAGCAGGAACAGCGCGCAGAAGCCCAGGTGCACGCGATGGCGCCAGCGCACCGCCGCCCGTTCGTCCAGCGTACGATGATCCTGCCTGCGCTGCAGGCCGAGCAGGTCGATGCAGAACGACGACGTGAGCGCCGTGATCGCGCCATCGGCGCTGGGGAACAGGGCCGATACCAGTGCCACGAAGAAGATCAGCTGCATCGCCGCCGGCAGGTGGTCCATCACGATCGTGGGGAACAGTTTGTCGCCGGTGGCCGTCACGCCGGCCTGCGGCGCATACAGGTGCAGCAGGCCGCCGAGGAACAGGAACAGGCCCAGCACGATGACGAGGATGAACGTAAGCAGCAGCATGTTCTTCTGCGCGCCCTGCAAGGTGCGCACGGAGATATTCTTCTGCATCATCTCCTGGTCCATGCCCGTCATCGCGATCGTGATGAAGGCGCCGGCCACGACCTGCTTCCACAGGTAGCCGGGACTGTCGACATCGAAGTCGAAGACCCGCGCCAGCCCTGCCGCCTGCATGTGCGCCAGGCTGTCCATGACCGACAGGTCCAGCGTGTGCAGCAGGAACCACACGCACGTGACGAGGCCGGCCAGCATGCCGGTGGTCTGCAGCGTATCGGTCCAGACGATCGTCTTCACCCCGCCTTCATAGGTGTACAGCAGGATCATCAGCAGGATCACGAGGTTCGTGGCCCAGAACGGCACGCCGAGGCGGTCCAGGATCGTGGCTTGCAGGATGTTGACGACCAGGTACAGCCGCGCGGTGGCGCCCAGCGTGCGCGACACGATGAAGAACGCGGCGCCGCTCTGGTACGCGCGGCGGCCCAGCCGCACGTCGAGGTAGTGGTAGATCGACGTGAGCCTGAGCCGGTAGTACAGCGGCAGCAGCACGAAGGCCACGACCAGGTAGCCGATCACGTAGCCGAACGTGATCTGCAGGTAGCCGAAGCCGTCGCGCCCGACCGCGCCGGGCACGCTGATGAAGGTGACGCCGGACAGCGTGGTGCCGACCATGCCGAACGCCACCAGCGCCCAGTTGGAGCTCTTGTTGCCGATGAAGAAGCTGGCATTGTCGGCGTTGCGGGACGTGGCCCAGGCCACGGCCAGCAGCAGGGCGAAATACGCGAAGATGACGAAAAACAGGAAAGCCGGGGACATGCTCGATGGTGTCAGATGTGAGTCGGAAATGTGTAGCGAAACGTGTAGCGAAACGTGTAGCGAAACGTGAAGCGAAACGCGAATCGGCAGCAATATACACCCGTCGGCGGGCTACAATCGGCGGTCATCACGAGGATTCGATATGTACAGTGCCGCAACCAGGGAATTCGCCCGCGAGCAGGAAGCGCTGATCCTGCCGCTCGAAGTACGTGTCCATGCGCAGGCCGACGGCCGCGCCGAGGGCCGCGAGGAATGCATGCGCGACTACGCGCGCGTGCTGTATTCGGCGTCGTTCCGCCGGCTGCAGGGCAAGATGCAGCTGCTCGGCGTGGATGCCGCCAATTTCAACCGCAACCGGCTGACGCACAGCCTCGAAGTGGCGCAGATCGCCCGCTCGATCGCCGCCGACCTGGGGCTGGAGCGCAGCGTCGTGGCGGAAACGTGCGCGCTGGCGCACGACCTGGGCAACCCGCCGTTCGGCCACTACGGCGAGCGCATCCTCGATGAGCTGGGCATGGAGCACGGCGGCTTCGAAGGCAATGCGCAGGCATTCCGCATCCTGCGCACCCTCGAGAAAAAGCACCACGCCTACGCCGGCCTGAACCTCACGGTGCGCACGCTGGCCGGCATCACCAAGTATTTTTACCGCCGCGCCGACAATCCCAGGAAATTCCTGTACGACGAGGATTTCCATTTCCTGTCCGGCGAGCTGGCACGGCACGGCCTGTCGGTCCGCAAGACGATCGACGCGCAGATCATGGACCTGTCCGACGAGATCGCGTATGCCGCGCACGACCTGGAAGACGCGATGAGCTTCGGCATCATCACATGGGGCGAGATCCTGCACGAATTCCGCATCAGCCGCGATTTCGCCGACGCGTTCGAACCGTTTTCGCGCATCGCCCACGGCGCGCACGAGGAAGCGCTGAAAAGCGAAGCGCAGGCCAGCTCCGAGGAATACTCGATCGTACTGCGCAAGGAAATGACGTCGCAGATCGTGCATGAGCTGTGCCGCGACATCGCCGTCGTGGATGGCGCGCATGGCCCCGAACTGGGCTACCGCGCGATGGGCCCGCTGGCGCGCGGGCTGAAGACCCTGCTGTGGAAAGCGATCCTGCGCAAGAAGGATGTGCAACTGTACGAGAAGCGCGGCGAGAAGATCATCCGCGGGCTGTTCGAAGTGCTGACCGATCGCGGCTACAACCGCGACAATGTGCTGCTGCCGCCGGAACTGCGCTGCCTGAAGGACACGCGCGAACGGCTGGTGCTCGACTACCTGGCCGGCATGATGGACGTGAACGCCGCCGCCGAGTATGAAAAATACTTCGGTAAAGGCAGCCTGGAGCGTATCTATGGCTGACGATGGAAAAGTGTCGGCGGATCCGTGGCGGGAGGCCGAGGTGGCGGGTTTCCTGCTGCCCGGGCAGCAGGCGCATATCCACGAGCGGGGCTGGCTGAAGATGCTGGCGCCGCGTGCCGCCGGCGGTGCCGAGCTGCCGCTGCCGGAGGTGGTGCGGCTGGAAGAGCAGCTCGCGGCTACCGATGGCAGCCTGGGTTGGGTCGTCACGCTGTGCGCGGGTGCCGGCTGGTTCGGCGGGTTCCTGCCCCCTGCCCTGGCGCGCGACATCATGGCCACGCCGGGCGCCTGCCTGGCCGGCAGCGGTGCCCCGACCGGCTTTGCCGACATCGACGGCGACGGTTTCCTGCTCACCGGCCGCTGGGATTACGCCAGCGGTGCGCCGATGGCTACGCATTTCACGCTGAACGCCGTGCTGCGCGAGCGTGGCGAGGTGCTGCGCGACGATGCGGGCCGGCCGCGCATCCAGGCCTTCGTCGTGCCGGCACGGCACGTGGCGCTGGAAGCTTCGTGGCAGGCGATCGGCATGCGCGCCTCGGCTTCACATGCGTACCGGATCGACGGCGCCCATGTGCCGGCCAGCCATGGCTTCACGATCGACGCCGCCCACGCGACGGCCGATGGCCCACTGTACCGCTTCCCGTTCATGGCGCTCGCCTACGTGACGCTGGCAGCCAACCTGCTGGGCATGGCCGGCCGCTTCGTGGCGTTGGCCGAACCGGTGATCGCGGCGCGGCGCCAGCACGGTACCGGCGTGCCCCTGATCGCGGTGCCATCGGTGGCGGCGCGGCTGGCACGAACGCGCGAAGAACTGGCGGCCGACCGCGCCGCGCTGTATGCCGCGCTCGACGGCGCCTGGGCCGCCGTGGTCCGGCACACGGTACCGGACGAAACCCTGCTGCAGCGGGTATCCTTGCAACTAGTGGACACCTGCCGCCGGGCCGTCGACGGCCTGTATCCGTACTGCGGCCTGCAGGCGGCGCGGGAAGATGCCGCCATCAACCGTGTCTGGCGCGATTTCCATACCGCCACGCAGCATGCGCTGCTGCTGCCGGACTGAATTCATCGGAGGAACCATGAAGCAGCACCGTTACCGCGTCACCATCGAACACCTGCAGGACCCGGGCGGCAACCCCGTCACGCGTTCTCCGCTGGCATTCGAGACAGGCAACCATGACGACATCTTCGCCATCGTGGAGCGCATGCGCGGCCGCGGCGATTTCGATCCGGACACCGCCACGTCGTTTGCCGTGGGCCTGAAGCTGTTTTCCGAGGTGATGCTGGAAAACCGTGACCATCCGCTGTTCGCCGAGTTCCAGCCGCACTTCAAGCAATTCATGAAGCACCTGAAAAAAGGGCCCGCCCAGCCAGGCGAGCCCCCTGCCGATCCCGAAACGCCCTGATTCAACCATGCATACCGAAGCCCTTGCCCTGCTCCTCGTCCGTGAAATGCCTTATGGAAAATACAAGGGCCGCAAGCTTGCCGACCTGCCCGGCCATTACCTGGGCTGGATGGCCGGTGCCGGATTTCCCAAGGGCGAGCTGGGCGCGCTGCTGGCGCTGATGTACGAGCTCGATCATAACGACTTGCGCGGCCTGCTCGACCCGCTGAGAAGTGGAAGGCCGGCACGGAATTAACCGGGCCTGGCAGTCAGGAGGCGGGTGTCGGGCCGCTCGCGCAATCGCTGACGACGAGTTCCGGATACCCCGTTGCGGGATCGAGTTGCCGGGCAAAGGCATGGCCGGGGAGCGCCACCGCCAGCAGCTCCACCGTCGTGCGCACGATGCAGCCGGGAGCGACATGGCCACCAAATACGCGGCCGTCGGCGTCGGCGATCGTCATGTGCAGGTGCGCACCATCGGGCGAGACGGAGCCGGCCAGCGTGAGGATCTCGATGTCACCCGCCAGTTCATCGGCTTGCGGCCGGCCGGCGAAACGCAGCCGCGCGACCGACAGCGATCCGATCGCCTGCAATACAAAGGCCGCGCCCTGCGACTGGAAGGCCTGTTCGATGGCACCGCGCAGGTCGTCGCCGGGGCTCAGGCGCAGCGGTTGCGCCTGCATCGTGATGCCCGCCGCACCGGCAGGCGAAATGGTGGGAAGCACCGGCGTTGAGGTAGTGGTCATGGGGTTCCGGTATGGCCATAAATGTTACGTTTTTAAATTGCTGTGTTACTTTTATATGCGGCATTGTCCTACAAGGGTCTGTCCTGACCTCTTATAAAAACGTCCATCCGATGGGCCTAAGATGAGCGCTCCGTTACACGACTTGCACGCGATTTTCGGCGTGATCACAGGTTCCGTAAAGGGTATGCAATGTTCATCACGATCAAGGAGAGAACCATGGCATCATCAAACCAAGGCAACAACCAGGGCGGGAACAAAGGAAACAACCAGAGCGGCGATACCAGCAACCGCGGCTTTGCTTCCATGGACCCGCAGCGCCAGCGCGAAATCGCCTCGGAAGGCGGCCGCGCGGCGCACGCTTCCGGCAACGCGCATGAGTTCACCTCGGAAGAGGCCCGCAAGGCTGGCAGCATGAGCCACAAGAACGATGGCAACCGCCAGAGCGGCAGCGAGGGCAACCAGGGTTCCAGCGGCAATCAGGGTAACCAGGGCTCGAGCGGCGGCGGCACACGCGGCGGCACGCCCGAGCAGCACGCCCAGGCCGGCCGCCAGAGCCACAAGAACGACGACAAGCGCTGAGATGTAGTCCTCGATGCGCCCAGGCGCGGTTCCCGGCCATTCGGGAACACCGAAAGCCGCTCGCCAGGGCGGCTTTCCCGTTTATCGTCTCGTCTACCGGCGCCCCGCCCGTGCGGAAGATGCCCCTCGATCGTGGATCGGCACTGGCTCCCGGTGGCCTGGCGGGGCCAGCGCCAGGCGCCGGCCGTCGCGCAGCATCCGTTCGAAGTCGGCCACGGGCACGGGCTGGCTGAACAGGTAGCCCTGCAGCTGGTCGCAGCCCAGTTCGCGCAGGAAGGCCATCTGCTCCATGGTTTCGACGCCTTCGGCCACGATCTCCTGCCGCAGTTGCTGCGCCATCGTGACGATCGCGCGCGCGATGGCGCAGTCGTTTTCCTCGTGCGGCAGGCCGACCACGAAGGCGCGGTCGATCTTGAGCGTGCTGATCGGGAATTTCTTCAGGTAGGCCAGGCTCGAATAACCGGTGCCGAAATCGTCCAGGGCCAGTGCCAGGCCCATCGCCACGAGTTCGTTCATGATCGCGATGACGGAATCGGCGCCTCCCACCAGCAGGCTTTCGGTAATCTCCAGCGTGATCTGCTCGGAGCGCACCTGGTAGCGTTCCAGCACCGCGGCCATGCGCTGCGGCAGGCCCCGGTCGAATTGGCGCGCCGACAGGTTGACGGCCACGGGCGTCATGGCCACGCCTGCTTCGCGCCACCGGGCGATCTGCCGGCAGGCTTCCTCGATCACCCAGTCGCCGAGCTCCATGATGGAACCGGTTTCCTCGGCCACCGGGATGAAGACGCCCGGCGACACGAGCCCGCGCACCGGGTGCCGCCAGCGCAGCAGCGCCTCGGCGCCGACGATGCGGCCGCTGCGCAGGCTGACCTTCGGCTGGTAGTACAGCAGCAGCTCGCCATTGCCCGGCGCGGCGCGCAATTCGCTTTCGATGCGCAAGTGCTCCCTGACACGCTGGTTCATCTCCTCGGAAAAGAACAGCAGCGCCGGTTCCAGGCTGGTGCCGGCGCGCGCCGCGGCCACGTCCGCGCCGCGCAGCAGCGCGCCCGGCTCGTGCGCATCTTCGGGCCAGACGGCGATGCCGACATGGGTGCCGACCTGCAGCGAATGCTTGCCGATCGCGATCGGCGCGGCCAGCACGTCGGTGACCTTGCGCGCGACCAGCGCGGCGTGTTCGCGCCGTTCGATGCGCGGCAGGCCGATGGCGAACTTGCCGCCCCCCAGCCGCGCCAGGATGTCGCCCTCGCGCAGCCGCGAGCGCAGCAGCTTGCCCGCTTCGACCAGCAGCGCATTGCCCACCTCGTGGCCCAGGGTGTCGGTGATGGCGCCCAGCCGCGTGATCTCGACGACCAGCAGTGCGCCGCTGTCGTGGGTGCGCCGCGCCTCCGCCATCGCCTGCCCCAGCAACTGCATCAGCAGGGCCTGGTTCGGCAATCCGGTCAGCGCGTCGTAGTTGGCCATGCGCTGCATGCGCGCCTCGGCATCCTTGTGCACGCTGATGTCGGTCAGCAGCGCGAATGCGTGGCTGATCCGCCCGGCCTCGTCGCGGATGGCGCTCACGACCGTCGTCTGCGGGAACAGCTCGCCATTCTTGCGGCGCCCCGCGATCTCGCCACGCCAGGGTGCGGCACCACCCTGCGCAGCCTGCACGAGCGAGCGGAAACGCCCGTCGTGCGGTCCGGAGCGCAGCAGGTCGGGCGACTTGCCGATCGCATCGGCCTGCGTGTAGCCGGTGATGCGCGTGAACGCGCCGTTGACCGATACGATCCGCCCGCTCGCATCGAAGACCACCACGCCCTGGTCCGTATCGTCGACGATGCGGGCGTGCAGGCTGGTTTTCTCGGCCGCCGACATGCCATCCGCCACCCGGACCAGCCGCACATGCATGCCGGCTGCCTCCCCGGCATCGTCCTTCACGAGGGCGATCGACAGCCGCACCCGGATCGTGTCGCCGGATTTCTTGCGGCGCCGTACCTCGGGGCCCGCCCGTTCCGGTTCCACGACGAGCTCGGCGATGCTGCCTTCGTCGTCGTCATCCGTGTAAAGGAACAGCACGTGTTTCCCGATGGCTTCCGCGGCCGTGTAGCCGAACAGTTGCCCGGCACCGGCATTCCAGCTGGTGACATACCCGGCAAGGTCGAGTTCCATCGCCGCATCGGCCGCCTGCGCCTCGTCTGCCGGGCCGCGCCAAGCGCACAGCTCGCCGAGTTCCTCCTCCAGCCTATCGAGCGTTGCCGCGAGCGCCAAGCCCCGTTGCGAGCGGGCCGCGCGGCACAGGGCCAGGCAGTGTGCGATCGCCATCTCAGCCATGGCAACGGCCCGTCGAATCGTCGATAACGCCCGACAGCGCGGTTGCCCCGGCACACCGGCCTGTGCGCGTGGACAGCAGCGGGCCGGCGGGAACGCCTTTGCGGTCGGCAAGCAGGTGCAGGGATATCGTGGCCATGAACGGATCTCTCGATGGGAGATCCGGATGGTAGCCCGGAATTATTGGCCGCAGTCAATTGTTACCACAAACCAATTTCAATCCGGCGGAATTCTTGACGTGGCGCAAAGAAGCGCCGTCAAGTCGTGGGCAGGTGGCGACACATGCGGTCGAACAGCACGCCGGCGCGCATTCGCGCCAGCCACCACTGCAGCGCGGCGCCCGTTTCCCCGGTGCGCCAGGCCAGGTAGAAGGTTTCGTCCGGTTTCGGCTCCTCCACTTCCTTTTCCACCAGCAACCCGGCGGCGATCGCGGCACGCGCACAGGGTTCGGGCAGGAAGCCGAAGCCCAGGCCGGCAACCTGGTACTGCACCTTGGACGCCATGTCCGGCACCGTCAGCGTATCCTGCCCCAGCAGCAGGCCGACCGTGCGTGGCGCCATCTGCCGCGCCGAATCGGCCATCGCCACGGCGCGGTACTGCTGCAGGTGCGTGCGGCCCAGCCGGCCCTCGACCGCGGCCAGCGGATGGGAAGGCGCCACCGCGAATACCCAGCCCAGCGTGCCGATCGGCTCGGACACATAGCCGCCGCCGGCCGGGCCATCGCCGGGCGCGCCGATGACCAGGTCGACGCGCCGGTCCAGCAGCGCTTCCCATGTGCCGGATAGCGCCTCGCGCACGATGCGCAGGCGGGTCTGCTGCGCGACTTCATAGAAGGCAAGGATGTCCTCGCCGAATGCGAGGCTGGAAAACATGGAATCGTGGCCGATCGCCAGCTCGGTCTCCCAGCCGGAGGCCACGCGGCGCACGCGGTGCTCGAGGTCCTGCGCGGCGCGCAGCAGGTAACGGCCTTCCTTCAGCAATTCGCGGCCCGCTTTCGTCAACTCCACTTTCGGGCCGTTGCGCTCGAACACCTGCACCCCGAGATCATCCTCGAGCTTGCTCACGGTGTACGAAATGGTCGAAGGCACGCGGTGCAATTCCTTGCCGGCGGCGGAAAACGAGCCGCGGCGGTCGATCGCATCGACGATCTGCAGGGCTTCTAGGCTGAGTCTGAGCATGTTCGAATTTTTCGATAACAGAGGGGTAAATTTTCCGTTTTTTTAATCGTTTGGACAGGCCTATACTCTTTTCATCCGAGCTGAGAACACAAAGAAACGGTGTTCGAAACGATCGCAAACAACATCAAAGGAGCATATCATGCAAGAAGTCCGTCGCAGCGAAGAACGCGGTGCCGCCAACCATGGCTGGCTCGATTCCCGTCACACCTTCTCGTTCGGCCATTACCACGATCCGCGCCACATGGGCTTCGGCCCGCTGCTGGTGATCAACGAGGACAAGGTGATGCCGGGCCAGGGCTTCGGCACTCACGGCCACCGCGACATGGAGATCATCTCCTACGTGCTCGAAGGCGCGCTGGAGCACAAGGACAGCATGGGCAACGGCAGCGTGCTGCGCTACGGCGACGTGCAGCGCATGACGGCCGGCACCGGCGTGCGGCACAGCGAGTTCAACCACTCGGACACCGAGCGCGTGCACTTCCTGCAGATCTGGGTCCAGCCGGCGGAAACCGGCATCGCGCCGGGCTACGAGGAAAAGCACTTCTCGCCGGAGAGCAAGCAGGGCAAGCTGCGCCTGATCGCCTCCCCCGACGGCCGCGACGGTTCGGTGACGATCCACCAGGACGCCCGGATCTACGCGACGATCTTGAACGAGGCCGACAGCGTGACACACACGCTCGATGACGAGCGCGCCAGCTATGTCCACGTGATCCGCGGCACGGTGAGCGTCAACGGCACCGCGCTCAAGGGCGGCGACGCGCTGAAGCTCACCCGCGAAACGCAGGTGACGCTGGACAAGGCGGAAGCGGCCGAAGTGCTGGTCTTCGACCTGCCGTATTAATGGTTCAGCCCGTGTCCCCGTGGCGTAGCAGGGGGTGACGCAGGGATTTCGTGGAGCCTGCTCCACGCCTGCGGAACGATGCGGCCCTGCATGGCCGCAGCTTCGCAGAGCACTGCTCTGCGCCTGCGTAGCGGAGATGCCATGCATGGCATCTCTCCTCCCAGGCACCGGGACACGGGCTCGGCTATTGCGATCCGGGTTTGGCCGTTGGGCTTCTCGGCCGAAACCACAATCTTTGTTATGATGAAGGGCTTATACGTACCCGAATGAAAAGAGCATAACCATGCAGCCCGTCGCTGAAATCCCCGTCGATCCCGCCGATCTCGAATACGTCACCTCGTGTGCGCTGCCCACGCCGTGGGCCGAGTTCACGCTGCACGCGTTCGTCGAGCATTCGACCGGCAAGGAACACCTGGCGATGGTGCTGGGCGATATCGGCGACGGTGCGCCCGTGCTGGCGCGCGTGCACAGCGAGTGCCTGACCGGCGACGTGCTGTTTTCCCAGCGCTGCGATTGCGGCGCCCAGCTCGAAGGCGCGCTGCAGCGCATCGCGGCCGAGGGACGCGGCGTGCTGCTGTACCTGCGCCAGGAGGGCCGCGGCATCGGCCTGCTGAACAAGATGCGCGCCTACCGGCTGCAGGAAGCGGGCGCCGATACGGTGCAGGCCAACGAGCAGCTCGGGTTCAAGCCGGACCAGCGCAGCTATGGCCTCGTGGCGCCCATGCTGCAGCAGTTCGGCGTGCAGAGCCTGCGCCTCATGACGAACAACCCGCGCAAGATCGCGGCGATGGAAAAGCTGGGCATGCCCGTGGCCGAGCGCGTGCCGCTGCTGGTGAACCGCAACGTCTTCAACCAGCACTACCTGAACACGAAGGCACTGAAGCTGGGCCACATGATGTCTCCGGTCGTCGCCACGGCCACCAGCGACGGCGAACAGTAAATACCCCGCCTATTTTCACACGTAAGCAAAAGTAACGGCTGCCGCCCGGCCGCCCCCGGCTGGGTTTCCTGAGGTACACTATTCTTTGTCGAAAAGTAGTTCAGGAACTGCATGAAACCTCACCGGCTTGCCGCATCCGTTCAATTCGCGATCACCGTGACCTGGGGCGCCGCCGCAGCGGCCGCGCCGGTCCCGCCATCCTCTCCGTCGAATCCCCCGGGCCCGCAGGCGCCTGCCGCCGCACCGGCGCCCGGGCGCGCTCCCGCGCAGGGTGCTCAGGGGAGTGACACCGCACCGCTGCCCACGCCCTCGTCCGCCGCGCAAAAGCTGTATGCCGCCGCCAAGGCCGACCTGCTGCAGGTGCGTTCGCTGCTGAAAAGCGGCCGCACGCAATCGTCGGTCGGTTCCGGCTTCCTGGTCGGCACGTCGAACCTGGTGCTGACCAACTACCATGTGGTGTCGCAGTTCGCGCTCGATCCGGAAACGTACACGGGCGAATGGGTCGACACGGCCGGGCAGCGCGGCAACATCGAACTGCTGGCGGTCGACGTGCTGCACGACCTGGCGGTGGTGCGCGTGAACCGCTACGGTACGGGCTTCTTCAAGGTGCCCGAGGAATCGGCGCGGCTCACGCAGGGCCAGTACCTGTACTCGCTCGGCAACCCGCTGGACCTGGGCTTTGCCATTTCCGAAGGCGCGTTCAACGGCGTCATTTCACGCAGCTTCTACGACCAGCTGATGTTCACCGGACCGATCAACTCGGGCATGAGCGGCGGCCCCAGCGTGACCGCCAATGGCGACGTAGCCGGCGTCAACGTGGCCAAGCGGCTTGACGGTGAGCTGGTCAGCTTCCTCGTGCCGATCCGCTACGCGCAGCGGCTGCTCAAGCAGGTGACGGACGCGCTGGACGCCAAGCGCGCGGCGCCCAGGGATTTCACGGCGATCGTCACGCAGCAGCTGCTGGCGCACCAGAAGGCCATGGTCGACCACCTGCTGGCCGGCCCGCTGACGAAAAAGGCAATGGGCCCCTACGAGGTGCCGGTGCGCGAAACGGAGCAGATGCGCTGCTGGGGCAATTCCAGCGCGCAGGCCACGTCGCGCGCCGAGAAGCCGTTCGCCGTCGATACCACGAGCTGCACGATGGAGTCGTCGGTGTTCGTGTCCGGCTCGCTGCAGACGGGCGCGGTCGGCATCCGCCACCAGTACCTGCGCAGCACCGGGCTCGATGCGATCCGCTTCGCCCAGCTGTCGTCCGCCTCGTTCAAGAACGAATCGTTCGGCAGCTACAAGGACAGTCGCCTGACCGGCCCGCAGTGCGCGGAGCAGTTCGTGACGAACGGCTCGCTGCCGATGCGCGCCGTGCTGTGCGTGCGCGCGTACCGCAAGTTCGCCGGCCTGTACGACTTCTCGCTGCTGACGGCCAGCACCGACGATGGCATGATGAACCTGCAAAGCCGGCTGGACGCGCGCGGCGTGTCCTATGACAACGGCATGCGGACCGCACGCGCCTTCCTCGAAGCGCTGGCGCGCACGGGTGCCAAATGACGGCACCGTACTTCATCGAGATCCTGGCCCGCAATGGCGACGTGCTCTCCCGGCAGCGTTTCGACACACTGCCCGTCACGCTCGGCCGCGGCTACGACAACGACTTCGTGCTGGACGATGCGCACACGGCGGCCCACCATGCGGTGCTGGAACGGGATGGCGACGGCGCCCTCGTGCTGCGCGACCTGGACAGCCGGAACGGCATCGTGCTGCATGGCCGGCGCCAGCCGGCGGTGGCGCTGGACGGTACCACGGTCGTGCGGCTCGGGCATACGCGGCTGCGCGTGCGCGACGCCGCCTTCCCGGTCGAAGCGGAAGTCACGGATACCACGATGCATGCATGGGAAGGCGGCGCGCCGGCGCTCGCCGGGGTGGCGCTGATCGCACTGTTCCTCGGCGTCGATGAAGCGCTGACCGATACCGAGGGGTTCCAGGCGATCCGCTACCTGCTGACGATCGCCACCGGCCTGGGCGCGGGCCTGGTGTGGAGCGGCGTCTGGGCATTGGTCAACCGGCTGTTCGGCGGCCACGCGCGCCTCGGCCGGCACCTGTTCATCCTGGGAGCCGGGCTGGTGGCGATCGGCGCGTGGAAGGCGCTGTCGTCGGTGCTGGCCTTTGCCTGGTCCGCCGAAGTCTTCACCCGCTACGGCAACCACATGGCGATCCTGATCGTCTGCGGCATGGTGTACTTCCACGTGCGCACCGTGCGGCCCCACATGTCGCCGAGGCGGCTGCAGGTCGCATGCGGCGTGCTGATGGGCCTAGGATCGGGGCTGGTCATGATGAGCAACCTGCAGGGTACGGGCCGCCTGTCGGACGAACTGTACATGTCGGTGCTGCTGCCGCCGGCCGTGCGCCAGAGCCCGGACCACAGCGTGGACGATTTCATGGGTGCCGCCGCGCGCCTGCGCCTGGAGGCCGACGCCGAGCGCCGGCGCGACGTGCCGGACGGCGAATCGGACGACGACGACCAGGACTGAACGGTACAATGCTCCAATGACCGTCGATCGCTCCGAAATCCTTGCCGCCCTGCGCGAAGCTACCGCCACCCGCCACGCTGAACTGGACAGCGGCATGCCGCTTGCGCGGCCGCTGCCGACGCTGGACGACTACCGCGCCCACCTCGCGCTGCTGCGGCGCTGGCTGGAACCGATCGAGGCCTGGCAGGCGCGCTTCGCCGACGGGCCGCAGGATGCCGCGCTGCTGGCGCCCTCGCCTCACTTGCCCCAGATCGAGGCGGACCTTGCCGATCCGGCGATGCCAGGAGGGGACGATCCGGCGGCGCTTGCACCGTGGCACGGCCGCGACAGCGCCGCTTACCGCTGGGGCGTGTCGTACGTGATCGAAGGTTCGCGCCTGGGCGGCGCCGTACTGTACCGCCGGCTGGCGGACCGGCTGGCACCGCATCCGCTGCACTACCTGCAGGCCGGCGGCGTGCCGCCCGGCCCCCGCTGGCAGCACTTCCTCCGTGCGCTGCGCGCATCGGTGCAGGATGAAGCCGCGGTCGCCGAGGCTTGCCAGGGCGCCTGCGACGCCTTCGACAGCCTGATCGCGATACGCCGCACCGCCGACGCTGCTGTCGCCCCGCCACGGGCCGCCGCATGAGCGAACAACCGGGGCCCCAGGGGCGGCCGGCCACGCCGATCGGCCTGGACAATTGCGCGGATGAACCGATCCATATTCCCGGCCTGATCCAGCCGCATGGCGCTTTGCTGGCATTCGCGGCTGACGGCACCTTGCGCGCCTGGAGCACCAACGCCGCCGGCTTGCTGGGCTTCGAGCCCGCCATCGGCATGCGCTACGGCGGGCTCGGGCTCGAGGCAGGCGTGGTGGAACAGTTGCGCGCCTGCCTGGAAGACGGCGCCGACTCGCCGACCGGCATCGAAACGCACGGCAACGGCCATACGTTCGATTGCGTCGTGCACGGTAACGGCACGCATGCGATCGCCGAATTCGAGTTGCGCCAGGTGGGGGCCGATGCGCTGGCCGCGTTCGCGCTGAAGGCCCACGCGGCCATCGAGCGGTTGCGCCGCCAGCGCACGATCGAGGACCTGCTGCGCCACGCCGTGGAACAGGTGCGCGCCATCACGGGCTTCGACCGTGTGATGGCCTACCGCTTCCGGCACGACGACAGCGGCGACGTCGTCGCCGAAGCCCGGCGTGACGACCTGAAGCCCTTCCTGGGCATGCGCTATCCGGCCAGCGACATTCCCGCCCAGGCCCGCCGGCTCTACACGATCAACACGCTGCGCCTGATTGCCGACATCGGCTATGCACCGGTGCCGGTACTGGGCGTGGCTGGCGATCCGCAGCTGGACATGAGCCATTCGGTGTTGCGCAGCGTGTCGCCGATCCACGTCGAGTATTTGCAGAACATGGGCGTGGGCGCGTCGATGAGCGTATCCATCGTGATCAACGGCCGGCTGTGGGGGCTGATCGCCTGCCATCACATGGCGCCGCTGCGCGTGCCGTATGCGGTGCGCATGGCGTGCGACGTGATGGCGCAGGTGCTGGGTGCGGCAGTGCTGAGCCTCGACTCGCGCGATCGGGTTGCGCTGGCGGAGCAGGCGGCGGAGGTGCGTACGCGGCTGATCGAGACGCTGCTGCACGAGGAGGACGTGCTGGCTGCCCTGGAACAGCATGTGGCGGAACTGGCCGCAAAACTTGCCGCCGACGCGCTGGTGTTCGCCCAGCAGGGCAAGCTGGCGGCGCACGGGGTGGACGAGGAGCTGGCCGCCGCGATCGTGGCGTCGCTGCCGCCGGATGGCGACGAGATGCTGCACCGTTACAGCCGCGCCGAGTGGCCCGAGGCGATGCGCGAACGTCTTGGCCCGTGGGTCGGGTTGCTGGCGCTGCACTTCGATCCCGCTACGTCCGGCTGGCTGCTGGCGCTGCGCAAGGAGCAGGTCGAAACCGTGCGCTGGGCCGGCAAGCCGGACAAGCTGCTCAAGACAGGCCCGCTGGGCCACCGCCTGACGCCGCGTGGCTCGTTCGACGAATGGGTGGAATCGGTACACGACAAGGCCGTGCCGTGGTAACCGGCGCGGCTGATGGTCGCCGAACTGTTGCTGGGAGAAATGCACCGCGCCAGCATGGCCCGCCACGCCGAAACCGAACGCGCGCGCATGCAGCTGCTGGCGATGCTGGGCCACGACCTGCGCGATCCGCTGCAGTCGATCTCGATGGCGGCCACCGTGCTGCAGCACGGCGCCCAGCCGCAGCAACTGGGGCAGCGCATCGAGCGCTCGTCCGGCCGCATGCAGCGACTGATCAGCCAGGTGCTCGACATGAGCCGGCTCGACAGCGGCCTCGGCCTGGCGATGCGCAAGATCGACGTCGACCTGTCGAAGATGGCCGAAGACCTGCTCGATGAAATGCGCTTCGCCCATCCCGGCACGGTGTACCACGCCGACATCGCACCGGCAGTGCATGGTTGCGCCGACCCGGACCGCATGGCGCAGGTGATCAGCAACCTGCTCAGCAACGCGCGCCACCACGGCACCAATGGCCAGCCGATCCTCGTGTCGCTGAGCACCGAAGGCGACAATGCGGTGCTCGAGGTGCGCAATGAAGGCGCGCCGATCGCGCCCGAACTGGCGGCACAGCTGTTCAACCCCTTCAAGCGGGTGGCGCTGCAGAACCGTGCCAACCGCACCGGCATGGGCCTCGGGCTCTATATCGCCGAGAATATCGCCAAGGGGCACGGCGGCACCGTCACCTACCGCTACGAGGCGCCGCACGTGGTGTTCCGGGTCGCGTTTCCGCTGCGGCCCGACTGAACGTCTTGGGAAGCAATCAGTACGGCGGGCCCTTCAGCTCCACCGTATTGCCCTCCGGGTCGTCGATGTAGATCGACGGCCCCTCCCCTTCGGCGCCATAGCGCGAGGCGGCCGGTTCACTGGCCACGCCGAAGCGGTCCAGGTGGGCGCGGATCGCCGCTTCGTCGAACGGCTCGACGCGAAAACAGACATGGTCGACATTGCGGCCTTCCCTCCCCGGCGGAGCCCCGCCCATGCGGCCCAGTTTCCCGTCGACGGGTACCAGGTCGACCAGGGCGCTGCCGGCCCGCAGCTGCACGAGGCCGATCTCGTCCTGCCGCCGCTCGATCGAGCAGCCCAGCACATCGAGGTAGAAGCGGGTCATGCGGTCCAGGTCCACCACGCGCAGCACGACGTGGTCGATGTCACGAATGCGTATCACGGTTCCCCCTGTCGACGCGATGTCAGATGCGGCCCCGCCGGAACTCGGCGAGGAATTTTCTTGCCTGCGCGGTGGTCAACACCACCACCGGATCGCCATGGTACACGTACAGGAACGGCGGCCCGCCAAGCCGGTCGGTCAGTTTCGCGTGCACGAGGAAGCGCGTGCCGACCGGGTAATCGGTGACGAAGGCGCGCGCGCATTGCACCCGCAGCAGCGGGTGGTAAGCCTGCCCCACCATCGGGCGGACGCGCACCATGCCGCGGTCGTCGAACGATTCGACGGCCACCTCGCGGTAGGCGGACAGGTCGCGGCCCATCAGTCCTCGCGCAGCACGAGCAGTGCGACCGCCTCGGCGTTGATGCCTTCCTCGCGGCCCAGGTAACCCATCTTCTCGTTGGTCTTGGCCTTCACGTTCACCTGGCCCGGCTCGATGCCGAGGTCGGCGGCGATGTTGGCGACCATCGTGCCGATATGCGGCGCCATCTTCGGGCGCTGGGCGATGATCGTCGCATCGACGTTGCCGATGTCATAGCCCGTTGCCTTGACCCTGTCCGCCGCGGCGCGCAGCAGCACGCGCGAGTCGGCGCCCTTGAACTCGACGGCCGTGTCGGGGAAATGCCTGCCGATGTCGCCCAGCGCCGCGGCGCCGAGGATCGCGTCGGTGACGGCGTGCAGCAGCGCATCGGCATCCGAATGGCCATCCAGGCCCTTGACATGGGGAATGTCGACGCCGCCGAGGATCAGCTTGCGGCCTTCGACGAGGCGATGGCTGTCATAGCCCTGGCCAATGCGGAACGGGTGTTTTTTCATTGTGTGATATCCATCGAGAGGTACATTTCGGCGATGCGCACGTCGGCCGGCAGCGTCACCTTCAGGTTGCGCGGGTGGCCCTCGACCAGCCGCGGCGAATAGCCCAGCAGTTCGACGGCGCTGGCGTCGTCCGTGATCGCATCGGGGTCGGGCGCTTCCTCGAGCGCCCGCCGCAGCAGCGCGCACGGGAACATCTGCGGCGTCTGGGCCAGCCACAGGCCGTCGCGCGGCGTGGTCGCGACGCCCCCGCCACGGGTGCTCTTCACGGTATCGACGACGGGCAGCGCGAGCAGGCCGCCGGCCGCTTCGCTGCCCGCTTCGGCAACGAGCTTGCCGATCAGCGCGGGCGTCAGGCCGGGCCGGGCCGCATCGTGCACCAGCACGCGATCGTCCGCGCCGATCGCCGCCGCCAGCAGGCGCAGCCCGTTGCGGATCGACTCCATCCGCGTGGCACCGCCGCAGCGCAGCACCGTTACACCTTCCAGATCGTCGGGCAGCACGTCGGCCACATAGGCATCGCCGGCACTGACGACCACGTACGTGTGCTCGACCAGCGGCGAGCGCAGGAATGCTTCGACCGTATGGCGCAGCATCGGGCGGCCCAGCAGCGGCAGGTATTGTTTCGGATAGCCCACCGCCATCCGCGCTCCCACGCCGGCGGCGGGGATCAGTGCAAAGTATTTCATTGTTCCCAGTTCGCAATCAGACTATTTCCTGAAACAGGGGGCCTTGCAGGCAAAGAGCATCGCTCTTTGCCTGCAAGGCGGTGCTGGCTTGCAAGCCAGCACTCCTTCCTTGCAGGGGTTTCAAAGAGCACCGCTCTTTCCCTGCAAGGCGGTGTTGGCTTGCAAGCCAGCACTCCTTCCTTGCTGGGGTTTCAAAGAGCACCGCTCTTTGCCTGCAAGGCGGTGTTGGCTTGCAAGCCAGCACTCCTTCCTGACCCACTCTCAGGCAACTTTTTCATCTTTCAGCGCCCGGCGCGCGTCTTGATCAAAATCTTCTGGATCTCGCCATTGCATGCCTTCGACAGCCGCGCATATTCGGCCGGCGCGTCGATCGCCGCCTGCACCGCCTCCACCTTCGCCATTTCGGCTTTGATGTAGGGCAGCCAGCCGGAGTCGATCTCGAACGACAGTGCCGAGCGCGCCGTACCGCTCGGCGCATAGAACGGCTTGCCGCCGAAGCGCTTCGCCAGCGCGGCGGCGACCGTCTTCTCCACCTTCGGGAGGTGATCCATATAGGCCTGCATATGCCGCATCTCGTGCGCGAGGATTTCCTTGTAGCCGCACGAACCCACGGGGAACTCGTTGCCGACATAGATTTTCACCGGCGCGTAGGTCAGCTGCACCTGCAATTGCGGCGCGATGCATTCGTAGCCGGTCGCAGGGTCCTGCAGCATCGAGCCGTCCGCGCCGATCCGCACCATCGATTCGGTGCGCGTCAGGCCCAGCACGAATTCGTTGCGGCGCGCCACACCCTTCATCGCGGTCAGCATTTTATAGGAGAGCTGCGTGTTGACCGTGTAGCCGTTCTGCTTTGCCGAAAACACCGAGACGGTCTTGGTGATCGTATCCTCGCAGCGCACCTGGAAAGCCGTGCGTGCCGGCGCGGCCTGGGCCGCCTGCCCCAGTGGCAGCATCGATGCCAGCAGTAGCAGTAGCAACGGCAGCGGCAGCGGCGCCGGCGAAACGCCCGGCATGGTCAGTCCAGCTTCCAGTCCCCGCGCCGCAGCTTGTCGAGCCAGAACGCGCCGATGACCGTCTTCACGTCCGAGACCTCGCCCGTGCGCACCCACTCCAGCAGCTCGTCGAGCGTGGCCGTGAAGCATTCCACGAATTCGCCTTCGTCCAGCTTCACGTCGCCCGCCGTCAGGCCGCGCGCCAGGTACAGATCGAGGTGCTCGTCGGAATAGGCGATGGCGTTGTGGATGGTGGTGACGAAATGCCATTCGGTCGCGGTGTAGCCCGTTTCCTCTTCCAGCTCGCGTTTCGCGCATTCGAGGTGGTCTTCGCCCTCGTCGATTTTCCCGGCCGGGAACTCGATGAAGACTTGCGCATTCGGGTAACGGAACTGGCGCTCCAGCAGGATGCGACCGTCGTCCAGCACGGGAAGGATCGCCACCGCGCCGGGGTGGCGGATGTATTCGCGGTTCGTGAGGGCGCCGTTGGGCAGCCGCACGCGGTCCTTGTGGATCTTGAGGAAACCGCCGTCGTAGGCGATGCCGCCGTCGACCTTTTCTTCCTTCAGGTGAGCATCGTCGCTCATGAACGCTCCTGTGATCGTAAAGGCCACAGTGTAGCAGCGCGGGAAGGAAAGCGATGCCGGGATGGGCATCCCGGCATCGCCCGGTGCTTCTTCAGTGCTTCTTCTTCAGGTAGCGGACGACGAAGCCGGGAAAAGCGAGGACGAGGAACATGCAGGCGGTGATCGCGTAGAACTCCCACGTTTGCGGGAACACGGTACCGATGCGCCCTTCCAGCGCGCGGCCGATGCCGCCGACGATGAAGTACAGCACCGTCAGTTCGAGCAGCCGCACGAGGAAGGATTTGGCGGGAGCCTGCCCCGCTCCACCTTTCAGTGGAACGAGGGCGAGGATGCGCTCATTGATGAACGGCAGGTTGGCCAGCACCAGGGCCAGCAGGACGACCAACCATGCCGAGGCGCCGATATCCATGGCTTACGACGCCAGCGTCCTGCTGATCGCGTGCGTGCACGCATCCAGCAGCGGGCCGGGCACGACGCCCAGCACCACGACCATCAGGCCGTTCAGGGCCAGCACGACGTTCTTGTCGCCGGCGACGCGGATCGGTGCCGTGTCGACCGGCTCGTCGAACCACATCGTCTTCACGACGCGCAGGTAGTAGAACGCGCCGATCAGCGACGCCATCACGGCGAACACGGTCAGCCACAGGTGGCCGGCGTTCAGCACGGATTGCAGCACGGTCAGCTTGGCCATGAAGCCCATCATCGGCGGCACGCCGGCCAGCGAGAACATCAGTACCGTCATCACCAGCGCATACCAGCCGGAGCGCTTGCCCAGGCCCTTGAAGTCGGCCAGTTCCTCGGCTTCGTGGCCGGCGCGGGCCAGCACCATGATCAGGCCGAAGGTGGCCAGCGTGGTCAGCACGTAGGTGATCGAGTAGTACATGGCCGAGCTGTAGGCGGCAGTGCCGTTCGACTGGTCGGTGCCGATCACGCCGGCCATCATGCCCAGCAGCACGAAGCCCATCTGCGCGATCGTCGAGTAAGCCAGCATCCGCTTGATGTTCGTCTGCGCGATGGCGGTCAGGTTGCCGATCACCAGCGACATCACGGCCAGGATCAGCAGCATCTGCTGCCAGTCGAACGCCAGCGGGATCAGGCCTTCCACCAGCAGGCGGATGACGATGGCGAACGTGGCCAGCTTCGGCGCGCCGCCCAGCAGCAGCGTGACGGCGGTCGGAGACCCCTGGTACACGTCCGGTACCCACATGTGGAACGGTACGGCGCCCAGCTTGAACGCCAGGCCGGCCACGACGAACACCAGGCCGAACACGAGGATCGTGTTGTTGATGGTGCCGGCGGCGATCTTGGCCGACATCGTGCCCAGGTCCAGCGTGCCCGTCGCGCCATACAGCATCGACATGCCATACAGCAGGAAGCCCGAAGCCAGCGCGCCCAGCACGAAGTACTTCATCGACGCCTCGGTGGCGTTGGTGTTGTCGCGGCGCAGGGCAACCAGTGCATACAGCGACAGCGACATCAGTTCCAGGCCCAGGTAGATGGACAGGAAGTTGCTGGCCGAGATCATCACCATCTGGCCCAGCGTGGCGAACAGCGCGAGGCCGTAGAACTCGCCACCCAGGTTACCGCTCAGCATGCCGCGGTCGGTCGTGTACTGGCGCGCATACACCAGCGTGACGCCCACCGACAGGTAGGTGAACAGCTTCAGCAGGTTGCCCATCGGGTCGGACACGACCATGTTGTTGAAGGCATAGGTCGTGGTGCCGGCAGCGAAATCGCCGTACGTGATGACCGCGGTGCCGGCCAGGGCCAGCAGCGACAGCATGTATGTGATGTTGCGCTTGGCGGCCGGCAGGTACACGTCGATCAGCAGGATCGCCGAGGTGGCGATCAGCAGGAAGATCTCCGCGTAGATCGGTGCGAGATTGGTATCGGTCGGAGAAATCGGATTCATAAAACTAAGGTCCTATCTGCAATCATTGTGCGATCTTGGTCTGTGCGACGTGCTGCAGCAGGTCGGCCACCGAGGTCTGCATCGTATCCGTGAACGGTGCCGGGTACAGGCCCATGTACAGGGTCGCGATCGCCAGGAGACCCAGCATCAGGAATTCGCGGTTGTTCAGGTCCTTCAGTTCGGCCACGTGGTGGTTCGCCACCTTGCCGAAGATGACGCGCTTGGCCATCCACAGCGAGTAGGCGGCGCCCAGGATCAGCGCGGTCGCGGCCAGGATGCCGGTCACGAAGTTGAACTGCACGGCGCCCAGGATCACCATGAACTCGCCCACGAACCCGGAGGTTGCCGGCAGGCCGCAGTTGGCCATCGAGAACAGGATGAAGAACGCGGCGAACTTCGGCATCTTGTTGACCACGCCGCCGTAGTCGGCGATCTGGCGCGAGTGGGCCTGGTCGTACAGCACGCCGATGCACAGGAACATCGCGCCGGACACGAAACCGTGCGAGATCATCTGCATGATGGCGCCCTGCGTGCCCATGTCGTTGAACATGAAGAAGCCCAGCGTGACGAAGCCCATGTGCGCGATCGACGAGTAGGCGACCAACTTTTTCATGTCCTTCTGCACCATGGCCACCAAGCCCACGTAGATCACGGCGATCAGCGACAGCACGATGACGACCGGCGCCAGGTCTCGCGAGGCGTCCGGCGTGATCGGCAGCGAAAATCGCAGGAAACCGTAGGCGCCCAGCTTCAGCATGATCGCAGCCAGCACGGCGGAACCGCCGGTCGGCGCTTCCACGTGGACGTCCGGCAGCCAGGTGTGCACCGGGAACATCGGCACCTTCACGGCGAACGCCATGAAGAAGGCGACGAAGATCGCCACCTGCTCCGACATCGTGAGCGGCAGCTGGTGCCATTCGAGGATGTTCCACGAGCCGGACTTGTTGTACAGGTAGATGATCGCGACCAGCGTCAGCAGCGAGCCGAGGAACGTGTACAGGAAGAACTTGAATGCCGCATACACGCGGTTCGCGCCGCCCCACACGCCGATGATGATGTACATCGGGATCAGCGTGGCTTCGAAGAAGAAGTAGAACAGCAGGCCGTCCAGCGCCGTGAACACGCCGATCATCAGGCCGGACAGGATCAGGAACGCACCCATGTAATGGGCCACGCGCTCCTGGATCACTTCCCAGGCGGAGATCACGACGATGATCGTGATGAACGCGGTCAGCGGCACGAACCACAGCGACAGGCCGTCGATGCCGAGGAAGTAGTGGATGTTGAAGCGCTCGATCCACGGGCTGCTTTCGGCGAACTGGATGCCATGCTTGGCATTGTCGAACTGCGTGAACAGCGGGATCGTCGGCAGCAGCGAGACGATCGAGCCGACCAGTGCCAGCACGCGTACCAGGCCGGCGCGCGAATCGCGGCCGACTGCCAGGATGATGACGCCGAACAGGATCGGCAGCCAGATCGACAGGCTGAGGTAAGGAGGAAGATTATTTAACGTTGACTGCATCTTTTATCTCTTTTGCGTATGGCGTTAAGCGTGCCAGAACGGCAGGAAGTACACCAGGAAGCCCAGGATGCCGATGATCATCACGAACGCGTAGTGATAGATGTAACCCGTCTGCCCCAGGCGCGCCAGCGACGAGAACCAGCCCACCAGTTTCGCGGAACCGTTGACGACGAAGCCGTCGATGATCGCGCGGTCGCCCACCTGCCACAGGCCGGTACCCAGCATGCGCGCGCCCTTGGCGAACACGGCCTGGTTGAACGCATCCATGTAGTACTTGTTGTCCAGCAGCGTGTGCAGGAACTTGAACTTGTCGTAGAACCATGCCGGTACGCGCGGATTGATCATGTAGCAGTAGTACGACGCCACCACGCCGGCCAGGGCCAGCCAGAACGGTGCCGTCTGCAGGCCGTGCAGCGCCATCGCCACGGGGCCGTGCCACATTTCGTTCAGCTCGGTCATCGCCGGGTGCTTGGCGGCATCGACGGTGATGACACCGTTGAAGAAGTCGCCATGCAGCATCGGGCCGGCGGCCAGGAAGCCGATGATCACCGAAGGAATCGCCAGCGCGGCCAGCGGGAACCATACGACGAACGGCGACTCGTGCGGCTTCTGGCCTGGCTCGAGGCCATGGTGGCCGTGGTCGTCCTCTTCCTCTTCATGGTGCGCATCGGAATCGTGCAGCGCGTGCGGATCGCCATGGGCAGCCTTGGCCACATGCTTGTCGTCATGCTTGGCATGATGGTCGTCATGGCCGTGCGCATGGGCTTTACCGAAGTTTTCCGGGCCATGGAACACGCGGAAATACATGCGGAACGAGTAGAACGCCGTGATGAACACGCCGGCCAGCACCGCGAAGTTCGCGAAGCCCGCGCCCGGCAGGTTCGTCGCATGTACCGCCTCGATGATCGAATCCTTCGAGTAGAAGCCCGAGAAGAACGGGGTACCGATCAGTGCCAGGGAACCCAGCAGCGACGTGATCCACGTGATCGGCATGTACTTGCGCAGGCCGCCCATGTTGCGGATGTCCTGGTCGTGGTGCATGCCGATGATCACGGAACCCGCGCCCAGGAACAGCAGCGCCTTGAAGAACGCGTGCGTCATCAGGTGGAACACGGCGACCGAGTAGGCCGATGCGCCCAGCGCGACGGTCATGTAGCCCAGCTGCGACAGCGTGGAGTAAGCCACCACGCGCTTGATGTCGTTCTGGATGATGCCCAGGAAGCCCATGAACAGCGCGGTGATCGAGCCGATGATGAGGATGAACGACAGTGCCACGTCCGACAGTTCGAACAGCGGCGACATGCGCGACACCATGAAGATGCCGGCGGTAACCATCGTCGCGGCGTGGATCAGTGCCGAGATCGGGGTCGGGCCTTCCATCGAGTCCGGCAGCCACACGTGCAGCGGGAACTGCGCCGATTTGCCCATCGCGCCGATGAACAGGCAGATGCAGGCGGTCGTGATGACCATCCAGTCGGTGCCCGGCAGCGTCGCGTTGACCAGCAGGTCTTTCTTGGCGAACGCTTCCTGGTAGTCCATCGTGCCCGTGTAGGCCAGGATCAGGCCGATACCGAGGATGAAGCCGAAGTCGCCCACGCGGTTCACGAGGAACGCCTTCATGTTGGCGAAGATCGCGGTCGGACGCTTGTACCAGAAACCGATCAGCAGGTAGGACACCAGGCCCACCGCTTCCCAGCCGAAGAACAGCTGCAGGAAGTTGTTGGCCATCACCAGCATCAGCATCGAGAAGGTGAACAGCGAGATATACGAGAAGAAGCGGTTGTAGCCCTCGTCCTCGGCCATATATCCGATCGTGTAGATGTGCACCATCAGCGAGACGAACGTGACGACGCACATCATCATCGCGGTCAGCGAGTCGACCTGGAAGCCGACTTCGAAGTTGATGCCCGCCACGGTCATCCAGCGATACACCGTATCGTTGTAGGTGGCGCCGTCCAGTACCTGCATGAAGACCTGGAAGGAGATCAGGAACGCGACCAGCACGCCCAGGATCGTGGCTGCCGTGGCGACCTTGCGGTTGACCACGTTGCCGAAGAACTTCGTGCCCAGCAGGCCCGCGATCGCGGACCCCGCCAACGGCGCGAGGGGAACAGCGAGAAGAAGGTTAGGGTTAAGCCCCGTCATGATGAACCTATCTGTTTATTATTCGAGGGTTAAAAACTAGCCTTTGAGGCTGTCCAGGTCTTCGACGTTGATCGTGTCCAGGTTACGGAACATGAGCACCAGGATCGCGAGGCCGATTGCCGCCTCCGCCGCCGCCACCGTGAGGATGAAGAACACGAAGATCTGCCCCGCCGCGTCGCCCAGGAAGTGGGAGAACGCGATGAAGTTGGTGTTCACCGCCAGCAGCATCAGTTCGATCGCCATCAGCAGCACGATGACGTTCTTGCGGTTCAGGAAAATACCGACGATCGCGATCGCGAACAGGATCGCGCCCAGGACCAGGTAATGTGCCAGTGACAGGGTCATGGTGCCTCCTTGGTTGCTACGGTCGACGCCACTTCTTTCTTGACGGCGTCCATCTTGACGATCTTCAGGCGGTCGTTGCGCTTGACGCGCACGGCCTCGCCCGGATCGAAGTACTTGATGTCCTTGCGGCGGCGCAGCGTCAGCGCGACGGCGGCAACGATCGCCAGCAGCAGGATCACGGCGGCCACTTCGAACGCGTAGATGTACTGCGTGTAGATCAGCATGCCCAGCGCCTTCGTGGTGCCGATGGTGTTGGCGGCTTCAGGCACCGGCGTTTCCACGCCGAAGCTGCGCCACAGTACCGATGCCATCTCCAGCACGATGATGCCGCCGACGATGGAAGCGACCGGCAGGTAGCTCCAGAAGTTCTTGCGCAACTCGGTCTGGTCGATATCGACCATCATCACGACGAACAGGAACAGCACCATCACGGCGCCCACGTAGACGAGCACCAGCACGACGGCGAGGAACTCGGCTTTCAGCAGCATCCAGATGCCGGCTGCCTGGAAGAAGGCCAGCACCAGGAACAGTGCCGCCGTCACGGGATTGCGCGCCGTGATCACGCGTGCCGCGGAAACCACCATGATGGCCGCGAACACGTAGAACAAAACGGTTGTAAAAGTCATGTGTAAGTCCGATCCAGATCAGCGGTACGCGGCATCCGCTGCGCGGTTGGCGGCGATGTCCGCCTCGTAGCGGTCGCCGACAGCCAGCAGCATCTCCTTGGTGTAGTACAGGTCGCCCCGCTTTTCACCGTGGTATTCCAGCACGTGCGTTTCGACGATCGAATCGACCGGGCACGATTCTTCGCAGAAGCCGCAGAAGATGCACTTGGTCAGGTCGATGTCGTAGCGCGTCGTGCGGCGCGTGCCGTCGTCGCGTTCGTCGGATTCGATCGTGATCGCCATGGCCGGGCACACCGCTTCGCACAGCTTGCAGGCGATGCAGCGTTCCTCGCCGTTCGGATAGCGGCGCAGCGCGTGCAGGCCGCGGAAACGCGGCGACATCGGCGTCTTCTCTTCCGGGTACTGCACGGTGATCTTGCGCGAGAACATGTACTTGCCCGTCAGCGCGAGGCCCTTGATCAGTTCGGTCAGCATCATGCTGCCGATAAAATCTTTTACTCGAGTCATTTTTGCGCTTCCTTACTTCCAGATGTTCCACGGCGTCTGCATCCAGGTCGCGACGAGCACGAGCCAGAACAGCGTGAGGGGAATGAAGACCTTCCAGCCCAGACGCATGATCTGGTCGTAGCGGTAACGCGGGAAGGTACCACGCACCCAGATGAACAGCGACACGATCAGGAACGTCTTCAGGAACAGCCAGAAGAAGCCGCCGAAACCGCCGCCGAATTCGAGGAACGCGAACGGTGCGGACCAGCCGCCCAGGAACATGATCGATGCCAGCGCGCCGACGAGGATGATGTTGGCGTATTCGGCCAGCATGAACATCGCATACGACATGCCGGAGTACTCCACCATGTGGCCGGCGACGATTTCCGATTCACCCTCGACCACGTCGAACGGTGCACGGTTCGCCTCGGCCAGGCCGGAGGTCAGGTACACGACGAACAGCGGCAGCAGCGGCAGCCAGTTCCACGACATGAAGTTGACGCCCATGTCGGCGAAGCGGCCAACCTGCTGGCTGGTGACGATGTCGATGAAGTTCAGCGAGCCGGACACCATCAGGATCACGACCAGCGCGAACCCCATCGGGATTTCATACGAGATCATCTGCGCCGATGCACGCATCGCGCCCATGAACGAGTACTTCGAGTTCGACGACCAGCCGGCGATGATGATGCCGTACACCTCCATCGACGTGATCGCCAGCAGCACCAGCAGGCCGGCGTTGACGTTGGCCAGCACGGCTTCCGGGCCGAACGGCACCACCGCCCAGGCAGCCAGGGCCGGCATGATGGTCATTACGGGGCCGATCACGAACAGGCCCTTGGCGGCCTTGGTCGGGATGACGATTTCCTTCAGCAGCATCTTGATGCCGTCGGCCATCGGTTGCAGCAGGCCCATCGGGCCCACGCGGTTCGGACCGATACGGATCTGGATGAAGCCGATCAGCTTGCGCTCCCACAGCGTGGCGTAGGCCACCATGCCCAGCAGCGGCATCAGGACGCACAGCAGCTTGATCATCGTCCACACGAACGGCCAGGCCGCGCCCAGCGCATCGGCGCCGGCGGTGTTGATGGTATTGACGAATTCCAGCGCCATTATTTGCCCTCCCCTGCCTTGGCCACGGAGATGGGGCCAAACATGTCACCCAGTGTCGCGGTCGAAGCGTGGGCCGCGGAGACGCGCACCACGTTGGCCGGCAGGCCGGCATCGACACGCGCTTCCAGGATCGCCGAACCGTTACCTTGCAGCACCTGCACCATGTCGCCCGTCTTCACGCCGAGCTGTTCGCCCAGCGCTGCCGAGATGACGGCCTTCGGCGCCTGCGCGTCGACGGTCGCCTGCAGCGGCGGCGAGCGGCGCGCCAGCGCGTCGGCGAAGTAGATCGGCACGTCGGCGATGCGTTCGAGCTTGTCGCCGGCGCCGAACGAGGAAGACGTCAAAGCAAAAGTCGATACGTTGGACAGCTTGGCCGACAGGTCGGTCACGCCCGCGCCCAGCACTTCGTCGCGGATCGATTCCGAGGTTTCGTAGTCGAAGCCCGGCAGGCCCAGGATGTTGCCCAGCACGCGCAGCACTTTCCAGGCCGGACGTGCTTCGCCCAGCGGCTTCACGGTGCCGTTGAAGCTTTGCGCGCGGCCTTCGCAGCTCACGAAGGTGCCGGACGTTTCAGCGAACGGCGCGACGGGCAGCAGCACGTCGGCGTAGTCGGCGCCATGCTTGAAGGCGGACATCACGACGACCATCTCGGCACCCTTCAGCGCGGCCACGGCTTGCGCCGGATTGGCGGCATCGAGTTCCGGTTCGGCGTTCAGCAGCACGTAGGCTTTCTTCGGCGTGGCGAACGCCGGTTCGGCCTTCGCCGGCAATGCGCCGACGATGTAGCCGCCCACGGTGTTCGCGGCTTCCGTCAGGTAGCCGAATTTCGCGCCGGTCGCGTTGGCGATCCACTGCGCGGCCGCGGCGATCGCGGACGCCTGCGGGTGGTGCACGGCGGCGTTGCCCAGGAAGACGGCTTTCTGTTCGCCGGACAGCAGGCTCGCGGCGGCCGATTTGGCGGCGTCGCTGAACTCGCTGGAGAAGCCTGCCGGGGCAGCTTCGCCCTTGGCCGAGGCCACGGCGGACACGATGCCCGACAGCGCGGCCAGCCAGTCCGACGGCGCGGCCACGATATTGTTGGCGACGGTGATCAGGCTGTCGTCACGCGTGGCGTGCACCAGCGTCAGCTGGCCGCCGTTCTTCACGGCGGCGCGCAGGCGCGATGCCAGCAGCGGGTGATCCTTGCGCAGGAACGAACCGATGACGAGCGCGCGCTGCAGGTTCGACACGTCCGCGATCGGCATGCCCAGCCATGGCGTGACCTGGCCGTCGAGGGCGAAGTCGGTCTGGCGCAGGCGGAAATCGATGTTCTCCGAACCGATGCCCGATGCCAGCTTCTTCAGCAGGGCCAGTTCTTCCAGCGTGGAGTGCGCGGTGGCATAGGCGGCGATCGCATCGGCGCCATGTTCGTGACGGATGTTTTTCAAGCCGTGCGCGACATATTCCAGCGCGGTCTGCCAGTCGACTTCTTTCCACTGTCCGCCCTGCTTCAGCATCGGCTGGGTCAGGCGTTCGGCGGAGTCGAGGGCCTCGTACGAGAAGCGGTCCTTGTCGGAAATCCAGCACTCGTTGATGTTCTCGTTTTCCAGCGGCAGCACGCGCTTGACCTTGCCCTGCTTGACCTGCACGATCAGGTTCGTGCCCAGGCCGTCGTGCGGCGACACCGACTTGCGGCGCGACAGTTCCCACGTACGGGCGCTGTAGCGGAACGGCTTGGACGTCAGCGCGCCCACCGGGCACAGGTCGATCATGTTGCCGGACAGCTCGGAGCTGACGGCTTCGCCGACGAAGGTGGTGATTTCCGCGTGTTCGCCGCGGCCCAGCATGCCCAGTTCCATCACGCCGGCCACTTCCTGGCCGAAACGCACGCAACGGGTGCAGTGGATGCAGCGGCTCATCTCCTTCATGGAGACCAGCGGGCCGGCCTCTTTCGGCACGACGACGCGCTTTTCTTCCTCGTAGCGGGAGTTGTTCTTGCCGTAGCCCACGGCCAGATCCTGCAGCTGGCACTCGCCGCCCTGGTCGCAGATCGGGCAGTCCAGCGGGTGGTTAATCAGCAGGAATTCCATCACCGACTTCTGCGCCTGCACGGCCTTCTCGCTGTGCGAACGCACGATCATGCCGGCGGAGACGGGGGTGGCGCAGGCCGGCAGCGGCTTCGGCGCCTTCTCCACCTCGACGAGGCACATGCGGCAGTTCGCTGCGATCGACAGTTTCTTGTGATAGCAGAAGTGCGGGATGTAGGTTCCCAGTTTGTTGGCAGCGTCCATCACCATTGAACCCGGTGGGACTTCTACCTTTTTGCCGTCAATTTCGATTTCAACCATGATCAACGCTTTAGAAGGCCGACACAGGCACCAGGCAGTGCTTGTGCTCGACGTGATATTCGAATTCTTCGCGGAATTGCTTGATGAACGCGCGCACCGGCATCGCCGCGGCATCGCCCAGCGCGCAGATGGTGCGGCCCTGGATGTTGTCGGCGATCGAGTTCAGCATGTCCAGGTCGGTCTGGCGGCCCTGGCCGTGCTCGATGCGGTGGATCATCCGGTACATCCAGCCCGTGCCTTCACGGCACGGCGTGCACTGGCCGCACGATTCCTCGTAGTAGAAGTACGACAGGCGCTCCAGCGCCTTGACCATGCAGCGCGTCTCGTCCATCACGATGACGGCGCCGGAACCGAGCATCGAGCCCGCCTTCGCGATCGAGTCGTAGTCCAGGTCGGTCTGCATCATGATCTCGCCGCGCACCACCGGCGCGGACGAACCGCCAGGGATGACCGCCTTGATCTTCTTGCCGCCGCGCATGCCGCCGGCCAGTTCCATCAGCTTCGCGAACGGCGTGCCGAGCGGAACCTCGTAGTTGCCCGGACGTTCCACGTCGCCGGAGATCGAGAAGATCTTCGTGCCGCCGTTGTTCGGCTTGCCCAGGCCCAGGTAGTTCTCGGCGCCGATGTTCAGGATGAACGGCACGGCAGCGAACGTTTCCGTGTTGTTGATCGTGGTCGGCTTGCCATACAGGCCGAACGAGGCCGGGAATGGCGGCTTGAAGCGCGGCTGGCCTTTCTTGCCTTCCAGCGATTCCAGCAGCGCGGTTTCCTCGCCGCAGATGTAGGCGCCATAGCCATGGTGCGCGTGCAGCTGGAAGCTGAACTCGGAACCCATGATCCGGTCGCCCAGGAAGCCTTCCGCACGGGCTTCTTCCAGTGCGTCCTCGAAACGCAGGTAATCCTGGAAGATCTCGCCGTGGATGTAGTTGTAGCCCACGGTGATGCCCATCGCATACGCGCCGATGGCCATGCCCTCGATCAGCGAATGCGGGTTGTAGCGGATGATGTCGCGGTCCTTGAACGTGCCCGGTTCGCCTTCATCGGTATTGCAGACGAGGTATTTCTGGCCCGGGAACTGGCGCGGCATGAAGCTCCACTTCAGGCCGGTCGGGAAACCCGCGCCGCCGCGGCCGCGCAGGCCGGACGTCTTCAGCTCGGCGATGATCTGCTCGGGCGGGATTTTCTCTTCCAGGATGCGGCGCAGCGCCGAATAGCCGCCACGCTTCACGTAGTCGGCCAGGTGCCAGTTGTCGCCGTTCAGGTCCTTCAGGATGAGCGGATTGATGTGACGGTCGTGCAGCGAAGTCATTTCTTCAGGTCCTCCACCAGCGCGTCGATTTTCTCGTTGTTCATGAAGCTGCACATGCGGTGGTTGTTCACCAGCAGCACCGGCGCGTCGCCGCAGGCCCCCATGCACTCGCCTTCGAGCAGCGTGAATTCGCCGTCTTCGGTGGTGTCGCGGTAGTCGATGCCCAGCTTCTGCTTCAGGTGCTCGCCGGCCTTCACGCCGCCGGAGAGTGCGCATGGCAGGTTGGTGCACACGGTGATCTTGTGCTTGCCGACCGGCTTGAGGTTGTACATGTTGTAGAAGGTGGCCACTTCCTGCACGGCGATCGCCGGCATGCCGATATAGTCGGCCAGTTCCTTCATCGTTTCGGGCGACAGCCAGCCCAGTTCGACCTGGGCGTGGGCCAGCGAGGCCATCACGGCCGACTGGCGCTGGTCGGCCGGGTACTTGGCCAGCTCGCGGTCGATTTTTTTATAGCACTGCTCGGATAACATAATCTTTTCCTGCCTCGTTAGCGGTCGATACTGCCGAACACGATGTCCTGCGTGCCGATGATGGTGACGGCGTCGGCGATCATGTGACCGCGCGCCATTTCGTCCAGGCTTTGCAGGTGGGTGTAGTCCGGCGTACGGATCTTCAGGCGGTACGGCTTGTTGGCACCGTCGGAAACGATGTAGATGCCGAATTCGCCCTTCGGGTGTTCGATGGCCGTGTAGACCTCGCCCGGCGGAACGTGGAAGCCTTCCTGGAACAGCTTGAAGTGGTGGATCAGCGATTCCATGTTGGACTTCATGTCCACGCGCGATGGCGGAGCGACCTTGCGGTTGTCCGTCATGACCGGGCCCGGGTTGTTGCGCAGCCATTCGATGCACTGCTTGATGATGCGGTTCGACTGGCGCAGTTCTTCCACGCGCACCAGGTAGCGGTCGTAGCAGTCGCCGTTGGTGCCGACGGGGATGTCGAAGTCCATCAGGTCGTACACTTCGTACGGCTGCTTCTTGCGCAGGTCCCACTGCACGCCGGAACCGCGCAGCATCGCGCCGGTGAAGCCCATCGCCAGCGCATCCTCGGGCGTCACCACGCCGATGCCGACGGTACGCTGCTTCCAGATACGGTTATCGGTCAGCAGGGTCTCGTACTCGTCCACATAGCCCGGGAACCGGTTCGTGAACGCTTCCAGGAAGTCCAGCAGCGAACCCTGGCGGTGTTCGTTCAGGCGGTCGATTTCCTTCTGGCTGCGGATCGACGACGGACGGTGCTTCGGCATCGCGTCCGGCAGGTCGCGGTACACGCCGCCCGGGCGGTAGTAGGCCGCGTGCATGCGCGCGCCGGATACCGCTTCGTAGCAGTCGAACAGGTCTTCGCGGTCGCGGAAGCAGTACAGGAACGGGCCCATCGCGCCCACGTCCAGCGCGTGCGCGCCCAGCCACATCAGGTGGTTCAGGATGCGGGTGATCTCGTCGAACATCACGCGGATGTACTGGGCACGAAGCGGGACATCGATGCCCAGCAGCTTCTCGATGGCCAGCACGTAGCCGTGTTCGTTGCACATCATCGACACGTAGTCGAGGCGGTCCATGTAGGGCACGGACTGCAGGTAGGTCTTCTGCTCGGCCAGCTTCTCGGTGGCGCGGTGCAGCAGGCCGATGTGCGGATCGGCGCGCTGGATCACTTCGCCGTCCAGCTCCAGCACCAAGCGCAGCACGCCGTGCGCTGCCGGGTGCTGCGGACCAAAGTTCAGGGTGTAATTCTTAATCTCAGCCATTATTTCATCCCGTATTTTTCTTCCCGGATCACGCGCGGCACGTTTTCGCGCGGCTCGATCGTCACGGGCTGGTAGATCACGCGACCCTGTTCGGCGTCGTAGCGCATTTCCACGTAGCCGGCGACCGGGAAGTCCTTGCGGAACGGGTGGCCGATGAAGCCATAGTCGGTCAGGATGCGGCGCAGGTCGCTGTGGCCCTCGAAGAGGATGCCGTACAGGTCGAATGCTTCGCGCTCGTACCAGTTGGCGGCGCGCCAGATGTCGGTGATCGACTCCACGAGCGGCATGTCGTCGTCCGGGCAGAATACGCGCACGCGCACGCGCCAGTTGTGCTTCACCGACAGCAGGTGCGTGACGGCCGCGAAGCGCGGGCCTTCCCACGTGCCTTCGCCGTAGGCGGAATAGTCGATGCCGCACAGGTCGATGAAGGTATCGAAACCGAGTGCGGCATTGTCGCGCAGCGTTTTCATCACTGCGTGGTAGTCACCGGCCTTGACGACCAGGGTGATTTCACCGAGGGCCACGCTGAGCGTGACGCGCTCGCCCAGGGCGCCGGTAATGGCGCCTTGCAAAGCTTCCAGTTGTGTTGTCATATATCTTGAGCGCCCCGTTACCGTGCAATCGTATTGGTGCGCTTGATCTTGTTTTGCAGCTGCATGATGCCGTACAACAGTGCCTCGGCGGTCGGCGGGCAGCCCGGCACGTAGACGTCGACGGGCACGATGCGATCGCAGCCGCGCACGACGGAATAGGAGTAGTGATAGTAGCCGCCGCCGTTGGCGCAGGAGCCCATCGAGATGACCCAGCGCGGTTCCGGCATCTGGTCGTACACCTTGCGCAGTGCCGGCGCCATCTTGTTGCACAGCGTGCCGGCCACGATCATCACGTCGGAGTGACGCGGCGACGGACGGAACACGACGCCGAAGCGGTCCATGTCGTAACGGGCAGCGCCCACGTGCATCATTTCAACCGCGCAGCATGCCAGGCCGAACGTCATCGGGAACATCGACCCGGTCCGTGCCCAGTTGATCAGCTTGTCGGCCGAGGTGGTGATGAAACCTTCGTTTAATACGCCTTCAATAGCCATGGCTTATTCCCAATCAAGGGCACCTTTCTTCCAGATATACCAAAAACCGACGACGAATTCAGCGATGAACACCATCATCGTCACGTAGCCCTGCCAGCCCAGGTCGCGCATGGCGACGCCCCACGGGAAGAAGAATGCCGTTTCCAGGTCGAACAGGATGAAGAGGATTGCGACGAGGTAGTAACGCACGTCGAATTTCATGCGCGCATCTTCGAAGGCTTCGAAGCCGCACTCGTAGGGGGAGAGTTTCGCCGCATCCGGGCGATACGGGCCAAGCAGGCGACCCAGGATCTGGGGCGCGACACCGACACCGATGCCTACCAGGATGAATAAAAGAACGGGGAAATAAGTTTCGAGGTTCACGATAGGGTCACAGCTGTTGTTGAACGACCGGTTGGCGAGGCGCCACACCATTGCGGTGCAGCTTGCAACGCTCGACCCCGATCAAACGCTGAGACGGGGACCGAACGACACATCCTCGTAAAAAAACCAGCTAAGGCTGTGAGGACAAACTCCTGGGCCTTTTGCTGGCTTCTCAAATTTCTGGTGCCGACGACGAGACTCGAACTCGTACAGCTTGCGCCACTACCCCCTCAAGATAGCGTGTCTACCAATTTCACCACGTCGGCATTAAGGCCGCTATTCTACTCGTCTTTGCGCAGTTTGTTAATGTGAATTGCGCGATATCAAAGAGAAAAACGGCAAAAACTTAAAAAATATCTGGTTTACTTCGGTGCAGCCGGCGCAGCAGGCGCGACTGGTGCAGCACCTTCCGCAGCACCTTCCGCAGCACCCTCGTTCGTAGCGGCAGGAACGCCCGCATTCGACGCAGGCGGCACGCCCGCATCGGCAGCCGCCGGCGCGACAGGCGTTGCCGCCGGGATCGCAGCCGAACCCTTGACCGGCACGGTCACGTTCTGCAGGAGCCCGCCACCAGTGCTCGCGGTACGGCCATTGGACATCACTGCGAGGCCGAGTGTCGCACTGAAGAAAATCGCCGCCGCCAGGGCCGTCGATTTCGACAGGAAGTTCGACGACCCGCTGGCGCCGAACAGGCTGCCGGACGAGCCGGAACCAAACGCGGCGCCCATGTCGGCGCCTTTACCGTGCTGCATCAGCACGAGGGCGATGATCGACAGTGCCGACAGGACCTGCACCACCACGACCAGATTGAACAAGGTGTTCATGTTATTTCACTCTCAGTTTATAAATGCGCGGGCTTGCGGCCCGCTTGCTCCACCCGTTGCCGGGATGTTCTTGCCCTGGCGGCATGGCCGCCTTTTACTCGTTACCAGCTGTTACTAATGCGATTGCCGGCCTGATAACCGGACTTTTTTCTTGTTCAGTTACCCGTCCGGTTTCCGGCCTTTGCGATCGCCAGGAAATCCGGCGCCTTCAGCGATGCGCCGCCGATCAGGCCGCCATCGATGTCGAGTTGCGCCATCAGGTCTTTCGCGTTCTCCGGCTTCATGCTGCCGCCATACAGGATCTGCAACTGTGCGGCCGCGGTCGCGCTGCGGTCAGCCACCTGCTTGCGCAGCGCGCCGTGCACTTCCTGCGCCAGCGCCGGCGTGGCCGTCTTGCCGGTGCCGATCGCCCACACCGGCTCGTAGGCCAGCACGATTTTTTCCAGTGCCGGGTTTTCCAGCACGTCCAGCACCGCCTGCAGTTGCGCGCAAACCACGACGTTGGTGCGCCCTGCTTCGCGTTCTTCCAGCGTTTCGCCCACGCAGACCACCGGGGTCAACCCCGCGTTCAGCGCGGCCAGCGCCTTTTGCGCCACCAGTTCGTTGCTTTCGTGGTGGTAAGCGCGGCGTTCGGAATGGCCCACGATCACATAACGGCAGCCGAATTCCTGCAGCATCGAGGCTGCGGTTTCGCCCGTGTACGCGCCGGCCGCATAGGCCGATACATCCTGCGCGCCCCAGGCGACCGGGGTTCCCGTCAGCTCCGCCTGGCACTGCGCCAGGTATGGCGCCGGAACGCATACAGCCAGATCGACATTGCTTTCGGCATGACCTTCCGCGATCCCGCGTAATAATACAGAATTGGCGGCAAGGCTGCCGTTCATCTTCCAGTTTCCGATGACGAGTTTGCGACGCATGGCTGTCCGAGTTGTTTGAGTTGTAAGGTAACTCGCGATTGTAACGTGCTCGGCAATACAGGGTCAAACGCGCAATGCTCGACTACATGAGTAATGTAGCGCCCGGCCGTGACCGGGCGGTGACGTTGTCCTTACGTCACCTGCAGCATGATCTTGCCGACGTGGGTGCTGCTTTCCATCAGCTTGTGGGCCTCCACCGCCTGCTCGAGCGGGAAGCTCTCGTAGATCACCGGGCGGATCTTCTTCGACGCCAGCAGCGGCCAGACCTTGTCGCGCAACTGGGCCGCGATCGCGGCCTTGAAGGCAACCGAACGGGGCCGCAGCGTGGAGCCGGTGACGGTCAGCCGGCGGCGCAGCACCTGGCCCATGTCCAGCGTGCCCTTGGCGCCCCCCAGCAGCGCGATGATGGCGATGCGGCCATCGTCGGCCAGGCAGTTGATTTCGCGCGGCAGGTAGTCGCCGCCGACCATGTCGAGGATGACGTCGACGCCGTTGTCACCGGTGAGCTGCTTGACGATCGCGCCGAAATCCTCGCGGCGATAATTGATGCCCCGTTCGGCGCCCAGCGCCTCGCACGCCCGCGCCTTGTCGTCGCTGCCCGCCGTGGCGAACACGCGGTGTCCCAGCGCGCTGGCCAGCTGGATCGCCGTCACGCCGATGCCGGACGTGCCGCCCTGCACCAGCAGCGACTCGCCGGCACCGAGCCGGGCGCGGTCGAACACATTGCTCCATACCGTGAAATAGGTTTCCGGCAGCGATGCGGCCTCGATCAGCGACAGGCCCTGGGGCACCGGCAGGCATTGCTCGACGGGCGCCACCGCATACTCCGCATAGCCGCCCCCCTGCACGAGCGCGCAGACCAGGTCGCCGGCCTGGAATCCACTATTGGCGAAATCGCCCTCGACCACTTCGCCGGCAACTTCGAGGCCCGGCAAGTCCGAGGCGCCCGGCGGCGGTGCGTAGCTGCCGAGGCGCTGGAACACGTCCGGCCGGTTGATGCCGGCCGCGTGCACGCGGATCAGCACTTCGCCCGGACCGGGCTGGGGCTTGTCGCGGTAGCACAGCCGCAGTACATCCGGCGGGCCGGCCTTGGTGATCTCGATTGCGCGCATGGTCGTCCTTTCTGGGGAAAGGGCGATTTTAGCGCAGGGAGGCTGTTTCGGCAGAAGGCGCGAGTGTTGCCTCGAAAATGGGGACGGACCCCATTTTTCGAGAAACATTGCCTGGAAAATGGGGACGGACCGGGGTTTCGGGGAGCACCGCTCCTTGCCTGCGCAGCCTGATCGTGGAATTACCAGTCCAGCGGGCCGGTTGGGTCGGGGTCGCGGATCACGTAGCAGGATAGCGTTTTGGGCTGGTTGCTGGAAAACCCGCTGGCCTTGTGCTGACGATAGCTGAGTTCATCGGTGTAGCCGATGGCGTTCCATCCGTGGTCAGGCCCTTCCGCAGTTCGGTGCGTCAGCGACACGACCTGGTACCGGCATTCCGACGCAATCTGCTTCATCCGGTAGGTCGTTCGTCCGCGGTCCTGTTCGATGACTTGGAAGTGCACGGGCTCACATCGGCTGAAAGGCGTCGACCAGGATATTGCCCCGGGTGTAATGGTCAGCGCGCCGTAGCATGCGCGGCCGGTGCCGAGGAAGCGCTCTGTCTTTGGCGGCGCGGCAATGGCGAATATCGTTGCGGTCAAGCCGGCAACGACAGTACAGTACCTCCAATGTTTCATTCGCATGTCGGTTCTCCTGCCCAACTGCTCATGCATCCAGCCGCAGCCTTGCAAGGCTGCGTCGTTCCGCGGGCGCGAAGCGGTGCTTCGCGAAATATCTGCCCATCTGTTCATGCATCCAGCCGCAGCCTTGCAAGGCTGCGTCGTTCCGCGGGCGCGAAGCAGTGCTTCGCGAAATATCTGCCCATCTGTTCATGCATCCAGCCGCAGCCTTGCAAGGCTGCGTCGTTCCGCGGGCGCGAAGCAGTGCTTCGCGAAACCCCCGCGTCACCCCCCGGTACGCGAGGTGCGCGGCAACAGCTTGCCGGGCCGCCAGGCGGCGGAAAGGGCCTGGCCCTCCTCGATCTGCTCCGGGGTCATCTTCTTGGCGACGGCGGTGCGCTGCTCGGCGGCGTTGGGGTTGCCGCCGGCGGCGGCCAGGTTCCACAGCATGTAAGCGATCACGTTATCCTGCGGCATGCCGCCGATGTGGTACCGGTACATCAGGCCCAGCACCTGCTGCGCATCGGCGTGGCCCTGCTCGGCCGCCTTGCGGAACCACGTGACGGCCTGCTTGTGGTCCTGGATCACCGCGTTTCCCGTGTAGTACATCGCGCCGACCACGTACTGCGCATCGGCCTTGCCGCGCGTGGCCGCGCGGCGGTGCCACATCAGCGCCTGTTTATAGTCCTGCTGCACGCCGCGCCCCATGTAGTACATCAGGCCCATCAGGTGCTCCGCATCGGCATTGCCGGCCCGTGCCAGGGGCAGGATTTCCTTGTAGGCGAGCGAGTAGTTGCGGTTGTTGTAGGCGGTTGCGCCCTCGGCAAAGCCGGCGATCGCACTGCCCTGCAAGGCCAGCGCGATCACGGTGGAGGCGGCGAACGCCATCATGAGTCGTCCTAGTTTTTTCATTGCGAAATGGGATTCGTTCTTTTACTTGTTTCCGTCCCGTCCGAGCTTCGAGCCCGGTCCGTCGCTCTCTGTCACTCTCTGCCGCTATTTCCAGCTGACCTTGCCCAGCCCGTCGACGCTGACGTTACGGTTCAGCGGCTTCCCATACACCGTGACCGACCCGAGGCCGGACAGGTGCAGGTTGGCATTCGTCCGCGCATTGACCGTGGCGTTGCCCAGGCCCGACAAGTCGATGTCCACCGAGTCGGCCTGGAACTGCTGCGCATTCAGGCCGCCCAGCCCACCCAGCGAGGCCCGCAGCATCTTGCTGCGCCCACCGAGCGTCACGTAGCCGGCGCCGCGCAGATCGACCTCGACGTCTTCGCTGTCCGATACCCACAGGTGCATGCTGCCCATGCCGCACAGGCTCGCCTTGAGGCGCTTGAATGCGCTGGCGATCTTCACGCTGCCGGCGCCGTCCAGCGTGATGTCGAGCGTGTCGCCGGAAAAGCCGCTGACCTCTGTCGTGCCCATGCCTTCGGACACCAGTTCGCGCAGTTGCGGCAGCACCAGTTCGGCGCGCAGCGACGCCCGGCCGATCTTGCCGGCGTTGGTGTCGCTGTCGAGCTGCAGCGTGTCGCCGGTCTGTACAGCGATCACCCTGCCGACATGGCGCGCATCGCCGACGATGCGCAGCGACGGCTCGGCCCCCTGGCTCAGCTTCAGGTTGACCAGCCCATCGAGCCTGACCCGCACCACCCTGGCATCGACGCTCCTGGTCTCGGTGGCTTCCTGGGCACTGGCCGTGCCGAGCAAGAGCCACAGGGTTGTCATCAGGAAGGCAAAGCTGAGGGGTTTGTGCATGGTGCGTCCTTGCGGTTCTCGGGTTGGTTTCAGCGGGCGGCGTGTGCCGGCTGGCCCCGGAAGGCGCGGCAAATCATCGGTGCGGTCGTCATTGTCATGCTCCTTCCGGGAATGTTGGGGCGATGGTGGCATGTTAACCCGCGTAGTGTGCGACCGTTTGCAGGTTGCGACGAAATGCAGGATTCGCGGTCCAGGCGACAAGATTGGCCGCCTGGCCGTGCCCGAGGCCCTCCTTCACGCAACAGGCGGGGCCGGATTCACACGGGCCTGGCAGGCACGCCAGCCGGCAAGCCATCGCTGTTTAGTAAACCGGATTAAACAGCAACGGCATTTTGGGAATCGCTTGATCTTGCTTTTTTAAAAATGAATACTCGTCCCGACAAAAAGGCCGTTCCCGGCCAATATTCCAAGGAGACGAAATGCGTTCTACCAAGCGAACCCTGATGAGCATTGCCGTTGCCAGCGCCTGCGCCCTGGTCGCGGCAGTGACACCGCTATCCGCGCACGCACAGGCTGGCGGTGCTGCGGCCGATCCGAACAACACGCCGGCGGCCGAGGCCCCCACGCTGGGCCCGACCAACGGCGGCGACCAGATTCCCGAAGTGAAGGTGACGGCGACGCGCTATTCGACGTCGCTGCTGAAAACCCCGCTGGCCGTGTCGGCGTTCAGCCAGGAGCAGCTCACGCGCAAGGGCGCGACCAACCTCGCGGACCTGACCGGCGAGATCCCGAACGTCGTCATCCAGAGCACCGGACTGGATTCGGCGGTGCAGATCACGATCCGCGGCATCACGTCCACCAACTTCACCGAGACGGGCGACCCGGCCGTGGGCTTCCACGTCGACGGCATGTATTCGCCGCGGCCGCAGGGCGCGCAGGCGCTGATGTTCGACGTCGACCAGGTCGAAGTGCTGCGCGGCCCGCAAGGCACGCTGTTCGGCCGCAATTCGACGGGCGGCAGCGTAAACGTGATCTCGGCCAAGCCGGACTTTTCCGGCAACTACGGCAAGGCCCATATCGACATCGGCAATTACCGCAAGAAGCAGGTCACCCTCGTCCAGAACGTCAAGGTGAACGACCAGCTGGCCCTGCGCGGCACCTTCATGAAGGTCACGCGCGACGGCTACGCCAACCAGATGCGCGACCTGTCCGAAGCGAACGCACCGCAGCTGGGCTGGGTGCCCGATGGCATTCCGGACGTCGACCAGCGCTTCAACGCGGTGATCGGCAAGGACAAGTACTACACGAACCAGGACCAGTGGGCGGCGCGCCTGTCGGCCCTGTACAAGGTCAACAACGATGTCACGCTGAAGGCCGCCTACGAGCACTTCCAGGACAACGGCGCCGGCGGCGCCGCGTTCCGCGACTGCGACGCGTCGGCCGGCACGCGCTACACCTGCGCGCCCGGCACGGGCAAGTGGGACCTGCTGGTCAACGTGCCCGGCGAAGTGGACATGCAGATCCGCACGCTGCGCACCGGTGTGTCGTGGGCGATCAACCAGAACACCACGTTCGACTACACGTTCCAGGTGGCGGACCAGAAGCGTTCCGAGCGCACCGACGACGAGTTCGGCATGCAGCACGCCGCGCCGTTCCAGATCAACGGCGCCTACCCGAATTCGGTGGACGGCAACTGGGGCACCTGGCCGCTGACGGACTCGTTCCACCGCACGCTGTCGTCGCGCTACCTGTCGACGGTGCACGAAGCGCAGCTGAAGCAAACGCTGGGCAACGTGCAATACGTGGCCGGCCTGTTCTGGATGCACGAGCGTAACCGCATCGACTACGAGCAGACCAACACGATCCAGAAGCCGTACGGCGACGTGGGCTCCGTGCTGTATCACCAGCCGAACCGCCAGGTCGATGCGAAGGCCGTGTTCGCGCAGGCCGACTGGAAGTTCATGCCGACATGGACGGGTACCCTCGGCGCCCGCTACAGCAAGGACAGCAAGGAAGACAAGGGCGGCGAAGTCTACGGCGCCAACTGGAAGGGCGACCCGGCCTACTACAATGGCCTGTACAGCCAGGGCACTCCCGGCACCCCCGGCTTCCATGTCCACAACGGCACCGACCTGACGCACGCGATGGGCGGCAGCGTCGCCGCGTATCACCTGTATGGTTCGCCCACGTCGAACGACCACAAGGAAACGTGGAAAAAGGTCACGTGGCGCGTGGGCCTGCAAAAGCAGATGACGCCGAACCAGATGGCATATGCCTCCGTCTCGACGGGCTACAAGGCCGGTGGCTTCGCCGACAAGTCGGACAGCTGCAACTACCACCTGTGCGCCGATGGCAATCCCGGTGTCGTGACGTTCATGCCCTACGGCCCCGAAACGGTTACCAACTACGAGCTGGGCTACAAGGGCAAGTTCCTGGACAACCGCCTGTCGCTGTCGGCCACCGCATTCTGGATGAAGTACAAGGACATGCAGCTGACCGGCACCTACTTCGTCAACCAGATCATTCCGGACAACGGCCTGCCCTGCCCGGCCGACCAGCCGAAGTGCGACGTGTATGAAAGCTGGCGCACGATCAACGTCGGCAAGGTCGACATCCCGGGCCTGGAACTGGAATGGGACTACCGGCCATGGCGCGGCGCGCGCCTGGGCGGCGGCTTCGCGTACATCAACACGGACGTGCACGACTTCCCCGAGTTCTCCGACGACTACCAGTGCGACGTGCGCACCGAGCTTGGCCTGCCGCCCTGCCCATCCGCCTATACGGGCCCCGAGAAAAACCTGCAGGGCCGGCGCCTGTACAACATCGACGGCAACCACCTGCCGAACACGCCGAAATTCCAGGTCAACCTGAACTTCTCGCAGGAGTTCGCGCTTGAAAACGGCTACCGCATCACGCCGTACGTGAAAGTGAACTGGCGCGACAAGGCCTACTTCGACCTGCGCAACTCCGACTTCGACGTGGTCGGCCGCTACCAGAAAGCCTACGCGATGACGGACATCTCGGCCCGCCTCGACTCGCCGAACGACAAGTGGCACGCGGAGCTGTACGTGCGCAACGCCGCGAACAAGCACGCCGCGCTCAACCGCGAATCCGTCTACGGCGGCTTCATGAAAGCCTACTTCGTCGAACCGCGCATGTTCGGCTTCCGGATCGGCGCCGAATACTGATCTCTCTGGTGTCACTTCACAGCCGCGCTCCGCGCGGCTTTTTTGTTTCCTAAAACCGGGGACTGTCCCTCATCCCCGGAAATATTTCCTGGAATTGGGGACTGTCCCCGGTTTTTGGAAACGTTTTTGTTGGTTCCGTACGACGCAATGAGTTAGCTCAGACGCGGTTGTGGTGTTGGATGCCACAGTTGAGCATCTTGCATTGAAGGAGCCACCCATGCCACGCCACGCCCGCATCCTGGTCCCGGACCATCCTCACCACTTGACGCAACGAGGGCACAACCGCCAGCCCTGTTTCTTTCAGCTTTCGGATTACCTCGTGTACCTCGAATACTTGCGCGAATATTCGTTGTTCTATGGCGGCGCGATTCATGCCTACGTGCTAATGACGAATCATGTCCACCTGCTGATTACGATGGATGACGTAACGATGCTCGCACCACTGATGAAAGGTGTAGCGCAGAAATATGCGCAATACATCAATCGCCGCCTGGAGCGTACTGGCAGCCTGTGGGAAGACAGATTCCACTCCTCGCCTATCACCAATGACGCATATCTGTTGACGTGCCAGTGCTATATCGAACTCAATCCCGTTCGCGCAAAGATCGTGGAGTCACTGGGGCGATACCGCTGGTCGAGCTACGCGGGCAATGCAGGTCTGCTGGTCGACGACCTATTGAAGCCGCACATGACATATCTCGGCCTGGGCACAGATTCGGCATTGCGGTATGCAAGCTACCGGAAACTGTTCTCGGAAACACTCGACCCCGCTCATATCCATGCGATCCGAAGTGCTGGCGCCGGCAACCGACGGATCGATGCGGCCTGACTAGACAAGCTCACTTTGCAAAATAGTTCAGTAGCGGAAGGTTTCCTGAAATCGGGGACTGTCCCCGATTTTAGGAAATGTTTCCAGGAAAAGGGGACTGTCCCCGGTGTTGGTTTGCTACCAGCTCATCAGTTGACGCAGCGGTGGGACGAGGTCGTTGGCCATTTGCCGGTGCTGGTCGCGCGTGGGGTGGCCGTCCTGGGTGTCGCCGGGGTAATGGCGGGAGGGAATGTGGTGCACGCGCGGGCTGCCGACGTGGGCGATGGTGGCGGTGATGTACGCGGTCAGCGCGGCCTTCTTGTCGCCGTCCAGGATGGCGCCTTCGGTGAGCACGATCCGGGCTTGCGGGTGGTCGCGCAGCAGCGTGCGGACGAAGGCGACGTAGGCATCCACGTATTGCGTGCGGTCGGGCGTGCCCCCGTTGAAATCATTGGTGCCGATCGCGCTGACGATCAGGTCGGGCGCGTAGCGCTGCTGGCTCCACGGCTCGGGCGCGTCGGGTGCGGCGATGGCCAGTTCGTAGAAGCGGTCCAGGTTGAATTCATCGGTGCGGCCGTTCCAGCTGCGCACCAGGCCGCGGCCACCGTGGCACACGAGTTGCACCTGCGCCCCAAGCGCGGCGCCTGCCAGCATGCCATAGGACAGGCGCGGGTTCCACCATACGGGCTGCTTCGGGCCGGGCGGTGTGCGTTCGAGCGCTTCGCCGCAGGTGACGGAGTCGCCCAGGAACAGCACGCGGCGCGATGGCAACGCGGGCGGCGCGAGCACATGCCCATCGGTCGTGAAGCCGTGCAGCGTGACGATGCCGTGCCACGTTTCGGAACGATGCAGCACCTGCACCGTGTGCGGGCCGGCCCGCAAGGCGTCCGCCAGCACATGGATGCCACGGCCACGGGACAGATGCACGGTCCGCGCGAATGCACCGTCGACGATCACATCGAGGTAGCTCTTGTCGCCCGTCGTGGACGCGTCGAGCACCAGCCGGCTCCCGTCGAAGCGGATGAACGACGACACGCCGGGATACGCAAACCGCACGCCGCCGTCGGCGGAATCGGCCATCCGCCCCATCCGGGCAATGGCGTCGCCACCGGCCAGCACCGCCTCGGCAGCACCGGCACCGCCGCACAGCGCGGCCAGGCCGATGCCGGCGACCAGCCATCGTCCGGGACGCTTCACCGGAGCAGTTTCTCGATATCCGGTGCCATCGCATCCGCCCACGTCACGTAGGCCTGCGGCGTCAGGTGCAGGAAGTCCGGCATCGTCTCCTTGGCGATATCGCCGTTCGCCTGCAGGAAGCGCGTGCCGTAATCGCGGAAGAACACGTGCCGGCCATCGTCGAGCGCGGCGATCTCGCGGTTCACGGCCTTCGCCTTCGCGCGCCGCTCGTCGTTCGCCGATTCGCCGTTCGGCAGGATGCCGTTGAGGAGTATCCTCGCATCCGGATACAGCGTGCGCAGTTCCGCGACGACGGCCTTCACGCCGCTGGTGACCTGCGCCGGCTGCTCGTTGCACAGGCCGAAGTTGTTCACACCGATCAGCAGCACCACGACCTTCGGCCGCAGCTTGTCCATGCCGTCGTTCTTGAGGCGCCACAGCACGTTGCCGGTATGGTCGCCGCCGATGCCGAAGTTCGCCGCGCGCCATTTGCCGAAGCGGCTGTCCCACGCACTCCTGTCCCACATCTCCGTGATCGAATCGCCGAGGAACAGCACGTCGACATCGCCCTGCGCGGCACGCGCCTTCAGGCCGTCGTTCATCTCGTGCCAGCGCGCGATCGACATCCACGGGTATTCCACCGTGCGCGGCTCCACGTTCAGCGCGCACGAGCGCCCCTCGGCCGACGCCGACCCCGCAAATCCCAGCGCGGCAAGCGCCGCCAGCAGCAATGCCTTCTTTTTCAACCCAGTCTCCTTGACAGTACATGAACGGATGGCGGAATAATACCCCGCCATCCCTGCTTAGGGTGCCGTCAGCCGCTGCATGCGGTCCCGGCGCCCATCGGCAGCACAGCGCTGAGATGCTTCACTTGCGCTCCAGCGCATGCAGGCGATCGGCATACTGGCGGATCAGCGCGATCGTCGACTTGTCGGTATCGAACACGGAATACAGGCCCTGCTCTTCCTGCGGTGGATCGCCCATCAGGTCATTGCCTTCCTTCCACCAGTAGTCGGCATTGGCCGCACGGCCGGCACCGCCCCAGGCCCAGAAGTTGAAGCCGGCAACCGGATCTCCCTTCTCGGCGCGGCCGACCACCACGTCGAACACCACCTTGTAGAAGCGGTCGCGCACATTCGTCGACGACTTGATGTCGAACGAGGCGCCGTCGCGGTCCATGCCGAATTCCTCCAGCACGATCGGCTTGCCCATCTTCTTCGCGTAGTCGATGTGCACGTTCAGGTAGTGGCTGCTCTTCTCCAGCGCGCCGCTCCACGTGGCGTCCACCCGCTTCGAGTCGATCCAGCCCCAGTTCTTCGGCCACAGGTGATAGGTGAGATAGTCGACATCCTTCGACGCGTGCGCCTTCTCGAACAGCGCGGCATCGTGCGCCGAACCGGCCAGGCCCTCGCTGCCGGTACTGACCAGGTGATTCTTGTCGAGGCCACGGATATAGGCAGCCGTGTCGGCAATCCATTTCACGTAGATTTCTTTTTCCTGCGGCGTCGAGCTGGCATTGCCCGGGCGCGGCTCATTGGCCAGCTGCCACGACATGATCACCGGATCGCCCGCGTACGGCTTGCCGGTCACCGTGTTCTTGCGGTTGATGAAGGTGCGGATCACGTTGCGGTACTCGGCCTGCGCCTTCTCGTTCGTGTAGAAGCGCGCCGTCTCGCGCATGTAGGTCTCGTAGTCCTTCGTCACATTCGGGTCCAGCGCGGGCGTGCCGGCAAACCAGTTCAGGTACTGCGTCATGCCGCCCGACCACTGCCAGAAATTGTTCAGGTAGATCACGGCCGTCATGTCGCGCTTGGCCATCTCGGCCAGCAGGAAATCCATGCCCGCCAGCAGGCGCTCGTCGTACTTGCCAGGTTCGCTGGTGGTGGCCGGGCGCACGGCGCTCTTCATGTCCGTCTTCTCGGACACAGCCAGCACGCGCAGGTTGTTGATGCCCATGCCCTTGAGCGTGTCGAGCTCCTTCAGCAGCCGAGGGCGGTCGTTGGCGCCCAGGTAGGCCCCGTACCAGAAGTTGGCACCGGCGATGTAGTACGGGTGGCCGTTGCGGGTGAACTGCGTTTTCTTCACGGCCACGAACTCGGGGCCCACCGCCGAGGCAGCCGGAGCAGCCGCCATGGCGCCCATCATCAGCAGCGAGGCTGCCAGTGCGATCGTTTTTTTCATCGTCATCCTTTCGTTTTCGTCTTCAGGGGGCGGCCTGCCACATCGAGCACCTGGGCAGGCAATTGAATCGTTACGGTATGCGCCGCGTCATCGAGGGCATGGCGGGCCAGCTTCACCTGGTAGCGGCCACCGGCCACGTGCCATGTGCTGGCGCTGCCCTTCACCATGCCGAACAGGCGCGGGTCGATGGCCAGCGTCACGCTGGCGCTGGCACCGGGGGCCAGGTCCACCTTGTCCCAGCCGGCCAGGCGCTTGGGGGACTCCCATTTCGCGGACAAAGGCGACACGTACACCTGCGGCACGTCCTTGCCGGCCACGCCACCGGTGTTGGTGACGGTGAAGCGCACCTGCACCTTGCCGTCCACCAGTTGCGCCTTCAGGTCCTTGTAGCCGAACTGCGTGTACGACAGGCCGTGGCCGAACGGGAACAGCGGCTTGTGGCCCTTCAGGTCGAACCACTTGTAGCCGACCGCGGCGCCTTCGTGGTAATCGACGGTGAAGCGCTCTTCAGGCTTTGCCGGGTCGCCGTCCAGCTTCGGCCGCGGCAATTGCGATTCGGCCGCGGGGAACGTGGCGGGCAGCCGGCCGGAGGGATTGACTTCGCCGAACAGCACACGGGCGATCGCCTCGCCGCCATTCGTACCCGGATACCATGCCTCGACGATGCCGGCAACGCGGTCTACCCAGGGCATCAGCACGGGGCCGCTGTTCTCCAGTACCACGGCCGTCTTCGGGTTGGCGGCGGCAACGGCGGCGATCAGCGCATCCTGGTTGTCGGGCAGCGCCAGCGACGTGGCGTCGAGCGCCTCGCCCACCCACTGCGTGGCGAATACCAGCACCACTTCCGCATCCGCCGCCACACGCGCAGCGCGGGCCGGATCGGTGCCATCGTCGAATGTCACCCGGGCACCCGGCACGCGGGCCTGGATCGCCTTCAATGGCGACGACGGGTAATACATGATCGGCCCGGGCCATGTGGCCGGCAGCAGGCCGGGCACGGCGTTGCCGCCGCGCGGATACACCAGCGACGAACCGCCTCCGGCGAGCACGCCCTTGTCCGCATGACCGCCGATGACGGCGATCTTCTTCACTTCTTTCGACAGCGGCAGCACGTTGCCTGTATTCCTGAGCAGCACGATGCCCTCCTCGGCATCGGCCTGGCTGATGCGGCCGTGGGCGTCGTAGTCGATCGCGCCGCCCTCCTGCACCGGGTGGTCGACGACACCTTTCGCGAACATCGTGCGCAGGATGCGCAGCGCCATGTCGTCGAGCCGCTTCTGCGGCACGAACCCGCTTTCCACCGCTTCTTCCAGCGCGCCGCCGAAGTAGCGGGAGCGGTCGAATTCAAAACCCGACTGCTGGTCCAGCCCCGCGTTGGCTGCTTCCACCGTGCTGTGCGTGGCGCCCCAGTCGGACATCACGAAGCCCTTGAAGCCCCAGTCGCCCTTCAGCACGGTGTTCAGCAGCCACGGGTGCTCGCAGCCATACGGCCCGTTCAGGCGGTTGTAGGCGCACATGAACGATCCCGCATCCGTCATTTCCAGCGCCACCTGGAACGCGAACAGGTCGGACATGCGCAGCGCCGCCAAGTCGATGCGGGCATCGAGCTCGAACCTTCCTGTTTCCTGGGCGTTCAGCGCGTAGTGCTTGATCGTGGCAATGACGTGGTTCGACTCGATGCCGCGCACCTGCTCGGCCACCATCACGCCGGCCAGCAGCGGATCCTCGCCGCCATACTCGAAGTTGCGGCCGTTGCGCGGCTCGCGCATCAGGTTCATGCCGCCGGCCAGCATCACGTTGAAGCCGGATGCGCGCGCCTCGAAGCCGATCATCCGCCCGCCTTCATAGGCCAGCTTGCGGTTCCACGTGGCCGCCGTGGCGATGCCCGAAGGGAGCGCGGTGCGCTCGCGCGGCGTGGTCGTATTCTGCGTGGCCACGCCGATACCGGCATCGGTGAGGAACAGCGCGGGCAGGCCCAGGCGCGGCAGCGGCGGCACGTAGCCGGCCGAGAACGGAAGCGCTTCGGGCACCTTCCTTGTCTTGTTGCCGCCGTGGTCCGCACCGAAATGGCTCGACACCCAGTTCAGCTTTTCCTTCTGCGTCATTTCCTTGAGGACCAGCGCGGCGCGCCGGTCGGGGTCCAGGCTCTTGTCCAGCCATGGCCGGGCCGGCTCGGCTGCCGCGGCCAGGCATGGCAGTGCCGCCAGCGCCAGCAGGATTGCTGCGTCGTGCTTCATGGATTTCTCTCTCGCTCGTTGGTCGACGCTTGTTGGCCGACAGTTATTGGTCGACAGTTATTCGTCGACATACATGCGCGCGTAGCGGATGCCGAAGTACAGGATGAAGACATAGCAGGCGGCCGGCACGAAGAACGACCATTGCAGCCCGATCGCGTCGGCCAGCGCCCCCTGCACGAACGGCACGATGGCGCCGCCGACGATGGCCATGCACAGGATGCCCGAGCCCTGCCCCGTCTGGGCGCCCAGCCGGTACAGCGCCATGCTGAAGATCGTCGGGAACATGATCGAGTTGAACAGGCCCACGCCGATCACCGCCCACATGGCCGTTGCGCCGGAGCCGAAGATCGCCACCAGCAGCAGCACGATGCTGGCCATGGCGTTGAACGCCAGCGCCTTGCCGGGGCTTACCCTGCGCATCACGGCAAAGCCGATGAAGCGGCCGATCATGGCGCCGCCCCAGTAATAGCTGACATATTTCGCCGCCGCGCCGTGATCCAGGCCGGCGATCTGCGGCTCGCCGATGAAGTTGATCAAAAAGCTGCCGATCGCCACTTCCCCGCCCACATAGAGGAAAATGCCGATCGCGCCCAGCACCAGGTGGCGGTGCGCGAGCACGGAGCCGCCGGCAGCCCGCGGCGTGTCGTCGGCGTGGGTGATCGCCGGCAGCCGGACCAGTGCGAACAATACGGCCAGCACCAGCAACGCGGCGGCGAGCGCGAGATACGGCCCCTGCACGGCCGCCGCTTCCGAAAGCCGGTAGCGTGCCAGCGCCTCGCCGGACAGCTGGCTGACGTCGAATTCGGCCATGACGCCGCCCAGGATCAGCATGCCGCCGAGTGCCGGCGCGATCGTCGTACCCAGGGAATTGAACGCCTGCGTGAGCGTCAGCCGGCTCGATGCCGTGGCCGGCGGCCCCAATACCGTCACGAACGGATTGGCCGCCACCTGCAGCACGGTGATGCCGGCCGCCAGCACGAAGAAGGCGAACAGGAACAGCCCGTAGCCCCTCGTCGCCGCCGGGTAGAACAGCGCGCAGCCGAGCGCCGCGACCATCAGTCCGGCCACGGCGCCGCGCTTGTAGCCGATGCGGCGGATCAGGGCGCCGGCCGGCAGCGACACGATGGCATAGGCGCCGAAGAAGCAGAACTGCACCAGCATCGCCTGCACGTAGTTCAGCGTGTAGACCGACTTCAGGTGGGGAATCAGCACGTCGTTCAGCGATGTGAGCAGGCCCCACATGAAGAACAGCACGGTGATCACGACGAGGGGGAAAGTTTGCTGGGGCTGCGCGGGAGCGTTGCCCTGCGGCGCAAGGGCCGCGGGTGACATCTGTGCCATCGATCGTCTCCTGGTATCCGGCGGAAGCCGGGTGTTGTTATGGCAACGATTCTCCATAAGCGTCCGGGGCCGGTCAAACACGATCGGCAAAACGGGCCCAGTTTAGCGTCGTTCACTAAACAGTCCTCCCCGGCCATTGCCATGGCGCGCCGCAGCATGGAGCACGGTTGCCCACCTTGTTTAGTAAATGCGACTAAACTGCCGCGCCCCGGCCGCTGGTTGTTTGACCATGCCCGAGCGGCTGTGCAAGACTGTGGCCATAAAGAGCGGTCGGGGCGCCCAGGCCCGACGCCGCTCAACCACAACGGAGGCGATCCATGAGCACATTTCCAGCGGGAGGCCGTCCATGACGGCCGCCACCGTCGCGCAGGGCGGCGTTACGATCCGCGACATCGCACGCGCCGCCGGCGTTTCGGCGGGAACGATCTCGCGGGCCCTGAAGAACGAGCCGGGGCTGACCGAGGTCACGCGCCAGAAAGTACTGGAAACGGCCCGCGTCCTGGGCTACGACTTCTGCAAGCTGCGGCCGAAGCGGCTGCGGCGCCTCACGTTCCTGCTGCACCGCCAGCACAACACGGCCGCCAGCAGCCCGTTCTATTCGCCCGTACTGCATGGGGCGGAGGAAGCGTGCCGCAAGCAGGGCATCGTGCTGTCGTTCATGGCGGTCGGCCCCGCCGACGGCCTGGTGGACCAGCTGCGCATGCATGCGCCGGACGCCATCGTGTGCGCCGGCTTCTTCGAACCCGAATTGCTGTCGGCACTGCGCGCCACCGGCAAGCCGATCGTGCTGATCGACATGAAGCTGCGCGGCTACAGCTCGGTCAATCCGGACAACATGATGGGCGGCTACCTGGCCACGAAGCACCTGATCGAACGCGGGCGCGAGCGCGTGGGCTTCATCTGCGGGTCGCTGTCGCACTACAGCATCCGCGAGCGCGCGCGCGGGTACCGACAGGCGCTGTTCGATGCCGGCATCCTGGCCGATCCCCGGCTGGAAGCGCCGCTGCCCGATGGCGTGGAGCTGGAACAGGGAGCATGGGAAGCGATGGAAGCGTTGCTCGCGCTGCCGAAACCGCCGGACGCGGTGTTCTGCTACAACGACAGCGCCGCGCTGGTGGCGATGCGCTGCTGCCTGGCGAAAGGCCTGAAGGTGCCGCATGACGTGGCCATCGTGGGCTTCGACGACATCTCCACCGCGGTGCTGGGCCACCGGCCGCTGACGACGCTGCGCATCAACAAGAAGGAGCTGGGGGCGCTGGGCGTGGAGTTGCTGCTGAACGGCCGCACCGGCGAAGCGGTGGAAAAGGTTGCGCCGGTCGAGCTGGTGGTGCGCACCAGCACCGTCTGCTGACCGAGGTACTGACCCAGGTATTGACTCGGCTGCTGGCTCAACTGCTGAATTGACTGCTGGCTTGGCAACTGGGTCAGCTGCCGGGTCAGCTGCCGGGTCGGCCGCGGGATTGACTGATCGGGGGAACCACTGCGACGAACCTGTACTCGTTGCGCTGTAATGCCGCGGCTGAAGGGCCGCGGAGGGGCGGCTGTTTGCCCATGAAATGACCCGCATGCGCGATCCGCCGATGCGCGATGCCTGGGACACACGATATGAAACGATTTCCGCTGGCGCGATTCCGATGCCGGCCATGGCACGGGTGCTGCGGAAAAACCTCTTGAAACGGACAACCGATGTTACCAGATTTTCATTCCCGCGAAACGCTGCTGCGGCATATCCGCGACACCCGCAACTTCTACGATCCCCGCTCGGTCGACCCCAGTGGCGGCTTCTACCACTTCTACAAGGACGACGGCACCGTCTACGACGCCCACACGCGCCACCTGGTGAGCAGCACGCGCTTTGTCTTCAATTACGCGATGGCGTACCGCCACTTCCATGACGAGGCGGACCTTCAGCGCGTGCGCCATGGCCTGGCTTTCCTGCGCGACGTGCACCGCGACCCCGCCACCGGCGGCTATGCGTGGCAGCTGGACTGGCGCGACGGCGCGAAGACCGTGACCGACGCCACGAATCATTGCTATGGCCTGGCGTTCGTGGTGCTGGCCTATGCGCATGCACTGCAGGCCGGCGTGGCGGAGGCGCGCGGCTGGCTCGACGAAACGTACGAGCTGATGGAGCAGCGCTTCTGGGAACCCGAACATGGCCTGTACGCGGACGAAGCATCGGCCAGCTGGGAAGTCTCGTCCTACCGCGGGCAGAACGCCAACATGCACTCGTGCGAGGCGATGCTGGCCGCGTTCGATGCGACCGGCGACGTGCGTTACCTGCACCGCGCCGAAACGCTGGCGCGCAACATCGCCGTGCGCCAGGCGGCACTGGCGGACGACCTGGTGTGGGAACACTACCGGGACGACTGGACGGTCGACGGCGACTACAACCGCCACGACAGCACCAACATCTTCCGCCCGTGGGGTTACCAGCCGGGCCACCTGACCGAGTGGGCCAAGCTGCTGCTGATCCTGGAACGCCATGCGGGCCAGCTCGCCGGCCCGTCCGACTGGCTGGTGCCGCGTGCGATCCACTTCTTCGATGCCGCGCTGGCGAAAGCGTGGGACGAACGGCATGGCGGCATCCATTACGGTTTCGCGCCGGACGACTCGATCTGCGATGGCCATAAATACTTCTGGGTGCAGGCTGAAAGCCTTGCCGCCGCCGCCCTGCTGGCCGCGCGCACCGGCGAGCGGCGCTTCTGGGACTGGTACGACCGCCTCTGGCAATACAGCTGGGAGCATTTCGTCGACCACGCGCATGGCGCCTGGTACCGCATCCTGGGTCCGGACAATACCAAACTGACCGACGAGAAAAGCCCGGCCGGCAAGACCGACTACCACACGATGGGCGCCTGCTACGAAGTACTGGCGGTGCTGAAATGAAGGAACCGGTCTTCATTTCGGCCGGCGAGGCGCTGACGGACCTGATCGTGGCCGATGGGGCGCGCACGCAATGGACCGCTCGCACGGGGGGCTCGACATGGAACGTGGCGCGGGCGATGGCGAAGCTGGGCGTGCCCACCGCGTTTGCCGGCGCGATCAGCCGCGACGTGTTCGGCGACGCGTTGTGGGAAGCATCCATGGACTCCGGGCTCGATGCCCGCTTCCTGCAGCGCCTGGACAAATCGCCGCTGCTGGCGATCGTGCACCGGCTCGCGCCGCCCACCTATTTCTTCGTGGGCGACGACAGCGCCGACCTGCACTTCGACCCGCAGGCGCTGCCCGGACAATGGCGCACGCACTGCCGCTGGATGCATTTCGGCGGCATCAGCCTGGCGCGCCAGCCGCTGGCCGGCCGGCTGGTGGAACTGGCGCGGGAAGCGAAACGCGCCGGCATCCGCATCAGCTACGACCCGAACTGGCGGCTGCTGATGGACGAGCGCTACGACCCGACGCTGCGCGCGATGACGGAACTGGCCGACGTGGTCAAGGTGTCGGACGAAGACCTGGCCGGCCTGTTCCGCACCGATGACATCGAGGGCGCGTTCGCCACACTGCGCGGTTTCAATCCGGCGGCGCAATACCTGTACACGCGGGGCGAACATGGCGCTTCCCTGCACGTGGGCGAGACCGCATGGCATACGCCGGCATTCGTGGTGCCGGTGGCGGACACCGTGGGCGCCGGCGACGCGAGCATCGCGGGATTCGCGTACAGCCAGCTGGCCTGGCCGGAACGCGCCCCGGGCGAGCACCTGCGCTTCGCCGCGGCGGCCGGCGCTGCGGCGTGCATCGGTGCGGGCGCCACCCCGCCGGCAGTTTCGGATATCGAACATCTCATGCTGGAGGCCAACGCCGCTTGAGTTTATGATGGCGGGATTGTCAACCCGACCGGAGTATTCGATGAAGTTTGCCCTGCCCTTTGCGCTGCTTGGCCTCGCCGCCATGGCGCATGCCGCGCCGTCCGTGGACGCTGCCCGCCTGTACCAGAACAACTGCGCGTCATGCCACGGCGTGAAACTGGAAGGCGCGACGGCTCCCAGCCTGGCGGACAATCAGTGGCTGCACGGCACGCCGACGCGGGCCAACCTGTCGAAGGTCATCGCCAAGGGCTTGCCGGACAAGGGCATGCCCGGCTGGGAGGGCACGCTGGACAAGGCGCAGATCGCCGCGCTGGCCGACTACGTGGCGCCGGGCGGACGCAAGGCCAAGGCCGCGGCGCCGGTGGTAGCGCAACCCGAGACAGCGCAATCCGGCAGGGACGACGGCCTGGCGCGGCTGACGCTGCCGAAGGGCTTTACGATTGCCGTGTATGCCGAGAACGTGGACACGGCCCGCTCGCTGGCCGTGTCGCCGTCCGGCATCGTCTACGTGGGTTCGCGCAAGGCGGGCAAGGTGTATGCGGTGGTGGATGAAAACGGCGACAGGAAGGCCGACAAGGTCGTCACCATCGCATCGGGGCTGGACAACCCGATCGGCGTCACGCTGCTGAACGGCGCGCTGTACGTTGCCGAGATCGGGCGCGTGATCCGCTTCGACGCGATCGACAAGACCTATGCGAACAAGCCGGCCTACAAGGTGGTGAAAGACGACCTGCCGAACGACAAATGGCATGGCGAAAAGATCATCAAGGCCGGCCCGGACGGCAAGCTGTACATCCCCGTCGGCTCGCCCTGCAATACCTGCGACAAGGACGACGAGGTGTACTCGAAGATCTGGCGCATGAACCCGGACGGTTCGGGCTGGGAGATGGTGGCCAACGGCATCCGCAACACCGTCGGTTTTGCGTGGCACCCGGTCACGAAGGATTTGTGGTTCACCGATAACGGTCCCGATGAAATGGGCGACAACAACCCGTCGTGCGAACTGAACGTGGCACCGAAGGCGGGCATGCACTTCGGTTTCCCGTACTGCCATGGCGGCGTGGTGCCGGACCCGAAGTTCGGCGTCGGCCGCAGCTGCGCGCAATTCACGCCCCCCGTGGCCAAGCTCGGCCCGCACGTGGCGCCGCTCGGCCTGGCCTTTTATTCGGGCACGCAATTCCCGTCGCAATACCGCAACCAGGTGTTCGTGGCCGAACATGGCTCGTGGAACCGCACGCAGAAGATCGGTTACAAGGTCAGCCTCGTCACGCTGCAGGGCAACCAGGAAGTATCGACGACCACGTTCATCGACGGCTTCCTGCAGGGTGACGACGTGAGCGGCCGGCCGGTGGACATCGCCGTGGCGCCCGATGGCGCAATGCTCATCTCCGACGACCATGCAGGCAAGATCTACCGGGTGAGCTATACAGGACAATAACTGGCTGACAACTGATACATGGTACCACGGGGTATCGAACTGAAACGCAACACTGGTACGACATCGCATGACCCATAATGTTGCGATGCATCAACATCCATGCTAAGGTTGGGGTCTTCGCTCCTGGAACGAGACGGCCCCAACCTCCCGACCGCCTCCCTGCCCCGCTTGAACGGAATTCCGGCAGCTCCCGCGCCATATCCCAGCGCATTCGTCCGCCAGTCATTGGCGACCCGACCACGCCGGGCCTCGCACGCCCTGCTCACTTACGGAAATTCCATGTTCAACCGCCTTTCCATCCGTACCCGCCTGATCGCCACGATGGCCATCCTGGGCCTGCTGATTGCCATTACCGGTGCCATGGGCATCTACGGCATGCGCTCCGTCAACTCGGCACTCGAAGAAACCTACAGCAACAACCTGACATCGGCCCTGGCCAGTGCCGAAGCGAAGACCTTCCTGATGCGCGCACGGCTGGCGCAGGACCGGGCGGTCTTCCATCCCGACGCTCCCGAACTGCCGGCGCTGCTCAAGCGCGCCGACGATTTCGTGGCCAAGTCGGATACGGCATGGCAGCAGTACCTGGCGCTGGAGCAGGATACCGAAGAAAAGGCGCTATCGGACAAGGTGAGCGTGGCGCGCAAGGACATGATCGCCAATGGCCTGAACGCGCTGGCCCAGGCACTGCGCGACGGCGATGCGGCACGCATCGACCACATTGCCATGAAGGATATGCAGAAACTGTTCTCCGTCTACAGCGACGCATCCGACAAGCTCGACGACTACCAGCTCGCAACCGCACGGCACAGCTTCGAAGACAGCCAGCGTCTGTACGGCATCGTGATGAAGCTGTCGATCGGCGCCGTCGTCGCCGGCATCGTGCTGATCTTCGTGGCCTGCATGGCGCTGATGCGCGCGATCATGAAGCCGCTGGCCGAAGCGCTGGAGCACTTCGATGCGATGGCCGCCGGCGACCTGTCGCGCCACGTGGATACCGCACGGCACGACGAGATGGGCACCCTGATGAAGGGCCTGGCCAGCATGCAGCGCAAGCTCGCCGACACCGTGCGCATCGTGCGCGAAGGCAGCGGCTCGATCGCCGTGGCCAGCAACGAGATCGCCGACGGCAACATGGACCTGTCGCGCCGCACCGAGCAGCAGGCCGCCAGCCTGGAAGAAACGGCATCGTCGCTGGAAGAGCTGACGTCGACCGTGCGCCAGAACGCCGACAATGCGCGGCAGGCCAACACCATGGCCGTCTCGGCTTCGCAGGTGGCCCGGCAGGGTGGCCAGATCGTAGCGCAGGTGATCGACACGATGGGCGCCATCACCGCGTCGTCGAAGAAGATCGAGGACATCATTTCCGTCATCGACAGCATCGCTTTCCAGACCAATATCCTGGCCCTGAACGCGGCCGTGGAAGCCGCCCGCGCCGGCGAACAGGGCCGCGGCTTCGCCGTCGTCGCCAGTGAAGTGCGCACGCTGGCGCAGCGCTCGGCCGCCGCCGCCAAGGAAATCAAGGCATTGATCGACGACTCGGTGGCCAGCGTGGAAACCGGCTCGACCCTGGTGGGCCAGGCCGGCACCACGATGGACGAGATCGTCGGCGGCATCGTCCGCGTGGCCGACATCATGGCGGAAATCATGTCGGCCACCGCCGAGCAAAGCTCGGGCATCGACCTGATCAACGATGCCGTCACGCAGATGGACCAGGTGACGCAGCAGAACGCCGCCCTGGTCGAGGAAGCCGCCGCTGCCGCCGGCGCCCTGCAGGAGCAGGCCGCCACGCTGGAGCAGACCGTGGCGGTGTTCCAGCTGGACCAGCAGGCACCTGCACGCACCGCCGCATCTGCGCGGCACGCCTCTGCCCAGCCAGCCGCTCAGCTAGCCTGGCAGTAACATTTCCTCAAACCGGGGTCAGACCCCGGTTTTGGGCAATCTTTCCTGAAACCGGGGTCTGAAAGGAGTTCTGCCATGCATGGCAGAACCGCTGGGCCGGCAAGGAGCGATGCTCCTTGAAACCCCGGCCCAGCCCCCGAATTTGGAAAGATTCTTTATCGCTTTTCGCCTACGTTACGCTTTCTGCGTGGCGACTCCGGTGCCGCAGCTGTAGCAGATGCGCATCAACACGGGGACAATCCCCTCAACAGGGACAGTCCCCGAATTTATTGCAACACTTTCTGTTGCAGTATTGCCGCGCTCAAGACTTGGGCGTGGCCGCTTGGGTGCCACAGCTGTAGCAAAAGCGCGTGAACGCGTTCTTGCGCGCCGTGCACGCGGTGCAATGGTTGAACAGGCCGATGCCGCAGTGCGGGCAGAAGTCCATCTTCGGGTCCTTCAGGTCGACCCCGCGCTCGCAGCCGGGGCAGACGCCCTTCCCCATCCGCGCCAGCGCGATGTCGTAGCCGAGGTTTTCGCGGCGCTGCGTGTCAGGCAGGGCCTCGGCGGCGCGCTGCCGTTCCAGGTAGCGCTGCAGGCCGAGGATGGCCTGCCGGCCGACGATCACCGTCAGCAGGATGCCGACCACGTAGCGCACGTAGCCGCCGTAGCTGGGCAGGTAGGGCACCAGTTCGACGAAGAACGCGAACAGCGCGAAGAAGATGAAGCCCCATACGAACGGCCACCAGGTACTCTTGCGTTTCGTCTTCCACAGCCAGCCGGCGACCAGTAGCAGCGGCAGGGTCAGCGCAAGGCGATAGGCGAATACGCGCAGTTCGCGCAGCTGCATGGCTCTGTCGAAGCGGCTTTGCGCATCGTGTTCCAGTTCGGCGATGCGCACGGTGATCCGGGTGCGCGCCTGCTCGGCGTCGAGCCGCCGCTGTTCCTGCTCCTGGACGGCGGTCAGCGCCTTGCGCTCGTCCGCTTTCAGCGTGTCGAGCTGGCGGGTACGTGCAATCAGGTCGGGGTCCTGGTCGGGGCGCGCGGTGGCCTGGCGTGTCGACAGCCAGTTATTGAAGGTGTCGCGCGCGGAATCGGTGTTCGACGTGGCCACCCGATGCTTCTGCTTTGCCTGTTCGAGGGCTGCCCGGGCCTCCTCGTAATCCTTGCCTGCCGCCTTCAGTGCCGCCTGCACGGCCGGGTATTGCTGGCGATCGGCGAACTGCTCGAGGTACAGCGGTTCCTCGACGAGATTGAGGTTGTCGACGATCTTGCCGCCGAGGCCGATCAGGAAACCTGCGAACAAAAAGGCCACCAGCCACAGGCCGCGCTGGAACCATTTTTCGGAAAGACGAAGGGCCTTGCTCATCGCGATGCTCCGGGTTAGTTGGACCGAAACGGAGCATAGCGGCTTTCGCCGCGGGGATGCTGTGGCAATCCTCTAAAAAAAACCGCCGGGCTCACGCACCGGCGGTTTCGATCCTCCACGCAGGGAGATTACTTGGCAGCGGCGCCTTCTTCGGCGGCAGCCTTCATCGACAGCTTCAGGCGGCCGCGATCGTCCGTTTCCAGGACTTTCACGCGCACTTGCTGGCCTTCCTTCAGGTAGTCGGCAACGGCGTTCACGCGCTCGTTGGCGATCTGCGAGATGTGCAGCAGGCCGTCCTTGCCCGGCATGACTTGCACGATCGCGCCGAAGTCCAGCAGCTTGAGCACGGTGCCGTCGTAGGTCTTGCCCACTTCGACCGATGCGGTCAGCTCTTCGATGCGGCGCTTGGCTTCCTGGCCGGCGGCGGCATCGACGGAAGCGATGGTGACCACGCCTTCGTCGCTGATGTCGATCTGCGTGCCGGTTTCCTCGGTCAGCGCGCGGATGACGGCGCCGCCCTTGCCGATCACGTCACGGATCTTTTCCGGATTGATCTTGATGGTGATGAGGCGCGGTGCGAAGTCGGACAGTTCCGTCTTCACGTGCGGCATCGCCTTCTGCATCTCGCCCAGGATGTGCTGGCGGCCTTCTTTTGCCTGCGCCAGCGCGACCTGCATGATTTCCTTGGTGATGCCCTGGATCTTGATGTCCATCTGCAGCGCCGTGATGCCGTTGGCGGTGCCGGCGACCTTGAAGTCCATGTCGCCCAGGTGGTCTTCGTCACCCAGGATGTCGGACAGCACGGCGAACTTGCCGCCTTCCTTGATCAGGCCCATGGCGATACCGGCCACGTGCGCCTTCATCGGCACGCCGGCATCCATCAGCGCCAGGCAGCCGCCGCAGACCGAAGCCATCGACGAGGAACCGTTCGATTCGGTGATCTCGGACACCAGGCGCACGGAGTAGCTGAACTCTTCCGGCGACGGCAGCGCGGCAACGAGTGCACGCTTGGCCAGGCGGCCGTGGCCCACTTCGCGGCGCTTCGGCGTGCCCACGCGGCCCGTTTCGCCGGTGGCGAACGGAGGCATGTTGTAGTGCAGCATGAAGTCGTCGGTGTACTCGCCCATCAGCGCGTCGATCTTCTGCGAATCGCGGGCGGTGCCCAGCGTGGCCACGACCAGCGCCTGGGTTTCGCCACGGGTGAACAGCGCGGAACCGTGGGTACGCGGCAGGACCGACGTGCGGATCGCGATCGGGCGCACGGTGCGGGTGTCGCGGCCGTCGATACGCGGTTCGCCATTCAGGATCTGCGAACGCACGACCTTGGCTTCCATGTCGAACAGGATGTTGCCCACTTCGACGGAATCCGGCGCATCGGTGCCTTCGGCGGCGGCTTGCGCGGCCAGGTCGGCGATCACTTCGGTCTGCATCGAACGCAGCGCCTGCTGGCGGGCCTGCTTGTTCTTGGTCTGGTACGCTTCGTTGATCTTGGCTTCGGCGAACTGCGCGACCTTGGCGATCAGCGCTTCGTTCTTGGCCGGCGCGGTCCATTCCTGTTCCGGCTTGCCGCCTTCTTCCACCAGCGCATGGATCGCGTCGATCACGGCGCGCATCTGCTCGTGGCCGAAGACGACGCCGCCCAGCATGATTTCCTCGGACAGTTGCTTGGCTTCCGATTCCACCATCAGCACGGCGGTTTCGGTACCGGCCACCACCAGGTCCATCTCGGACGTCTTCAACTGGGTCGTGGTCGGGTTCAGGATGTACTGGCCATTGGCGTAGCCCACGCGGGCCGCGCCGATCGGGCCGTTGAACGGCACGCCGGCCACGCACAGGGCGGCGGAGGCACCGATCATCGAAGCGATGTCAGGGTCGATTTCGGGATTGACCGACAGAACGTGGATGATGACCTGCACCTCGTTCATGTAACCTTCCGGGAACAGCGGGCGGATCGGGCGGTCGATCAGGCGGGACGTCAGCGTCTCCTTCTCCGACGGACGGCCTTCGCGCTTGAAGAAGCCGCCGGGGATCTTGCCGGCTGCATAGGTCTTCTCGATGTAGTCGACCGTCAGCGGGAAGAAATCCTGGCCGGGCTTGGCATCCTTGCGCGCCACCACGGTCGCCAGCACGACGGTGTCGTCCACCGACACCAGGACAGCACCGGAGGCCTGGCGAGCGATCTCGCCGGTTTCCAGGGTCACGGTATGCTGGCCGTACTGGAAGGTTTTCGTAACTTTGTTAAACATGGGTAATCCCTTTCTATTTGCCGACAGATTTTCAGGCGCTGTCGTTCACCTCACCACAGGCGGCTGGCTGATGCCCGGCGCCTTACTGCTCTACTTTGCCTGGCGAAACGCGAGGTGCGTTCCGCTTGGCAATAAATCTTGATCCAGAATGCAAAATGCCCGCGTCAGCGAACTGGCGCAGGCATCTCGACTAAAACCGGGAATGCAAAAAATTACTTACGCAGACCGAGCTTGGCGATCAGGTCGCGGTAACGGGTTGCGTCCTTGTTCTTCAGGTAGGACAGCAGGCTCTTACGACGGTTGACCATCATGATCAGGCCGCGGCGGGAGTGGTGATCCTTGCTGTGGGCCTTGAAGTGGCCGTTCAGTTCGTTGATGCGTGCGGTCAGCAGTGCAACCTGGACTTCTGGCGAACCGGTATCGTTCTGGGCGCGTGCGTTGTCCGCGATGATCGCGGATTTGTTGATGTTTTCTACGGACATGATGAACCTTTCACATGCGATGCACGGAGTACGGAACCCTGCGCATCGTGAATTACGTTGAATGAATATGCCTGCCCATTCGGACAGACCCGCAAGTATAACGGAATTCGCGCGGGCCATGCGAACTTCTGACTACAATTGTTCAATGAGCCCGGGAGCCGATATGAGAAAGATGAGCATTCCAGCAATGCCCGCCGTGCTGTTCGCCGCGCTGCTGGGCGGCTGCGCCTTCGGCCCGCCGCCGCAGCCGGGCGAGCCGATGGCGGCCGTCGAATCGCGCCTGGGCAAGCCCAGCGCCCGCTTCACGGCGGGCGGCGAAACCATCGCCGAATACGGCGCCGGCGCGTTCGGCCAGTTCACCTATATGGCGCGCTATGGCGCGGATGGCCGGCTGCTTTCATACGAGCAGGTGCTGACCGATGAGAAATTCGCCGGCGTGAAGCTGGGCATCGACGACAAGACATCGATCCTGCACACATTCGGCCACCCGGCCGAAACGATGTTCCTGTCGCGGCGCGACCTCGAAGTATGGAGCTACCGCTACAAACAGTCGGGCGTGTGGGACTCGATGATGCACGTGCACTTCAGCCGGGATGGCAAGGTGCGCGAGATGATGGCGGGGCCGGATCCGATGCGGGAATCGCGGGAAGGATTCTTCTAGACGACGGGCTCGCCGGCGCCGGCAAAAAACGGTGACAGGCACCGGTTTTTTTGGAATGTTTCAGAAAAATAGGTGTCTGTCACCGGTTTTGTCGTTCAGATCCGCTCGGTCTGCGGATTGACGCGCTCTTTCGCGTGCAGCTTGTTCAGGGCGGCCAGGTAGGCCTTGGCGGAGGCGACCACGATGTCCGGGTCGGCCCCCACGCCGTTGACGATGCGCCCGGCCTGCGACAGGCGCATCGTGACTTCGCCCTGCGACTGCGAGCTGGGGCTGATGGCGGCGATCGAGAACAGCACCAGTTCGGCACCGGTGCGGGCCTCGCTTTCGATCGCGTTGACGATCGCGTCGACCGGGCCGTCGCCCGTGCCTTCGCAGGCGACTTCGCGTTCGCCGGCCGAGAACACGACCCGCGCATGGGGCAGCTCTCCCGTTTCGCTGCGCTGCGACAGCGACACCAGCCGGTAGTGCTCGCCCTCTTCCCGCTCCTCGGTGGAAACGAGGGCCATGATGTCCTCGTCGAAGATCTCGGCCTTGCGGTCGGCCAGGTCCTTGAAGCGGGCGAACGCGGCGTTGACGTCGCTTTCCGACGCAAGCTCGATGCCCAGTTCCTGCAGCCGCGCCTTGAAGGCGTTGCGGCCCGAGAGCTTGCCGAGCACGATCCTGTTGGCCGTCCAGCCCACGTCCTCGGCGCGCATGATCTCGTACGTCTCCCGTGCTTTCAGGATGCCATCCTGGTGGATGCCGGAGGCATGCGCGAACGCGTTCGCCCCGACCACCGCCTTGTTCGGCTGCACGGCAAAGCCGGTGATTTGCGACACCATCTTCGAGGCGGCCACGATCTGCGTGGTGTCGATGCCGCATTCGAGGTTGTAATAGCCGCCGCGCGTGCGCAGCGCCATCACCACTTCTTCCAGCGCGGTATTGCCGGCGCGTTCGCCCAAGCCGTTGATCGTGCATTCGACCTGGCGCGCCCCGCCGATCATCACGCCGGCCAGCGAATTGGCCACGGCCAGGCCCAGGTCGTTGTGGCAGTGCACCGACCAGACGGCCTTGTCGGAATTGGGGATGCGCTCGCGCAGCCGGCGGATGCTTTCGCCGAACAGTTCGGGCACGGCATAACCGACCGTATCGGGGAAATTGATCGTGGTGGCACCTTCGGCGATCACCGTTTCCAGCACGCGGCACAGGAAATCCTCTTCGGAGCGGCTGCCGTCCTCCGGGGAAAATTCGATGTCGTCGGTGAAGCGGCGGGCGAAGCGGATGGCTTGCGTGGCCTGTTCGAGCACCTGCTCCGGTTCCATGCGCAGCTTCATTTTCATGTGCAGCGGCGAGGTGGCGATGAAGGTGTGGATGCGCTTCCTGGCCGCGGGCTCCAGCGCCTCGGCGGCCCGCGCGATATCGCGGTCGTTGGCGCGCGACAGCGAGCAGACGGTGGAATCCTTGATGGTGGCGGCAATGGCGCGGATGGCCTCGAAATCGCCGGGCGAGGCCGCGGCGAAGCCGGCCTCGATCACGTCCACGCGCAGTTTTTCCAGCTGGCGCGCGATGCGGATCTTTTCTTCCTTGGTCATCGAAGCGCCCGGCGACTGCTCGCCGTCGCGCAGGGTGGTGTCGAAAATGATCAGGCGGTTGCTCATGCGTTGCTCCTTGATTGGCCGCCTGCCGGTACCAGTCAGCGGCGGTCGCTTTCGTCGATTTCCTCGTCGACCTGCACGATCGACACGGGCTTGCCTTTCGCCAGCCGCACGGCGAACACCACATAGCCGGACAGGCCGTACAGCACGAACAGCAGGAACATCACCTTGGGCGGATCCAGCGACACCAGCGTGAACGCCAGCGCGATCAGGAACACGGTGATGAAGGGCACCGACTTCTTGAAGTTGATGTCCTTGAAGCTGTAGTACGGCACATTGGTCACCATCGTCAGGCCGGCGAACAGCGCCAGCGCCCACGATGCCCACGGGTAGTACACGCCATGCTCGCCCATGTCCACCATGACCAGCACGAAGCCGGCGATCAGTGCCGCCGCGGATGGGCTGGGCATGCCCTGGAAGTAGCGCTTGTCGACGACGGTGATGTTGGTGTTGAAGCGGGCCAGCCGCAGCGCGGCGCCGGCACAGTAGACGAAGGCGGCGATCCAGCCCAGCTTGCCCAGGCCGCGCAGCGACCACTCATAGATGACGAGCGCCGGCGCGGCGCCGAACGACACCATGTCGGACAGGCTGTCGTATTGCGCGCCGAATTCGCTCTGCGTATTGGTGAGGCGGGCCACGCGGCCATCGAGGCCGTCGAGCAGCATCGCCACGAAGATGGCCCAGGCGGCGTGCTCGAAGCGCTGGTTCATCGCCATCACGATCGCATAGAACCCGCAGAACAATGCGCCGGTCGTGAACGCGTTGGGCAGCAGGTAGATGCCGCGGCGCGGCTGGAGTTCGCCCCGCTCGTTGGTCTTGCGGGCGAACCTGCTGAACGCGCTGCGACGCGGCGCCTTGCCGTTGGGAGCGGCACCGGCCTTGGGCCGGCGACGGGGAAATTTAGCCATGGAATGCCTGAGTGCTGCGTTATTGTTCTGTTCCTGCCGGGCATGCTGACCCGGCAGGGCGCACCCTATTATAGAGGAGCATGCAGGCGCACTGTCGCCCAAGTGACCCACTGGAAGTGTCAGCGGAAGCGCACCTTGCCCACGAGGCGCATCTGCAGCGTGGTTTCGCCGGGTTCGAACGACGGTTCGGCCACTTCCGCCGTGTCCATCGAGCGCTTGCTCATCGCCATCATTACCGGGGCGCCGGCGCTTTCGCGGTCGGCATAGTTGCCGGAACCTTCGAAGTCCACCGTGTCGAGCACGGCATCGGCCACCGGCCGGCCCATCGCGCCCGCCACGGAGGCGATGCGCTCGTTCAGGTTTTTATAGGTGGCGGCGATGCGCTGGTCGTCCAGCTTCTTCGTCGCGGCCGGGGTGAGGCCGAAGTTGATCGCGTTCAGCGTGAGCACCTTCTGCGCCGCGGCCACGGTCTTCGGCAAGCCGCCCAGGTCGGTCGTCTTCACTTCCACATACTGCCCCACGCGCCAGGCGGTGGGCACGCGCGGCTTGTTCGCCGCCATCGGCTGCACCGGGCGGTCTTCCGGATACACCGGGTAGGTGTAGTAGTTCATCGTCTTCAGGCTGGCCTGCGGATCCTGGCGCTTGAGGATCTCGAGGCCCTGCTTCATCTTCTGGTTGACGCGCGAGGCGGCGGCGGCCTTGTCCTTGTCCTGTTCCTCGATGGCCAGCACGGCGATGGCCTGGTCGTTCGGCGCCGTCACTTCGCCATGGGCGGGGATGATGACGGTAGTGCCGGTGGTGGGCACCTGCGCCTGGGCGCCCGCGTGCGCAGCACTGAATACGAGCGCGGCGGCTGCAACGGTTTTCATCAGGGTCATGAGCCTCTCCTTGTACGGATCCTGTCGGGTGGATCCTGGTTGAAATGGTGAGCGCACTTTAACCGATCCGCAACGCCCGCCAGGCACCAGTTGGTGAACGTTTGTAACAGCCGCGTCATCACGCGGACGCGCGGATCTGTCATCATGGAAGACCGACCGTCTTACTCATCATAAAATGAAAACAGCGCCCCTCCTGCCACCGCCGCTGGCACCACTCCTTGCACCACTGCTGCTGTCGTTGTCCGCGCATGCCGCGGCCGCGCCGGCCAAACCCGCCCCTGCCCCGAAACTCGTCGTGGTGATGGCCGTCGACGGCCTGCCCCAGGAGCAGCTGGTGCGCTACCGCGACCAGTTCGGCCAGGGCGGCTTCCGGCGGCTGCTCGACGGCGGCGCCTGGTTCAGCGACGCGCACCAGGCGCACGGCACCACCGTGACCGCGGTCGGCCATGCCGCCATCCTCACCGGCGCCTACCCGAACCAGCATGGCATCGTGGCCAACAACTGGGTCGACCGCGCCACCGGCAAGCAGGTCTACTGCACCGAGGACCGCGCGCACCAGTACATCGGCGAGGAAACCGATCCGAACGACGGCACCTCTCCGGCCAGGCTGCGCGTGGATACGCTGGGCGACCAGCTGCGCTACGCAACGGGCAACCGGGCCAGGGTCGTCGCCGTGTCCGGCAAGGACCGCGGTGCGATCCTGCTGGCCGGCAAGGGCGGCACCGCCTACATGTACATGGAAGGCACCGGCAATTTCGCCAGCAGCACGTGGTACATGCAGCAGCACCCGCAATGGGTGCAGCGCTACCTGGCGGGCAAGCCGCAGGACCGCTACTACGCCCAGGAGTGGCGCCCGCTGCTGGCCGACAGCGCCTACGCGAACGATGCGGAAGGCCCGCTGTTCTCGTTCTCCTACCAGGGCAAGAGCGGCAAGCCCGATGCCGACTACTACAAGCGCCTGAAGGAAGGCCCGGCCGTGGATGAGCTGACGCTGGACTTCGCCCGCGCCGCCATCGACGGCGAAGCGCTGGGCGCCAACCCGGCCGGCGTGCCGGACCTGCTGGGCGTGAGCCTTTCCGGCCATGACTACGTGAACCACCGCCATGGCCCGGAAAGCAAGATGTCGCACGACCACCTGCAGCGGCTGGACCGCATGCTGGCCGGCTTCTTCACCTACCTGGACAAGCGCGTGGGCGCGGATGGCTGGATGATCGTGCTGACCGCCGACCATGGCTTCGCGAACAGCGCCGAGTTCTCGCAACGGCAGCGCATCGATGCCGGCCGCATCGACGGCAAGAAGCTGCTGGCCGGCCTGGAGCAGCACCTGGCCGCAACCTTCAACGGCCTGAAGCCGATCGTCAACGCCGTGCCACCCAACATCTACCTCGACACGGCCGCGATCGACAAGGCGGGCATCCGGCGCGCCGACGTGGAAGCGGCCGCCAGCAAATGGCTGCAGGCGCAGGCCGGCGTCGCCGACGTCTACACCCGCACGCGCTTCGAGGAAAGCGGCGCCACCGGCACCCGGCAGGACCTGCTGATGCGCCGCGGCTGGCACCGCCACGAATCGGGCGACCTCGTCGTCGTGCCGCGCGCCTACTGGGCATTCGGCTCGGGTACCAGCGGCGCCACGCACGGCACGCCGTACCGCTACGACACGAGCGTGCCGCTCATCATGATGGGCAAGCGGTGGATCGCGCCGGGCAACTACACGCAATATACCGAGGTGGTGGACATCGCGCCGACGCTGGCCGCCCTGCTCCAGGTGCGGGCGCCGGCCGGCGCCGAGGGGCGCGTGCTGACGGAAATCCTGCGCCGGCCATGATGCCGGTAGCCGGCGGTTCCCGGCGCCTCACCTCAGCGCCTGGAACAGCTCCGCGATATCGTATGGCTTGGCCAGCAGCCGCACGCCGGGCAAGCTGACGCGGCTGTCCGTATAGCCGCTAGCCAGCACGATCCGCACTGCCGGGTAGCGTGTCAGCACGATGCGCGCCAGTTCGACGCCGCCGATCGCGCCGGGCATCACGATGTCGGAGCACAGCTGGCGCACCGGCGCGCCCGATTCCAGCACGGCCAGCGCCTCCTCGCCACTGGACGCGGCCCGCACGTCGAAGCCGGCCGTGGCCAGTGCCGCCATCATCGTTTCGCGCACGAGCGGGTCGTCCTCGACGAACAGCACCAGCCCCTCGGCGCCCTTCAGTTCGGGCGGCACGGCCGGCGCGCCAGCCTCCTGCACCGCCGCCGTGACGGTCGCGCGCGGCAGCCGGATCGTCACCGTGGTGCCGGCGCCCGGCACGCTGTCCAGCACCAGCGTGCCGTTCGACTGGGTCGCGAAACCATACGCTTGCGGCAAGCCCAGGCCGGTGCCCTTGTCGACCCCTTTCGTCGTGTAGAACGGTTCCAGCGCGCGCGCCAGGGTTTCCTGGCTCATGCCGGTGCCGGTGTCCGTGACCGACAGGCGCAGGTAATCGCCCGGCGCCAGCCCGTGCGCCGCACCGGCCAGCACCTGGTTGCACAGCGCCACGCCGATCCTGCCGCCGGCCGGCATCGCATCGCGCGCATTGATGACGAGGTTCAGCAAGGCCAGTTCCATCTGCAGCGGATCGATCGTCACGGGCCACAGCCCGCCGGGCAGCTCGAGCGCCAGCTCCACATTGTCCGGCAGTGCGTTCTTCAGCATCGGCAACACGTTCTGCACGGCCGATGCCGGGTCGACGGTGGCCAGCCGCGCATCCTGCACCGTGCCGAACGCGCGCATCTGGCCGGTCAGGGTGGTGGCTCGCGCGATGGCGCGCTGGCACGTTTCGGCCAATGCCTGCACGCGCGCCCGGTCCTGCGTGAGCGGGATCAGCTGCAGCGCGCCGGACAGGGTTTGCAGCACGTTGTTGAAATCGTGGGCGATGCCCGCGGTCAGGCGCCCTAGTGCCTCCAGCTTCTGGCCTTGCAGCAGCGCGCGCTGGGCGCGCTCGGCGGCGGCCACCGCCTCGGCCACCTTGCGTTCCAGTTCCGCTTCGTTGTCGCGGATCCGCGTGCTTGCGTCGGCCAGCGCGGCGCTGACCGCGTCCGCTTCGGCCATGCCCGATGCCACCGCCACCACGGGTGCGCCCCGGCCCAGTGCTTCGGCGCTGCGGCGCAGCCGTTCGATCGGCACGGCCGTGCGCCGCGCATACCAGTGGGCACCGGCGATCGACAGGGCAAGCATCAGCAGGGTCATCGCGGCAAACCCGGTGGCCGCGTAGATTGCCGGCCGGCGCATCTCGTCCAGCGGCACGCTGAGGATCACGGTCCAGCCGGACAGCGGTGCGCGACTGAAGAAAGCCATCGTGTCGATGCCCGACAGCGTGACGCCCTGGTGCACGCCGGACCGTTCGCCGGCCTGGATGCGCGCGCGCAGCGCGGAGCGCACGCTCATGCCGGTATATTTGTGCGCATCGCGGCTGCGCGCGATCACGCGGCCCTGCCGGTCGGTCAGCGACGCGGTCCATGCCGGCGGCAAACCCTGCTGGACGAGCAGCGGCACCAGCCGGTCCGCCGCCAGCCCTATTGCCAGGTAATAGCGCAGCTCGCCGTCGATCCGCACCGGGATCTGCACCGCGATATCGGGCCGTTTGCCGACCGGCGCGATGAACAGGTCGGAGACGACGGTTGCATCGAGGCCGGCGGCGCGGCGCAGTGCCATCAGGTTCGACTTGCCCCGTGCCGGCGTGCTGCCGAAGGGCTGCCGGCTGTTGAGCAGCTGGCGCCCTTCCAGGTCGGTCACAACGATCGCCGAGTATTCCGGCGGCGCCACCCGGCGGGCCTGCTCGTAAAAGGCGCGGAAATCCCCCTGCTGCAGGGCCGGCGCCGCGGCCAGCGTGCGCAGGACGCCCTCCATCGTCAGCAGTTCGCTGTCCGCCAGCAGCGACAATGCCCGCACCGCCTCCTTCATGCCGGCCACTTCCGCCTTGCGCTGTTCCTGGTACACGTACCATACCGCCACCGATGCCGCCACGATGGCGGGAAACAGGATCGACAGGATCAGCAACAGCAGGCGGGTTCGGATGCGCATGGGACTTTCGGAAAGATGGTGACGAAACGGCAAGATCGATTCTATCCGAGCAAGGCATGCAGCGATATGCCCGTTCCGGGGCGCGCCGGCGCCGGTTCGCCGCAAAGGCCAGTCGCTGCCCTCCTGCGCCAATGCCAGGATATCGATGTCCTGCTCGCGGCGCTGGAGCGGCAGCAGGCCAGCTGAAGCATCGTCCAAAGCGGACGGTCCGGCGTGCCGGCCAGGCGCGGATCCATCAAATGTTTCCTGGAACCGGGGTCAGACCCCAAATTCTGGAAATCTTTCCTGGGATCGGGGTCTGACCCCGGTTTGTGGAAATCTTTCCTGGGATTGGGGTCTGACCCCGGTTTGTGGAAATGTCTAGACGAAAAAAACGGCCCGCGAGGGCCGTTTTTCGTAACGCGGATAGCGATCAGTTCTTCGACTTGTCGACCATCTTGTTGGCGGCGATCCACGGCATCATCGCGCGCAGCTTCGAGCCGACTTCTTCGATCTGGTGCTCGGCCGTCAGGCGGCGGCGCGAGATCAGGGTCGGGGCGCCGGCCTTGTTTTCCAGGATGAACGACTTGGCGTATTCGCCGGTCTGGATGTCCTTCAGCACGGCGCGCATGGCGTCCTTGGTTTCCGAAGTCACGATGCGCGGGCCGGTCACGTACTCGCCGTATTCGGCGTTGTTCGAGATCGAGTAGTTCATGTTGGCGATGCCGCCTTCGTAGATCAGGTCGACGATCAGCTTCAGTTCGTGCAGGCACTCGAAGTACGCCATTTCAGGCGCGTAGCCCGCTTCCGTCAGCGTCTCGAAACCAGCCTTGATCAGTTCGACGGCACCGCCGCACAGCACGGCCTGTTCGCCGAACAGGTCGGTCTCGGTCTCTTCGCGGAAGTTCGTTTCGATGATGCCGGCCTTGCCGCCGCCGTTCGCCGAAGCGTACGACAGGGCGATGTCACGGGCGGCGCCGGACTTGTCCTGGTACACGGCGATCAGGTGCGGCACGCCGCCACCCTGCTTGTACGTGTTGCGCACGGTGTGGCCCGGGGCCTTCGGTGCGACCATGATCACGTCCAGGTCTTCGCGCGGGACGACCTGGCCGTAGTGCACGTTGAAGCCGTGGGCAAAGGCCAGCACGGCGCCCTGCTTGATGTTCGGGGCGACGTTTTCGTTGTAGACCTGGGCGATGTTCTCGTCCGGCAGCAGGATCATGACGACGTCGGCCGCCTTCACTGCGTCATTGACTTCGGCAACCTTGATGCCGGCCGATTCGACCTTCTGCCACGACGCGCCACCCTTGCGCAGGCCGACGGTGACGTTCACGCCGGATTCGGTCAGGTTCTGTGCGTGCGCGTGACCCTGCGAGCCGTAGCCGATGATGGCAACGTTCTTGCCTTTGATCAGGGAGAGGTCAGCGTCTTTGTCGTAGAAAACTTTCATGGTCATTCCTAAGTATTTTGTGTGAATCGTATAAATCGTATTACTGGTCCGGCTTCGCCGGTGATCAGGGCGGAAACGGTTCTCAGAGCTTCAGGATGCGCTCGCCGCGGCCGATGCCGGAGCCGCCCGTGCGGACGGTTTCCAGGATCGAGGTGCGGTCGATCGCGTCGATGAACGCATCGAGCTTGCTCTTGGCGCCGGTCAGCTCGATCGTGTAGGTCTTCTCGGTCACGTCGATGATGCGGCCGCGGAAGATGTCGGCGGTGCGCTTCATTTCCTCGCGCTCCTTGCCCACCGCCCGCACCTTGATCAGCATGAGCTCGCGCTCGATGTGCTGGCCTTCGGTCAGGTCCACCACTTTCACCACTTCGATGAGGCGGTTCAGGTGCTTGGTGATCTGTTCGATGATGTCGTCCGAGCCGCTGGTGACGATCGTCATCCGCGACAGCGTGGAGTCCTCGGTGGGCGCCACGGTCAGCGTTTCGATGTTGTAGCCGCGCGCGGAGAACAGGCCGACGACGCGGGACAGTGCACCTGCCTCGTTTTCAAGCAGTACAGAGATAATGTGTCGCATATCAGAGGTCCTCCGAACCGAGCAGCATTTCGGACAGGCCCTTGCCGGTCTGGACCATCGGCCACACGTTTTCGCTCTGGTCGGTGATGAAATTCATGAACACCAGGCGGTCCTTCATGCCGAATGCTTCGCGCAGCGCGCCGTCGACGTCGCCCGGCTTTTCGATGCGCATGCCGACGTGGCCATAGGCCTCGGCCAGCTTCTCGAAATCAGGCAGCGAATCCATGTACGACTCGGAATAGCGCGAACCGTAGTCGAGCTCCTGCCACTGGCGCACCATGCCCAGGAAGCGGTTGTTCAGCATGATGATCTTCGGCGTCAGGTGATACTGCTTGCAGGTAGCCAGTTCCTGGATGTTCATCTGGATCGAGCCCTCGCCGGTGATGCAGGCCACCGTGGCATCCGGGTTCGCCATCTGCACGCCCATCGCATACGGCAGGCCGACGCCCATCGTGCCCAGGCCACCGGAGTTGATCCAGCGGCGCGGCTTGTCGAACTTGTAGTACTGCGCGGCCCACATCTGGTGCTGGCCCACGTCCGACGTGATGAACGCGTCGCCGCGCGTGATCTCGTAGACCTTTTCCACCACGGACTGCGGCTTGATGACGAGATCCGACGTTGGATACTTCAGGCAGTTGCGGTTGCGCCATTCGGTGATCTGGTTCCACCATTTGGACAGCTGGGCCGGATTCGGCCGGTGGTCGGCCGCGTCGAGCTGCGCGAGGAACTCAACGAGCACGTCCTTGACGTTGCCGACGATGGGAATGTCCACCTTCACGCGCTTGGAGATCGACGACGGGTCGATGTCCACGTGGATGATCTTGCGCGGGTTCGATGCGAAGTGCTTCGGGTTGCCGATCACGCGGTCGTCGAAGCGGGCGCCGATAGCGATCAGCACGTCGCAGTTCTGCATCGCCATGTTCGCTTCGTAGGTGCCGTGCATGCCGGGCATGCCCACCCACTGGTCGCTCGACGAGCGCGAGCCGCCCAGGCCCATCAGCGTGTTCGTGATGGGGAAGCCGAGGCGCTCGGCCAGCTTGTTCAATTCGGGGGCCGCATTGGCCAGGATCACGCCGCCGCCGGCATAGATCATCGGACGCTCGGCCGCCAGCAGCAGCTGCACCGCCTTGCGGATCTGGCCCGAGTGGCCCTTGTCGACCGGACGGTACGAACGCATCTCGATCTCCTTCGGATAGGAGAACACGTGCTTGTGCATCGAGATGTCCTTCGGGATGTCGACCAGGACGGGGCCGGGACGGCCGGTACTGGCGATGTAGAAGGCTTTCTTGATCGTTTCCGCCAGGTCCTTGACGTCCTTGACGAGGAAGTTGTGCTTGACGACGGGGCGCGTGATGCCGACCGTGTCGCACTCCTGGAACGCATCCTGGCCGATCGCATGGCTCGGCACCTGGCCGGAAATGACGACCATCGGCACGGAATCCATGTACGCCGTCGACAGGCCGGTCACCGCATTGGTGACGCCGGGGCCCGACGTGACGATGGCAACGCCGACCTTCTGCGAGCTGCGCGAATACGCGTCCGCTGCATGGATGGCGGCCTGTTCATGGCGAACCAGGATATGCTGGAATTTGTCCTGCTTGAAGATGGCGTCGTAGATATAGAGGACTGCTCCTCCCGGATAGCCGAAGACGTGTTCGACGCCCTCTTCGGCCAGACAGCGCACGAGTATCTCGGCGCCAGTGATGGCTGCTTCGTTGTTCATGAAACATTCCTTTCAAGGTCCATAGGAGATTGAACGGATGCTCTTGCCTGTCGAAGTTAGCCTATCGCCACAGCTCCCTCACGCATACTTTTCATTCGCGGTGACGCCGGCTGTTCCCCCAACCGTAGTGGGGTGCGAGACGGACGCTGTAACGCGATTCTTTCTGCCTGAGTTTCTGCAGCTGTTCGGCCGACCTCTCGCACTTTTGGCGCGGGCTGGAGCAAACTGCTGACATATGAAAGCGGATCGGGCACGAGAGCGTTGTGTGCAACTGCGCGCGACCTGGGAGCTTCGTGGTGTGCAAAGCGTTCCATACGTTACTGCGTTGCACCATCGCTGGTCAAGAAATATTATGATTTTTTCGGCTTTATGCTCCTGTTCGGTGCATGATTAATGGATAAGCGTGGCAAAAAGCGCCAAAAAAATGCGGGAATACGTGAATTTTGCTAGGATGCACGCTTAGAAGACCTCAACGGCACGTATTCCCCTCCTGATGGCAACAGATAAAGAACTTTCAGACTTTCTGGAAAACGTCGAACGACGTGCCTTCAAGCAGGCGGTCTATGCGGTACGCAAGGATGAGGCAGCACTGGACATCGTCCAGGACGCGATGATCAAACTGGCGGAAAAATATGGCGACAAGCCGGCCGCCGAGCTCCCCCTGCTGTTCCAGCGCATTCTGCAAACCACGATCCTCGATTACTTTCGCCGCGAAAAGGTGCGAAACACATGGGTCAGCCTGTTTTCCGGACTCGGAAATTCCCAAGAGGAACATGAGGATTTTGATATACTCGAATCCTACGAGGCCGAACAAGGTACCCAGGCAGCCGAGTCCAGCGCCGACCAGGTCGAGCGCATGCAGACCTTGCAACTCATTGAAGCGGAAGTACAAAAACTCCCAACGCGTCAACGGGAAGCATTCCTTATGCGTTACTGGCAGGATATGGATGTAGCAGAGACGGCCGCAGCGATGGGATGTTCCGAAGGGAGCGTGAAAACACATTGCTCAAGAGCAACTCACACTCTCGCCGAAGCACTCAAAGCCAAGGGAATCAAACTATGAATACCGAAGAAATCAATTTCGCTTACCGCGTGCGCCATGCGCTCAACGAGAAGCTGGACGATTTACCGGCTTCGACGACCGACCGCCTTGCCGCTGCCCGCCAGGCGGCCATGGCCCGCAAGAAACCGCACGTCGAAGTCCGTGTGACCCGTACGGCCACGGTGGCATCCACCGCCGGCGGTAACGGCTTCTTCTCCGCACCGATCGGCTGGATCAGCCGTTTCTCCGTCGTACTGCCGTTGTTGATGGTGGTGGGCGGCATGGTCGGTGTATACCAGTACGAGCAGCAGCAGTCGATCGCCGAACTGGCGGAACTGGATGCGGCCCTGCTGTCGGACGAACTGCCGCTGTCGGCCTATCTGGATAACGGCTTCAACGCCTATCTCGAAACGCGCGGGCGTTGAGGATGGCGCAGAAGTACGGGCGTGCATGGGTATGGGGTGGTGCTGCCGCGCTGATCGTCGCGATCGCCGCCGGTGTCGTCGCGTTGCGCCATCATCGTCCGGACGCAGCGCCGTCACCGGCCGCTTCCGCGTCGGCACTTCTCTCGCCTTCCATGGCTGAATTGCGCTGGCAGGATCTCACGCCTGCCCAGAAAGAGGCGCTCGGCCCGCTGAAGGCCGGCTGGGACGACCTGGGTCCCGTGCGCAAGCAAAAATGGCTCGACATCGCCGGCCGCTATGCGTCGATGAAACCCACCGAGAAAAAGCGCATGCTCGACCGGATGCGGGCCTGGACGGAAATGTCGCCCGAGGAACGCAAGGCCGTGCGGGAAAACTATGCGCGCGCCCAGCGTGCCGTCGGCGGCAAGAAGGCGGCCCAGTGGGAAGAGTACCAGCAGCTGTCCGACGAGGAAAAACGCAAGCTGGCCAAGGCCGGCACCGCGAAGAAACAGCAACTGGCGAAGCCGCCTACCCCCGCGCAAAGCCTGGCGAAAACACCGCAAGCAGCGAAGCCGCATGGCCCGGCCGTCCCGCCGCCCGCGCTGGCCGCGACGCCGCCGGTGACGCCACCACCGGCACCGGCGCCCGCGCCACAGCCGGTTCAGGAACTCGTGTATCCGCTGGAGGGCGCCGCCACGCCGGCCGTGATGATGCAGCAGAATCCGCCCGCTTCCCCGCCCACTCCCGCACCGGCGATCCCGGCGGTTCCGGCAACGCCGGCAGCCCCGCTCGCCGCGCCGGCACCCGCCCCGACCGCGTCGTCGACCTCTCCCAATGCAGCCAAATAACGCGGCAGTATCCATGCCTTCGATCAGGCGCCGCCTGGTGTCGATGGTGTATGAACTTCTGCTCGCGTTTGCCGCCCTGTTCCTGCCATTCCTCGTATTCGAATTCGTCATGGACGCCAGCCATGCCGCCGCGGTCGAGCATGGCCGCCAGGCGCTGGCGTTCCTCGTGCTGGGCGCGTATTTCATCCATCAGTGGCGCCGCAACGGCCAGACGCTGGCGATGCAGACGTGGCGCCTGCGCGTTACGCTGCCGGACGGCGCGCCGGTGACGCTGCGGCACGCCGCGCTGCGTTACCTGCTGGCCTGGATGTGGGTGCTGCCGGCGCTCATCGCCAGCTGGGCGCTGGGGCTGGAGCACTGGCATGCGCTGGGTGCCATCGCCATCGGCATCGGCGCGTGGTCGCTCACGGCCTTCCTCGACCGCGACCGGCAATTCCTGCATGACCGCATCGCCGGCACGTGCCTCGTGCAATTGCCGAAGCCCGCAAGGAAAGCTTCCGCCAAGGCAGCCTGACCTTGCGTGCGGCCGTTGCCGCCCTCACCTGTGCCGGATGAAACCGGACGACGACTTCCCTGCCGAACCACTGTGTCCATTGTGCGGCCGCCCGCTGGGCACGGCCAACATCGACCGGCACCATCTCGTGCCGAAGACATTCAAGGGCCGCGCGCAGTTCCCCATCCACAAGATCTGCCACCGCAAGATCCACTCGGTCTTTACCGAGAAGGAATTGTTCCGCACGTATCACACGTGGGACAGGCTGCGCGAAAACGAGGATATCCGCACGTTCATCGACTGGGTCGCCCGCAAGCCGCCGGAGTTCTATACGACCACGGCGACGGCGAACAGCAAGAAGCGGAAGTAACAGGGAATAACAGTGAATAACTGGAAATACCAGGCAGCAAAACTGGGGGCGAAACAGGGGGTAACGCAGGGGTTTCGTGGAGCATGCTCCACGCCTGCGGAACGATGCGGCCCTGCATGGCCGCAGCTTCGAGGAGCATGCTCCTCGCCTGTGTAGCAGAGATGGCCTGCAAGGCATCTCTCCCTCCAGACCCTGGTTTTGAGGAAATTTCCTCTAAACAGGGGTCCGTCCCCAGTTTTGCCTCTAAACCAGGGTCTGTCCCCAGTTTTACGGGTCAGAATCGTTCGTAGCCCAGCAGGTAGCGCCACTGGCCGGCGGGCAGGCTGCCCATCGGCACGCGGCCGATGCGCAGGCGCTTGATGGCGGTTGGCGTAAGGCCGACGGCGCCGCACATGCGGTCGATCTGGCTCGGCTTCGGGCCCTTCACGGCGAAGCGCAGCCGGCGTTCGTTTTGCCAGCTCACTTTCGTGGCGCCCTGGTTCAGCTGGGCCAGGCCGTTTTCGGCAATGGTGCCATCGACGTCGACGATCAGTTCCTGCTCGACCGACCCTGGTTCGTCCACCAGTTTGCGGATGATGCGATAGTCCTGCGTAAACACGAACAGGCCGCTGGCCGATGCGTCGAGCGGCAGCGCCGGCGTCAGGTTGTGCAGGTGGCGCTTCAGGAAGCGCTCGCCCGCGTGGCCGCTGCGGTGCAGCGTCTCTTCCGACAGGCAGCGCAGCGCGTCGGCGCCGGCCGGCTTGTTCAGCAGGATCGTCACCGGCACGATCTCCAGCAGCGTGGCATCGGGCGCCAGCGCCACTGTCTGCGCCGGCGCCACGCGGGCGCCCGGCTCTTCGACGACGACGCCATCGACGAGCACGAAGCCGCCCTCGATGTACAGCTCCGCTTCGCGCCGCGAACAGCCCTTCTCGTCCATTACCCGCTTGGACAGGCGGATCGTATCGTCACTCATGGCCAGCCTCCGCTCCCGTATAGAAACGGTGCTCCATTTCCTGCAGCCCGACGGTGTCGAGCACTTCCTTCAGCCGGTCGGCCGGACGCCTGCGCGGCAGGTTCTTGTACGTCGCGATGATCAGCTCGTTCTTCATCGAATGTTCCCAGCCCACCAGCTCCGTCACGTTGACCTGGTAGCCGTGGGCTTCCAGCTGCAGGCAGCGCAGCACGTTGGTGATCTGGCTGCCGAATTCGCGGGTGTGGATCGGGTGGCGCCAGATTTCCGTGAGCGCGCTCTTGCCGAGCGACTGGCCCTTGTTCTTCTTCAGCACCGATGCCACTTCGGCCTGGCAGCACGGCACCAGCACGATGTGCCTGGCGCGCTTTTTCAGCGCGAAGTCGATCGCGTCGTCCGTCGCCGTATTGCAGGCGTGCAGCGCGGTGACGATGTCGATCGTCGGCGGCAGCTCGGACGAGGTCGTCGATTCGGCCACCGACAGCGGCAGGAAACACATGCCCGGAAAGTCGAACTTCGCGGCCAGTTCGCGCGAGCGCTGCACCAGCTCGTCGCGCGTCTCGATGCCGTAGATTCGGGATTGGCGATGCGCCTCTTCCTGCAGGCCCTTGAAGAACAGGTCGTAAAGGATGAAGCCGAGGTAGGACTTGCCGGCGCCATGGTCGACCAGCGACACGGCGCCCTTTTCCTTCACCACGTCGTTCAGCAGCGGCTCGATGAACTGGTACAGGTGGTACACCTGCTTGAGCTTGCGCCGGCTGTCCTGGTTCAGCTTGCCGTCGCGCGTGAGGATGTGCAGTTCCTGCAGCAGCGCCACCGACTGGCCCGGCTTGATTTCCGGGATGTCGGTCACCGTGACAGGCAACGGCACAGCAGCGGCACCCTTCGCGGCCTTACTGTGCTTCATCGATCCACGCCTGCTGGATCGCTTCGAGGATTTTTTCGCCGCCGCGCTTGTGGTCGTCGTCGAAGCCTTCCAGCGTCACCACCCAGTGGTGCAGGTCCGTGAAGCGGATCTGCGTCGGGTCCAGGTGCGGATACTTGTCATACAGCGCTTCCGCAATCGCCGTGATGTCGGTCCACTTCATGTCAGTGAGAGCCTTCGCTGGCGTGATTGATGGTGTATTTCGGGATTTCGATGACGAGGTCCTCATCGGCCACGATCGACTGGCACGACAGGCGCGACTGCGCTTCCAGGCCCCACGCCTTGTCCAGCAGGTCTTCTTCCGTTTCGGTGGCTTCGTTCAGCGAATCGAACCCTTCGCGCACGATCACGTGGCAGGTGGTGCAGGCGCACGATTTTTCGCACGCGTGCTCGATGTGGATGTCGTTGTCCAGCAGGACGTCGCAGACGGATTTGCCCGCTTCCGTCTCGATGACGGCGCCTTCGGGGCACAGCTTGGCGTGGGGCAGGATGACGATTTGTGGCACTTGCTACCTCTATGATATTTGTTTGGTTATGCGACCCGCGCTTTTACACGACTTCTAGGCAACTTGATCCAGCGACTTGCCCGCCAGCGCGCTGCGCACGCTGCGGTCCATCCGGCGCGAAGCGAATTCCTCGGTGCCGTGCGCCAGTTCCTCGACGGCGGTTTTCACGGCCAGGTGGTCGGTCGTGCCGGCCACCGAGGCGGCCAGCACGTCGCGGGTCTTCTGCATCAGCACGTCGACGGCGGCGCGTTCCTCGCTCGACAGCAGGCCCGCATCTTCATCGAGCGCCGACTGCGTGGCCAGCAGGATGCGCTCGGCCTCGACCTGCTCTTCGCGCATCGCGCGCGCCTTCATGTCGGTTTCGGCGGAAGTGTACGACTCCTGCAGCATGCGGGCGACGTCGTCGTCGCCCAGGCCGTACGACGGTTTCACGGTGATCGATGCCTCGACGTTGGAGCGCAGCTCGCGCGCCGAGACGGACAGCAGACCATCCGCATCGACCTGATAGGTGATGCGGATGCGGGCCGCACCGGCCGCCATCGGCGGAATACCGCGCAGTTCGAAGCGGGCCAGCGACCGGCAGTCGGACACCAGTTCGCGCTCGCCCTGCAGCACGTGCACGGCCAGCGCCGTCTGGCCATCCTTGAACGTGGTGAATTCCTGGGCGCGGGCGCACGGGATCGTCGAGTTGCGCGGGATGATTTTCTCCACCAGGCCGCCCATCGTCTCGATGCCCAGCGACAGCGGGATCACGTCCAGCAGCAGCCAGTCGTCGCCCGCGGCACGGTTACCGGCCAGCAGGTTCGCCTGGATGGCGGCGCCCAGCGCCACCACCTTGTCCGGGTCGATGTTCGCGTGCGGGATCGTGTGGAAGAACTCGCCCACGGCGCGCTGCACGTGCGGCATGCGCGTGGCGCCGCCCACCATGACCACGCCGTCGACATCGTCGGCATCCACGTTCGCGTCGCGCAGCGCCTTCTTCACGGCGTTCATCGTCTTGGCCACGAGGTGTTTCGTGATCTCGTTGAACGTCTCGGCGGTGATGACCTGGTGGACGTTCTCGCCGGACGACAGGCTGGCGTCGATCAGCACTTCGTTCTTGGTCGACAGCAATTCCTTGGCTTCGCGCGCCTTCACCATCAGCACGGCGGTGTCCTTCTCGTTCAGCGGCGCCAGCCTTTCCTGCGCATGGATCCAGCAGAACAGGCGGTGGTCGAAATCGTCGCCGCCCAGCGCGGAGTCGCCGCCCGTGGCCAGCACTTCGAACACGCCTTTCGACAGCTTCAGGATCGAGATGTCGAACGTGCCGCCGCCCAGGTCGTACACGGCGAACAGGCCTTCGGAGCCGTTGTCCAGGCCATAGGCGATCGCGGCGGCGGTCGGTTCCGACAGCAGGCGCAGCACGTTCAGGCCGGCCAGCTGGGCCGCATCCTTCGTGGCCTGGCGCTGCGCGTCGTCGAAATACGCCGGCACCGTGATCACGGCGCCCACCAGGTCGTCGCCCAGTGCATCTTCCGCGCGCTGGCGCAGCGTGGCCAGGATCTGGGCCGACGTTTCGACCGGGCTCTTCACGCCGGCCACGGTCTTCAGCTGCACCATGCCGGGGCCATCGACGAAGTCATACGGCAGGTTTTCCGCGTACGCGATGTCCTTCAGGCCACGGCCCATGAAGCGCTTGACGGAAACCACCGTGTTCTTCGGGTCGGTGGTCTGCGCCGCCAGTGCCTTGTAGCCGATGTTGGCGTTGCCATTCGGCAGGTAGCGCACGACGGACGGCAGCAGCGGCCGGCCGTCCTCGTCGTTCAGCACCTCGGGAATGGACGAGCGCACGGTGGCGACCAGCGAGTTCGTCGTGCCCAGGTCGATGCCGACCGCCAGGCGATGCTGGTGCGGCGCCGTGGACATGCCTGGTTCGGAAATTTGCAGAAGAGCCATGTAAAACCTGTTGTTGTTGTGCGCCTGCCGGATGCGGCATGCCGCCAGGGCAGGCCACCGCGACGCGTGGTGGATGTGCGGCTATGCGTCGAGCGCGTCGAAGGCAAAGCGCACTTCTTCGCCGAATTTTTCCAGGAACATCAATGCGCGCACGCCCTGCGCGGCAGCCTGGTAATCGCCCGCGTCCAGCTGCGCCTCGATATCCTTCAACTGGCCCTTGCGGGCGGTGCGCAACTGGCCGTCCAGCTTGTCGAGCAGCGCCGCATCGCGCGCCGCGCGCGCCTCGGCCAGTTCCTCGCGCCATTCCATCTGCTGCATCAGGAACGCCATCGGCATCGCCGTGTTCGATTCCGTCTGCAGGTCGACGCCGTGCAGCTCGCACAGGTACTGCGCACGCCGCTGCGGATTCTTCAGCGTTTGATAGGCCTCGTTGGCACGGGTGGCCCATTGCATCGCGACACGCTTTTCAGCGTCCGTGGCGTTGACGAACTTGTCGGGATGCACGCGGCCCTGGACTTCGCGGTAGGCGGCATCCAGCGCGTCGGCATCGATGGCGAACTGCCGCGGCAGGTGGAAGAGTTCGAAGTGGTTCTGCACGATGAATGAATCTGGGATGCGAATCGGATGCGGCGGATCAGACGCGGAAGCTTTCGCCGCAACCGCAGGCGTCTTTTTCGTTCGGATTGTTGAACTTGAAGCCCTCGTTGAGGCCTTCGCGCGCAAAGTCGAGTTCCGTGCCGTCGATGTACGGCATGCTTTTCGGATCGACGAACACCTTCACGCCATGCGATTCGAACACCGAGTCCTCCGGTGCCGCTTCGTCGACGTATTCCAGCTTGTAGGCCAGCCCCGAGCAACCCGTCGTGCGCACGCCGAAGCGCAGGCCAACGCCCTTGCCGCGCCGTTCGATGTAGCGGGAGATATGCTTTGCTGCCTTTTCGGTCAGGGTGACTGCCATGCGAATTCCTCCTTCATCGGGGCCCGCCACGCGAGCCCCGTTGTTGCATTCAAACTCAGGCCGAGTGCTTGGCCTTGTAATCGCTGACGGCTGCCTTGATGGCGTCTTCCGCCAGGATCGAGCAGTGGATCTTCACCGGCGGCAGCGCCAGTTCTTCGGCGATCTGCGTGTTCTTGATGGCCAGCGCTTCGTCCAGCGTCTTGCCTTTGACCCATTCGGTCACCAGCGAGCTCGAAGCGATCGCCGAACCGCAGCCGTAGGTCTTGAATTTCGCGTCTTCGATCAGGCCATCCGCGCCCACCTTGATCTGCAGCTTCATCACGTCGCCGCAGGCCGGCGCGCCGACCATGCCGGTACCGACGGTGTCGTCGCCCTTTTCAAACGCGCCCACGTTGCGCGGGTTTTCGTAGTGATCGAGTACTTGTTCCGAGTAAGCCATGATATTGCTCCTTGTTTGTAGACTTGGTGTCTGACACCGGTTTTCCCGATTGGTGTCAGACACCAACTGAATAAGTTGAATTGCTTAGTGAGCGGCCCACTGGATCGAATTAATGTCGATCCCTTCCTTGAACATGTCCCACAGCGGCGACAGTTCGCGCAGCTTGCCCACCTTCGACTTCATCAGTTCGATGGCGAAGTCGATGTCCTGTTCGGTCGTGAAGCGGCCGATCGTGAAGCGGATCGAGCTGTGCGCCAGTTCGTCGCTGCGGCCCAGGGCGCGCAGCACGTACGATGGCTCCAGGCTGGCCGACGTGCAGGCCGAACCGGACGATACGGCCAGGTCCTTCACGGCCATGATCAGCGACTCACCTTCCACGTAGTTGAACGACACGTTCAGGTTGTGCGGCACGCGGTGGTCCATGTCGCCGTTGACGTAGACTTCTTCGATCGTTTGCAGGCCGGTCGCGAGGCGGTCGCGCAGCGCCTTGATGCGGGCGATCTCGTCGTCCATTTCCACCTTGGCGAGGCGGAAGGCTTCGCCCATGCCCACGATCTGGTGCACCGGCAGCGTGCCCGAACGCAGGCCGCGCTCGTGGCCGCCACCGTGCATCTGCGCTTCGAGGCGCACGCGCGGCTTGCGGCACACGTACAGCGCGCCGATGCCCTTCGGACCATAGGTTTTATGGGCCGTGAACGTCATCAGGTCCACTTTCAGCGCCTGCACGTCGATGGCCAGCTTGCCGGTCGCCTGGGCAGCGTCGCAATGGAAGATGATGCCCTTGCCGCGGCAGAAGGCGGCGATCTCGCCGACCGGCTGGATCACGCCGATCTCGTTATTGACCAGCATGACGGAGACCAGGATCGTATCCGGGCGCACGGCCGCGGCCAGCTGCTCGACGGTGATCAGGCCGTTATCCTGCGGGTCCAGGTACGTGGCTTCGAAGCCCTGGCGTTCCAGTTCGCGCACGGTATCCAGCACGGCCTTGTGCTCGGTCTTCACCGTGATGATGTGCTTGCCCTTGGTCTTGTAGAACTGCGCCGCGCCCTTGATCGCCAGGTTGTTGCTTTCGGTCGCGCCGGACGTCCAGATGATTTCGCGCGGATCGGCATTGATCAGCGCCGCCACGTGGCCGCGCGCCTCTTCCACGGCCGCTTCCGCCGTCCAGCCGTACATGTGGCTGCGCGAGGCCGGGTTGCCGAACTGCTCGCGCAGGTACGGAATCATCTTGTCCGCCACCCGGGGGTCGATCGGCGTGGTGGCCGAATAGTCCATGTAGATCGGGAAATGCGGCGCGGTCTTGAAATCGACCGGGGCAACCTTGGGGACGTTCTTTTCAGGGGCGTTCATCTTTTCACTCCAGTGCTTTGCGGCGTGTATGGGTTTGTTCTGTATAGCGACGGTTACTTGGCCAGGGCGGCGTGCTCGTTGCGGTGCATGACCACCACGCTCTGCTCGGCGTTCTTCTGTTTTTGCTGGTCGACCAGGTCCTGCAGCGAGACCGAGTCGAGGTAATCGACCATTTTTTCGTTCAGCGTGGTCCACAGTTCGTGGGTCATGCAGCGGGCGCCGTTGGCGTGGTCCGCGCCATGGCAGTTTTCCTTGCCGCCGCACTGGGTCGCATCGAGGGGCTCGTCGACGGCGATGATGATGTCGGCAACCGTCACCTTGTCGGCGCGGCGGGCCAGGCTGTAGCCGCCGCCGGGACCGCGGATGGACTCCACGATCTCGTGCCGGCGCAGCTTGCCGAACAGCTGTTCCAGATAGGACAGCGAAATGGCCTGCCGCTGGCTGATGCCAGAGAGCGTGACGGGACCCTTGCCCTGGCGCATCGCCAGGTCGATCATTGCCGTCACGGCAAAGCGGCCTTTGGTAGTCAGACGCATACGACCTCGATTAAATGCCGCCGGATCATTCGCTCCGACGCGCTCCTTGCTGGGTTTCCGAAACTGGTACTGCAAACTGGTACTGAAACTGAAACTGAAACTGAAACTGAAACCGGTATTGAACGCAGGTAAAATCTCGTGCTTCGGTTCATCGCCAAGCCGGCATCGCCAGCCTTGGTATTGATTTCTTTCAATCCGAAGCTTTTAAAACCTGATTACCTGAACGATTTAGTCAAGTATAACAGCTTCCTGGAATCCTTGCCGGGCCTTGGCTTTCGTTCCGGTTGCAGCGCAATACGCCATTTCGCCCGGTTCACGCGGGTTTCCCGCCAAAATCAGCTGCGATGCAACAAGCGCATCGGCCCGAACAGCGCGTGCATATCCTTGTTGGCGATGAACGACAGGTTGTACGGGTGTTCGGCCACCGCTTGCGGCATTGCCCGCACCGCCGGCAATTTGTTCAACTGCTCGGCAATCTTGCCCCATAGCACCAGCCTGGGTTGCGCCTTGCGCGCCGCCAGCACGTCGACCACCGTGGCGAAAAACGGCAGCCATGCCCTGGCATCCTTTACGGGCGCCACGTGTGGCCGGAATACCAGCGACGCGTTCAGCAGCAGGAAGCCGTGCTCCATGAGCCGCCCCTGCAGTTCGGCCAGCGTGCCGATCGCCGCCCCGCCCTTGGCACGGCTTGCACAGGCGGCCAGCGCCGCACCGGCAGTCTCGGCTTCGTCCAGCTGCCCGTCCGCCACCAGCAGCATTTTCATGAAGTTGCGCAGAGACGTGGCCCGGTTGACGCGCTTGGACAGGCCGCCATCGGCGGCGTCGGACCACAGGCTGCCGACGGCGCCGTCCATGAAGCCGATGCCGGTCGCGCTTTCCTCGCGGGGATACGGGCCTTCGCCCACCAGCACATGACGCACCCGGTCCAGCGGCAGCGCGAAGGCGGCGAACAGGCGCGATCCGGTCGGCAGGTACGTGTCGTCGGCCAGCGCCGGCAGGTAGGCGGGATCGGCAGCCGCGATGGCTTCGAGGCCCGCCACCAGCGTGGGGTGCCAGGAGGGATCGGCCTTGTCGAGGGCGGCGAGAAAGTGCAGGGGAATCGTCATGCGCTGGCGAGGAGCAAAGCGCGGGATTCTACCGCAGTGCCAGCAGAAAAGTTGCTCGAAAAATGGGCGGTCCGGCGCTCCGGTACGTCCCTATTTTCCGAGCAACTTTCAGGGCTGCCCGAACAGGTCGTGCGCGTCCAGGATGGCGAAGGCGATTTCCGGGTGGGTTTCGAGGCAGCGCCTGATCGCGGCGGGGACGATCTGGCGTGTCTTGCGGCACAGGCCGGGCCGGGGTGCCAGCTCGATGGCGAAGCCGCGCACCGTGCGCACCTCGTTGGGGCCGGGCGCGATCGTCAGCGTCACGCCCAGGTGCTCCTGCAGGCGCTGGCCTACCCGCATCAGCTCGGCATAACTGCCGATCGCCTCGATGCGCTCGACCAGCCGCTTTTCCTCTTCTCTTGTCAGGCGCAGCACGCGCACGTCCGCCCGCAGGTCGTTTTCCAGCAGCTCGCGCCGGCAGTCGCAGGCGCCGGGCGGACACTCCTTGCGGATCGGGAATGGAAACGTCATGGCTCGAAAGTGATGACGGGTAGTATCCTGCGCACGCCACGTGGTGTCAAACCCTGCACGCCGTTGCAACAATGGCAACCGTGCGCGGCTTGCGCGGCCGATACGGTAACGTACAGTAGACAAATATCAACATTGCAGAATTTATTTGCGTTATGACGGAGAGCGCCTTGAGGGATCACGAGCAGCCGGCGCGGCCCGTCGTACCCGCCCACCTGAGTTTCCTGAACGCCCCTGGCGACATGCCGGGGCTGATTGCCGCGCACGACTGGTCGGCTACGCCGCTCGGGCCCCTGGAAGCCTGGCCGCAGAGCCTGCGCACCACCGTGAGCCTGATGCTGAACTCGAGCCACCCGATCTGGATCGGCTGGGGGCCGCACGCCACGTTCCTGTACAACGACGCCTATGTGGAAGTGCTCAGCCGCGCCAAGCACCCATGGGTGCTGGGCCTGCCCGCCGCGCAGGTCTGGGCGGAGATCTGGGACATCTGCGGCCCCCTTGCCGACAAGGTGTTCCGGCAGGCCGAGGCCACGTTCGTCGCCAACGTGCAGCTGTACATGAACCGCGGCAGCTACCTGGAAGAAACGTGGTATTCGTTTTCCTACAGCCCCATCGTCGATGAATCGGGCGGCGTGGGCGGCCTGTTCTGCCCGTCGACGGACGTTACCGCCAGCAACCTGAACACGCGCCGGCTGGCAACGCTGTCGGCGCTGGCCGCCGCCACCCTGGGCGAGGACAACGTGGCGCGCGCCTGCGCGACGGCAATGGCGACCATCGGCCGCAATCCGCTCGACGTGCCGTTCGCCCTGCTTTACCTGGAGGCGGCCAAGGGGGACAAGGGGAACGACATGGGCACCGCCCTGCTCGAGCAGGCGGCGCACTTGCGGCCGGGCGAAGGCGTGGCACCGGCGGCCATCGCTCTCGACGACCCCGCCGCGCCCTGGCCCATCGCCGAAGTCTGCGCCACCGGGGCCGCCGTGGTGGTGCCGGTCGGCCACCTCGACGGCCTTCCTGCCGGCGTGGCGGGACAAGCGGTCACGCAGGCGCTGGCGCTGCCGCTGGCCATTCCCGGGCGGGCACGGCCGGCCGGCGTGCTGGTCGTGGGTGTCAACCCGGCGCGGCCGCTCGATGCCGAATACCGCACGTTCTTCGGCCTGGTCTCCGGCCAGGTCGCGGCCGCGCTGCAGAACGCCACCGCGGCCGAGGAACAGCGCCGCCGCGCCGATGCGCTGGCCGAACTGGACCGCGCCAAGACGGCATTCTTTTCCAATGTGAGCCATGAATTCCGCACGCCGCTGACACTGATGCTGGGGCCGGTGGAAGATGCGCTGGCGGACGAGGCGGTGCCGCTGCCGCCGGCCCAGCGCCAGCGGCTGGAACTGGCGCACGACAACGCGCTGCGGCTGCAGAAGCTGGTCAACACGTTGCTCGATTTCTCGCGCGTGCAGGCAGGCCGCATGCAGGCCTCCTATGCCGAGGTGGACCTGGCGGCGCTGACTTGCGACCTGGCCAGCGGCTTCCGTTCGATCGTCGAGAGTGCCGGACTGGCGCTGGACGTGCAGTGCGAGCCCCTGCCGACGCCGGCCTGGGTGGACACGCCGATGTGGGAAAAGATCGTGCTGAACCTGCTCTCGAATGCGTTCAAGTTCACGTTCGAGGGCCGCATCGCGGTCGCGCTGCGGCAGCAGGACGGCCAGGCGGTGCTGACCGTGCAGGATACCGGTGTGGGCATTCCCGCCCAGCACCTGGCCAAGATCTTCGAGCGTTTCCAGCGCGTGGAAGGCGCGCGCTCGCGTTCGCACGAGGGGTCGGGCATCGGCCTGGCGCTCGTGCGCGACCTGGTCGACCTGCATCATGGCGAAATCGCCGTGTGCAGCGAACCGGGCGCCGGCACCTGCTTCACGGTGACGCTGCCGCTGGGCCGGGCGCACCTGCCGGAGGAACGCCTGGCGGGCCGCGCCGAAGGCACCGCCTCGTCCGCCACGCTGGAAGCGTACACGACCGAAGCACGGCGCTGGCTGCCGCGGCACGCCGACGACGAGGAGGACGACCGCACGCTGCTGGCGCACGGCGCCCATGTGCTGGTGGCGGACGACAATGCCGACATGCGCGGCTACCTGGAACGCCTGCTGCGCCAGCGCTGGCGCGTGACGGCTGTGGCCAACGGCCGCGCGGCACTCGACGCGGCGCGGCGCGAGCGGCCGGACCTGATCGTTTCCGATGTGATGATGCCGGAACTGGATGGTTTCGGCCTGATCGCCGCGGTGCACGCCGACGATGTACTGCACGACGTGCCGGTAATGCTGCTGTCGGCCCGGGCCGGCGAGGAGGCGCGCATCGACGGCCTGAACGCCGGCGCCGACGATTACCTGGTCAAGCCCTTCTCGGCGCGCGAACTGCTCACGCGGATCGAATCGCAACTGATCCGCTGCCGCATCCGCCAGGTCGAGCGCGCCCATGCCGAGCGGATGGCGGAAGTGTTCATGCAGGCCCCGGCCGCGATCGCCATCCTGCGCGGCCCGAGCCTGGTCTACGAACTGGTGAACGAGCGCTACGCCGAACTGATCGGCCAGCGCGACGTGCAGGGCACGCCGTTCCGGCAGGCGCTGGCGGAAATAATGGACCCCGCCCTGTTCGAGGAACTGGAGCACGTGCTGGCCAGCGGCGAGCCGGCGGTGGGCCAGGCGCGCCGCGTGTGGCTGCAGCGCCAGCCCGGCGGCGCGCCGGAAGAATGCTTTTTCGACTACGTGCACCAGCCGATCCGCAACGCAGCCGGCCACGTGGACCGCGTGGCCATCGTGGCGTTCGACGTGACGGCGCTGGTGCGGGCGCGCAGCGAAGCCGAGGTGGCGAATCGCGCCAAGGACGAGTTCCTGGCCATGCTGGGCCACGAGCTGCGCAATCCGCTGTCGCCGATCCTCGTGGCGCTCGAACTGATGCGGCTGCGGGGTATCGGCTCGCTCGACAAGGAACACGCGGTCATCGAACGGCAGGCACGCCACCTGGTGCGCCTGGTGGACGACCTGCTCGACGTGGCCCGCATCGCCCAGGGCAAGGTCGAATTGCGGCGCGAGCGCGTCGAATTGGCGGCGTTGGTGACGCAGGCGGTGGAGACGGTCAGCCCGCTGTTCGAGGAACGCCGCCACCGCCTGCGCCTCGATGTGCCGCCGGCCGGGCTGGCGGTGGATGCCGACGCGGTGCGCTTCGTGCAGGTGCTGTCGAACCTGTTGACGAACGCCGCCAAGTACACCGGCGACGGCGGCGACATCGGCCTGGAAGCGCGCCGCGCCGGCACCGACGTGGTCATCCGCGTGACCGATACGGGGATCGGCATTTCGCGCGAGATGCTACCCCAGCTGTTCGACAAATTCGTACAGGAGCGCCAGGCGCTGGACCGTTCGCGCGGCGGCCTGGGCCTGGGCCTGGCGATCGTCAAGAGCATCGTGACGCTGCATGGCGGCACCGTGACCGCCAGCAGCGGCGGCCCTGACCTCGGCAGCGCGTTCGAGGTGCGCGTACCGCTCGCGGCCAGCGTTGCGGAAACCGCCCTGCCCCCTGCATTGTCGACCGCACTGCCGTTACCGAACGCTGCGCAGGCGGGCGTCCAGCCTGCGGCGCATTCGTCCGCCCACCTGCCGCCAGGACGCAGCCGGATCATGCTGGTGGACGACAACCCGAGCGTGCTGGAGGGGTTGCGTGCGCTGCTCGAACTGCGCGGTCACGAGGTGCATGCGGCATCCGATCCCGCCATGGCGCTGCGGCTGGCCGACCACCTGACACCGGACCTGGCGATCCTGGACATCGGCCTGCCGGGCATGGATGGCTACGAACTGGCGGCCGAATTGCGCCGCCGGCCCCACTTGCGCCAGACCCGGCTGATCGCCTTGATGGCTTATGGCCAGCAGGCCGACGAACACCGCTCGGCCGCGGCCGGATTCAGCGCGCACCTGGGCAAACCGGTCAATGCGAGGGAGTTGCAAGCGCTCGTCGAGCACGAAGCGGTACCGCCGTGAGTGCACCATCCCGTTGTTGCAACGCGGCCACGCATTATTTCCATAAGGAAACGATATTTCCGCACGACCGTGTTACACTTTCTTCGCACCAATTCCTGGCGCCCTTCATCTAGATTGCGCCGTTTTCCGGGCTGTCCGATATCCGTTCGTTATCCACCCATCGTCATTCAATGCTTTCCAAGCTGTATTCCAGGCTGCCTTTCAAGCAACTTCTTGAGCCGCTTTGTCAGCATCTTCTGTTGATGATCGGCTGCTGGATGGCGCTTGCGCTGGCTGCGCAGCCGGCGCAGGCAGCCAGCGCTACCGGCGAACGCAGGATACTGGTGCTGTACTCGCTGGGACCCGAGTCGATGTCGAACTGGCAACGGCTGCTGCAGGAGGGGATGCATGACGAGCTGGGCAAGCGCGGCATGGTGCCCATGCCGGTCATTTACGAAGAGCGGCTCGATTCGGGCCGCATCGGGCCGGAGGCGGCAACGGACGGCCTGGCGCCCCGCTTGCGTGGCAAGTACGCCCGCGTACCGCTCGACGTGGTCGTCGCCGAGGGCCAGGTCGCCGCGATGTTCCTCGCCGCGCATCCGGACCTGTTTCCCGGCGTGCAGCGTTTTTATATCAACTACGGTCACACCGGCTGGGTGCCGACGGACGGCACGGCAATTGCCGTCGATCCCGATTTCAGCCGTGCGGTCGGTATCGTGCCGCGCACGGCGCCGGACGTGCGGCGCCTGGTCGTCATCGGCGACAGCAGCGCGCGCGTACAGCGCTGGATCGCCGCAATCCGGCGCGCCGCACCGCGCTACGCCGGCAAGATCACCTTTGAATACTGGACCGATCCCGACTTCGAGGCGGTATCGCGCAAGCTGTCGACGCTGGACCGGCACAGCGCCCTGCTGCTGCTGGCCGCGGGCCTGACCGACCGGGGCGGCAAGCTCGACCCGCACGACCTGGCGCACCGCATCGCCGCCGCCAGCGCGGTGCCGGTGTTCACCCACCTGGATTCGCTGGTGTTGCCCGGCATGGTGGGCGGCTATGTCATCAGCGGCGAAGGCATCGGGCGCGTGATTGCCCGGATCATGCTTGGCGCCCGTACCGACGATATCGCGCTGCAGCGCTATGTCTTCGATGCACCGACGGTCAGCCGCCACGGCCTGCGCGACCTGCCGCCCGAGGCGAAGCTGCTGAACCAGCCGGATAGCGTGTGGGACCGGTACCGCTGGCAGATCGTTTCCGGCCTCACGCTGATCGTGCTGCAGGGCGCCCTGATCTCGGCGCTGGTGGTGGCGCTGCGCGACCGGCGCCGCACGCTGGCCGCGCTGAACGACGAGCGCAACAACCTGGAAGACCGCGTGCTGCAGCGCACGCTGGAACTGCTGATGGCCAACACCCGGCTGGAACAGCTGGCGACCACCGATCCGCTGACCGGCATCGCCAACCGCCGCAAGATGACGGAACAGATCGCGGCCGAACTGGAACGTGCCCGCCGCTTCGACCATCCGCTGTCGGTGCTGATGGTGGACATCGACTTCTTCAAGCGGATCAACGACACCTACGGCCACGACGCGGGAGACCGGGCCATCGTCGCGGTGGCGAACCAGCTGACCGAATCGCTGCGCGCGATCGACACTGCGGCGCGCTTCGGCGGCGAGGAATTCGTGGTGCTGATGCCGGAAACCGACGTGCCGGTGGCCGCCGTGGGGGCCGAACGCCTGCGCGCCGCGGCCGCCGCGATCCGCGTGCATGCCGAGGATGGGCGGGAAGTGACACTGACGATCAGCATCGGCGTGGCCGATGCGGTTCCCGGCGACACGCCATCGACACTACTGATGCGCGCCGACGGCGCACTGTACCGCGCCAAGCAGGAAGGCCGCGACCGCGTGGTGCGCGCCTGACGGACGCACCGCCCGGACACGCCGCCCGGACACACCGCCCGGACACGCCGCCCGGACACACCGCCCGGACACACAGCCCGGATACACAGCCTATAATTGCCGGTCCAGCCATCCTCTTTTCCGCCCATGTCGCACAACACCATCGAGATCAACCGCGCGATGGATCTGTTCGATCGCCACCACAACGTGTGGCTGTTCGGCTACGGTTCGCTGATCTGGAAGGCCGATTTTCCCTTCATCGAGCGGCGTCCGGCCAGTATCGCCGGCTGGGTGCGCCGCTTCTGGCAAGGCTCGCACGACCATCGCGGCACGCCGGAAGCGCCGGGCCGCGTCGTCACGCTCGTGCCGCAGGAAGGCGCCGTGTGTCACGGCATGGCTTACCTGGTGACACCAGAAGAATTCGCGCACCTCGATCACCGCGAAAAGAATGGCTACCTGCGGCTGCCGATCGGGATCCGCTTCGACGATGGCGGCGCCGAGACCGGCCTTGTCTATCTTGCGCGGCACGACAACGCGGCTTACCTGGGCGAAGCTTCGGAACTGGATATCGCGCGTCATATCGCCGCCGCGCGCGGCCCGAGCGGGCCGAATGTGGAATACCTCGTGCACCTGGCGCACGCGCTGCGCGCCATGGGACACGAAGATGAGCATGTTTTCGCGATCGAGCGCCACTTGCAGGCGCTTGCTGGCAGATAAGCCTTCAGCGCGCGGTCGATATGGCGCCGCTGGGGCCGGCCCTGGAACCTTCAAGCAATTTGCGTATCCTGGAAAGGCCCATTACGGAGCCCTGGAGCAGCAGCATGGAATCGGCGCATGGCAACACCGTGACCGCATTCTTACGCCACCGCAGCCAGCGCGGACCGACGGGCGTGTAGCGAATCGCGCCGTTGCCCATCGCCGTGATCATGTAGCTCGACGCCAGGATATGTTCGCGGATCGATCGCGCGACGCCAGTCGTGCCGCCGCTCGTGCGTATCGTCATTTCCGCGGGCAGCATCGCATACGACGCCGGGATTGCCCCGATTGCCACCGCCAGCAGGACCGGCAGCAGTGGCGCTGCCGGGGCCAGGAAATAGAGCAAGGCCGATATGGCCAGCAACCCGGCTGGAAGCAGCATCGCATAGGAAACCAGCCGGCTCGTGGATTGGAACGGCCAGAAGTAACGCCACACGGGATGGCAAATGACGATCCTGGATGTAGAGATGAACATGATTTCCTCCGCGGGCAGCACCTTGCCGCACAGGCGTCGGGCTGCCGATAAATTAGTTCCAATAGGAAATAATTTAATCATGGGCATGGGTGTGCCACTCTGATAAATATCAAATGTTGATAATAGGAAATTCCATCCAGGCCCGGCATCCTGTCAGGAAGTTGCGTCGAAGTTGCATCGCAAGTTGCGTTGAACGTTGCGTTGGACGTTGCGTTATTGCGCAGACCCGTTCAAGAACATTGTCACCAACCTGCGCCAACCAGATCACCGACTAGCAAGCAAAGCGACCATCAAAACAGGCTCAACTGCCCTACTGCCTCGGCCTGCTTCGCCTTCGTTCCCGTCGGCGGCACGACCAGTGGCCGCCGGAACCGCGTGCAGTCGAGCTGCCTGAACCGGTTGCCACGCCCCGCCATGCCGCAACGCTGGATGGCTTTTTCCACCCGCTGGCGGATCAGGTCCGCCCACAGGCCCTGGCCGCTCATCCGCGTGGCGAACGACGCGTCGTAATCCTTGCCGCCATGCATTTCGCGGACGCGGTTCATCACGCGCTGGGCGCGGTCCGGGAAGTGGGCTTCCAGCCATTGCTGGAACAGGGGATTGACTTCCCATGGCAGCCGCAGCACCACGTAGCTGGCCTGCACTGCGCCGGCGTCGAATGCCGCTTCGATGATCTTCTCGATTTCCGGCTCGGTGACGAACGGGATGATCGGCGCGACCGACACGCCGACCGGGATGCCCGCTTCGGTCAGCGTGCGGATGGCGCGCAGGCGGCGCTCCGGCGCGGCGGCGCGCGGTTCCAGCGTGCGGGCGATCTTCGGATCGAGCGTGGTCAGCGTGATCGACGCGGCGGCTAGGCGTTTTTCCGCCATGGGCGCGAGGATATCGATGTCGCGCTCGATCAGTGCCGATTTCGTGATCAGCCCCACCGGGTGCCGGCATTCCTGCAACACCTCGAGCACGCGGCGCGTGAGCTTCAGCTCGCGCTCGACCGGCTGGTAGGCATCGGTATTGACGCCCAGCGCGATGGGTTCCACCGTGTAGCCGGGCTTCGACAGCTCGCTGCGCAGCAGGTCCGGCGCGTTCATCTTTGCAAACAGCTTGCTCTCGAAATCGAGCCCCGGCGACAGGCCCAGGTAGCTGTGCGTGGGCCGCGCAAAGCAATAGATGCAGCCATGCTCGCAGCCCCGGTACGGGTTCAGCGAAACGCCGAAGGGAATATCCGGCGACTGGTTGCGCGACAGGATCGATTTCGCCGTTTCCTCCGTCACCTGGGTGCGCCACACCCGGGGCTCCTCTTCCTCGCGCAGCCAGCCATCGTCGAACGTTTCGCGCACGTCCAGCTCGTAGCGCCCCTGCACGTTCGTGACGGCGCCGCGCCCCTTCAGCGCTTTCAGCGAACGGGGCATGGACATGACCTGCCCGGCCTGGGCATCGAGGTTCGTGGCGAGGTTACTTGAAAACAAGTTACTGGTGGTGAAGTTATCTCGGTGCATGGGGAGCTCCAGCGTTTCACTATAACTGTATGTATATACAGTATTCTAGGCCCGTTTTCAAGGGCATGCAACTGCCGCACGTGCGTTGGCAGTTCCTCAACTGGTATGATTCGCAATTGTTCGTCCGGTATCACCCGGCCCCCACCCTACAAACCCGATATGACTACGACTACTCCGTCCTTCCTGGCGAGGATCCCGCTTGCGTTCAGCGCCTTCTTCAAGACGCTCGGTGACGCCGAATTCGCCGCCCGGTTCCAGAACGACCAGGTCGGCCCGGTGGCTGCCCCGCCGCCGCCGGCCCCTGCGCCCGCTCCGGCTCCCGCACCCGTGGCTGCACCGGTGGCCCCGCCGCTGCGCGAAGCGACGCCGGATGCGGCGCTGCAACTGCTGTCGCTGCTCCAGCGTGAAGCGCGCCTGATCGACTTTACGCAGGAAAACCTGGCCGGCTACTCGGACGCCGACATCGGCGCCGCGGCGCGCGTGGTGCACGAAGGCTGCAGCAAGGTGCTGAAGGAACACTTCACGATCGAACCGGCCCGCGCCGAAGCGGAAGGCAGCCGCGTGACGCTGGAGGAAGGCTTCGATGCCGCCGCCGTGCGCCTGACCGGCAACGTGGTCGGCAAGCCGCCGTTCAAGGGCACGCTGAGCCACCGCGGCTGGCGCGCCACGGCCGTGCGCCTGCCGAAGCTGGCCGAAGCGCACGACGCGAAAGTCCTGGCCCCGGCGGAGGTGGAACTGTGAGCGACAACAACAACAACAACAACAACAACAACAACAACAACAACACGCCGCGCTTTGCGATCGGCATCGACCTGGGCACCACGCACAGCGCGCTGTCCTATGTGGACCTGGCGGGCAGCGATGGCGAAAAGACGCAACAGTCGGTGCTGGGCGTGCCGCAGCTGACGGCGCCCGGCACGGTGGAAGACCTGCCGCTGCTGCCTTCGTTCCTGTACCTGCCGCACCCGGATGAGTTGCCGCCGGGCGAACTGGCGCTGCCGTGGAGCTCGGAGGGCGAAACCTCGGTCGCCGGCGAGATGGCGCGCAGCCGCGGCGCCACCACGCCGATCCGCCTCGTGTCGAGCGCGAAGAGCTGGCTGTGCCATCCCGGCGTGGACCGCCGCGCCGCGATCCTGCCGAACGACGCGCCGGAAGAAGTGACGCGCGTGTCGCCGCTGGAAGCCTCCACCCGCTACCTGGCGCACCTGCGCCAGGCATGGAACACCGCGCACCCGGATGCGCCGTTCGGCGAACAGGCCGTGACGGTGACGATCCCCGCCTCGTTCGACCCGGCCGCGCGCGAGCTGACCGCCGAAGCGGCCCGCGCCGCCGGCTACGAAGCCGTGACCCTGCTGGAAGAACCGCAGGCCGCGCTGTACAGCTGGATCCAGGGCAGCGAAGGCCGCTGGCGCAAGGAAGTGCGCCCGGGCGACATCATCCTCGTCGTCGACGTGGGCGGCGGCACCAGCGACTTCTCGCTGATCGCCATCACCGAGCGCGATGGCGTGCTGGAACCGCACCGCGTGGCCGTGGGCGACCACATCCTGCTGGGCGGCGACAACATGGACCTCGCCCTCGCCCACCTCGTGGCGCGCAAGCTGGCCGCCAATGGCACGCAGCTCGATCCATGGCAATTGCGCGCGCTGACCTACGGCTGCCGCGCCGCCAAGGAAAACCTGCTGGCCGACGCCAGCGCCGCAACCTGGCCGATCGTGGTGCCGAGCCGCGGCTCGAAGCTGATCGGCGGCTCGATCCGCACCGAGCTGACGCGCGACGAAGTGACGGCGTTCATCACCGACGGCTTCTTCCCGAAGGTGGAAGCGTCGGCCCGACCGGCCGTGCGCACCCGCGCCGGCCTCACGCAACTGGGCCTGCCGTATGCGCAGGATGCCGCAGTCACGCGCCACCTGGCCGCTTTCCTGGGCCGCCAGAAGGGCGCGACGGCCGACGTGCCGGGCTTTGCCGGGCTGCAGAATCCGGACCACTCGTTCCTGCACCCGAGCGCGGTGCTGTTCAACGGCGGCGTCTTCAAATCCGAACTGCTGGCCCGGCGCGTGATGGACACGATCAACGACTGGCTGTACATGGAAGGCGCGGAAGCGGCACGCATGCTGGGCGGCGCCGACCTCGACCTCGCCGTGGCGCGCGGCGCGGCCTACTACAGCTACGTGCGGCGCGGTGCCGGCGTGCGCATCCGCGGCGGCACGGCCCGTTCGTACTACGTGGCGGTGGAATCGTCGATGCCGGCCATTCCCGGCATGGAACCGCCGATCCAGGCGCTGTGCGTGGCGCCGTTCGGCATGGAAGAAGGCAGCGAGCTGGAACTGCCGGGCCAGGAATTCGGCCTCGTCGTCGGCGAACCGGTGCAGTTCCGCTTCTTCGGTTCCTCCACGCGCCGGCAGGATGCGATCGGCACCGTGCTCGATTTCTGGGGCCCGGACGAACTGACGGAACTGAACGAGATCCACGCCGAGCTGTCGCCGGAAGGCCGCCAGCCGGGCGACGTGGTGCAGGTACGCCTGCACGCGCATGCCACCGAGGCGGGTACGCTGGAACTGCTGGCGGTGGCCGATGACGGCCAGCGCTGGAAGGTGGAGTTCGACGTGCGCGGCACCGCCGAAGGGCAATGACACCCTACCTGGTCAGCATCGACCTCGGCACCACCAACACGGTGCTGGCGTACGCGGCGCCCGGCGCCACCGAGGTGCAGCTGCTCGAGATCGACCAGCTGACGGCGCCCGGCGAAGTGCATGCCGCGCTGCTGCTGCCGTCGAACCGCTACCACCCGGCCGAAGGCGAGCTGGGGCCGGCCGAACTGCAATTGCCATGGGTGCAGGCCGACGTGGCAGGCGTCGAACGGTTCGTCGTCGGCCGGCTGGCCCGCACGCTGGGCGCCCAGGTCACCGGGCGCTACGTGGCCAGCGCCAAGAGCTGGCTGTCCCATCCCGGCGTCGACCGCACGGCGCCGATCCTGCCGTGGGGTGCGTCCGACAGTGCGCCCGACGGCGTGCCGAAGGTGTCCCCCGTGGCCGCCAGCGCCAGCTACCTGGCGCACCTGCGCGGCGCGTGGAACAACCGCTTCCCCGACCACCTGCTGGAAGACCAGCGCATCGTGCTGACGGTGCCCGCGTCGTTCGACGAAGGCGCGCGCGCGCTGACACTGGCCGCGGCCAAGCAGGCCGGCCTGCACGGCGTGCGGTTGCTGGAAGAACCGCAGGCGGCGCTGTACGACTGGCTGTACCGCCACCGCGCCACGCTGGCCGGGGAACTGGCCGATACGCGCCTCGTGCTGGTGGCGGACGTGGGCGGCGGCACCACCGACTTCTCGCTCGTGCAGGTACGGGTGGCGAACGGCGAACCCGTGCTGGAGCGGATCGGCGTGGGCAACCACCTGATCCTGGGTGGCGACAACATGGACCTCGCGCTGGCGCACCTGGCCGAATCGCGGCTCGCGCCGACGGACAGCCCGCAGCGCCTTTCGGCTGGCCGGCTGGCGCAACTCACGGAGCGCTGCCGCGCCGCGAAGGAACAACTGCTGGCGGCCGGTGGCCCGTCGCAGGCCAACGTTACGCTGCTGGGCAGCGGATCGAAGCTGATCGGCGGCAGCCGCTCCGTGACGTTGACGCGCGACGACGTGGCACAGGTCGTCGTCGAAGGCTTCTTCCCGCTGAACGCCGGGCAGGACGATGCGCGCCGTTCGCGCGGCGGCATCGTCGAATTCGGGCTGCCGTATGCCAGCGATGCCGCCGTCACGCGCCATCTCGCCAGCTTCCTGCGCCAGCATGCGCAGGCTGCGCGCGCCGCGCTCGGCATCGGGGACGACACCACGTTCCCGGTGCCCGACACGCTGCTGCTGAACGGCGGCGTGTTCCGCGCCGAAACGCTGGCGCGGCGGCTGGCCGATACGCTGTCCGGCTGGCGCAGCCAGCAAGGGCTGGGACAGATCAAAGTGCTGCACAACGATAATCCGGACGTGGCCGTGGCCCGCGGCGGTGTCGCCTACTCGCTGTCGCGCCAGGGCATGGCGCCGTCGATCGCCGGCGGCTCCGCGCGCGCCTATTACCTGCTGCTCGATGCCGACAAGGCGCCGGGCGTCAAGCGCCGCGCCGTGTGCCTCCTGCCGCGCGGCGCGCAGCCGGGCAGCGAGGTAACACTGGCCGACCGCACGTTCGGCCTGCGCGTGGGCCGGCCCGTGCGCTTCCATCTCGTGTCCACCGTGGCCGACCTGCGCCATGGCGCCGGCGACCTGGCGGATCTCGATCCGGCCGACTACGTGGCGCTGCCGGCGATTTCCACCGTGCTGAAGACCGACGACACGAAGGTGCCGAAGGAAGTACCCGTGCGGCTGGCGGCGGCGCTGTCCGAGGTGGGCACGCTGGAAGTGCATTGCGTGGAAGCGGCCAGCGGCCGGCGCTGGCTGCTGGAATTCCAGTTGCGCGGTGCGGAAGAAGAAGCGGTCGAAACGCAGGAACCGGCGGCACCGCCGCCGCGCTTCGCGGAGGCGGTCGAAAAGATCGACCGCATCTTCGGTTCGCGCGTGCTGCACGTGGAAAGCAAGGAAGTGCGCCAGCTGCGCGGCCAGCTCGAACAGCTGCTGGGCAGCCGCGAGCGGTGGCCCACGCCGCTGCTGCGGCACCTGTTCGACGCGCTGATGCAGCGGGCCAAGGGCCGCCGCCGTTCGCCCGAGCACGAGCGCGTGTGGTTGAACCTGGCCGGCTGGTGCCTGCGGCCCGGCTTCGGCGCCCCGCTCGACGACTGGCGCATCGGCCAGCTGTGGGCGCTGTTCGACAGCGGTGCGCAGTACTTCAAGGACAGCCAGGTACGCGCCGAATGGTGGACGCTGTGGCGCCGCGTGGCCGGCGGCCTCTCCACCGAGATGCAACTGCGGCTGCTGGACGACTTCGCCTTCAACCTGCAGGCCAGCGCCGCGGAGCGCGGGACCCGCCCCGCCACGCTGGTGGACGGCGGCGAGGAAGACATGCTGCGCCTCGGCGCCTCGCTGGAGCGGATTCCGGCGGCCTACAAGGCGGAGATCGGCGACTGGATGATCGGCACGATCGGCAAGCTGCCGACGTCCGGCCCGAAGTTCGAGGCGAAGGCCGCCGCCAGCTTTACCCGCTACCTGTGGGCGCTGGGCCGCGTGGGCGCGCGCAAGCCGTTCCATGGCAGCGCGCACGAAGTGGCGCCGGCCGCCTCCGTGGAAGCCTGGCTGGGCGTGATCCTGAAGCTGGACTGGAAGAAGATCGAGCCGGCCGGTTTCGCCGCGGCGCACCTGGCGCGCATGACGGGCGACCGTTCGCGCGACATCAGCCCCGCCCTGCGCGAAGAAGTGCTGCGCCGGCTGACGGGCGTGGGTGCGCCGCCGACGTGGAGCGCGATGGTGCGCGACGTGGTGGAACTGGACCAGGCCAGCGAACAGCGCATGTTCGGCGACGCGCTGCCGCCGGGGCTGAAATTGATCAGTTGATCATTTGATCAGTTCATCAGTTGAGCGACTGAGCGGCTGAGCGGCTGTTCGTTCACGGCCGGCGGCGGCCAGTGCCTGCTGCTGGCCGACGAAGCCATCGAATGCCGCGATCAGCGGCGCGAAGCGGGCTTCGTCCCCTTCCAGCTGGGCCAGCGCGAAGGCCGTGGCTTCCAGTGTCGACAACTGCCCCGGCGCATGCGCCTTGCGGATCAGGTAATGCGAAGCCGGCACGTCGCGCAGCGCCAGCCGCGGCAATGCCTGCAAGGCGGGATTCAGGTACAGCATCTTGCGGCTCTTGCGCCACGTGGCGTCGAGCACCACCAGCAGCACGTCTTCCGCCGCGGCCGCATCGAACGCCGGTGGCGGCGCGATGCCCAGCGAGCGGTCGCCCGGCGTCTCCGGATACAGCAGCACGGCGCGGCGCGGCCCCTTCAACAATCCATGCAAATCGCCGAACGTTTCCCCGACGACGAGCGTGCTGCCCGGCAGGCACAGATGCAGCAACCGCGCGCTGTTCTTGGCATTCGCGGTTTCCATCGGGTGCTGCAGGATCAGCACGGCGGTCGCGGCTGGAACCGGCCGGATCCAGCGGCAGATGCACGCGCTGGCGGCGCGCAGGCAGGTAGCGCACCGCGCTCTTCCCGGCGCATTGTCCACCGCGGTTTCTACAGCGGTTTCTACAGCGGTTTCTACAGCGTTTTCGACAGATTTTTCTCCATTCATGCGCGCATTGTAGCCCCGCTCAGGCCGGCAGCAAGTGCCTCGGTCCCGCATGATGGTCTTCGCGCCGGCGCGATGGCGGGTTGGTATCGAGGCGGAACACGGCCACCGCGTCGGACAGCCGGCCGGCCTGCTCCTGCATGGCTGCCGCGGCGGCGGCGGCCTGCTCGACCAGTGCGGCGTTCTGCTGCGTCACCTGGTCCATCTGCGAGATGGCCTGGTTGACCTGTTCGATGCCGTCCTGCTGCTGCGCGCTCGCGTCGGCGATGCCGTTCATGATCTGCGTGACCTTGCCGATGGCGGCCACGATGTCGCCCATCGCGCTGCCGGCCCGGTCCACCAGGGCCGTTCCGGCCTGTACCTTCTGCGCCGAATCGCCGATCAGTTCCTTGATCTCCCTTGCGGCCGCGGCCGACCGTGCCGCCAGTGTCCGCACTTCGGATGCCACCACGGCGAAGCCCCTGCCCTGCTCGCCCGCCCGCGCCGCTTCGACGGCCGCGTTCAATGCCAGGATATTGGTCTGGAATGCGATGCCGTCGATGACGGCGATGATGTCGACGATGCGGCCCGACGATGCGTTGATGGCTTCCATCGTGCGCACGACGTCGGCCACCACGGTGCCGCCCTGGCCGGCAATGACGGATGCGCCGTCGGCCAGCGTGCGCGCCTCGCGCGCGTTGTCGGCGTTCGAGCGCACGGCCGATGTCAGTTCCTCCATCGTGGCCGCGGTCTGCTGCAGCGCGCTGGCCTGTTGCTCGGTGCGCGACGACAGGTCGAGGTTGCCGGCGGCGATCTCCGTGGAGGCCGTGACGATCGCATCGGTGCTGTTGCGCACCTGCCCGACGATCGTCATCAGGCTGCCGTTCATCCGCTTCAATGCGCGCAGCAGCTGGCCCGTTTCGTCGCCATGCGTGGTATCGATGGTGCTGGTCAAGTCGCCCGACGACACGTTTTCGGCGACCTGCACGGCCTGGCGCAGCGGACCGGTGATCGTGCGCGTGAGCTGCCATGCGAACAGGATGCCGGCCAAGAGGGCGCCGAGGCCGAGCGCGACCAGCAGGTTGCGGCTGGCGGCATAGCTGGCACGGATATCGGCGGCGGTGGCGTCGAGCGCGGTCTGCTGCGTTTTCAGCAGGCTTGCCAGGGCGGCGAGGTAAGCTTCACGGGTGGTGTTCAGGTCGCCGCCGTAGATGCGCTGCGCGGTGGCGGTGTCGCCGGCGGCCTTGGCCGTCAACATGGTCTTGCGGATGTCCGAGTACGCCTTGCGGGCCACCATGACAGCGGCATGGCCGCTGCGCGATTCGGCGTCGACCAGCTCCGTGCCCAGCTGGTCCTGGATTTCCGTCGCCCGCTTCGACGACGCGGCCATCGTGGCCTCGATGGCCTTTTGCGCCGCCACGTCCGGCACCAGGAAGGCGGCGATGGTGCGCGCCGCGTTGACTTCGATGACCTTGTTCCACTCGGCCATCAGGCGTTCGTTGTGGACCCGCTGGGTCACCAGCTCGTCGGTCAGCCGGCTCGCGCCCTGCATGCGCGTTACGGCAGTGACCGTCATCACCATCAGAAGCGCCAGCACGAGCGCGAAACCGAGCGCGAGGCGCGCGCCGATCCGGAGATTGCCCATAATTGCCTCCTTGCATTATCTTTTCAGGCCAGTCTGACGATAACGCAGGGAGAATGCAAGGGGAACACGGTACGGCGATCAGTTCTCCGGCAACGGCGCGACAGTGCCCAGCAGCTCGTCGAGCTGGGCCATCTGGCCCGCGTCCTTGACGACCGTGCGCAACCATTGATGCAATGGCATCGCTGCCCAGGCAGCCGCCTTGTCGGCAAGATAAGCGACGGGGCTGTGGGGTTCTGTCTGGCGGAAGTATTCGGCCACCTTGCGCAGCTGGTCGATGGCCTGCTGGCGCGATGCGACCTGGCCGTTGCCGGGTGCCTGCCGGACCGGCGCGACGGGCGCGGCTTCGTCCAAGACCGGCGATGCCTGGGCCGGCGCCAGCAGCCCGATGAAGTCGATCGCGTGGTGCAGCGCCTCGCGCGCGGCGGCGAAGCTGGGGCCATCGACACCAAGCCGGCGGTCCACCGCGCCGTCGAATGCATGCAGCGACTCCAGGCAATACCGGGCATCGGCAAGCAGCGTGGCATTGAACGCATCGGCATTGCGGCGGCGGCGCGCGTCGAGCTCGTCGACCGTGGGCCCGCCCACGGCCGGGCGGTTGCCCCATTCGTCCGGGCCCTGCGCGTTGGCGGCGCGCTGGCGCGCGGCGTCGAAGTCGGCCAGGCAGACGCTGCCATCCTCGGCCAGCGGGATTTCCCTGACCAGTTGCGCCGACCGCGTAAGCAGCCAGAACAGGTTGCCGATGCGCTGTTCATGGTCGCCCGCTTCGGCGGCGGGATACAGGCTGTCCCAGAACCGTTCGCACAGTCCGGCCAGCAGCGCATAGCCGTCGCCCAGGCCGCGGAAATGGCGTGTCTTCGCATGCGCCTCGGCCAGCCACACGGCCAGCCGCAGGTCCTTGCTGCGCGAACGGATCAACCGTTCGCAGTGGCTGGCCACATAGGGCCAGTCGGCCTGCTTCAGCGCCTCGACCCATTCGCCCTGGTCGAGCGTGGGATCGTCGTGGCGGCGCGCGTCGGCGATGGTGTCCACCTCGGTGGAAAAGCTCAGGTCTTCGCCGCAGGCCTGGGTAACGCTGATCGGAACGAGCAGCTGGGTGATATCGAGCATGATGGTCTCCTTGTCGGATGCTTATCGGATCGTGTAGCGGAACTGTCCCTGGGGCGTGGCGCCGGCCTCGATCGCCACGATGACGCGGCCGTCGGCCATGCGCGCCAGCACGGCGTCGGCGATTTCCGGCAGCAGCGTGCCGTTCAGGATGTTGTCGACGTTGCGGGCGCCGGAATCGACTTCGGTACAGCGCGCCAGCACGGCATCGACCAGCGTGTCGTCCCAGGTGAAACCGGCGTCGTGGTTGGCGCGCACGCGGGCCGCGATGCGTGCCAGCTTCGCTTCGATGACGCCGGCCAGCACATCGTCGCCCAGCGGGTAGAACGGCACCACCTGCAACCGGCCCAGGAATGCCGGCTTGAAATGCTTCACCAGTTGCGGGCGCAGGAGTTCGAGCAACGCTTCGGGTGCCGGCAGGTCGGCCGGTGCCTTGTTCAGGCAGGCTCCCATCAGCGTGGCCGAGCCGGCGTTCGACGTGGCGATGACGATCGTGTTGCGGAAGTCGATCTCGCGCCCTTCCGCATCTTCCATCACGCCCTTGTCGAAGACCTGGAAGAACAGTTCGGCGACATCCGGATGTGCCTTTTCGATTTCGTCGAGCAGCACCACACTGTAGGGATTGCGCCGCACCGCTTCGGTCAGCACGCCGCCTTCGCCATAGCCCACGTAGCCCGGTGGCGAGCCCTTCAGGCCGGAAACGCTGTGGGCTTCCTGGTACTCGCTCATGTTGATGGTGACGAGCTTGCGTTCGCCGCCGTACAGCAGGTCCGCCAGGGCCAGTGCCGTTTCCGTCTTGCCCACGCCGGACGGCCCGGCGAACAGGAACACGCCTTTCGGCTTGTCGGGATCGTCGAGGTTGGCGCGGGCGGTGCGCACGCGCTGCGCGACGGCGGCGATCGCATGGGGCTGCCCCAGCACCCGCTCGCCCAGTTGCAGGTGAAGCTGGCGCACGGTGTGCATTTCATCCTTGACCATGCGGCCCAGCGGGATGCCGGTCCAGCCGGCGACGACGCCGGCCACGGTGGCGGCATCGACCTGCACCGGCACGAGCGGCGTTTCGCCTTGCAGCGCGCGCAGTTCCTGCTCGGCCGCGCGGGCTTCGGCCACGTCGCCGTCCCCGCCCCCCTCGCTGCGCAGGCGGCGGATACGCGCGCCGAGCGATTTTTCGCGCTCCCAGCGCTGCGCCAGCGCTTCCCGCCGCGCCTGCAGCATCCCGCGTTCGTCACGCAGCGCCGAAAGCCGGCCACCCGGGTTGTCCGCCACCATGCAGCCTTCCGCCATGTCGCGCTCCAGCGCCGCGATCTCGGCGTCCAGTGCCGCCAGTTGCCGCTGGCAGGTTTCCATCTCCGCCGGCACGGTGCTCTGGCCCAGCGCGACCTGGGCGCAAGCCGTGTCGAGCACGCCGACCGCCTTGTCGGGCAATTGCCGGCCGGCGATGTAGCGGTGCGACAGGCGCACCGCGTCGACGATCGCCGCGTCGAGCACACGAACGTTGAAGTGCCGCTCCATCAGCGGCACCATCGCGCGCAGCATCGCGCAGGCCGTGGCTTCGTCCGGCTCCTCGACCTTGACGACCTGGAAGCGGCGCGCCAGCGCGGCATCCTTTTCAAAGTACTTCTTGTATTCGCTCCACGTGGTGGCGGCGATCGTGCGCAGTTCGCCGCGCGCCAGCGCGGGTTTCAGCAGGTTGGCGGCGTCGTTCTGGCCGGCCTGGCCGCCGGCGCCGATGATCGTGTGCGCTTCGTCGATGAACAGCACGATCGGATGCGCGCTGCGCCTGACTTCGGCGATCACGTTCTTCAGGCGGCTCTCGAACTCGCCCTTGACGCTGGCGCCGGCCTGCAGCAGGCCCATGTCCAGTGCGTGGATATGCACGCCCTGCAGCACGTCGGGCACGCTGCCTTCGGCGATGCGCAGCGCCAGGCCTTCGACGACAGCCGTCTTGCCCACGCCGGCCTCGCCGGTCAGGATCGGGTTGTTCTGGCGGCGGCGCATGAGGATGTCCACCGCCTGCCGGATTTCGGCCTCGCGGCCGACCACGGGGTCGATCTTTCCATCGCGGGCCAGTTGCGTGAGGTCGGTGGTGAACTGGTCGAGCGCCGGCGTTTTCGCCGTGAGCTGCTGGATCGGGTCGGCGACCGCGGCGTCTTCGGCGGCGTCGTCGGCAGCCCCTTCGGCGACGGCCGGCGTCTCGATGGAATCGTGGGTGAATTTTTCCAGGTGGTGTTTCAGCTCGTCGACGGGGAAGCGCGCGAACAGGCGCGAGCCGCGGTGCGCCAGTTGCGCCAGCTCCGGTTCCGTCAGCAGTGCCAGCAGCAGGTGCGCGCTGCGGATCCGTGCCGGCTGCCGCTGCGCCAGCGAGGCGATCAGCCAGGCATGCTCCAGCAACGGCGGGAGATGGCGCGAAAAAACCGGCGTGCGGCTGCTGCCCGTTTCAAAGCGGGCCAGTTCGGCGCGCAAGTCCGCTTCCAGCGCGTCCGCGGCGATGCCGCAGCGGCGGGCGATCGCGGCGACATCGCTGCGCGGCTCCTCCAGCAGCGCCAGGAACAGGTGTTCGAGATCCACTTCGTAATGGCCCATGCCGAGGCACAGGCTGGCGGCCCGCGTGGCGGCCTGGCGCGTGGTGTCGTTCAGTTTTCCGATCAGCGTCTTCAGGTTGTTCATGCGCTTCCTCTCGCGTTGCGGCGGATCGAGTAATGCAGCGTCGACGGCTGCAATACCGCGTCGAAATTGATGGGTTCGGTCACCCCGGGCGCGTGCAGCACGCCGGTGATGACAAAGTTGATCCGGTTGACGGTGCCCGCCTGCCGCTCGACCCTGGCCACCACGCTGCGCAGCCGGGGCTCGTGCCGCTCGATCGTCGTGCGCAGGCCGTCGCAGATGCGGGTCCGGTCGTCGGTGCTGGACAGGCACATGCCGGCGATGTCGATCAGGCCGTAGGTGACGACCGAGGCGGCGCATTCGGGCCAGCCTTCCAGCAGCTCCTCGGGCAGCGCCATGCGGGTGTTCAGCAGATCCTCGAGATCGCGGGCCACCGCGTCCTTCAGCTGTTCCAGCGACAGCCGGCTACCATGGCCGCGGTCGCCGAGCAGCCGGTCGAACAGGCCGGGCGTGTATCCGTTCATGGGGGCTCCTGAAAAAACAAACCGCGGTGTTACCCGCGGCAAAGTCGCCGTCGCAAATCAGACGATCCGGTTCGCTGCCAGATCCCAGCCGCCGGACGTGTTGCCGCCAGCGCCGCCGGTGATTTTCTGCTGGGTGTAGCGCCAGCGGATTTTCGAGAATTTCAGGGAGACCGACTCGGTGAGGATGTCGCCCTCGTCGACCGATGGGGAGACGGCGCCGATCAGCACGTTCTCGATCTCGATCTCGTAGTACTTGATCCGCTCCCCCTGCGCATCGGCACGCATGAATTCGATCTTCGCCTTCGGGATCGTGCGGCCTGCCGAGCAGGTTTGCAGCAGCACGGGGGAAGCCAGGTCGGCCAGCTTCTGGATCACGATGTCCTGGTGTTCGCAACGCTCGGCCGTGTGGCCGCCGCCGGTGGACGAGGTGGCCGATTTCGGCTGTGCCACGCCCCAGCTGACGGACTTGCACTCGATCCAGTCCTTGTGGCGGTCGTCACCCGATTCGCCCTTGATGCCATCAATCTGCAGATAGACGTCGATTGCCATTGCATTCTCCTTCGTGGTTGGTCAATTGGTTGTTGTCGGCAGCTCCGCCACCAGGCGCAGCGAAACGGTCAGCTCGTCGAGCTGGAAATGCGGCCGCAGGAAGCTCACGGCGCGGTAGACACCAGGCCGGCCCGGTACTTCATGCACTTGCACGGACGCTTCCCGCAGCGGGAATTGCGCCTTCTGTTCCTGGCTGGCGTTGTCGTCCAGCAGCACGTACTTCATCAGCCAGCGGTTCAGGAAATCCTCGACGTTGGACGCCGACGCGAAGCTGCCGATCTTGTCGCGCATCATGGCCTTCATGTAGTGCGCGATGCGGGACACGGCAAAGATGTACTGCAGCTGCGACGACAGCACGGCGTTCGCGTTGGCCGCCTCGCTGCTGTAGCGGCGCGCCTTCTGCGCGGACTGCGCGCCGAAGAACGCGGCATACGACGTGTTCTTGCAGTGGACCAGCGAGATGAAGCCGAGGTCCGACAGTTCCTTCTCGCGCCGGTCGGTGATCGCCACCTCGGTCGGGCATTTCAGCGCCACCTCGCCCTCGTCGGTCTTGAACGTGTGGGTGGGCAGGTCGTCCACCAGGCCGCCACCCTCCACGCCGCGGATCGCGGCGCACCAGCCGAATTCCTCGAACGCCTTGGTCAGCCTGGCGCCGAACGCATAGGCCGCGTTACACCACAGGTATTTCTGGTGGTCCGTGCCGTCCACGTCCTCGACGAAGTTGAAGCCGTCGACCGTGGTGCCGTCGACGGGATTGAACGGCAGCCGGCCCAGGAAGCGCGGCAAGGTCAGGCCCACGTAGCGGGCATCCTCGGATTCGCGGAAAGCCTTCCACTTTGTATATTCCAGCGTGTCGAATACCTTGGCCAGGTCGCGCGGCTTGCCCAGGTCGCCGAAACCTTCGAGGCCGAACAGCTCGGGCGATGCGGCGCTGATGAACGGCGCGTGCGCGGCCGCGGCGACATGCGACATCTGCTCGACGAAATACATGTCCTCCGGCTGGCGCGAGATCTCGAAGTCGCCCAGCAGTGCGGCATAGGGCGCGCCGCCGAACGTGCCGAATTCCTCCTCGTAGATCTTGCGGAACATGGCGCTCTGGTCGAATTCGAGGGCGCTCTGGAAATCGCGCACCAGCTCGCGCTTGGTAGCATTCATCATGCGCACCTTCAGGCCGGGACCGGTGGCCGTATTGCGCACCAGGTAGTGCAGCCCGGTCCAGCTCTGCTCCAGTTTCTGGAAGGCCGGCGCATGCATGATGGCCGAGAGCTGCTCGGAGATCAGCCGGTCCAGCTCGGCGACGCGCGCATCGATCGTGGCCGCCAGGTTGCAGGAAACGGTCACCGTGCCTTCCAGCACCTGGTTCACGAGTTCGCCGATTATGTCCTTGGCGCGCTCGTGTTCGGCGCTGGACCTGGCGACCCTGCTGCGCTCGACGATGTCGTCCAGCAGCGCCGCGCCATCGGCGACCTGCGGGAAGCCACCTGCTTGCAGTTGTGCGGACATGTCATTGCTCCCCGGCGGGCGTTTTGAATTTCGACAGCTGCTCGGTGTTTTGCAGCACGTCGGTCAGGATGTCTTCGAGCTTGTCGTTGCCGGCCAGCTTGTTGCGCAGGTCGGCCAGCTTGGTACGGGCGTCGAGCAGCTTCGCCAGCGGCTGCACCTGGCGCACGATGGACTCGGGGCGGAAATCGGCCATCGCACGGAACGCCAGGTTGACGGCAAGGTCGCCCTCGCCCGTCAGCCGGTTCGGCGCCAGGAACTGCGCCGTGGGGGCCACGCCGGCCAGCACCTCGTCGAAATTGTCGTTGTCCACATTGACGAAGCTGCGCTCCTTGAGCCGCTTCTGTTCCCGGTCCGGATTGCCGCCGTAGTCGCCGATCACGCCGAGCACGAAGGGCAGTTCCTTGTTCTCGATCGCATCGCCGATTTCCACGTCGTAGGTCATCTGCACGCGCGGTGGCCTGACCTTGTTGAGGCGTTTCTGCACGCTGTCGCCGTTTGCCATGGCCCGCTCCTTATTTCAACGCGCCGAACGGATCGGCACTGGCCTGGCTGGACGCGTTGCTGCGCCTGACGGGCGCGGAAGCGGGAGATTTCCTCACCGGTGCCTTCGTGTTCTTGTTCGGCACCAGCACCTCCTCGTTCAGCGTGGTGCGCAGCAGGTTCGCCAGTTCCTGGGCTTCAGTCCGCAGCGGACCGCCCAGGCTGTTCTGCCGGCTCAGGTCGGCCACGGCCTTGGTCGACACGCGCAGGCCGGCCACCGCGACGATGCTGTTGCCCTGGCGGTCTTTCGGGTCGCGCTGCAACCCCTCCAGCGCGTTGGCGATGGCATCGCCGTAGTGGCCACGGTCGAATTTCAGTTGCGCGATCTGCACCCACGGCGACTTCTCGGCGGGGAAGCGGCTGCCGGCGTTGCGCAGGATTTCGTAGGCCTTGTCGGCATTCCCGGCGGCGACACTGCGTTCGGCGTCGGCCATCGCCGCATCGAGCGTTGCCGCGGCCGGCACTGCACTGGTGGTGGCCGGCGTGCCGGCGCAGGCGGAAAGCAGCAGGGCAGCAGTAATACATGGAATCAGATGGTGTTTCATGACATTCCTTTCGGCGGTTGGTGAAGTAATTATTGAAGAGATTGCCGCGAGGGAAGTTGCGTTGACGCAATGCCACATGAAAACTTGCCCTAGCGCAAGCCCACCGGGGAAGCCGTTCGGTTTAATGGGTGACCGTCCACACAAGGAGTTCCCATGAAGGCAACAACCACCATCGCGACGGCTCTCGCCGTGGCGACCCTTGCCGGTTGCGGCACCGGCGCATCGCTCGCCGGCGCCGTGCTGCAACTCGCCGTCAACCGGCCGCCGGAAGTGCCCGACGCGCAGAAGCCGCCGCGCAACGTGAGCATCCGGCTGCATGCCGCCCCTGCCCTCAACAGCGGCAAGAGCGGCCCGCCGTTGGCGCTGGTGGCGCGCATCTACAAGCTGCGCCAGGCCGAGACGTTCGAGCGCCTGCCTTACACCGCGTTTACCGGGATCGCCGGCACCCAGGCCGAACGCGAGCTGGCTCCCGACGTGCTCGAAGTGAGGGAGGTGCTGCTGATCCCCGGGCAGCGCTATGAGGTCACGGAAAAGGTCGGTCGGGAAGCCGGCTATGTCGGCGTGGTGGCGCTGTTCCGCGCACCGGACGGCCAGCGCTGGCGCGCCGCCTTCCCTGCCGCCGACGCCGAGAAGGCCGGCATCACGATCGGGCTGCATGCCTGCGCGATGGCGGTCGGCCAGGGCACGCCGGCACGCCAGCAGCCGGTGCCGCAGCCTGCCTCCCTGCCCGCATCCCTGCCAACCGTGCAATCGCAGTGCGCTTGACGAACAAAGGAGAACCATCATGACGACCCAGATCGAACGGCGCGCCGCGCCATCCCTGTTCGCAGGGCGCCCCACCACGCCGGATGGCATGCGCATCCACTCGCTGCTGGACCTGATGCACGAGGGCTTCCACATGCTGTTCCTGCTGAAGACGCGTTGCTCGCCGCCCTCGGAAGAGGAATTCATGCCGCGCATCAGCGCGTTCCTGAACGACTTCGACCGCGAGGCGCGCAAGCTGCGTGCCGATGGCAACGATATCGAGGCCGCGAAATACGCGTGGTGTGCGGCGCTGGATGAAATCCTGCTCGCCTCCTCGTCTCCGCTGCGCGACACGTGGGAGCGGCATCCGTTGCAGCTGACGGTCTTCGGCGACCAGCTGGCGGGCGAACATTTCTTCGACCGGCTGGAGGAAGTGCGCGGCAAGGGCGGCGCACGGCTGCAGGCGCTGCAGGTGTTCCATATGTGCCTGCTGCTGGGCTTCCGGGGCAAGCATGCGATGGACGGCACTGACAAGCTGGCCTACATGACGGCGCGCCTGGGCGACGAGATCGCCCACATCAAGGGTCGCAGCAACGGCTTCGCGCCACGCGCCGCGCGGCCGGACCAGGTGATCCACAAGCTGCGCAGCGACGTGCCGTTGTGGGCCGTCTCGGCCGTATTCGCGCTGGTGGGGCTGGGGGTGTTCACGGGATTGCGTTCGTCGCTGAACCGCGACACGCAGCATGCGATGGCGGCGTATTCGGATCTCGTCAAGCTGGCGCCGCGCCCGGCCAGCCTGACGATCACGCTGCCTTGACCGGGAAGATCAGTCCGCGACCCGGAATTCGATCCGGCGGTTGCGGGCCCGCCCGTCCGCCGTGGCATTGTCGGCAACGGGCCGGTCCGGGCCCTGGCCCGACACGTTGATCGTCGACGGGTCGATGGCCTTGCCGGCCAGGTAGGTGCGCACCGCTTCGGCCCGCGCCAGCGACAGCGACAGATTGCTCTCCCGCAGGCCGGTGTTGTCGGTGTGGCCGATCACCGCCACCTTCTTGTTCTTCACCTTCATCAACGCGCCGGCCATCTCGTCCAGGATCTGCAGGCCGGACGGACGGATCACCGCCTGCCCGCTCTCGAATTCGATGATGCGCATCGCCAGCGTGGCATCGAGCAGGTTCTGCTCGGCGGCACTGACCCGCAAGCCGTTCCTGACCAGGTAGGTGGGGTTGAGGCTGGCCGCGATATCGCTGGCGATCTGCTGGCGCTGCGCCTCGTTCGCCACCTCCCCCTGCACGCTGACGTTGTTGCCATCGACCTTCAACTGCCCCCTGCTAATCAGCTTGAGGTTCGGACCGATCAGCTTCTGCACGTATCCGTTCCAGTTCGGCGGCTGCATCACGTTGCCGATCGCGACCTGGTCCACCACCCGGTGCGCGCCATACAGTTCGCGCACGCGTGCCAGCATGGCGGCCTTGCTCGCCTCGTCGGGCACCGTGCCGCTGACCAGCACCTGGCCAGGCATCGGGCTCGCCGGCGCGGGCACCTGGGCGGCGACCGTACCGGCACCGCCGGCGAGCAGGAGCAGGCCGGCCAGTACCGGCAGCCGCATCGTTGTCTTCGTTCTTTCCATGGGGTTCTCCTTCACGCAAAGGTTTCGCGGAACAGCGCGCGCACGGCGGCGAGCGACAGGCTGCCCTGGGCCAGGCAGGAGGACAGCCGCTGCATGGCAGGGTCGCCCGCGATCATGTCGTCGACCCAGCCTGTTTCGTCGAAGCCGATCAGCTGGCCGGCGGCCGCCTCGGGATCGATGATCGCCTGCAGGGCGCCGGCGGAGGCGCCGGAAAAGCCCACGACAAGCATCGGCCGCTCGCCGATATCGGCCACGAACAGCGCCAGTTCGATTTCCACGCGGCGCAGGAACGGCGCGATCAGGGACAGCCAGAACGCGGCCACGGCGGGCCGCTGTTCCGGCGCCCGGGGCAGCGGCAACGCCAGGCCGCGGTCGAGCCGCGCGCCGCCGCTCCAGCCGAACGGCCGCAGCAGCAGGCCGATGCCCAGCACGATGCCGCGCACCGCGCCACCGCCCTGTACTCCCCTTGCGCTCCGTGTATCGCATCCCTGCGCACCTTCGAGCAGGCCTTCCAGCGTGGCCACGTCGGTGCCAGCGGCGAACCGTTCCAGCGCGGCGGCATGCCCATCGCCGGCGGCATCGGTATCGAGCACCGCATCCTTCAATGCCTGCAGCGGCGCGGCCGGATCGGCGGCCGCCAGCACGTTGTCCGCCAGCGTGCCGAGTTGTTGCCACAGCGGCGCCAGTGCAAGGGGGCACACGGCGAGGAAGGCATCGGGCCGCCGTATTTCCAGCGTGCCCATCGCGATGAACGGAAAACGGCGGCCCGACTGGTCGTTGCTGGCGACCAGGTGGCCCGCCACGGCCACGCGGTTGCACGGCCCGACAAAGGCGAAATGCAGTGGTGGCGCCGCGTCGTAATGCTGTTTCCAGCGCGGGTTCGTGGTGAGCTCGTTCATCATGCCCGCCAGCCATTCGTCGATCAGGCTGGTGAGCTCGTACTGGGTGCCGCCCTTGACGAAATCGGAACGGGCCGGCAGCTTGCCGAAATAGGCAATGCGGAATGTGCTCATCACTGTACTCCTGCCACGAATGCCGGCGCGGCGGCCTGGCTGGCCATCGCCGGCGTGTTCTGCATGCCCGCCGGCGGTACGCCGCCGACGATCGTTTCCGGCAAGCGCATGCCGGCGAAGCCCTGCTGCGGCGCCGACGTGTCGTCTTGCACGGCCGGGCTGCTCGTGATGCGCAGGTCAACCGCGACGCTCAGGCCCCCGGCGCTCCAGCGCAGCTCGTGCACGCCGCCCTCCTTGCGCCGCTTCTCGGCCGCCTCGATCATTCGTTTCAGGCCGAACTGGCCGGCTTCGTTGAACAGTTCGACATTGCGGCCGTCGAACGCGACCGCGCTGATGCGAACGCCCGGCACGCCCTGGGTGCCCGGGTGCACCATGTTCGTCCACTGCGGCGGCGTATTCCGGTAGCGCAGCTGCTGGCCGTCGATCTCCACCGTGTACTCGATCGTGCCGGGCGACGGAATGGGCAGGATCTGGAACACGGTCTGCGACGCACCCGACGGCCCCGCGCCTGCCGCCGCGACCCAGCCGGGGAAGCGCTGCACGACCTGCGGCTGCAGCGTGATGCCCATGTCGGCCCAGGTGCGCGGCGCCAGCACGTCGCCGCGCCGCACCACCAGCGGCCCCATCGACGCGTTGACGAATTTCGCCACCAGCCCTTCCGGCCCGAAGAACTGGGCGATCTCCGCCTGGCTCGCTTCGATGCGGGCCGACTGCGAGAACGGGTACTTGCCCGCCAGCGTGCGATTGAACGGTTCGTAGACCTGCGCCAGCCAGGTCTTGTTGATCTCCGTCTCGGCCGGGCCGACGATCACGGCGAACGTCTGCATCAGTGGCCGCACGAGCAGTGGCCGCACCGCCGCCTTCTGCGTGTCGCTGATCCCGTTCAGCATCTGCTCGTCGACGAAGCGCAGCGCATCGGCCAGCTCGGAACCGCTGCCCTCCAGCGTCTGCTGCATGAACGCCTTCGCGCCGGGGCCGGGATCGCCCTGGTTCTTCAGGCCGTTCAACCGGGTGCGCAGGCGCGACAGCGTGTCCAGGTAGGAGCGCAGCAGCGACGCATCCTTGTCGTGTTTGTTCACGATCCGTGACACCGGCGCGAATTCGCGGCCGACCGGGCCCATCGCCCGGTCGAGGCCATTGCCGCCCAGCCGGATATTGACGTTCACATTCGCATTGACCTGCGATGGCGCCCGCTGCATCACGCGCGTCCTGATCCAGTTGACGAAACCGGTCTGCGCCTGGGCCACCTGCGCGTTCAGCGCCGTGGGGTTGTCCCATGCGGTCTGCTCGTTGATCGTGTCGAGGATCTTCGCGATCGGTGACGTTTGCGGATCGCCCAGCCGGTTCATCGCCGCTACCGCGCCGTTGAAACCGTTCATGTCCGCGACCGCGACGCCCTGCACGAACTTTTGCCATTCGCGCGTGTACTCGGCCTTGTACATGTCGACCAGGTTTTTTTCGATCTGTTCCGGGTTGCCTTCCAGCGTGAGGTCGTCGCGGCTGGACGTCTTCAGCACCCAGTCGGTGCTTTGCAGCTCCTTCGACGCCACGTCGCGGATCGCGCCCGCCACGTATTTTTCCCAGGCCTGGCGGGTGAACGTGCCGGAAACCGCATGGCTGCCCTGCACCAGCGCCGCATCCTGTTCGCCGACGATGCGGCCCACGGTCATGGCCGGGAAGCGCGTCGCCGCGCGGGCGCGGATCTCGGCATAGACGCGGTCCCGCGCCGGCATGCCCCGTACGACACGCCGCAGGTTTTCCCGCGCCGTGTCGACCAGCGCCAGCTTCTGCTCGATCCGCGGCCACGAAGGGTCGCCGGCCTGCGCCAGGTGGAACGTCATCAGCCGTTCGGCGCTGCGGATCATCTGCTCGCGCGGCATGGCGCCACGGTTGGCTTCCAGCCAGCCGCGCCAGAAGCGGGTCAGCTGGTCGTCCAGGTGGCCAGGCTCGGCGTGGGCCGGGTCGGCCAGCATCAGGTAGGTCTTCAGCGCGTTGTACGCGTCTTCCACGTTGGTCGGCGACGCATCCGCATATGCGCGCGCAGGCTGTTGCAATGTCGCCTGGGCAGGCTGTCGCGCCACTACCCCTACCCCTGCCCCTGCCGCCGGCGCCGCAAGCTGGCTGGCGTTTGCGTTCATTTCGTACAGCAGCGCTTCCAGGTTGGCCGTGACCGGCTTGACCATCACTTCGCGCACGCCACCGAAGAATTCCTCGCGCAGCTTGCGCTCCAGCAGCTCGCCCTGGTACAGGCCGAGCGACAGCGCCCATGGCCGGTCCCGGCGGTAGTTCTCCAGCTGCGCGATGCGCTGCTGCAGCACGTCCAGCGCCTCCAGCCGCGACTGCAGGTCGAGGCGGCCATCCTGCAGGCGCACCACCTTGTCGAGATCGCCCTGCACGGTCGCCAGCAATTGCCGGTTGCCGAGGTAGGACCAGCTCCATCCCGCCAGCGATACCCCGAGCGCCACGGCCACCACGACGAAGGTGCCGACCTTCCATTGCATCTTGCTGCGGCTGGCATATTGCGACACGAGGTTGCGGTCTTCGAAGATCACCTTGCGGAACAGGTCGAGCAGGAAGTAGCCGGCCTGGCGCACTTCGTCGCGCGGCGTGGGATCGGCGCGGCTGGACAGCGCGAAGCGCTCCGCCACGAGCCGCGACTGCGCGCAGTCGGGCACGCCCTCCTGCAGCGCGCTGGTGAAATAGAAGCCGCGGAACAACGGCTTGAACTGGAAGGGGTTCTCCTCGAACAGCGTGGCCAGGAAGGCCCGCAGCGGCACACGCAGCGATGCGAATTCGAGCGGGAACGTGAACACGCCCGGCGCCGGCGTGTCGCGCCGCTGCAGCGACATGTTGGCGATGCAGGTTTCCTTCAGGCCTTCATGCAGCTCGTCGAACGCGCCGTCGAAGTAGGCCAGGATGTCCTGCGTGCCGATCCTGCGCTTGTATGGCATGGTGGCGCCCCACGGCCGTTCGCGTTCGGCACGCTCGAACGGGGCGAAGAATTCCGTGAAGCCGGCGATCAGGTCGGCCTTCGTGAAGACCACGTAGACGGGTGCGAACACTTCGAGCCGCTCGATCAGGTCCTGCACGCGCTTGCGCAGGCTGCGCGCCAGCCGCATGCCGGCATCGGCATCGGCGCCGCGCAGTTCCGCGATGCTGACGGCGACGAGGATGCCGTTGATCGGCGCCCGCGTGCGGTGCTTTTTCAGCAGGTCGAGGAAGCCGTGCCACTCGCCGCGGTGCTCGTCGTCCACCGAGTAGCGGCCGGCCGTGTCGAGCACGATGCCTTCGGTGGTGAAGAACCAGTCGCAATGGCGGGTGCCGCCCACGCCCTGCACCACCGTGCTGTCGGCGATCGGAAACTGCAGCCCGGAATGGACGACCGCGCTGCTCTTGCCGGCGGCCGGGTTACCGATGATCATGTACCACGGCAGCTCGTACAACGCGCGGCTGCCGGACGTGATGCCCAGCTTCGAGCCGCGGATCGTGTCGATCGCCTTCAGCAAGTCGGTGCGGAGCACGCCCACGTCGTCGCTGGCGGCGGCTGCCGGTCCGGCGTTTTCCCCGATCGCGCTTTCCAGCCGCGCCGCGCGGCGCGCCGCGAGCACGCGCCGCAGCCATCGCACGAGCAGCCAGAGCAGCACCGTCGCGCAGGCGGCCCCGATCGCCCAGATCAGCGCCAGCTCCAGCAGCTCGGCACCGAGGTAGTACAGACCGGCCATCGCGGCCAGGCCAAGGATCGCAAAGTGACGGGAGTCCGTCAGGAACAACCAGATTCGTCGCATCATGTGGCACCCGTTCGTTTCGGATCGGATGATGGTGCCACTATCCGTGAGGAAATTTATTGACTGTGCGCAACTATCGGCGGCGTTGTGTCCGCAGTTCCACGTGGCCGAAATCCATCATCTTCCAGCGCCCGCCCCACGTCATGCCGGCCGCTTCCGCCACCTGGCCATACAGCTCGTAGCCGCGCATCGCCCATGGATCCTTTTCCGAGATCACGACTTTTCCATTGCGCAGGAAGGCGCAGTCGCCCGCCAGCCCGAACTGGTGCCAGCTCTGGAAGGCGCGCGCATTGGTGACATGGCCGCCGGCGTCGGCCAGCCGGTTCTGCCGCTCAGGGCTCCGGTAGCCTTCCAGCAGCACCATTTCATAGCCGTACTGGTCGCGCATCACCTTGAACACAAGCAGCAGGCGCTGCGTGAAGTCAGGGTCCAGCAATCCCCAGTTGCGGTTCGCGCCGGCCAGCTGCGGGCGCACCAGCGTCACTTCGGCCGTGGTGAAGGCGGCGGGCGGCAACGGCGCCGGTGCGGCCAGCCGTTCGCCGCGCAGCAGGTCGGCGACCTGCTCGTTGACGGCATGGTCCGGCGCGGCAACGCCGGGCAGCTGCGTGCGCCCGGCCAGCGACAGCGCCACCAGCGGCGGCAACAGCACCAGTGCGGCACAGCCGGCGGTCAGCAGCGGCGAGCGCCTCGCCAGTCCCGTCAATCGCGCAAGGGAGGTCCGCATGCCGCGGCCAGCCGCCAGCATGCCCTGGGCGCCATGTGCGTTCACGTCCTTCCAGGCGCGATCGGCATCGCGGCCCAGCCGCCGCACTGCCGCACCGGTCATGTCGCGCCCCGACGGGAAGACCAGCAGCCAGCCGGCCAGGCAGGCGGTGGCGAACAACAGGAAGATAGAAAAGAGAAACATGGTGCGCTCCGTCAACACGATGAAAAAATGCCCGCGCGAAACTATTCGTCGGCCCCATCGTATGCCAGCGGGCAACTCGCGCAAACGCCTACATCAAGCTTTGGAGAACAATGTTGGATCCATCAAAACCCGGCAAGGGCATCCTGGCCAGTCTCGAACACAAGAACGTGGAAACGCCATGGCACGCCGCCACGGCCATGCCCTCTTCCGCACGCGGCGCGTCACTCGTCGTTTGCAGCGGCGTACTCGTCGGCGCATTGGTGGCCTGGTGGCTGGCCAGCGGGCCGTCGCCCGTGATCGTGCAGGAAACGCTGCCGCCCATGGTGCAAGCCGCGGTGGCGCCACCGGCGCCTATGGCGCGAACCGGAGAAGCGGCCGCGATCGTCGATGAGGTGCCCTCGCCGCGCGTTTCTTCCTTGCCAGCCGAATCGCCCTTACCGACTGCCATATTGGCAGCTGCCCCGATCGCGGTAGCCCCGGTGCGCCATGACCGGATGGCAAAGGCGCGGTTGCATCCCAAGCCAAAAGCCGCGACGAAATCCAAGGCGCTACAAGTCGTGGCAGCTCGCGAGCGAGTCCACCGCATGCCGCGGGCAGCAGCCGATACCGATGTGGTCTTGCTGTCAGCCCTGGTCGCGCATGCCGATGAGCGCGACGTGGTCGAACCACGCACCGGCGACAGCACGGAAAGCCTGCTGCAGCGCTGCCGGCGCGTCGGTGGCGAGGAAGGCCGGCTGTGCGCGATCCGCATCTGCGCCACCCGGGCCGGCAACGCAGCCTGCCATGCCGACTAGGCACCTCTGCTGAAACGTTCGTGCGCGCACATCCAGGGGCGGGGCGCCATGGCATGCTATCGCCCTCGTATTCACATGGGAGAACACGATGACACAACAAGACAATGGCAAGAAACTGAACGGCAAGAACGTCGCCATCCTGATGACGGACGGTGTCGAGCAGGTCGAATACACGGAACCGCGCAAGTTCCTGGAACAGCATGGCGCCAAGGTGACATTGATTTCGCCGAAGGCTAAGGGCGAACAGATCCAGGGCTTCGATCACCTCGATCCGGCGCAGAAATTCGACGTGGAACTTGATGTGCGCGATGCCCGCCCCATCGAGTTCGACGCACTGGTGCTGCCCGGCGGCGTGGCCAACCCGGACCAGCTGCGCCTGTCGACGGAAGCGATCACCTTCATCCGTGAATTCGGCCGCGAGAACAAGCCGGTCGCCGCGATCTGCCACGGCCCGTGGACCTTGATCGACGCCGGCCTCGTGAAGGGCAAGCGCTTGACCAGTTGGCCGACCTTGCAGCTCGATCTGCGCAATGCAGGGGCCGAATGGACGGATGAGCAAGTGGTCGTGGATGGCAAGCTGGTCACCAGCCGGAAGCCGGACGATATCCCGGCATTCAATGAGGCGATCCTGAAGCAGCTGACTGGCTAACGCTCACGCCGCAGGAAATGCAAAAAGCCCAGCATCGCTGCTGGGCTTTCTTGTATTCTGGCTCCCCGACCTGGACTCGAACCAGGGACCTGCGGATTAACAGTCCGTCGCTCTACCGACTGAGCTATCAGGGAAAAGAGGCCGTATTATAGCGGCCGCTTTGACCGCTGGCAAGAAAATTTCTGATTCTTATCCAGCGCTGAAGGTTGTCGCAAACGCGTCGTGGCTAGGCGCGGCGCCGCAGACAGTACCCATTCGTACGGCAAGGCGCCGCAACAACGCCACGGCGCGTTTTCGGCAACCTTAGAACAGACCTTTCAGCTGCACACCCCACTGACGCGGCTCGTTGACGAAGCCGGTCAGGTTGTTGAAGTCGATGGCGCCCGTGATGCGGCGCTGGTCGGTGATGTTGCGGCCGAATGCGGCCACTTCATACTTGCCGCCCTGCCAGTTGTAGCCCACGCGCAGGCCGCCTTCCGTCAGCGGGGCACCGGTGAACTCCTTCGCCTCGTACAGGAAGAAGTTGACCTTGCTGCGGTACGACCAGTCGGTCAGCACGAACAGGTTGCCTTCGGCCAGCGGCCAGTTGTAGCGGGCCGACAGGTTGACGATCCACTTCGGCGCCTGCGGCAGCGCATTGCCGTCGATGACGACGCGGCCGGCGGCGTTGACCGGGTCCAGCACCGTGCACTGGGCGCACTTGTTGACCGACAGCGAAGGATCCTGGATCTTCGTGTAGTTGTAGCTGGTCGATGCCGACACCTTGAAGTCCGGGGTGACGAAGCCTTCGATCTCCGCTTCGATGCCGCGGCCCTTGGTCTTCTCGGCGTTGATCAGCGCGGTCACGTTCGAATTGCCGCCCACCACTGTCAGCTGCTGGTCCTTCACGTCGTAGTCGAAGATCGACAGCGAAGCACGGGCGCGGCGGTTCAGCAAATCGGCCTTGATGCCGGCTTCATACGACGTGATCGTTTCCGCATCGGCGATCGTGGCCGGGCCGGAAGCCGAAGGCGCGCCGATCGACGGGGCACGGAAGCCCGTCGCCACGCGGGCGTAGGCCGACACGTCCGGGTTGATCGCGTACGTGGCCGACAGGTCCCAGTTCGTCTTGTGGCGTTCCGCGTTGATCTGCGACGGGCCCTGCAGCGTGGTGCCGGTGGCTTCGATCGTCTGGAAGTCCTTCTTGTCGTTCGTGTAGCGCAGGCCGCCGCGCACGGTCAGCGCGTCGGTCACCGCGTAGTTCACGGAACCGAATGCCGCCCAGGCCTTGTTGCGCTGGTTGCTGACCACGCGGCTGGTGCGCGCGCCCGCGGTGTTGAAGTTGTCGCTGCCGCCGGTGGCGTCTTCGTCGAAGTAGTACACGCCGGCCTGCCAGCTGAGTGGGCCCGCCTTCTTCGATTCGACGCGCAATTCCTGCGAGTACTGCTTCAAGTCCGGCAGCACGGAAGCCGTCTCCACCTGGAACGGCACCACGCCCGGGCCGTAGACCGGGTTGCCGCCGTCGATGTCGCCGCGGCTGTTGTATTCGGCGATCGACTCGTAGCCGGTCACGGAGTACAGCTTGACGGCGCCCAGGTCCCACGACAGGCGCACGCTGCCGCCGCGCGTGGTCAGGTTCTGGTAGTTCTGGCCGTTGGTGTACACCGTGCCCACGTCGTAGTTGTCGACGAGCTGGTTGCTGCCCTTCTGGATGATGTTGGCCTGGAACAGGCGCGAGTTGCCCGTCGTGGTGCGCTGGTGCACGTTGAACAGCGCGTTGAACGTGCCGTTCGGCTGGTACAGCACCTGCACGCGCTCGGCGTGCTCGTTGTAGCCGTCCAGCGAATCGCGGCCGTCGGTGAATGCGTTGGCCACGTAGTCGTCGCGGTGCTGGCGCAGCGTGGAAACGCGCAGTGCCCACTCGTTCGACAGCGGAATGTTGGCGGCGCCTTCCACGTTGGTGGTGCCGTGCGAGGCCACGGAGAAGTTGTAGTAGCCTTCCACGCCCTTCAGGCTCGGCTTGGCCGACTCGAACTTCACCACGCCGGCCGGGGTGTTACGGCCGAACAGCGTGCCCTGCGGGCCGCGCAGCACTTCGATGTTGGCCAGGTCGAACATCGGATAACCCTTCAGGATCGGGTTTTCCTGCACCACGTCGTCATAGATCAGCGACACGGGCTGCGAGGCGAAGATCGAGAAGTCGGCATTGCCGTAGCCGCGGATGTAGAAGCGCGGGAACACGCGGCCCGTGGACGATTCCACGTTCAGGCTCGGCGTCTTGCCGGCGAGGACGCGCACGTCCTGGCCGCCGGACAGAATCACGTCGAGCTTCTCGTGCTGCAGCATCGAGACCGACACCGGCACTTCCTTGATGTTCTCGGCGCGGCGCTGGGCCGTCACGGTCACGGTTTCCAGCTGGCCACTGGCGACCGGCTGCTGCGCAACCTGCTGGGTGGATTGTTCCGTGCTTGCCTGGGTGGCGTCCTGGGCCATGGCCGCCATCGGCAGCGCAGCCGTCAGTGCGAGGAGACGCTTGTGCATCTTGGACAGTTTCATCATTTGCCTTCCTGGGTTAAGAATAATGCTGCAAGGGTGGTCAACGCTGTCTCCGTCTTCTGATGCGGATGCTCATCGGCGCGGCTCCGCTTTATGGTTGCACTGCCAATTACCTGTATTTGTGTCATTGCCGCGGATAACAAAAAGCCGCGATGAACGCGGCTTTTGGAATTCTGGCTCCCCGACCTGGACTCGAACCAGGGACCTGCGGATTAACAGTCCGTCGCTCTACCGACTGAGCTATCAGGGAAAAGAGGCCGCATTATAGCGATGCCCGGCAAAGTCGACAACACAAATTTACGGCGCAAGTTGTGAGGTGCATCAAGACAGCGACAATTACAGACAATTTGCGGGTAGCTTCCATCAACGAAGCGCCTAGACTGAATTGGATCGCCTCGCGGCGACCACTGTCCCCGGCCGAGGGAAATCCACAAAACGAGGATTAACCCGAGGAAGAGTCATGAACCGATTTCCCAAAGTGATGGCCCACAGCACCGGCGCGCCGCTGGCGCTCGATCCGGGCCGCGTGCTGCTCGCGCTGAAAGCCCCGCGCGAGCGCGCCGATGTGGAGCAATTCCTGCATGGCATGGAGATGTTCCTGGAAGACGAGCCCGAAAGCTCCCATATCCCGGGCGAGCGGGTCAATCATACGAAGTCGCGCTACTGGGCGCAGGCACGCCGGCCGATCGACGACGACCGGCTGCAGAAAATCGAACAGGCCGGCACCGCGATCGGCCTCGACTGGGTCGGCCCCGTGTACCGCATGGCCGGCCAGGAAGGCCGCCGCGGCCTGATGACACCGCTGCCCAACGTGGGCGTCATCAAGCTGCGCGACGGGCGCGATCCCGATCCCGCCCGCCCCGGCCTGCCGGCCGCGCTGACCCGCGCCGACGGTCCGCAGCCGGCCCTGAAGGAAGTGCCGGAAAAATCGCGCTACCTGAACGGCTACCGCTACTTCCAGATCGCCAACGTGCGCGAAGTGAACGCCTACCAGCTGCGCGAACGCGTGCGGCAGTCGCCGGACGGCGCCCTGGTCGACTTCCAGTTCGAAACGATGCCGCTGCTCACGCCAACGTCGATCGCGCCGAACGACGCGCTGTTCCCGCAGCAGTGGGACATGACGCGGATCGAGGCCGGCGGCCCCGGCACCACGGGCTGGGACATCACCACCGGCATCGCCACCGTGGTCGTCTGCGTGCTCGACGAAGGCTGCGACCTGAACCACCCGGACCTGCGCTTCTCGGCACCCGGCATCAACCTGGGCACCATGCTGCCGGACGGCGCGCCCACCGGCAACCACGGCACCGCCTGTGCCGGCATCGTGGCCGCGACCTATGACAACGGTACCGGGGTCACCGGCGTGGCCGGCAACGCGCGCATCCTGCCGGTGGCGTTCGATGCGTGGACCGACGTCGAAGTGGCGGCCGGCATCAACTACGCCACCGCCAATGGCGCCGACGTGATCAGCATGAGCTTCGGCTGGAACGCCTGGAGCCCGGCCATCATCGATCCGGCGATCCAGAACGCGTTCAACAGCGATGTCGTGATGTGCGTGGCCACGCACAACTACAACGGCCCGATCACCTACCCGGCCACCAACCCGCTGGTCATCGCGGTCGGCGCATCGGACGAGATCGACAACCGCAAGACGCCGCTGTCGCCCGACGGCGAGAACTGGGGCTCGAACTTCGGTCCGGCGATCTCCGTGGTCTCGCCGGGCGTGCACATTCCCACCACCGACATCCAGGGCGAGGGCGGCTACAACAACACACCCGGTACCGGTGGCGACTACGACCTGGTCTTCAACGGCACCTCATCGGCCACGCCGCACGTGGCCGGCCTGGCGGCACTGATCCGCAGCACCTACCCGGGGCTGACGAACGTGCAGGTGCGCGCCCACATCGAGCGCACCGCGCAGAAGGTCGGCGCGGTGGCCTACGCCGACACGGTGGGCCGGCCGAACGGCAGCTGGAACCAGGAAATGGGCTATGGCCGCATCAACGTCTACCGCGCGCTCGACGAGGCCGACGTGATGATCAAGGACGCCCCGTCCGACAATGGCCTGGAGCCCTACACGGGCGGCAATTTCTGGGACTTCTCCGATGTCGTCGTGCGCATCACCGACGACAATGTGTTCAATCCCAGCGACCCGCTGCAATCGAAGAACGTCGAGCGGGGCCAGGCCAACTACATCTATGTGCGGGTGACCAACAACGGTTCGCGGGAGGCCCGCAACGTCACGGTCAGCACGCGCATCACGCCTTTCGTGGGCCTGCAATTCGTGTATCCGCAGGACTGGACGCTGACCGACGCCACCCACGTGGCACCGGCCGCGCTCGCGGCCACCTTCGGCACCGTGGCGGCCGGCACCTCGGTGATCGCCCGGTTCCGCATCGAGGCCGCGCAGACGGAAACGCTGTACGGCTGGGAGGCCAACAATGGCTGGCACGGCTGCCTGATGGCGGTGGTCAACGCCGACAACGACTATGCGTTCGCCACCGCGCCGCTGACGGGCGACCCGATCACGGCACGGCGCAACAACCTGGCGCAGCGCAACCTCTCGGTGATCGACGTGCTGGCAAGCGCGCCGGCCACGTTCCACTTCATCGCCGGCAACCGCTGGAACGCCGAACCGCGCATGACGCTGCAGGTCGACCGCAGCCGCCTGCCGGCCGGCATGCCGCTCACGCTGTCGCTGGATGAACCGGGTACCGTGTTCCCGGCCGTCGACTTCGCCGGGCAGGTCGAACTGGGCGAGCCACGGGACGAGGCCAGTTGCGACAGCGCCCTCGTCTTCCTCGAAGAGACAAGGGTCAAGACCCGCTTCGGCTGCTGCGCGGGCATCCTCACGCTGGGCAAGGGTTCCAGGTTCGAGTGCAACAAGCAGCACAAGCTGCGCAACGTGACCGTGCAGGGTGGCGACGTGGTCATCCGCAATGGCCAACGCTACGTGGACATCACGCAGCCGCTGGTGCGCGTGACGATGGAAAAGGCACCCGGCATCGTCTATCCGCTGGCGCTGCACACCACGATCCCGGCATCGGCCGGCGCCGGCCAGCAGTACATGATCGGCGTGGAGCAGCAGAACAGCCAGGGCATGGCCGTGGGCGGCGCGGGCATGGTCTACGTCGTGCGGTAGCGGCATCGTGACCGGCATACCGGGGCATCGAGCCCCGGTATCGGCAAGCTGGCCGGCGGTGTCCACTGCCTCTTCCCATACCGGCAGCACTGCATACTCCGCAGCACTCCACACCACGCGTACTGCGAGCTGATCGGCATCCGCGCAACGGTTCCAAAAAGTACTGGCGCAGCCCGAGTCCGCTGCCTATAGTTGAAGAACAGTGCAGGCGCACAGCGGGGGGATATCCACCATGAATGCCAGTACGGATGCAACTGCGGGCAACCATGCGCTCGGCCCGGTCACGATCTCGCCCGATACCAATACGCTCACGCTGGATCCCGGTGAAACGTTCGATGAAACCATCACGGTCACCGTGCCGAAGCACCCGAACGGGGCCGGCATCGAACACCTGGACCTGGTGCCATCGGCCACCATCGCGCCGTTCGTCGTGTCGATCACGCCGGCCGGCGGCTACGGCCCGCTGCAGGGCGACGTGGAACACGTGCTGAAGTTCGAGGTGCGCTTTCGCGGCATCGAATGCCAGGACAAGGAGCAGGTAGCCACCGGCACGCTGGATGTGGTGGCCGATGGCAGGACCGTCGCCGCGAAAAAAGTGCAGGTCACGATTCCGGCCTGCCGTCCCCGCACGGTGCGCTACTCCGTCAAGTTCGTGTGCGGCACGCAGCCGGAAGCGTGCGGCTGCAGCCCCGTGCAGCCGGGCCGGTATGCCACGCAGGTCAGCATCCACAACTACAGCCAGGTGGAGATCACCGTGCGCAAGCGCTTCATTCCCGTGGTGCTCGCCGGCGCGCCGGTGGGCCGCGAGCCCCGCTTCGGCACGAGCCGTGCCGAGGACGGCATCGAACTGCCGCCGCACACGGCCACGATGGACGATTGCTGCCGCATCGGCGAACTGCTGTTCGGTGCCCCGGTCGATGCGCTGACGATCGGCATCCTGGAAATCACCGCCACGCGCGACGTGGCCGTTACCGCAATCTATACGACCGGCACCACCGGCATCGACGTGGTGCCGGTCCACGGCCGGCCGGTCTGACGGGAGGTCATCATGTCGCACATCACAGGCACCGTGCAGGTGCTCGGCGCGCCTCTTGCGATCGGGCCGGACACCGGCAGCCCGCCCACCGCGCCCGATACCTGGGCCATCGATTTCGCGCACGTGGCGGCGCCGGGCGGCACCAAGTTCGTCATGCTGCATTTCCAGAACGTGAACCTGCCCGGCGCCAACCGCATCGAAGTGGACCTGGGCTACGACACCGATGTGTTCACGGCCGCCGAAGGCGGTTCGTTCTGGACGCGGCCCGTCAACGTGCACGCGCTTGGCGGTGGCCTGGTGCCGGTGCGCTACATCGTCAGTGGCGCCGCATCCGGTGGTGCGCAGATCGACCGCTATGGCCGCGGCGAGCGCCACGCGGGCGAACCGGGCCATCCGTCGTTCTCGAACAGCGATCCGTTCCTGCCCGATCCGGTGTACACCGAGCCCACGTACGACCCGTTCTGGTTTTGTGCGCCGCCGCCGAACTGGGAAAACGTGCGCTGCATGCCGTCCGGCGACCTGCGCCGGCAGGTCGCGCGCAGCGTCGGCATGATCGTCACGATCCACCCGGGCCATGGGCCGGGCGGCGGCGAGTCCGTATCCACGTGCACCGTCACGCTGGTCGATGCCGACAAGGTGATCTCCGCCGGTCATTGCCACACGCCGGCCGAGGCACTGTCCAGCTCCGTCGTGTTCGACTATGAAACGGAATGCGACGGCAGCCGCCCGGCCGGCTATGCGCCCCGCTTCCACAAGGTGTCGGCGGCCTTGCAGCAGCGATTCGATTCGGGCTTCGACTACAGCCTGCTGCAATTGAAGACCAGCCCGGCCGGCATCGCCCCGATCACGCTGCGGCCCGATATTCCCGTCGTCGGCGAACAGGTGTTCGGCATTCACCACCCGAACGGCGCGGTCAAGAAAGTGTCGCTGCCCCATCCGGGCTTTGCCACGGTCACGTCGAGCGGTGCCACCAGCATCCGCGTGCCCAACACGTTCCACGTCTCCGGCGGCAGTTCGGGCTCCGGGCTGTTCGATGCGGCGGGCCGCATCGTCGGCGTGCTGTCGAACGGCAGTCCTTGCAGCGGATCGCAACTGTCGTACTTCCCCACCGCCACGTTCCTCACGCAGATCGCCCCATCGCCCCCACCGCCCATCACTCGCGACGTGATGCTGGTGATCGACCGCTCGGGCAGCATGGACGAGCCGGACGGCACGGGCCGGCGCAAGATCGATGCCGCGAAGGATGCGGTCTCGCTGTTCGTGCAACTGGTGCGCGCGGGAACCGGCAACCGCACCGGTCTGGTCTCGTTCAGCACGAATGCCGGCCCACCCACGTTCGCGATCGCGCCAGTCACGGATCCGAACAAGAACACGCTGGTCGGTCCGCCGCCCTTTGCCGGCGGCATCGTGGGTGGCCTGGCTTCCGGCGGCGCCACCGGTATCGGCAGCGGTCTCGATGCCGCGCGTGCACAATTCCCCATGCCCGGCGCGAACCCGCGCGCCATCCTGCTGCTTACGGATGGCCTGCAAAACCAGGCGCCGTCGATCGTCGACGTGGAGCCGTCGCTGACGGGCATCGACGTGCATGCGATCGGCCTGGGCGCCGACTCGAACCTGGACAGCGCCCTGCTCTCCACCCTGGCCACGAATCATGGCGGCCTGTACACGCGCGCCAGCGGCGGGCTCGCACTGCTGAAATTCTTCTCCCAGGCGTTCGGCAACATCTTCGAGGCGGGCGTGCTGCTCGATCCGGAAACCGACCTGCCGGCCGGCGCCGACGCTTCTCCGGTCACCTTCAATGTGTGCGGCGAGGAACGCCTGACGGCCGTCGTTGGCTGGGACCGCACGGATGCGTGGCTGGACGTGCGCCTGCGCACGCCGGGCGGCACGATCGTCAGCGCCGGCACGGCCGGTGTCGACGGTTCACTGGGTCGCAACTGGGCCTACCTGCGCGTGCCGCTGCCGCAAGGCGGCGAGCGCGATGGCGCATGGCAGGTCGAGGTGCTGCGCCCGGGCGGCGGCGGCGAATTCCCGCCACCCGCACCGGCGCTGCGCTTCTTCGTGTCGATCATCCCGGCCGGCGGCCCGCGGCTGCTGCGCGAACCGGAGCCGCGGCCGCGCCGCTATACCGGCGACGACCTTTCTCCGCTGCTGCGCGTCCGCCAGGCCGATCAAAGCTGGCCGCACGACGTGCACGCCGAACTGACGGTCACGCGGCCGGATAAAGGCCTGGGCAACCTGCTCAGCGATGCCGGCCTGGGCCCGGCGCTGCCGGTCAATGGCGACACGATCCCGCCGCGCCAGGCCACGCTGAAGGCGCTCGAAGGCGCCGGCCCGCCGGTGATCCAGTATGTGCAGGATACCTTCACGCTGGAAGACGATGCGGCCAACACCCGTGGTGCCTTCGAAGCGGGTGGCTCGGTGGGCATCCTGCTGCCCGACTACCTGCGCATGGAAGGGAATTACACGTTCCACGCCAGGGCGCGCTACGGCGAATGCGACGGCATGCGCGAACTGGTATGGACGGAACACGTGGACGTGGGCATCGATGGGGGCAATACGATCGTCACCACCGATCCGCTGGGCCCCGGCCCGGACGGGCGCGACTGCATGCGCATGACATTCACGCCGCGCGACAAGTATGGCAACCGCTTCGGCCCCGGCCGGGAAGCGGACATGGCGATCACACCGGCCCCCGGTTCGATCCTCACCAGTCCCGTGACCGACCTGGGCAATGGCAGCTACCGCGTCGACGTCTGCTGGGACGTGTCGAGCGGCGAGCCGCCGGGCATCGTCATCGGCCAGCCCGATCGCCCTGCCGTCACCGTTGGTGCCGCGGATATCCGCCTGTATGTGTGGAGCGTGAACTTCGTCTGCGGCACGCAGGGCGACGACTGCTGCGCTTGCGCACCGGTGGCGCCGGGCCGCTATGCCACGGAGATCAACGTGCACAACCTGGCCGAGCGCCCTGCCCCGATACTCAAACGCATCATTCCGCTGGTGCTGGCGGGCGCCGTGCGTGGCCGCGAGCCGCGCATCGCCACGATCACGGCGATGGATGTCATCACCCTGCCGCCGCATACGGCAACGATGGACGACTGCTGCCGCCTGCAGCAGCAACTACTGGGCGGCCCCATGGCGGGCGAGTTACCGCTGAGCTCGGGGATCCTGGAGATCATCAGCACGGTCGATCTGGCGGTGACCGCCGTGTACACGACCGGCAGCGGCGCGATCGATGTGGAGGCCATCACGGCGCGGCGGCTGTTGTGAGCGCCAACGCATTCAGGCACCACGCAAGAAAGGCCGCGTTCGCGCGGCCTTTCTTTTCCCGATCACGGCATGCGCTGGCTACTGTCCCAGGCAGATGATCTTCGTTTCATACTCATGGGCCGCCGCTTTCTTTTTCGCGGCCCAGTCGATGACTTCCTGCGCCTGGGCGACCGTCATGACCGTCGCCTTGTCCTTGTTCTTGATGAAGGACACGCCCTCGAAAACGCCTTCCTTGCTGCGCATGACCTTGGCAAAGACGGGCGGCTTCCTGTCGCCGTCGCTGATTTTGTTTTGCTGAACCAGGTAGCGCTGATCGATGTTTTCCATAATTGCCGCCGCATCAAAGGGGTGAATACAAAGGGGTAAATACAAAGGGTGAAATCGCCAAGGCACAATCGCCGAGGCAAAATGCAAAAAGCCCAACCTATAAAGGCTGGGCTCTTCACATGAATTCTGGCTCCCCGACCTGGACTCGAACCAGGGACCTGCGGATTAACAGTCCGTCGCTCTACCGACTGAGCTATCAGGGATTAGAAGCAGCATCTTATACTTTCAGAGCAACATTTGCAAGCTTGCTTATCGGTATCGTTTGCTACTCTTTACTGCTCCTTCGCTGATCTGCATCAACGAAGAAGCAGGATTTTAGAGAACTTTGGCGATCGCGTCAACAACGATATCAATGTTCTTCGAGTTCAGCGCGGCCACGCAGATGCGGCCGGTGTCCACGGCGTAGATCGACTGTTCGCGCAGCTTGGCGACCTGCTCTTTCGTCAGGCCCGAGTACGAGAACATGCCCACCTGTTCGCGCACGAAGGCGAAGTCGTGGCCAGGGGCCTTTTCCTTCAGCTTTTGCACGAACTCGTCGCGGGTGGCCTTGATGCGCACGCGCATCGCGCCCAGCTCGTCTTCCCACAGCTGGCGCAGTTCCGGCGTGGCCAGCACGGTGGCGACCACTTTACCGCCGTGCACGGGCGGGTTCGAGTAGTTGGTGCGCACCACGCGCTTCAGTTGCGACAGCAGGCGCGAAGCTTCTTCGGACGTCGAAGCCACGACGGACAGCGCGCCCACACGTTCGCCATACAGCGAGAACGACTTCGAGAACGAGTTCGACACCAGCAGCGGCACGCCGGTGGCGGCGAAGCGGCGCACCACGGCGCCGTCTTCGGCGATGCCGGCACCGAAGCCCTGGTAGGCCATGTCCAGGAACGGAATCAGGCCGCCGGCCACGACGGCGTCGATCACCTGGTCCCACTGCTGCTGGGACAGGTCCGCACCGGTCGGGTTGTGGCAGCAGGCGTGCAGCACCACGACGGCGCCTTGCGGCATGGCCTTCAGCGCGGCCAGCATGCCTTCGAAGTTCACGCCATGCGTGGCGGCATCGTAGTAAGCGTAATTGTTGACCTTGAAGCCGGCGCTTTCGAACAGCGCACGGTGGTTTTCCCAGCTCGGATCGCTGATATAGACGTCCGACGATGGCGAGAAACGCTTCAGGAAGTCGGCACCCAGTTTCAGTGCGCCGGTGCCGCCCAGGGCCTGCACGGTAATCGCGCGGCGCTCTTGAACTACGGCACTGTCAGCCCCAAATACCAGTTCCTGCACCGCCTTGTCATACGCGGCCAGGCCTTCGATCGGCAGGTACGTGCGCGGGGCTGGCTGTTCAATCAGGATGTTTTCAGCTTTCTGCACGCACGACAGCAGCGGCACTTTGCCATTATCGTCATAATAAACACCCACGCCCAGGTTGATCTTGTTGGGGTTGGTGTCGGCGTTAAACGCTTCGGTGATGCCCAGGATCGGGTCGCGCGGAGCCATCTCGATGGCACTGAAAACGGAAGGATTCGTCATGATAGGATTGGATTCGAGTGAATGCGATTCGCAGCGGGGTGAGCATTACAAACTACAAGGAAGAGGTCCGAAGTACCGCGATGACGGTGCCCGGCAATTCCGATGCGCAACATTGACCATCTGTGCCGGTCGCTGCGCAACAACTGCGCAGTGTGTGCGCAACTCCCTATTCTAGCAAAGGTCTGACTTCATGGCTGATTTATCACTGGCCGGCGCTCCCGAGCCCACCGTGCTGACGTTCCCGAATTCCGCGTTCAAGCTGCACCAGCCCTTCCCGCCCGCCGGCGACCAGCCGACGGCGATCGACAGCCTGTGCGAAGGCATCGAGGACGGACTGTCGTTCCAGACGCTGCTGGGCGTGACCGGATCCGGCAAGACCTACACGATGGCCAACGTGATTGCCCGCATGGGCCGTCCGGCGATCGTGTTCGCGCCGAACAAGACGCTGGCTGCCCAGCTGTACAGCGAGTTCCGCGAGTTCTTCCCGCAGAACGCCGTCGAGTATTTCGTGTCGTACTACGATTACTACCAGCCGGAAGCCTATGTGCCGCAGCGCGACCTGTTCATCGAAAAGGATTCGTCGATCAACGAGCATATCGAGCAGATGCGGCTGTCGTGCACGAAGTCGCTGATGGAACGGCGCGACGTGGTCATCGTGGCAACGGTGTCGGCGATCTACGGTATCGGTAATCCGAACGAATACCACCAGATGATCCTGACGCTGCGCGCCAAGGACAAGGTCAGCCAGCGCGACATCATCGCCCGCCTGATCCAGATGCAGTACACGCGCAACGAAGTCGATTTCGGCCGCGGCACGTTCCGCGTGCGGGGCGATACGATCGACATCTTCCCCGCCGAGCACGCGGAACTGGCCGTGCGCCTGGAAATGTGGGACGACGAACTGGAATCGATCCAGCTGTTCGACCCGCTGACGGGCCGCGTGCGCCAGAAGATTCCCCGCTTTACCGTCTACCCCGGCTCGCACTACGTGACGCCCCGCTCGACGGTGCTGCGCGCCATCGAATCGATCAAGGCGGAGCTGCGCGACCGGCTGGAATTCTTCCGCAAGGAAGGCAAGCTGATCGAAGAGCAGCGGCTCGAGCAGCGCACCCGCTTCGACCTGGAAATGATGGCCGAGATCGGCTTTACGAAAGGCATCGAGAACTATTCGCGCCACCTGTCCGGCGCGATGCCGGGCCAGCCGCCGCCAACGCTGATCGATTACCTGCCGCAGGATGCGCTGATGTTCATGGACGAGTCGCACGTGCTGGTCGGCCAGTTGTCGGCCATGTACAACGGCGACCGTTCGCGCAAGACGAACCTGGTCGACTACGGTTTCCGCCTGCCGTCGGCGCTGGACAATCGGCCGCTGAAGTTCGAGGAATTCGAGGGCAAGATGCGGCAGACCGTCTTCGTGTCCGCCACGCCGGCCGATTACGAGCAGAAGCACGCCGACCAGGTGGTGGAACAGGTGGTGCGCCCGACCGGGCTGGTGGACCCGCAGGTGATCGTCAGGCCGGCGCGCACCCAGGTCGACGACCTGCTGTCGGAAATCAACGACCGCGTCGCCAAGAACGAGCGCGTGCTGGTGACGACGCTGACGAAGCGGATGTCCGAGCAGCTGACCGAATACCTGTCGGACCACGGCATCAAGGTGCGCTACCTGCACAGCGATATCGAAACGGTCGAGCGCGTGGAAATCCTGCGCGACCTGCGCATCGGCACGTTCGACGTCGTCGTCGGCATCAACCTGCTGCGCGAGGGCCTCGACCTGCCGGAAGTATCGCTGGTGGCGATCCTGGACGCCGACAAGGAAGGCTTCCTGCGCTCCGAACGCTCGCTGATCCAGACGATCGGCCGCGCCGCGCGTAACCTGAACGGCGTGGCGCTGCTGTACGCGGACCAGATGACCGATTCGATGAAGCGTGCGATCGACGAGACGGAACGCCGCCGCGCCAAGCAGATCGCCCACAACGAGAAGCACGGCATCATCGCGCGCGGCGTCAACAAGGTCATCAGGGACATGATCGACGGCGTCTACGACCCGAACCGCGAATCGACGAACCTGAAGGCGGCGCAGGAGACCGCGAAGTACGAGTCGATGAACGAGAAGCAGGCGTCGAAGGAAATCAAGCGCCTCGAGAAGCTGATGGTCGAACACGCGAAGAACCTGGAGTTCGAGAAGGCCGCGCAGGTGCGCGACCAGCTGCACCTGCTGAAGGAGCAGATGTTCGGTGCGCCGGGGGCGGACGTGATTTCGATCACGGGCAAGTAAATGGAGAAATAGCCCTGCCCCCCTACGAAAACGCCGCGTTCGACGCGGCGTTTTTCATACCTGCAGCGCTTTGTCGGATTGGTTGCGTCAGTGCGGGCGATGAACGTCCCGGAACAGCAGCATGTCGGCGATGCGCTCCGGCTTGTCGCCGTCGAAACCCAGCTCCGCCACGCGGTGCTCGGGATTCGTCCACGTGCCGAACAGCAGGTCCCAGATGGGCAGGCCGTAGTTCTGGGCGTGGTGATTCAATCGATGATGGACCGTGTGCATTTCCGGGCGCTGCACCAGGTAGCCGAGCCAGCGCGGTGTCGCGATGTCGCCATGCAGGAACAGGTCGAACATGCCGGTCAGGAGCAATGCGATCGCCGCCGCGGTCGGGCTGGCACCCAGCAGCAGGTAACTGGCGCACCCGCTGATGCAGATGGCGGCCGCCGAGTCGAGCGGATGGGCATAGAACGCCGTCAGTGCTTCCACCCGCCGCGCGCTGTGATGCAGCTGGTGGAACACCCGCCACAGCAGGTCGAAGCGGTGCGTGGCGCGGTGCCACCAGTAGAACACGAAGCTGGTGGCCAGGAAGCTGGCAAAGCCGGTCGCGAGGACCGGCCAGCCGCTGGTGTCGAACAACGCCGCTTCGTGGATGGCGGTGCTGAAGAACCAGCCGGCGGCCAGCGTGACGGCCACCGTGGCCGCGCCGGTACCGCTGGCCAGCAGCAGCCAGCGCCGGTCGCAACGATTGCGCGAGGCCGGCGCGATCACCTCGCGCGTGAACAGCGCAACGAAGGCAAGTGCCAGGACAGGCAATGCCAGCAGCTCGCTCACGGCTACAGCGTCTTCACGAACTCGCGAATCCCGCCCAGCATCATCTCGACCGACATCGCCGCGAGGATGAGCCCCATCAGGCGCTCGAACGCCGTCATCACCTGCGTGCCCAGCACCTTTTGCAGGCGCTCGGCGCCGAGGAACACGGCCAGCCAGACCACCACCACGGCGGCCAGCGCGGCCACGTGGATCATCACGTCGCCGCGGGTCTCGCTGGAGAACAGCAGCACCGTGGCCAGCGCGGACGGCCCGGCCAGCGCGGGAATCGCCAGCGGCACGATGAACGGCTCGCCGCCCTCGTTCCTGCCCAGCACACCGTCCGGATGGGGGAATACCATGCGGATCGCGATCATCAGCAGGATCACGCTGCCGGCGATGCGCAGCGATACTTCCGACAGGCTCAGCGCATGCAGGAAGGGCCGGCCGAAGAACATGAACACCAGCAGCACGGCGAACGCGATCAGGCATTCGCGCACGACGATCTTCGGCCGCCGTGCCGGCGCGACCGGTTGCAGCGCGGCGGCGAACAGCGGCACGTTGCCGAACGGGTCGGTCACCAGCAACAGCAGGATGAAGGTCTGGAAGAAGTTTTCGGTCATCGGGCAAGCTCTTTATTGTTATTGAATGGGTACCAGAACGAAAAATGGCGGAAGGCCTTACGGCCCTCCGCCATTGTCTCGCAAGCGCGAAAGCTTATGCGCTCTGCTCGCCTTTTTTCAGCCACGACGCCAGCTGGTGCGGACGCAGGCCGTCGTAATCCTCGAACGGCTGGTGGATCCACGGGTTGTGCGGCAGTTCCTGCATCTGGTAGTCCGGCTTGAAGGCGGAGCTGCCCTTCGTCCAGATCACGGCGGAACGCACCTCCTCGACATCCGCGTAGTTGGCCTTCAGGTGGTCGATGACCTTCATCAGCGTGACACCGGAATCGGCCAGGTCGTCGATCAGCAGGATCTTGCCGGCCAGCGTGCCGCGCGTCACCGTGATGTACTTGGCGATGTCGAGGTCGCCCTGCACCGTACCCTTGTCGGCACGGTAGGAGCTCGTCGACAGGATCGCCAGCGGCACGTCGAAGATGCGCGAGAACACGTCGCCGGGGCGCACACCGCCGCGCGCCAGGCACAGCACCATGTCGAACTTGAAGCCCGACTCGTAGACCTTCAGTGCCAGGCCTTCGACGAGGCGGTTGTATTCATCCCAGGTCACCCACAGGTGCTTGTTATCGGATTGAGGGGTGCTCATGTAATTCCTTCTTGCTTGTGGCGTGTATTGCTTTTTATTCGAACGGGTGGCGCAGAACGATGGTTTCTTCGCGATCCGGTCCCGTGGAAACCATGTCGACGGGTACGCCGACCAGTTCCTCGATGCGCTTGATGTAGGCGCGCGCATTGGCCGGCAGGGCCGCCAGCGATTTCGCGCCGACGGTGCTTTCCGTCCAGCCCGGCATTTCTTCGTAGATCGGCTCGCAACGCGCCGCGTCTTCGGCGCCGACCGGGAAGATGTCGACCTTGCGGCCGTCGATCATGTAGCCGGTGCACAGCTTCAGCGACTCGATGCCGTCGAGCACGTCCAGCTTCGTCAGGCACATGCCCGACACGCCGTTGATCTGCACCGAGCGGCGCAGCAGCGCGGCATCGAACCAGCCGCAGCGGCGGGCACGGCCCGTCACGGTACCGAATTCATGGCCCACTTGCGCCAGGTGATGGCCCACGCCGGCATCGGTCGGCAGTTCGGACGGGAACGGGCCGGAACCCACGCGCGTCGTGTAGGCCTTGGTGATGCCGAGGATGTAGTGCAGCATGTTCGGGCCCACGCCAGCACCGGCGGCGGCGTTGCCGGCCACGCAGTTCGACGATGTCACGAACGGATAGGTGCCATGGTCCACGTCCAGCAGCGAGCCCTGCGCGCCTTCGAACAGCAGGTTGGCGCCGGCCTTGTGCGCGGCGTACAGCGCGCTCGACACGTCGGCCACCATCGGGCGCAGGCGCGGCACATAGGCCAGCGCGTCGTCGAGGGTCTTCTGGTACTCGACCTTCGGTGCCTTCAGGTAGTTTTCCAGCACGAAGTTGTGGTAGTCCAGGTTCTCGGCCAGCTTTTCGGCGAAACGCTTTTCGTTGAGCAGGTCGGCAACGCGGATGGCGCGGCGCGCCACCTTGTCTTCGTAGGCCGGGCCGATGCCCTTGCCGGTGGTGCCGATCTTGGCGGCGCCGCGGGCGGCTTCACGGGCGCCATCGAGCGCGGTGTGGTAAGGCAGGATCACCGGGCAGGCTTCGGAAACCTTCAGGCGCGACGCGACTTCCACGCCCACGGCTTCCAGCTTGTCGATCTCGCGCAGCACGTCCGGCACGGACACGACGACGCCGTTGCCGATGTAGCAGGCCACGCCGGGGCGCATGATGCCCGAAGGGATCAGCTGCAGCGCGGTCTTCACGCCGCCGATCACCAGCGTGTGACCGGCGTTGTGGCCGCCCTGGAAGCGCACCACGCCTTGCGCGTGTTCCGTCAGCCAGTCGACGATTTTGCCCTTGCCCTCATCGCCCCACTGGGTACCGATGACGACCACGTTTGTTGCAGTGATTTTTTTTGACATCACACTAACCTAAGTTTTTAAGAATCCAGTTACTACCACTCTCGTCGAGCACCAGCGCGCGGTCGCACTCGAACTCGTCCTGTTCATCGCTGTGACCCGGCAGGGACTGGATCACAACTTCGCCGGACTTGCGCAGCTCGGCGATACGTTCTTTCAGTTCGGGGGAATTGCCCCACGGCGCGCGGATCGCGTGCTTGCGGTCGGCCGTCGGCAGCAGCCGGGCCAGTTCGCGCAAGTCCATCGAGTACCCCGTCGCGGGACGGGCGCGGCCGAAGGCTTCGCCCACGTGGTCGTAGCGGCCGCCGCGCGCCACGGCGTTCGGCAGGCCCGGCACGTACAGCGCGAACGTGGCACCGCTCTCGTACTGGTAGCCGCGCAGGTCGGCCAGGTCGATCGCCACCTCGGCACGGCCGATCGCCGATGCGGCCAGCGCGGCCAGCTCGGCCAGCGCCTTGGCGATGCCCGGCAGCTCCGGCAGCGCATGCTTCGCGGCGGCCAGCACGTCGACGTCGCCGTACAGGTTCGGCAGCGCCAGCAGCGCATCGCGTGTGGCGGCGGCGTAGTTCGCCGTCTGCTCGCGCAGGCCCGGCACATCCTTGGCGCGCAGCAGCTGCACGATCGCATCGTGATCGCGCTGCGCAGCGGCATCCTGCTCGAGGATCGCGCGCAGCACGCCCACGTGGGCCAGATCCAGGCGCACGTCGGCAAAGCCGGCCATTTCGAGCGAGGCCAGCGCCAGTTCCTGGATCTCGGCATCCGCTTCCAGGCCGGCATGGCCATAGATCTCGGCGCCGATCTGCAGCGGTTCGCGGGTGGCATGCAAACCCGACGGGCGGGTATGCAGCACCGGGCCGGCATAGCACAGGCGCGTGACGGAGGCGCGGTTGAGCAGATGGGCGTCGATACGGGCGACCTGCGTGGTCATGTCCGCGCGCAGGCCCAGCATGCGGCCGGAGATCTGGTCGACGAGCTTGAAGGTGCGCAGCTCGGTATCCTGGCCGGCGCCGGTCATCAGCGACTCGACGTATTCCAGCAGCGGCGGCATCACGAGTTCGTAGCCGTAGCGGCGGAAGTTATCCAGCATCAGGCGGCGCAATTCCTCGATCTTGCGCGCCTCGGACGGCAAAACGTCCGCAATATGTTCGGGCAGAAGCCAATTCGGCATGGGAGAACCGGGTTGTTGAAAAACGTTCAATCGGCACGGCGCGCAAGCGGGCGGCGCAAACCGAACCGCATATTTTACGCGAAATCGTGGTTAAAGAGGTAAAAAGTCTGGCCGCCAGGGTATCCCGGTGGCTGCGTGCCCGCAAAACAATGAACCCCAAAGGCAAAAAACTGGGGTCAGACCCAATGGGTCTGACCCCGGCTTCCGCGTTTGGGGTTTCCTCAAGCAGTGGCGTGTTCCGGCTTATTTACCGGCCGAGCCGCTGCCCTTGAAGTACTTGAAGAACTCCGAGTTCGGGTCGATCAGCATCACGTCGGCCTTGGTCTTGAACGACGTCCGGTAGGCTTCCAGGCTGCGATAGAACTTGTAGAACTCCGGGTTGCGGCCAAAGGCCTCGGCGTAGATCGCACTGGCCTTGGCATCGCCCTCGCCGCGGATCTTCTCGGCTTCGCGATAGGCTTCGGCGAGGATCACGGCGCGCTGCTTGTCGGCATCGGCACGGATCTTCTCGGAGTCGGCCGAACCGGTGGAACGCAGTTCGTTGGCCACGCGCAGGCGCTCGGCCTTCATCCGTTCGTACACCGAGTTGTTGATCTGCTCGACGTAATCGACACGCTTGAGCCGCACGTCCAGGATCTGCACGCCGATCTGCTTCGCTTCATTCTCCACCTTGGTGCGCAACCCTTCCATCACCTTGCCGCGCTGGCCCGAGATCACTTCGCGCACGGTGCGCTTGGTGATTTCCTCGTTCAGCGCCGCCTTGACGATCTGCGCCATGCGGTTGCCGGCGCGACCTTCGTCGCCGCCGAACCTGACGAAGTACAGGCGCGGGTCGACGATGCGCCACTTGACGAACGAATCGACCAGGATGTTCATCTTTTCGGCCGTGATGAAGCGGTCTGCTTCCGGCGAATCCAGGGTCTGGATGCGCTTGTCCAGGTAGATCACGTTCTGGAACGGCGGCGGCAGCTTGAAGTGCAGGCCGGGGTCGCGGATCACCTGCTTGACTTCACCGAGTGCGAACACGATGGCGAACTTGCGCTGGTCCACCACGAACACGGTGGACGACAGCAGCATCAGCGCGATGAAGGCGGCGACGACGATAGTAACTAGACGGTTCATTAACGGCCCTCCCGGCTACGGGACGATTCACGCGCGCGGTTCTGCTCGCCGGCGTACGGTTGCTCTGGCGGCGGCAGCAGCACGGCGGACGGTGGCGGCGCCGTCACGTTGGCGCGCTGCGCCTCGGTGGCGGCAACTTGCGCGATCAGTTTATCCAGCGGCAGATACAGCAAATTGCTGCCGGCCTTCGAGTCCACCATCACCTTGCTGGTGTTGGCGAAGATCTGCTGCATCGTGTCCAGGTACATGCGGTCGCGCGTCACGCCCGGCGCCTTCTGGTATTCCACGAGCACGGACTTGAAGCGGTCGGCATTACCGGACGCGTTCTGCTCGACCATCGAGCGATAGGCTTCCGCTTCCTGCAGCAGGCGGAACGCGGCGCCGCGCGCCGTGGGCACCACCTGGTTGGCATAGGCCTGGCCTTCGTTCTTCAGCCGTTCGCGGTCCTGGCCGGCCTTGACGGCATCGTCGAACGCGGTCTGGACCTGTTCCGGCGGCTGCACGCCCTGCATCGTCACATTGGTGACCTGCGCACCGGACGCGTAGCGATCGAGGATCTGCTGCATCAGTTGCTGCGTGTCGTAAGCGACCTTCTCGCGGCCTTCGTACAGCACGAAGTCCATCTTGCTGCGGCCGACGATCTCGCGGATCGCGGTTTCGGCGACCTGGCGCACGGTGTCTTCCGCGTCGCGGTTGTTGTACAGCCATGCCACCGGATCGCTCAGCTGATACTGCACGGCGAACTGGATGTCGATGATGTTCTCGTCGTCCGTCAGCATCAGCGATTCGCGCGCCTGCTTGTTGCGGGTATTGCCGCGGTAACCGACTTCCACCGTGCGCACCTGCGCCACGTTGACGGTTTCGTTGGCCTGGAACGGATACGGCCAGCGCCAGTTGAAGCCGGCCGGCGTTTCATGGCTGAAGCGGCCGAAGGTGGTCACGATGCCCTTCTGCCCTTCCTGCACGATGAAGGCGCCGCTGGCCAGCCAGACCAGCAGGGCAATCACCGCGGCGGCGCCGACGGTCACGCCGGCACCGCGCAGCTCGCTGCCACCACTGTTGCCGCCGCCACCGCCGCCACCGTTATTGTTGTTGCGGTTCTTGTTGCCGAACAGGCCATTCAGGCGCTGGTTGAAGTCGCGCCACAGCTGGTCGAGGTCCGGCGGTCCGTCGCCGGGCTTCTTGCCTTCCTGGGCCTGCCTGTTGTTGTCCTTGTCCTGGCCCCAGCGGGGATCGTTCAGGGACAGCTTCAGGCCTAATCTTTTCGCTAGTGAGGAAAGAGGCATGTTTTAGACATCGGTGAATGTGGAAATGGCATCGGGCGGCGTGTCGTCCTTCGGACGCAGATTCGCCTCCCGTTGAACCTGGGCTGCCTCGGTGATCGATGACCGCAGCAGATCGAGGCCTTCGCCCGTACGGGCACTGATGAAAACGCGTGCAATCTTATCATGCTCATCACGTTCCACCGCCGGCTCCAGGCCGGCCGCATCGATCTTGTTCCAGACGAGGATCTGGGGGATATGGTCGGCGCCGATCTCGCGCAGCACGGCATTGACCTCTTCGATCTGCTCCATCCGCACCGGGCTCGCCCCATCGACAACGTGCAGCAGCAGGTCGGCATGGATGGTTTCCTCCAGCGTGGCGCGGAATGCCGCCACCAGCTGGTGGGGCAGTTCGCGCACGAAGCCGACCGTATCGGAGATCACGACGTTGCCGGCATCCTCGCCCATGTACACGCGGCGCGATGTGGTGTCGAGCGTGGCGAACAACTGGTCCGCCACGTACACGCCGGCCTTGGTCAGCGCATTGAACAGCGTGGACTTGCCGGCATTGGTATAGCCGACCAGCGACACCGAAAAGGCGTTGTTGCGGCCACGCGAACGACGCTGCGTTTCATGCTGCTTGCGCAGTTTCGCCAGCCGCGCGCGCAGCATGCGCACCCGCTCGCCGATCAGCCGGCGGTCGGTTTCCAGCTGGGTTTCACCGGGGCCGCGCAGGCCGATACCGCCCTTCTGGCGCTCAAGGTGAGTCCAGCCGCGGATCAGCCGCGTGGACAAGTGCTGCAACTGCGCCAGCTCGACCTGCAGCTTGCCCTCGTGGCTCTGGGCACGCTGGGCAAAGATATCGAGGATGAGGCTGGTACGATCCAGCACCCGCACGTTCAGGCGCTTTTCCAGGTTACGCTGCTGGGCAGGCGACAGCGCATGGTTGAAGATGACGATCTCCAGCTGGTGGTCCTGCACCGCGTGGCCGATCTCGTCGGCCTTGCCGCTGCCGACGAAATAGGCGGCATCGGGGCTGGAACGCTTGCCGGTGACGGTCGTGATGGGCTCCGCTCCCGCGGAACGCGCGAGCAGCATCAGTTCGTCGATACTGGCGCCGAAGTCGCCCTGACCGAAGTCCACACCGACTAAAGCTGCGCGCATGGGACGGTCAGGGAACGTTGAAGCGGAATGCAGGGCTGCGGCGTTGTCACAAGGATCAACGCGTTACTCCGCCTCGGAATCGATGTTGAGGTTGACGGCACGTGCCGGCACCACGGTCGAGATGGCATGCTTGTATACCATCTGCGTGACGGTATTGCGCAGCAGGACGACATACTGGTCGAACGACTCGATATGGCCCTGCAGCTTGATGCCGTTGACGAGATAGATCGATACAGGAACGTGCTCCTTGCGCAGTGCGTTCAGGAATGGGTCTTGTAACAATTGCCCTTTATTGCTCATAACAGCTCCAGTTTATGTTGTTGTGTTGGAATTGGAGGCGAAACGCTTGAATTCAAGTGCCGGCTACTCCTTATTGCAGAGGTAAAAGCAACCCCCGCCAGACGGAAATGCTTCGAAGCTACTGTAACCGGTTTTTGTGATTTATGCAGGGGTGTCCGAATGAAAACAAGGAAAAAAATGCATTCGGAATGTGAAGTTTCCGGGACGGTGAGATACCGGGGTTGCAGGGGTCTGCCCTCGGTAAGTGACGTCTGGCGTGCTCGCCGCAGGATTGATCAGGGACTACCCGGTTTTTGGTTATGCTGTCGAAATGCCGGCAAAAAACCGGGGTCAGTCCCCTCGACAAGCTGGCAACCGAGGCGCCTGTCCCTACTTACCGGGGACAAACCCCTGCGGCTCGGCTGCTCTCTGCGACTTCTTTCTATCCAAGCGACAGCCGGCGGCTTGCCTCAGCTCTTCTCGCGCTTGTCGAACGGGTTCTTGCCCGTGCGCAGCTCGATACGCAGCGGCGTACCGACGAGCTGGAACGTCTCGCGGAAATGCTTTTCCAGGTAGCGCTTGTAGGGCTCGCTGATCGCATCCAGCGAATTGCCGTGGATGACGATGATCGGCGGGTTCATGCCGCCCTGGTGGGCATAGCGCATCTTCGGCCGCAGGCCGCCCTTGCGTTTCGGCTCCTGCTTCTCGACCGCTTCCAGCAACGCGCGCGTGAGCTTCGGCGTGGACAGGTCGGCCATGGCCGCGCCGTAGGCGGCGTCGACCGACTTCATCAGCGGGCCGATGCCGGTGCCCTTCAGCGCCGAGATGAAGTGCGTCTTGGCGAAGCCGAGGAAATCGAGCTTGCGGTCCATGTCGTTCTTCACCTGGTCGCGCTGGTGCGACTGCAGGCCATCCCACTTGTTCACGGCCAGCACCAGTGCCCGGCCGGACTCCAGGATGAAACCGGCGATGTGGGCATCCTGCTCGGAAATGTCCTGCTGGGCATCGAGCATGAGGATTACAACGTTGGCCTCCGAGATCGACTGCAGGGTCTTCACGACCGAGAATTTCTCGATCGCCTCGAACACCTTGCCGCGGCGGCGGATGCCGGCCGTGTCGATCAGCGTGTAGTGCTTGCCGTCGCGTTCGAACGGGATTTCGATCGAATCGCGCGTGGTGCCCGGCATGTCGAACGCGATCACGCGCTCCTCGCCCAGCAGCGTATTGATCAGCGTGGACTTGCCCACGTTCGGACGACCGACCAGCGCCAGCTTGATGCCGCGCTCGGACGGTAGCAGCTCTTCGGCATCTTCCGGGCGCGAAGCAAAGGCCTTGTCCAGCGCTTCGTAGACCAGATCGGTGACGCCGTCGCCGTGCGCGCCGGAGATCGCATACGGATCGCCCAGGCCCAGCTCATAGAAATCGGACACGGCCGACGTGTACTTCATGCCTTCGGCCTTGTTCACGACGAGCAGCACGGGGCGGCCGCTGCGGCGCAGGAAGTCCGTGATGGTCTTGTCGTGCGGCGTCATGCCCTGGCGGCCGTCGACGAGGAAGATCACCACGTCCGCCTCGGCGACGGCCTGCTTCGTCTGCAAGGCCATCTGGAACATGATGCCTTCCTTGGCGACCGGTTCGAAACCGCCCGTATCGATGACCAGGAACGGTCGTTCGCCGACGCGGCCCTCGCCATAGTGACGGTCACGCGTCAGGCCAGGCAAGTCCGCCACCAGCGCGTCGCGCGAGCGGGTCAGACGATTGAAAAGGGTCGATTTCCCGACGTTCGGGCGCCCCACGAGTGCAATTACCGGCTTCATTTGTATTCTGCTCGACCGCTCGCGCGATCATCATTACTGCTTGGTGTTATTGAGGAAACTGCCCGGCCGCGATCGCCATCACAAACCTGATCGCGGCCGTCATTACAGCATGTTTTGATACTAGCTACTTTACTCGACCGCGATGGCGGCGATCGTTCCGGACTGGGTCTGGAAGATCATGTTCGATCCCGCGACCACCGGCGCCGACCTGATCGGGCTGCCATCCGTGGCCACGCGGCCCAGCATCGCGCCATCCTCGCGCGACAGCAGGTGCACGTAGCCCTGGAAATCGCCGACGGCCACGACGCGGCCATACGACACGGGCGTCGACAGCACGCGGTTGCCCAGCGAATCGTTCTTCCAGGCGCTTTGTCCGCCCTCGCGGCCGAACGCGGACACGTGGCCCTTGTCGTCCGCCACGAAGACAAAGCGCTGGTCGACGCCCACGCCCACATCGGACGATGCCGGCTTGGTCCACTTGGCCACGCCCGTGGTCAGGTCGAAACAGCCTACCTTGCCCTGGTAAGTGACGGCGCAGATATCGCTGCCGACGACGACCGGCGTGCCGCCGATGTCCGACACGCGTTCCAGTTCGGTGGCGCCGCGCGGCTCGGCCACGGACACCTCGAAGCGCGGCACGCCATTGGCCAGCGCCAGCGACAACAGCTTGCCCGCCGGCTGTGCCACGTAGACGTTCGGCTGCGCCACCACCATGCCCGGCGCGTTGCGCAGGGTCAGCGGCGGCGTGGTGCGCTGCAGGAACCACTTGCGTTCGCCCGTTTTCGCGTCGTAGGCAGTGATCTTGTTGTCCATGCTGCGCACGATCACCAGCTCGTCGGTCACGGCCGGTGCCGACAGCACCTCGGACGAGGCCTGCACCTTCCACAGTTCCTTGCCGGTGGCCGCGTCGAACGCCAGCACGGCGCCCTTCGTGCCGCCCACCGCCACCAGCTTGCCGTTGGCGCCCACGCCCGCCGTCAGCTCGGTGCCGGCCCTGGTCTTCCATTGCGAACGGCCGGTGGCCGCGTCCAGGCGCTCGACGTTGCCGTCGTTGTCGGCCACGAACAGCGCATTGTCGGCCAGCGCCGGCGAGAAGACATACAGGCCGGCCTTGCCGACGGAATGCTTCCACACGACCTTGGCGGGGATCGGCGACTTGATGTCCACCAGCGTGGCCGGGGGATTCTTGTCCTTTTCCTTGAATGGATTCAGCGAGCTGAGGGTACTGCACGCGGCCGTCATGGACAGCAGGCTCACGCCGATGAGTTTACCGGTGATACGCATAAATTAAACCTTGCTCCTAACAATGGAAGGCGGTACGGGTAACGCCCGCCCGCGTGCCGTCACGCCGGCCGCGGGGGCTTGCAACCTGGCGCTGACGCCACCGTGGATATCAGGCGGCGGCCGGCTTCGGTTCCGGTACCGTGCCGCCGACAGCTTCGAGCTTCAGCTCGATCAGCTGGCGCGCGGGATTCTTCTCGTTCGTGCCGGTCAGCGCGGCCTGGTACGCGGCGCGCGCCTCGGCCAGCTTGTTCTGCGCGGCCAGCACGTCGCCCTTGCGGTCGCTGACGGCGGCCTTGAACTGCTCCGGCACATCGCCGTCCAGCGCCTTCAACGCGTCGGCATACGCCTTTTCGTCCAGCAGCAGGCCGGCCAGGCGGATCTTCGCCACCGCCTTGTATTCGTCGTTGCCGTGCTCGATCACCCACTGCAGCCTGGCCTTCGCGGTCTTCAGGTCGCTGGCGTCGAAGGCGCTCTTCGCGGCCGTCAGCGCGGCCATCTGCGCATACAGCGTGCGGCCATAGCGGCTTTCGATGTCGCCGGCGGCGCGTTGCACCTTGGCGTTGTCCTTGCCGACCGAGCTTTGCAGCTCGTCATACAGCACGGATGCTTCGACGGCCTGCGTGCGCTGGTAGTACTGCCAGCCGGCCCAGCCGGAATACGCGGCCAGGCCGGCGACCAGCACCCACGTCGCGGCGTTGCCGTACCTAGCCCACCATGCCTTCAGGGAGGCGAGCTGTTCTTCTTCTTGGTGATCGAATGCCATGGAATCTATCCTTCGGGGATCAGTGATGGTGGTGGTGATCGTCGCAGTCGTCGCCGCACGCGTTGCCGCCGATGATCTGGTCGACGACATAGTCGACCACTTCCTCGAACGCCACGGATGCCTGCTGCTGCTCGCCTTCGGCGCCGCGCAGCGCCTTCACGCTGGCGGTGTTGTTGGCCACTTCGTCCTCGCCGATGATGATCGCGAACGACGCGCCGCTGCCGTCGGCCTTCTTCATCTGGCTCTTGAACGAGCCGGCGCCGGCCGCGGTGGCGCAGTGCAGGATGACGTCCAGCCCGGCGTCGCGGATGCGTTCGCCCAGGATGAAGGCCTGCATCTGGGCATCTTCGCCCTGGTGCACGAGGTAGACGTCGCACTGGGCCGGCGCGGCCGTTTCGCCGGCCGATTTCATCAGTTCGATCAGGCGCTCGATGCCCATCGCGAAGCCCACCGCGGGCGTGGGTTTGCCGCCGAACTGCTCGATCAGCGGGTCATAGCGGCCGCCGGCGCACACGGTGCCCTGCGCGCCCAGCTGGTCCGTCACCCACTCGAAGACGGTACGGTTGTAGTAGTCGATGCCGCGCACCAGGCGCGTGTTGACGGTGTACTGCACCGCGTTGCGGTCGAGGATGTTCTTCACGCCCTCGAAGTGCTTCAGCGATTCCTCGCCCAGGTAGTCGAGCAGCTTCGGCGCATTGTTGACGATGTCCTGCAGCGCCGGGTTCTTCGTATCGAGGATGCGCAGCGGGTTCGTGTGCAGGCGGCGTTTCGCTTCCGCATCCAGCAGCTCTTCGTGCTGTTCGAGGTACTTGATCAGGTCCACGCGGTGGGCGGCCCGTTCGGCTGCGTCGCCGATCGAGTTCAGTTCCAGGCGGATGTCCGGCAGGCCCAGGTCGTCCCACAGGCGGCGGCACAGCATGATCAGCTCGGCGTCGATGTCCGGACCGGTGAAGCCCACGGCTTCCGCGCCGAACTGGTGGAACTGGCGGTAGCGGCCGCGCTGCGGGCGCTCGTGGCGGAACATCTGGCCTTTGTACCACAGGCGTTTCGGGCCGTCGTACACGAGGTTATGTTCGAGCACGGCGCGCACGACGCCGGCGGTGCCTTCCGGGCGCAGCGTGAGCTGGTCGCCGTTCATCGAATCCTCGAACGAATACATTTCCTTTTCGACGATGTCGGTCACGGCGCCGATCGCGCGGGCGAACAGGCGGGTCTCCTCGACGATCGGCGTGCGGATGTTCTGGTAGCCGTAGCTTTGCAGGATCGACTGCGCGGTGTTTTCAAAGATCTCCCACAGGTGGGCATCGGCGGGCAGGATGTCCGGCATCCCTTTGACCGAGGTGATCTTTTCTGCTTTTTTATTTTCGGACATGGTTTCTTATGCGCTTACAGGTGTGTAGTTCTTTTGTACGTAATCCAGCACGATCTGCTGGAATTCCTGCACGATCGTCTCGCCGCGCAGCGTGGCCACTTTCTGGCCATCGACAAAGACCGGCGCGGCCGGCGATTCGCCGGTGCCAGGCAGGCTGATGCCGATATTGGCGTGCTTCGATTCGCCGGGGCCGTTGACGATGCAGCCCATCACGGCCACGTTCATCGCTTCCACGCCCGGGTGGCTCTTCTTCCATTCCGGCATCTGCTCGCGCAGGAAGGTCTGGATATCGTCCGCCAGCTCCTGGAACGTGGTCGACGTGGTGCGCCCGCAACCCGGGCACGCGATCACCATCGGCATGAATTTGCGCAGGCCCATCGTCTGCAGGATTTCCTGGCCGACGATGACTTCCTTCGTGCGGTCGCCGCCCGGTTCCGGGGTCAGCGAAATGCGGATCGTGTCGCCGATGCCTTCCTGCAGCAGCACGGACAAGGCCGCCGTCGAGGCAACGATGCCCTTGCTGCCCATGCCCGCTTCGGTCAGGCCCAGGTGCAGCGCGTAGTCGCACCGTTTGGCGAGCTCGCGGTAGACGGCGATCAGGTCCTGGACACCGGAGACCTTGCAGGACAACACGATCTTGTCCCGGCCCAGGCCGATTTCCTCGGCGCGCTGGGCATTCTCGATGGCGGACGTGATCAGCGCTTCATACATGACGGCCTGCGCGCTCCACGGATTGGCGCGCACCGCGTTCTCGTCCATGATGCGCGCCAGCAGCGCCTGGTCCAGCGAGCCCCAGTTGACGCCGATGCGCACCGGTTTCTGGTGGCGGATCGCCACTTCGATCATCTGCGCGAACTGCGTGTCGCGCTTGGCGCCCTTGCCCACGTTGCCGGGATTGATGCGGTACTTCGACAGCGCGGCGGCGCAATCCGGATACTCGGTCAGCAGCGTGTGGCCGTTGTAGTGGAAATCGCCGACGAGCGGCACGTCGACGCCCATCTTGTCGAGCTGGTCGCGGATGTAGGGCACGGCTTGCGCCGCCTCGGGCCGGTCCACCGTCAGGCGCACCAGCTCGGAACCGGCGCGGGCCAGCTCCTTGATCTGGATCGCCGTGCCGACGGCATCGGCGGTATCGGTGTTCGTCATCGACTGCACGACGACGGGGTGGTCGCCGCCGACCCAGACCTTGCGGTCGCCATGGGCAACCAGCACGCCCTTGCTGGCGCGGCGCGCGAGGGGGCCGGACGGAATCGCGGTGTGTGTTTCGAAATTGCTCATTACTTGACCTGGACGCGGGAAATGGTGCTGTTCGCCATCTTCGGCAGCGGCAGCGGCTGGCCGCGCAGCGTGGCGCGCACGCCATCCGGTGCGCCGACGGTCAGCGTCGACTGGCGGTCGATTTCAAACGATTCGGTGCTGCCCGCCCGCACGACACGGGAAATCAGCGACGACGCGCCGGGCCGCTTGATCTCGACCCAGGAATCGGCCGTGAAGACCAGCGTCAGCGTGTTGGCGCCTTGCTGTGCTGCTGCCGTTGCTGGCGCGGCGGCAGTGGTTGCTGCTGGCGCCGGCGTGGTGGCGGCCGGTGCCGGGGTTACCGTCGCCGGTGCCGGAGTCGTGGCCGCCGTTGCGGGTGCCGGTGTCGTCACCAGCGGCGCCGTGTTTTCCGGCGTTGCCGGGCCCTGGCCGGGTATCGACACGAGCGGCACGTTCGCCGAGATCAGCGGGGTCGTGGTCGTGGCAGTGGTTGCCGCGGTGCCCGGCGCGGCCGGTACGGCAACCGTTGCCGGCGTGGCGGCGGCGGGTTTGCGCAATGCACCCGGCGACACGAGGCCGGACTGCCATGCGGCGGCGGCGCCGATGACGGCCAGCGCCACCACGCCGCCGATGAGCCACACCTTGGACTTCGACTGCCGTTCGGTCAGCGAAGGAAAACGCGACTCCGAAAACCGGGTCGGGACCTTGTCGCGCTTGATCGGCACGTGTTCGGTCGCCGTCACCGATGGCGTGACCGCGATCTGCGCTACCAGCGGTGCCGGGTCCAGCCGCACCACCTTGGCATAGGCGCGGATGAAACCGCGCGTGACGGCCATGTTCGGCAGCGACGCGAAGTCGCCCTGCTCGAGCGCCACCACCTGGCGCGGCGCCAGTTTCAGCTGGTCTGCAATCTGTTCCACGGTCAGGCCCATCTTCTCGCGCTGCGCGGCCAGCGTTGCCCCGGGTGCGGAAGCATCGCGCCGGTCCTGCGGCGGATTGTGTGGCTGGCCCTGCGGCTGCTTTTGCCCTTCTGAATCCATTATTACCCCTGTCTCACTCATCAAACGCCCCGCGTTGATACGCAGCAAACTCGGGCGAGGCGGCGTGGTGGCGGCGCAGCTGCGTCGCCCAACCTTCTTCCGCCCCTTTGTCGCCGAGCCGGTGCTGCACCCTGATCGCCAGCCACAATACATCGGCCGGGAGGCTGTCGGGCCGGGCTACCTTGCCCAGCCGGGTAATGAAGAAGTTGGCGCGCGCGTAGTCGCGACGCTCGTAATAGACCCGCGCCAGATTGGCGCTGGTCGACGGCTGGTCCGGTGCCAGCTGCAATGCCTGCAGCAGGTATTGCTCGGCCCGTTCGTAATCCTTGCTCTTCAGTGCGCAACTGCCGGCATTGTTCATCGCTTTCACTGGCGATGAGTACTGGCGGCTGGCCAGCGCCGCGTCGAACCAGCGGAACGACTCGGCCACGCGGCCGTGCTGGCACAGGAACGACCCATAGTTGTTCGCGATGTCCGGGTTGTTCGGCGCCAGTTGCAGCGCGCGCTTGAAATTATCATCCGCCAGCGTCGCCTCGCCCATGCCCATGTAGATCAGCGCGCGCATGCCGTAGGCGTCCGCATAGCCGGGGTCGGCGGCGATCGCCTTCTTGATTTCATCGAGCGCGATTGGCAGCTGGCCCTGCTCGTAGTAGCCCACCGCCAGCTGCATGCGGATCTGGGCGCGCTTTTGCGCGGCCGTCGCATCCGACAGCGTGGGCAGCTCGGCCGTGCCGCTCGTCCCTCCCGTACCGCCAGGCCCGCCCGTACAAGCGGCCAGCAGCACGGCCAGCAACCCGGCCATGCCGAGGCTTGCAAGGCGTGCGCGGCACTGGACGGGCGTGGGCATCAGGAACGGATCTCCACGATCTTGCCGAAATCGGCACCGAACTTCGATTTGTACTCGGCCATCTTTTCCATGCGCTCGGCCACGCGGGTACGGTCCTTGACCTCGCCGGCGAGCTGGCCGCAGGCAGCATCGATATCGTCGCCACGGGTCTTGCGGATCGTCGTGACGATGCCGGCATTCATCAGGATCTCGGAAAACGCCTTGATGCGGGGGTTCTTCGAGCGCGTCAGGCCCGATTCCGGGAAGGGGTTGAACGGAATCAGGTTGAACTTGCAATTGATGCCGTATTGCGGGTGATTCACCAGCGCGATCAGTTCGCGCGCATGCTCGTCGGAATCGTTGAAACCGTCCAGCATGCAATATTCGAACGTGATGAAGTCGCGCGGGGCGAATTCCAGGTAACGCTTGCAGGCCGCCAGCAAGTCGGCCAGCGGGTATTTCTTGTTGAGTGGCACGAGACCGTTGCGCAGCTCGTCGTTGGAAGCGTGCAGCGACACGGCCAGCGCCACCGGCACATCCTGCGACAGCTTGTCGATCATCGGCACCACGCCCGAGGTGGACAGGGTAACGCGCCGGCGCGACAGGCCGTAGGCGTTATCGTCCAGCATCAGTTTCAGCGCGGTGGCGGTCGGCTCGTAGTTCAGCAGCGGTTCGCCCATGCCCATCATCACCACGTTGGTGATCTGGCGCTCGCCCTTCGGGCCCGGCTCGATGCCTTTCGTCCTGCGCAGTTCGAACTCGGCCATCCACAGCTGTCCGATGATTTCGGCCACCGTCAGGTTGCGGTTGAAGCCCTGCTTGCCCGTCGAACAGAAGCGGCAGTTGACGGCGCAGCCGGCCTGCGTGGAAATGCACAGGGTGCCGCGGTTTTCCTCGGGAATGAACACGGTTTCGACGGCATTGCCGTTGCCCACATCCACCAGCCACTTGCGCGTGCCGTCCGTCGAGGTATGGTCGCTGATGACCGCCGGCGCCGTGATGTGGGCGCGCGTCCTGAGTTTCTCGCGCAGCGACTTGGCGAGATCGGTCATGCTGTCGAAGTCCGACGCGCCGAACTGGTGAATCCAGCGTTGCAGCTGCTTGGCGCGGAACGGCTTCTCACCCAGCTGCGCGCAGTAATCGATCAGTTGCGCGGGATCGAGGTCCAGCAGGTTGGTGAGGGTCGTTTCCATATTCGTATCAATCGTCATTTCAAAACGCCTTCGCCCCGGACATGCCGGGGCGCCAGGCGGTACTGCTTGTAATGCTATAGCGCCGTAATCCTGAGATTAACGGGAGTACACGTTCAGTGCTGGGAAGTAGTAAGCGATTTCCACAGCGGCGGTTTCGGCAGCGTCCGAACCGTGAACGGCGTTGGCGTCGATGGAATCAGCGAAATCGGCGCGGATCGTGCCTTTTTCCGCTTTCTTCGGATCGGTTGCGCCCATCAGGTCGCGGTGTGCGGCAATGGCGTTCTCGCCTTCCAGCACGGTGATCATGACCGGACCGGACACCATGAAGTCCACCAGGTCCTTGAAGAAAGGACGTGCAGCGTGCACAGCGTAGAAGCCTTCGGCTTCCGCGCGCGACAGTTGGGTCATGCGGGCCGCCACGATTTTCAGGCCGGCACCTTCGAAACGGCTGTAGATCTGGCCGATGACGTTCTTCGCGACTGCGTCCGGTTTGATGATGGACAGGGTGCGTTCGATTGCCATTATTAAAAACTCCAGTAAAAAGAAAGGGTTAAAACGGAATTGATTTCTCGATCAACCTTTGATTTTAGCATACAACACCCCATATACTATGCGTGTTGGGGCGGAAGATGGCGTAACAAGCGGCGGAAAGCCGTGTCGAAACCCTGGAAATCGCATCAGTGCGGACGGTATCGGTTGGGAAGCCCAGCCGTTCGCAGGCAGTTGGGCGGATTCCGGAGGATTTCAAGAGTCGCACTTGAGTATCGGACCAATCGGACGAGAATCGGACGAGAATCGGACGAGAATCGGACGATATCGGACCAGAACCGGACTCGAGATCGGACTTGACAACAGTAGACCATCCCGGCGGGCTTAAGCCCTTTTCGGCACCACGCGTGCTAAGCTTTGGCAAGGGTACACCGTACCAACAAAAGGAGTGCAACTATGGCGAACTTGGAAAAAACTTATCAATATGCGGGCGGGCGTGCAGTCACCCAGAACCGCGTGCTTCGCAACACCTACTGGCTGCTGTCGCTGTCGATGATCCCGACCGTGCTGGGCGCGGCCGCCGGCATGACGTTCGGCATCCCGATGCCGGGTGGCTTCCTCGGCGCGCTGCTGTTCCTGGGCATCGCGTTCGGGTTCATGTGGGCGATCGAGAAGAACAAGCACAGCGGCGCGGGCGTGGCCCTGCTGCTGGGCTTCACGTTCTTCATGGGCCTGATGCTGACGCCCCTGCTGATGCGCACGCTGTCGTTCGCGAACGGCGGCACGCTCGTCATGCTGGCCGCCGGCGGCACCGCGGCGATCTTCGGCGTGCTGGCAAGCATCGCCACCGTGTCGAAGCGCGATTTCTCCGGCGTGGCGAAATTCGCGTTCATCGGCCTGGTGCTGATCATCCTGGCATCGCTGGCGAACATCTTCTTCGCGATCCCGGCCCTGTCGCTGACGATCTCGGTGCTGGCCATCGGCATCTTCTCCGCCTTCATCCTGTATGACGTGCAACGCATCGTCAACGGCGGCGAAACCAACTACATCAGCGCCACGCTGGCGTTGTACCTGGACGTGTACAACATCTTCACCAGCCTGCTGTCGATCCTGGGCTTCACCAGCGGCGACCGCGACTAAGGTCCCCCGCCCCTCGAAAAGCCGGCCTCGCGCCGGCTTTTTTCTTGCCTGAATGTTTCCAAAAACCGGTGTTTCCAAAAACCGGGGTCAGACCCCGGTTTTTGGAAACATTTCTGATGAAACCAGTTTCAACATGGGGCGGTGCGTGGCGGCGCACTGGATGACTACTACGACGTGGCCGGCATCAAAACAACACCGGGGAAAGTCCCCATTTTCTGGAAATTTTCCCTGTACGCAATTACCTTCAGATCAGGAAGTTCCATGAGCCTGCATGGCCGAGGTCAACGGGAGCAAGCTGAGCAGTACGTATGATGCGCCAACTCGAACGCGCGCTTGAGCCTTCCTCAATCCACTCTGCATGGAGGCTTCATGGCTTTCCCATTACGCACGTCCCTTGCCACGCTGGCACTGCTGCTGACCTCGCTCAGCGCGGCGGCGGACGGTGTTGCAACGTCATCGATCAGCAATGTCCGGTTCGAGGTGCTCGATCTTACGCCCGCCGACGGCAATCCCGCCGGCTACGACATCCTGTCGATCCAGTCATCGCTGTTTGCCAGCGTGCTCACGCCAACCGCGGAGTACTATGCCGCGGGCTATCCCACGTCATCTACGTCTGCCGCCTTGCACCTGGGCCTTGGCGGGAGCGTTGCTGAAACAAGGACGAGCGGCGCCCTGGCCGATGTTTTCGCCGCCGCGACTGGAGACCCCAGCCTTGGCGAGTATGGTCACGTGGGTGGCACGTCGAATCAGGCCGTGCACTTCATGCTGCGCCCCCACACGGTGCTGACGATCGGCGGCCACCTGTCGACGCTGGCCGAACGATGGGGCACGCCGGCTGAATACTACGACGTGGCGGGCATTGCCCATGTGGGTATCGTCGATGGGGATGGCCACACGTTCACCCAGTTCACCAGGCAAAGCCTGGCTTTCGCGGACTGGCCGGACAGGATGATGGTGGAAGACGACTTCATGCTGGCTTTCGCCAACGGCAGTGGCGAGCATCGCCCGGTGTCCGTCTACTTCCAGGCGCTGTCGAACGTGACGCGCATGGCAACACCCGTGCCGGAGCCCGCGGCGGGCTGGCTGCTCTGCGCCGGCCTGCTGGCGCTGGGCGCACGCAATGCCGTGCGCCGCGCGCGCTGAACGCGAACGCAGCTACGGCGGCATCGACTGGACCTACCGCCGGCAATACCGGGCGCAGGTCCTGGTCGGCGACCGGTCAAACGAGATCGAACACCGCCATCGATTCCACGTGCGACGTATGCGGAAACATGTTCATGACGCCCGCCTGCGACAGCGCATAGCCGGCGCGGTGAACGAGCACGCCCGCATCTCGCGCCAGCGTGGACGGGCTGCACGACACATAAACGATCCGCTTCGGCAGCAGTTCGGGGTTGGTTTCCTTCAGCTCCGCGAATGCCAGCGACAGCGCCATCGCACCATCGCGAGGCGGATCGACGAGGATGCGGTCGAATTTGCCGAGTGCGATCAGGTCGTCTTTCGTCACTTCGAACAGGTTGCGGCAGTAAAACGTGGTCTTGTCGCCGACACCGTTGACGACGGCATTCTGCTGTGCCCGCTCCGTCAGTGCGGTGCTGCCTTCGATACCGACCACTTCGCGCGCCTGGGTGGCCAGCGGCAGCGTGAAGTTCCCGATGCCGCAGAACAGGTCGGCCACGCGCTCGCCCGGCTGCACGTCCAGGTGGCGCAGCGCCTTGTGCACCAGCACGCGATTGATCTGGTGGTTCACCTGCGTGAAGTCGACGGGCTTGAACGGCATGCGAATGCCGAATTCCGGCAGCAGGTAGTGCAACTGCTTGTCCAGCGGGTAGAACGGATACGCGGTATCCGGGCCTTTCGGCTGCAGCCACCACTGGATAGTGAATTCGTCGGCGAAGGCTTTCAGCTTTGCTTCGTCGTCCGCCGTCAACGGCACCATGTTGCGCATCACGAGCACGGTCAGGTCTTCGCCGATCGCCAGTTCGAGCTGCGGCACCTTGTCGAAGATCGACAGCGAACCGATCAGCGCGCGCAGCGGCATCATCATGTCGGACACGTGCTTCGGCAGGATCTGGCAGCTCTGGATGTCGGCCACGTACACGGATTTCTTTTCATGGAAACCAACAAGCACCGTGCCCTTCTTCGCCACGTGGCGCACCGACAGGCGGGCGCGATAGCGGTAGCCCCAGGTAGGTCCTTGCAGCGGGCGCATCATGACGTCCGCCTTCACCTTGGACAGGTGCCACAGGTTGTCTTCCAGCACGCGCTGCTTGATCGCCACCTGCGCCGTCGCTTCCAGGTGCTGCATCGAGCAACCGCCGCAGTAATCGAAATGCACGCATTTCGGCTGCACACGCATGGCCGATTCGCGGTGGATCGCCGTTACGCGGCCCGATTCCCAGTTCTTTTTCTTGCGCAGCATTTCAAAGCTGACCCGCTCGCCCGGCAGCGCTCCTTCCACGAACACCACCTTGCCCGGCGTGCCGTCTTCGTTATCCTGCATATGGCCGACGCCGCGCGCGTCCATGTCGAGCGATTTGATTTCGATGCTGTTGTCTTGCATGAGTGTCTATCGGTTGGCCGGCGGAGCGGCGTTTTGGGAGGGCAATATGATAGCAGAAGGGAAGGCGGAATTTCCGCCGGGCCGGCGGCGGCCGCAACGAAATCGGGTGCATGGCACCCGCGGTGATGTTTGTGGCGGAAGGCCGGCGTCAGAGCAGCGAATCGCGCACCACGCCGCGCGCCGCCATTGCCCGCTTCAGCTTGACGAGCGCTTCCTGCTGGATCTGCCGCACGCGTTCGCGGGTCACGCCCATTTCCTCGGCCAGGGTTTCCAGCGTGGCGGGATCGTCGTTGTCGAGGCCGAAGCGCCGCATGATGACGATGCGTTGCTTGTCCGGCAGCCGCGACAGCCAGTCGCGCACCAGGTGGGTCATTTCCCGGTGTTCGGCGCGCGCGTCCGGGCTGTCGTCCGCATCGCCGGGCAGCATGTCCATCAGCGACGATTGCGGGTCGTTGTCCAGCGGCGCGTCGAGCGACGTGGCGTGTTCGGACAGCGCGAGGATGTCCTGCACTTCTTCGACGGGCCGGCCGACGAGGTCGGCAATGTCTTCGGCCGTGGCATCCTTGCCGTTGTGGTGTTGCGCTTCGAGGTGGTATTTGCCGCGCAGGATCTGGTTCAGCTCGCGCACCATGTGCACGGGCAGCCGCACCGTGCGCGCCTGGTTCATGATGGCGCGCTCGATGCTCTGGCGGATCCACCAGGTGGCATACGTGGAAAAGCGGAAACCCCGTTCGGGCTCGAACTTGTCGATCGCCCGCATCAGGCCGATATTGCCTTCCTCGATCAGGTCGAGCAGCACCACGCCGCGGTTGATGTAGTGCTTGGCGATCGAGACGACGAGCCGCAGGTTGTGCTCGATCATCTTCTGGCGGGCAGCGAAATCGCCCGATTTGGCCAGCGTGGCGAAATGCACTTCCTGCGGCGCCGTCAGCAAGGGCCGCGTGCCGATCTGGTTCAGGTAATGCTGCGTGGTGTCGGTGGAAAGCTCGGCTGCCAGGACCTTCTTCAGCTCGTCGACGCTGGCCAGCGCCGCGCCGCGGCCATCGACGGCGCCGTTGCCGCCATCGCCGTCTCGCCCGCCGCCCCTGTCGCTATCGTCGCCGCTGTCGTCGTCTGCACCAAGGTCGTCGGCAAGGCGGTCGTCCGCCAGGTGCCCGCCCCCGAAATTCTCCTCCGACATGTCGTCCGGCAGAGAGTCATCTTCCAGAGGATCGTTAGGCAAGCTTGACATGGGCGTTCACCTGGTGGACGTTGCCTGCCGGTCGGAACCTGGAAGACGGGCCTCCTGGTGGGTCGCTTTGCAACTGATCGTGGGTTGAAAGCGTTGTATTTCCGCGCCATGCGTCGTTGAAAACTGGCCTGACACGAAAATCCATCGCTTTTAACAACCACGCCGTTGCCTAGTGCCCCACTAGCGGTTCGGCAGGAATTTCGAAGGATCCACCGGTTTGCCCTGCTGCCTGATTTCAAAGTGCAGCTTGACGCTATCGGAATCGGAATCCCCCATTTCGGCGATCGCCTGCCCTTTACCCACCGTCTGGCCTTCCTTGACGAGGATGGACCGGTTGTGGGCGTATGCGGACAACAAGCCGTTACTGTGTTTTACGATGACGAGATTACCATAACCGCGGATGCCGCTACCTGCATACATCACCTTTCCTGCACCTGCCGCAAGCACTTGCTGTCCAGGCCTGCCGGCAATGTCGATGCCCTTGTTCTTGCCTTCGTCGAACTGGCCGACGACCCTGCCTTCGGCCGGCCACATCCAGCTGACTTCGCGGTCCTCGGCCGACAGCGTCGGGACTGGCGCCGCAGCCGGCACCGACGGTTTCACGCTTGCCAGCTGCACCGGCCTGTCGGCGGCCTTCGGCGCCTGGTCAGGCTTGCCGTTGCCGTCCTTGTCATTCTTCAGTTCGGTTTCGGTGTACGGCTTCTTGTCGCCTTTCGGTTCCGTTTTCTTCGGTGGCGGCGGCACGATCTTCGTCGTATCCGGCGGCATCGCGACGGCGGCGGTGCGCACGCCCGGCGCATCTTCGGGCGGCGCCACGCGCAGCACCTGATCCACCTTGATGTCGTTCGGGTTGGCGAGGTTGTTCCACGCCACGATGTCGCGGTAATTCTGGCCGTGATCGAGCGCGATGCGGATCAGCGTGTCGCCCTTCTTCACCGCGTAGTACCCCTCGCGGGTTTCCTGTACCGGCGCTGGCGCCGGCGCGGGCGGCGGCGCGCGGCGGGCGACGGGGCGCTCGATCACGGGCGCCTGGTTCGGGGTGGATGTACAGGCGGTCAACACCGCCAGCGGCAACAACACAAACAGGGAACTTTTTTTCGTCATACTCATCTGAATTTATATCTCTCGGCTACACCTGGGGGCGGCACGCGGCTGCCCGGCGGGTCGTCAACGCTATCGACATCATCGACATCGTCGTGACCGGGCATGGTCGTGCGGCCAGGCGGGTTATTACCTGTTCTTTACAGTGCGTGCTTTACAGCGCGTGCTTTGCAGTGCGGACAGTCGATCGCATTGCATTGCATCACTGCGTTCTTCACGCCGTACCGGGCCGCAGCGGTACGAAGTGGCAATCTTCGAGCATCTGGCGTTGCCATTCGCTCTTTGCCACACGCGTGACCAGCTCCAGGTGCTGGCTGCGCTCGCCTACCGGCGCAACCAGACGCCCGCCGATGGCCAGTTGCTCCAGCAGCGCCCGCGGTACTTCCAGACCCGCGGCGGCGAGGATGATGCCGTCGAACGGCGCTGCCTGTGGCAGCCCAAGCATACCATCTCCGTAGTGCAACCGCAGGTTCGGCACCCGCAGCGGCCGCAGGTTGGCTTTCGCCAGCTCATGTAACGGTTTGATGCGCTCAATGGAATACACGTCTTGTGCAATACATGCAAGAACGGCTGCCTGGTAGCCGCAACCGGTACCGATTTCCAGCACCCGCTGCAATGACGCGCCCTGTCGCATCACTTCGATCATCCGCGCCACGATATAGGGTTGCGAGATCGTCTGGTGATGGCCGATCGGCAGCGACGCATCGATATACGCTTGCGGCGCCAGCCCTTCTTCCACGAACAGGTGGCGCGGCACGGCTTCCAGCGCACTCAATACCGCCCGGTCACGCACGCCCTGCTGCGCCACCCGCGCCACCATCGCGCGCCGCACCGCGCCCGACACCAGCGCATCCTGCCGCGGCGCGGCCGGCGGCACGCGCTCGGTCGACACGCCGGCCGGGCGCCCGGGCCCCGCATTGATACCATGCGCGGCGGCCGGCGCCATGCCGGGTGCCGGTGCATGTGCCGGCTTGCTCGCCGTGTTCGAGGCGGCATGATGCAAGGCGTTGTAGGCGGCGTTGCGCGTCGCGGTCTGCGGCGTTGCCACAGGGCCAAAGACGGGCTGCTTCTTTTGCCCCTTGTCCGTCACCGACGAGAGGGGCAGCGGGAAGTTACGGGGCTTGTCGGTCATCCGAGGGCCTTTGACAGGAGGTCGAGTTGGGTGCGGTGGGTCAGGTCGATCTGCAGCGGCGTCATCGAGACATGCCCCTGCTGCACGGCGTGGAAATCGGTGCCTTCGCCGGCATCCTTGCAGGCACCGGGCGGGCCGATCCAGAAGATCTCGCGGCCCCGCGGGTCATGGGACTTGATGACCGGTTCCGCCTGGTGCCGCCGCCCCAGCCGCGTGGCGACCGGCCGGCCCAGCGCCTCGTAGGGCCGGTTCGGAATATTGACGTTCAACAGGTAGGGTTTCGCCAGCGCATCGGCATAGCGCAGCACGATGTCGCGTGCCGCCTTTGCCGCATCGTCGATATGGGCCCAGCCCCATTCGCCCTGCGAGAAGGCAATGGCCGGGATACCGAACAGGTAGCCTTCGGTCGCTGCCGCCACCGTGCCGGAATACAGCGTGTCGTCACCCATGTTCGGGCCGTTGTTGATGCCGGAAACCACCAGGTCCGGGCGTTCGACCAGCATGCCCGTCAATGCCACGTGCACGCAGTCCGTTGGCGTGCCATTGACAAAATAGAAACCATTGGCAGCCTGCTGTACCGACAGCGGCCGGTCCAGCGACAGCGAATTCGATGCGCCGGAGCGGTTGCTGTCCGGTGCCACCACCACGATGTCGGCGATCGCGGCCAGCGCGTCCGCAAGTGCGTTGATGCCGGGCGCAAGGTAGCCGTCGTCGTTACTGATCAGGATTCTCATAGGAGAATTTTACCTGAAGCAACGCCCTTCCAGCGCATGGCGACGCTTCCCGGTGCCGCAAAATGTGGCGCTTTCAGCGCAGGCGCGACGTCGACAGGTCGCCGTCCACGGCGAGCTCGTCCGGAGTGGCACGCCTTTCGCAACTCCCCGGGTAGGCGGCACGCGCCTGTTCGATGCCGAGGCCCGATGGGTCCCGCCCATGGTCGCGTCCGCGCTCGTGCCCATGTTCGCGCTCGTGCCCGTGTTCGCGTGCGTGCTCAAGTCCGTGCTCCCGCCCATGCTCTCGCCCATGCCCGTCGCGCGCGGCCGGGGACTCCGGCAGCCTCAGCCGGTTGCGGGCCTGGAGCAGCATCTTGCGGGTGCGCACCGTGTCGGCGTGTTCGGGCCCCAGCAGCCGGCTGCGCAGGGCAAGCACCTGCTCGAGCAATTCCACGGCTTCCTCGATGCGCTCGCCGTGGCACAGGATGTCGGCGCGCACCGCCAGGCTTTCGATGGTGGCCAGGTGGTCGTTGCCCAACTGACGCTGGTGGGCGTCGATGACGCTATCCTGCAGCGCCAGCGCTTCGGGAACCTGATTCAGCTGGGCCAGGGTTGCAGCCAGCGCGGAGGCCGCCTCCAGCGCCACGGGCGCGCCGGCGCCGAACAGCCGCTCGCGCACCTCCAGCACGGCCTCCTGCAGGAAATGCGCTTCCGCGTACTTCTCCTGCTCGAACAGCAGGTCGGCCAGCGCCGCCTTGCTGTCCAGCGTATCGGCATGGTCGTCGCCCAGGATCAGCACATGCAGTGCCAGGCCTTCCTCGAAGCAGCCGGCGGCCTGCTCGAGGCGGCCCTCGCGGCGATACAGTTCGCCAAGACGGGCCAGGTCGCGGGCCAGCGGCAGCGAAACGCCGCGGCCGCCGCCCCGTTCCATCGCCGCCCGGCCCTGCGCCACGGCGTTCAGCAGCGGAATTTCATCGCGCGACTGCCATGGCCGGTAGCCGCAGAGGAACCACCCGAGGAATGCCTGGAACGTGCGCGTGACGGAAAAGCGGTCGTCCTCCTCGGGATGCACGGGCAGCGGTTCGCCGCATGCGAGGCTGCGCGCCTGCTGCAGCTGCACTTCGTCGAAATAGCTTTCCAGTGAAATGCGCGATACGCCGTAAGCGTCGGCAAACGCCCGTTCGAACAATGGCTGGTAGCCCGGAATGCCGCGCTCCGGATCGCCCCGCCGCCACAGCGCACGCCGCGCCGAATCGTCCATCTCGATGCGCGAGGGCAGCGGGTAGATCAGCATCTGGCGCTGTTCGTCCTCGTGGCTGCGGCGCCAGGTGGTGGCGCGCTGCACCAGTGCCGCCATGCCTTCCAGGTTCTGGCGGTTCGGTGCAAACACGAGCACCAGTTTCGTTGGCAGCAGCGTCGTGCAGATACCCGTCGTGCCGCCGCGCCCCGCGCTGGAGTCGACGAGCACGTGCCGGAAACGCCGCGCCAGGTTTTCCGCGAATACGCGGAACAGTGCCGGGCAGGCATCGAACAACGCTTCCCAATCGAGCCGCGCGGCCCGTTCCGGGTAGCTCGCATCCTGCCGGCCCGCGCGCATCAGATACAGGGGGCGGCCATTGTCGGCCCTGGTCACGTATTGTTCCCAGCCGACCGCGTCCAGCACTGCCTGGGCGACCGCCGCGTCTTCACGTTCGGCCGTCAGGCGCGTGCGGCGCAGCAGCTGGTCGCGGCAGGCCTCGAACAGTTCCAGCACGCCCGGCCCATCCCCGCTTGCCCGGAAATAGTGGTGCAGGCCAGGTGCTTCCATGTCCCAGTCGATCATCAGCGTCGGCACGGTGGCGTTGTTGCGGCGCGCCAGCATGACGGCAAGGTTGGCCAGCGCCATCGTGCGCCCGGCACCGCCCTTGTGGGAATAGAAGGTGACGACTTCGCCGGGTTCGTCCAGCGGGGGAAGAGACAGTCGGTGCGGTTCCATGGCGGGCCCTTGTCGAAGATAAAAGCTGTGGAAACGTGCGAAAGCACGTGGAAAACGGTGTGGTCGCAGTGCGCGAATCAGTGACGAAAACTCAGTGACGGAGATTCAGTGACGAAAATTCAGTAACGGAAACTCAGCGTGGAAAATGCGGCGGCGGCATCGGGCGCCATTCCGGCGGCGCCGGCGGCAGCACGAACCGGCCGCAATCGTGCCCGGGCGGAATGCTGTATTTCAGGTAGTGATAGTGGGCGACGATGCGCTGCACCATCCTGTCGATGTCGGGCAGGTAATCGGGATTCGTTTTCAGGTCGCCCGTTGCCAGCGTGTAGCGCGAGAAATCCACGTAGAAGCCCGGTTCGCTGATCTGCGGCGGCAGGCCGATCGGGTGGCGCGTCATGATCACGGGGATGATCAGGTGGCTGGGCAGCGGATACCATGCGCGGCGCTCGGCCTCGATCATCTGCATGGCGGCGAATTCACGCCGGGTATACGGATGGGCCTCGTACTTGGGCGTGTAGATCATGATCATGCACACGCTTTCACACATGGCGCGGGCGATTTTCGCGTCGAGATCGTCGCCGCCCCCCAGCTGTTCGCTGTCGACGAACAATTCGGCTTCGGTATCGAGGTGCGGTTCGAGGTAGCAGCGCAGCGCGTCGACGAGGGCGTTGCGGAATGCCCTCATGTAGGCGTGCTGGCCGTGAGCATAGCTGAAGAAACAGCCATAGCGGATCGTCATGTCGTCCTCTCCTGTTTCTCCCCTGATTTGACTTTTTTTGTGTAACTGCTGCGGCCCACTGTAACAAGCTGGTCAACGGTTACTTTGCGCTGGCGCAAATGTCATTGGCAAGTTGACTGCGCAGTCAAACGACTGCGCAGTCAGTGCGCCGGGGAGAGCCGAGGGAGGAAGATTATTCCGCGGCGGGCGGCTGGAAAAAGGCGATCACTTCCGCCTGTTCGCGGGTGCGCTTGAACGGCGGCAGGCTTTGCCAGATGCGGCGGCCATAGGGCTTGGTGATCACGCGCGGATCGCACAGCATCAGCACGCCGCGGTCGCCTTCATCGCGGATCAGGCGGCCGGCGCCCTGCTTCAGGTTGATGATCGCTTCGGGCAGCGTGTGGTGGACGAAGCCGTTCATGCCCTTCTTTTCCATCACCTCGATGCGCGCAGCCAGCACCGGGTCGTCCGGCGGCGCGAAGGGCAGCTTGTCGATGATGACGAGCGACAGCGCCTCGCCGCGCACATCGACACCTTCCCAGAAGCTCTGGCTGCCGATCAGCACCCCGTTGCCGGCCTTGCGGAACTGATCCAGCAGTTCGGTGCGGCCACGGTCGCCCTGCACGAACAGCGGGAACTTCAGACCACGGCGCTCGAATTCGTCGCGCAGGCGTTCCGCCGCGCGCTTCACCGCGCGCAGCGTGGTGCACAGCAGGAAGGTGCGCCCGCCGGCCGCCTCGATGACGGGCAGCGCGCTGTCGAGCACCGCGTCCGTGTAGCCCAGCGAGTTCGGATCGGGCAAGCCCTGCGGCACATACAGGATGCCCTGCTCCGCGTAGTCGAATGGGCTGGGCCATGACATCGCCGGCTCGTCGTACAGCCCCAGTTGATGGGAGAAGTGCTTGAAGTCGTTCTTCACCGCCAGCGTGGCCGACGTGAAGATCCAGCTGCGTGGCGTGCCTTCGCGCTGGTTGCTGAAGATCTGCGCGATCGACAGCGGCGTCTTGTGCAGTTGCAGCGAGCTGGCGAACGCCTCCACCCAGTACACGGCCTCCTTGCCCGGCGGCACCTTCACCTTCGGGTCGTAGGTCCAGTCCTTGTATTTCTGGGCCAATTCCAGGCCGCGCGTGCGGCAATGGTCGATGGTCTCGGCGCGCTGCGCCTGCCCTTCCAGCACTTCCAGCATGCCGTCCAGCTCCTGCTTGAGCTTTTCCAGCGCCGGGAAGAAGTCGGACGACGGCGCGATCTGCGGCAGCGACAGGCGCACCACGTCCTGCGGGAATGTCAGGCGCAGGTCGCGCGCCGCCTTTTCCACCGACGAAACCACGCTGGCCCAGTTGGCGCCGTCGCGCGCATGCGCCAGGCCTTCGGCCAGCACGTCGCGGCACAGTTCCAGCACCTGGCTGGTGGACACCGTCTCGCCGAAGAACAGCGTGGCCGTATCGGGCAGCTGGTGCGCCTCGTCGAAGATGATGGTGTTCGCGGACGGCAGCAGCTCGGCCACGCCGGTATCCTTCAGCGCCACGTCGGCAAAGAACAGGTGGTGGTTGACCACCACCACGTCCGCCTGCTGCGCCTCGCGCCGCGCCTTCAGCACGAAGCAATCCTGGTTGTACTGGCACTCCTGCCCGACGCAATTCTCGCGCGTGGACGTGACGAGGTTCCACACCGGCGCGTTTTCCGGCACGCGCGCCAGTTCCGCCTTGTCGCCGGTCTGCGTCATCTTCAGGAAGCGCGAGATTTCGCGCAGGTAGCCCACGTCCTCGCGCGACGTCATCCGGCCGTTCGCCAGCGTGCGCTCCAGGTGGTAATGGCACAGGTAATTGCCGCGGCCTTTCAGCAGCGCCACCGATACCGGCGCCTTCAGCGCGGCGCGCACGGTGGGAATATCGCGCAGGAACAGCTGGTCCTGCAGGTTCTTCGTGCCGGTCGACACGATCGTCTTGCCGCCCCACATCAGTGCCGGCACCAGGTAGGCAAACGTCTTGCCCGTGCCGGTGCCCGCTTCGGCGATCAGTGTCTGCTGTTCGGCGATGGCCTGGGCGATGGCCTTGGCCATCTCGGTTTGCGATTTGCGGGGACGAAAACCGCCGACCGCCGGCCCCAGCGGGCCGCCGACGCCGAACAGCCGCTCGACTTCGGCATCGTGTTTGCCGGGAGCGGCCGCGGAAACGGAATCGTCGCCATGGCCGTCGGGAACGGCTGGCGTCTGGTCTTGGTCGGTCAATTTGCTTTTTACTTCGTGGTTACTGGGTTATTGCGTGGTGCAAATCAGGGAATCAGGCAGGTACGTCGGGCACCAGCTGCATCTTCAACAGCGTGATGTAGTCCTTCAATTGCAGTTTGCGTTTCTTCAAACGACGCAGCTGGAGCTGGTCGTGATGGCCCTCGCGCGTCAGCATTTCGATCACCGCATCGAGGTCGCGATGCTCCACGTCCAGTTCGACGATGCGGCGCCGGATCTCATCTTCATTCTTCATGGGGGAATTCGCTACCAGTGTGGGGCTACCAACATCAAGGCCAACATCGTCTTGCCAACATCGCAACAATCCGCATGGCAACTATTGCTTGCCATCAAACTGCTTACCGGTGCATAGTTTAACTCAGGTGAGCAATGGAAAGAAGCAGCGGGGATTTTTCCCGCAATTATGAGCATTTACAAACTTGAAGCCGGCACCGCGCAGCATGTGGGCAACCGGCCTGTCCAGCACGACCGCGCGGCCCTGTTCACGGCCGCGCAGGCACCTGGCTACGTGCTTGCCGTCGTTGGCGATGGCGGTGCCGCGAACGCGGTCGGCGCCGAGCAACTGCTGCACACAGCTAAACAATTGTTCGACCAGTACCGGCCCGGCGATGCGCCCAGCGTCGAACGCGCCGGCCAGCTGCTGCGTGCCATTGCCCAGGAAACGCACGAGGTGCTGGCCATGAACCCGTTGCCCCAGGCCGGCACTGCCCGGGCGTCGATGGCGCTGCTGGTGCTGACGCCGGCCCGACAGGCCATCTGGGCCACGGTGGGCTACACCCGGCTGTATCGCTTCGCGAACGGCGCCCCGGCCGGCAAGACGGGGGATGCCGGCTACATCGACCATCTTGTCGCCCACGACGGGATCCCGCCCGATACCGCCCGCCGGCACCGCACTTCGCTGCTGCTGAACAATGTACTGGGCAACCGGCTGAAGGCGCCCTTCGTGTCCGTCGGCTGCCATGACAACCTGCAGGCGGGCGACGGCTTCCTGCTGTGCACGGACGGCCTGTGGCCCTGGTTCGCCGACAGCGAACTGGCCGCCGCCGTGTCGCGCCGCACGCCGCGCCAGGCCGCCGAACTGCTGGTCGACAAGGCCGCGGAACGCGCGCAGGGCAATGGCGACAACTGCACGATGGCGATCCTGCGGCTGGTGGCGCCCTAGGGAACCTGGGTAACCGCCTCGGGCAGCACCACCCTCGCCTCCAGCCCGCCACCTTCCCGGTTGCGCAACACGATCTCGGCGCCCAGCGTCGTCGCCAGTTGCCGCACGATCGACAAGCCGAGCCCGGTCCCTCCGGTATCCCGGTTGCGCGATTCTTCCAGCCGCACGAACGGTTCGAACACGGCAGCCAGCTGGTCGTCCGGAATGCCCGGCCCGCGATCGAGCACGGCGATCGTCGCCCGGCCGCCGGGCGCCACACCCAGTTCGATTTCCGCCGCGCCACCGAATTTCAGCGCATTGTCGGCCAGGTTCCCCAGGATGCGCTTCAAGGCCTGCGGTTTCGTGACGAGCGGCGTGCCGACCGTGCCGCGCAGGCTCACGTCCTGCCCGGCATCGATGTAGTCGCACACCAGGCTGTCGACCAGTGCGTCAGGATCGATCCGGCGCGGCGCTTCCTGCGTGCCGTGCAGCGTCTTCGCATACGCCACGCCCTCCTTCACCAGCGTTTCCAGCTCGCGCAAGTCCTGCCGCAGCTTGCCCTGTTCGAGGCTCTCGTCCATCATGTCGACCCGCATGCGCATGCGGGTGATCGGCGTCTGCAGGTCGTGCGAGATCGCCGCGAGGATACGGATGCGTTCGGCCACGTACAGCGCGATACGCTCCTGCATCGCGTTGAATGCCCGGGCGGCGCGCACCACTTCGGACGGTCCCTCTTCCGGCAGCAAGGTCGCCTTCATGTCCGGCCCCAGGCCGTCTGCGGCCTGCGCAAGCTGGTGCAGCGGGCGGGTGGCGAGGCGCACGGCCACCCAGCAGCAGGCTCCCAGCAACGCCAGCTGCACCGCCAGCAAAGCCGGCAGCCAGCCCGACAGCGGCGCGCCGGCCATCGGGCGCATGTCGATCGTCAGCGGCGCACCGTCCGACAGCGCCAGGTGCACCTGGAACCGCTCGGTATCGCCCGGTACCATGTTCGCCGTCAACGGGTAGCGCTTGCCGATGCCGTCCGCGATCGCGCCGGCGAAGCGCTGCGACAGTTCCGCGTCCGGCGCCACGCCGGTGATGCCGGGGCCCAGGAGGAACCGGTAGCTGCGCCGCGCCAGCTGGGGCAGCCAGCGTTCGCGTTCGGCGGCCGGCAGGTGGTCGAGCAGCGCGACGGACGTGACCACTTCGCGCTCGACGTAGCCGGTCATGATGTCCAGGAGGGCGCGGTCGCGCTCCATCACCGTCAGCCAGGTGGACAAAGCCTGGGCCATGGCCAGGCCCACGCACAGGATCAGGGTGATGCGCGCGAACAGGCTGCGCGGCATGACGTGGTACGAAAGCCGGCTCACGGCGGATCCGCCAGCAGCGTCACGGCCGACGAGAATACATAGCCCTCGTTGCGCAGCGTCTTGATGTAGCGGGGTTCGCGCGCGCCGTCGCCCAGGCGCTGGCGCAGGCGGCTCACCAGCAGGTCGATCGAGCGGTCGTAGATGTCGGCATTGCGGCCCTGTGTCAGGTTCATCAGCTGGTCGCGATTGAGCACGCGCTGCGGATGGTCGAGGAACACGCGCAGCAGCCGGTACTCGGCGCCGGACAGCGCGACCATCGTGCCCTGCTCGTCGAGCAGGTGGCGGTGCGTGGTGTCGAGCTTCCATTCGCCGAAGGCCAGCATCTGCACGCTTTCCGTCACCTGGATGTTCGGCGGCAGCATGCGCGTGCGGCGCAGCACGGCGCGGATGCGGGCCAGCAGCTCGCGCACGCCGAAGGGCTTGGCGAGATAGTCGTCGGCGCCCATTTCCAGGCCGATGATGCGGTCCACCTCGTCGCCGCGCGCGGTCAGCATCAGCACCGGCACGTTGCGGTGCTTGCCCGAGCGCAGCTCGCGGCACAGCGCCAGGCCATCCTCGCCTGGCAGCATCAGGTCCAGGATGATCAGGTCGGGAACGGCCGCTTCCAGCGCGGCACGCATCTGGCGGCCGTTGGCGGCCACCGAGGTGCGCATCCCTTCCTTTTCCAGGTAAGTCGCGAGCAGCTCGCGGATGCCATGGTCGTCGTCGACGACCAGGATATGGTCGGTGTCAGTCATCGCTTTGTTCATCGCTGCATGTTAGCTCACGGCGCTTCACTTGTATTGCCACCAAAGGACAGGGTCCGGCGTGGCGCAGCTCGGCGGCCATGCCGGCGCCCGCGAACAGCACCACCGCCACCATGCGCCGGAAAGTCTCGAACAAGTTCATTTGATTGCCTCCTTGGCGACGTTATAGCCGATCGCCGGCGGGCGTTTGTATGCCAATGTATCCGGCCCCGGCGCGGACAAACAGCGTTTCGTTTCTCCCCATGGCGCGACACATCGGCGATACGTGGCGGCGGTCCAATGGACACATCGCCACTTACCGGAGCCCACCATGCATCACCTGCTCGACGCACCGCTGGCGCTGGCCGCCGGCGTCTTCACCGTCGCCTCGCCCTGCATCCTGCCCGTGTTGCCGATCCTGTTCGGCACGGCCGCCGGCCAGTCCGGCAAGGCCTTCAGCCGCTCGGGGCCCTTCATGACGATGGCCGGCTTCATCGTTACCTTCACCGCGTTCGGCCTGCTGCTGGGCGCGGCGTCGAGCGCCGTGCACGTGGCGCAGGAAACGCTGCGCAACGTCTCGCTGCTGCTGCTCGGCGCATTCGGCCTGCTGCGCATCTGGAGCAAGCCCTACGACTGGCTGATGGCCAGGCTGCCATCGTTTCCCGTGCCGGCAAATGGCGGCTTCCTGCTGGGCGCCTCGCTGGGCGCCGTGTGGACGCCGTGCGCCGGCCCGGTACTGGCATCGATCCTCGTGCTGGTGGCCGGCGCGCAGGACGTGGCGCGCTCGGCGTGGCTGCTGTGCCTGTATGCGGTGGGCGCCGCCGTGCCGATGCTGGCGATCCTGCTGGGCGGCCAGGCCGTCACGCAGCGGGTGCGCCTGGTCGCCCGGCACAGCGTGCGCTTGCAGCAGGTGTTCGGCGCGCTGATCGTGCTCACCGCGCTGGCCATGTACTTCCAGTACGACGCGCTGCTGTATGCCAAGGCCGCCGACTTCTTCCCGGCTTTTTCCCTGATCTGAAAGGACCCTGACATGAAAACCATCCTCACCCTGATCGCCGCCGCCCTGGTTGCCACCAGCGCCGCCGCCGCCCCCACTGCTGCGCCCGAATTCGCCGGCATCGAACAATGGCACAACAGCGCCCCGCTGACGATGCAGCAGTTGCGCGGCAAGGTCGTGCTGGTCGATTTCTGGACCTACACGTGCATCAACTGCATCCGCACGCTGCCGCACGTCACCGAATGGCACCGCAAGTACAAGGACCAGGGGCTGGTCGTGGTCGGCGTCCACACGCCCGAGTTCCCGTTCGAGCGCAGTGCCGCCAACGTGAAAAAAGCCATCGGCCGGTTCGACATCGCCTACCCGGTCGCCCAGGACAACCGCTACGCCACCTGGAATGCCTATGCCAACCAGTACTGGCCGGCCGTCTACCTGATCGACAAACAGGGGCGGGTCGTCTACACGCACTTCGGCGAAGGCGACTACGACAAGACCGAAGCCAGGATCCGCACGCTGCTGGCGCAGAAATAGTCACTGCAAGCAAAACTGGGGACGTACCCTGGTTTCCAGGAAATCTTGCCCGGAAACAGGGGTACGTCCCCAGTTTTTTATTCGGGGACTGTCTCCGAATTCCTGGAAATTTTGTGAAAAAAAGCCGGCATCGCTGCCGGCGTTTCGCTATGGGTGCATCGCTTACTTGCCTTGCGCCTTCTGCTTTGCCTGTTCGGCCTCGGCCGCCTTCTTCGCGGCTTCGTCGGCTTCCCGTTTTGCACGCTTGGCTTCGCGCTCGGCCTGCTTTTCGGCCACGCGCTTCTGCCGCTCGGCGGCGTCGACCTGCTTTTGCTGGAACGCTTCGACCTTGCGGGCGCGTTCGCCCGCCTCGGCGGCCTGCTGCGCGGCGCGCTGCTGCTCGTGGGCCGCGTGTTCGGCCTGGCGCTGGGCAGGCAGCGTCCTGGCCGGCTGCGGGCGCGGCTTGTCGGCCGGAGTCGTGTGCGGCGCGGGAGGATTGGCGGCGCGGGAGGCGCCTTCGGCGGCATCGCGCTCGTTGCGGTCCTGCAGCTCGCGGTCGCGCAGGTCGACGGCGCTCTTGCGCTTGAAATGGTTGGCGTCGATCTCGAGCACGCGCAATCCGGCCAGCCGCGCGCGCCGCTCTTCCTTGATCTTGTCCAGGCAGTTATTGACGAAGAACTTCGAGTAGCACACCGCCTCGCCGGCGGTGTACTCGGTTTCGGCCGCCGCGCGGTCCCGGGCCACCTGCGCAAGTACCGCGTCGGCCTGTTCCACCGACTGGACGGGCGCGGCAGGCTGCGCCAGCGCGCCGCCGGCCAGCAGCAGGCCGCCCATCCACATCCAAGCTTTCAAATGCAATGCCATCTTTCGATCCGTGAATTTCAAGGGTCAGGTCAAGTCAATGCGGCCGCGCCGCCGCGCTGGGCCTTCTCCATGTACTCGCGCGACTGCATCTCGACGATGCGCGACACGGTGCGGTGGAATTCGTTGGCCAGCATGCCCGATGTGTACAGTTCTTCCGGCTCGACCTCGGCGGACATCACCAGCTTCACGCCCTGGTCGTAGAACACGTCGATCAGCCATGTGAAGCGGCGCGCTTCGGACGACTGGCCGGCCGACATCATCGGCACACCGGACAATATCACGGTATGGAAACGGCTGGCGATTTCCAGGTAGTCGTTCTGCGAGCGGGGGCCGCCGCACAGCGTGTGGAAGTCGAACCAGATCACGGTGCCGGCGCGGCGCAGCGCGCGCAGCTCGCGCCCTTCGATCGTCACGTGCGGATCCTCTTCCTGCGTATCGGCCAGCTTGAGGAACGCATCGCGCAGCTGGTGGTCGGTCGTGGCATTGAGCGGCGTGTAATACGCATCCACCTGCTCCAGCGCGCGGCCGCGATAGTCCACGCCGGCATCCACGTTCAGTACATCCATCCTGTCCTGCAGCAGCGCGATGGTGGGCAGGATGCGGTCGCGGTGCAGCCCGTCCGGGTACAGCGTCGACGGCTCGTAGTTCGAGGTCATGATGAACGACACGCCATTGTCGTACAGCGCCTTCATCAGGTTATACAGGATCATCGCATCGGCCACGTCCGACACGTGGAATTCGTCGAAGCAGATCAGCCGGTATTTCTTGGCGATGCGCTTGGCCACTTCGTCGAGCGGATCGGCAATGCCCATCAGCTCGTCGAGCTGGATGTGCACGGCGCGCATGAATTCATGGAAGTGCAGGCGCGTCTTGCGCACCACGGGCACCACCGAATAGAACGAATCCATCAGGAACGACTTGCCGCGCCCCACGCCGCCCCACATGTACACGCCGCGTGGCGGGTCGGGCCGGTTGATCAGGCGCTTGAAGCTGTTCGAGCGCTGGGCCTTGTAGTCCACCCATTCGTCGTAGCACTGCTGCAGCCGTTCCACGGCGCGGCGCTGGGCTTCATCGGGCTTGAAGTTGCGCTGTTCCAGCGCGTGCTGGTAAAACTCGAGGACGTTCATGAGAGATTCTGTTCATACAAAAACACCGGGCCGGCCAAGTGGATTGCTTGGCCGGCCCGGCAGGGACGTCAAACCGAGCTTAGAAGTTCAGCGTGCGCTTGTCGACGGCCAGTGCCGCTTCCTTGGTTGCTTCCGACAGCGACGGGTGCGCGTGGCAGATGCGGGCGATGTCCTCGGCCGAAGCCTTGAACTCCATCGCCACGACGGCTTCGGAGATCAGCTCGGAAGCCATCGGGCCCACGATGTGCACGCCCAGGATCTCGTCGGTCGTGGCATCGGCCAGGAACTTCACCATGCCGGACGTATCGCCCAGCGCGCGTGCGCGGCCGTTGGCCAGGAACGGGAACGTGCCTGCCTTGTAGGCGGTACCGGCGGCCTTCAGCTGCTGCTCGGTCTTGCCGACCCACGCGATTTCCGGCGACGTGTAGATCACCCATGGAATCGTGTCGAAGTTGGTGTGGCCATGCTGGCCGGCGATACGCTCGGCCACGGCAACGCCCTCTTCCTCGGCCTTGTGCGCCAGCATCGGGCCGCGCACCACGTCGCCGATCGCCCACACGTTCGGCAGGTTGGTCTTGCACTCGTCGTCCACGGCGATGAAACCGCGCTCGTCCAGCGCCAGGCCAGCCTTGTCGGCAGCCAGGCCGTTCGTGTTCGGGGTACGGCCGATCGAGACGATCAGCTTGTCGAACACGGTTTCCTGGGCGGCGCCCGACGCATCCGCGTACTTCACGGTCACGTTATTGTCGCCCGCGGTCACGGATTCCACCTTCACGCCCAGGCTGATCTTCAGGCCCTGCTTCGTGAACAGCTTGTGCGCTTCCTTGGCGATCTGTTCGTCGACAGCGCCCAGGAACGTCGGCAGGCCTTCCAGCACGGTCACGTCGGAACCCAGGCGGCGCCACACGGAGCCCATCTCCAGGCCGATCACGCCGGCACCGATCACGCCCAGCTTGGCCGGCACGCCTTCGATGGCCAGCGCGCCCGTGTTCGACAGGATCAGCTTTTCATCGAACGGTGCGCCCGGCAGCGCGCGGGCGTTGGAACCCGTGGCCACGATCACCTGCTTGCCGGTGATCGTCTCGGTCGTCGGGCCGGAGATCTCGATCGGGTAGCCTTCCGCGCCAGCTGCGCCGCCGAACGCGCCGCGGCCGTGGAAGAAGGTCACCTTGTTTTTCTTGAACAGGTACAGGATGCCGTCGTTGTTCTGCTTGACGACGTTGTTCTTACGCTTGAGCATCTGACCCAGGTTCAGCGCCAGGCCGGACACTTCGATGCCGTGTTCCTTGAACGCGTGGCCGGCATGCTCGAAGTGCTCGGACGATTGCAGCAGCGCCTTCGACGGGATGCAGCCGACGTTGGTGCAGGTGCCGCCCGGGGCCGGGCCGCCCTTTTCGTTGGCCCATTCATCGATACATGCCACGGAAAAGCCCAGCTGTGCCGCGCGGATTGCCGCGATATAGCCGCCGGGGCCGGCGCCGATCACCACTACGTCGAATTGTTTAGTGCTCATGTGTCATTTCCCAATTATTTCGTCGCCCGGCAGACGTTCCTCTTCCGGGACGAATATCCACAACAGAATGTAAATCACCAGCCCGAAGCCGAACGAGATCGTGAACAGCACGAACACGAGCCGCCAGATCCATGCATCGACACCGGAAGCCTTGCCGAGCCCGCCGCATACGCCACCGAGCCAGCGGTCGGCGCGCGAACGGCGCAACCGCGACAGCTCGCTGGACAGGTCGCCGTTGCCGGCGGACGCCGCTTGGCCAGGTGCGCCATCGAGCAGGCGTTCCTTGGCGCGGGCGAATTCCGCGTCGGTCAGGGCACCCGCCTGGTGCAGCTCGTGCAGGCGGCGGATTTCGTCGGAGATGGTCACAGGATGCCTCTCGCTTTAGTGCCGGGGTGCCTTGAGAGCACTTGCGCCGGCGGGAAAAACCGGTGTCCGACACCCAAGGGTGTCCGACACCACGTCTTCACACGCCGGCGGCGTACCGGCACGCGGTGATTTACCTACGCTTCGATTACAGATCCAGCAGCAGGCGCGCCGGATCTTCCAGCGCTTCCTTCATCGCCACCAGGCCCAGCACGGCTTCGCGGCCGTCGATGATGCGGTGGTCGTACGACATCGCCAGGTAGTTCATCGGGCGGATCACGATCTGGCCGTCTTCCACCACGGCGCGGTCCTTGGTCGCGTGCACGCCCAGGATCGCCGATTGCGGCGGGTTGATGATCGGGGTCGACAGCATGGAGCCGAAGGTGCCGCCGTTCGAGATCGAGAACGTGCCGCCGGTCAGGTCGTCCAGCGTCAGCTTGCCTTCCTTGGCTTTCTGGCCGAATTCGCCGATCTTCTTCTCGATCTCGGCGATCGTCATCTGGTCGGCGTTGCGCAGGATCGGCACCACCAGGCCGCGCGGCGAACCGACAGCGATACCGATGTCGAAGTAGCCGTGGTAGACGATGTCGTTACCGTCGACCGATGCGTTGATGATCGGGTATTTCTTCAGGGCGGCCACGGCGGCCTTCACGAAGAACGACATGAAGCCCAGCTTCACGCCGTGCTCTTTCTCGAACTTGTCCTTGTACTTGTTGCGCAGGTCCATCACCGGCTTCATGTTCACCTCGTTGAAGGTGGTCAGGATGGCGTTGGTGGATTGCGATTCCACGAGGCGCTCGGCGATACGGGCGCGCAGGCGGCTCATCGGCACGCGCTCTTCCGGACGGTCGCCCAGGTTCAGCGACGTCGGCGCGGCGATCTTCTGCAGCGCAGGCTTGGCGGCGGCTGGCGCGGCGGCCGGTGCCGGTGCGGCAGAAGGTTTGGCAGAAGCGGCCAGGGCGTCGCCCTTGGTCACGCGGCCATCCTTGCCGGAGCCGGACACGTCGGTCGCGGACAGGCCTTTTTCGGACAGGATCTTGGCGGCGGCCGGCATGGCCACATCGCCTTTCGCGCCACCGGTGGCGGCTGCGGCCGGAGCCGGCGTCGGTGCGGCTTCGACCGAGACAGGTGCCGCGGTGACGGGAATTGGCGAAGCCACGGCGGTAGCTTCCGTGTCGATGATCGCGATCACCTGGTCGGCCACGACGGTGGCGCCGTCGTTCTGGATGATCTGCACGATCACGCCGGCGGCGGGTGCCGGCAGTTCAAGAACCACCTTGTCGGTTTCGATGTCGATCAGGTTTTCATCGCGCGTGACAGTTTCGCCAACCCGCTTGTGCCAGGCCAGCAGGGTCGCTTCGGCGACGGATTCCGACAGTTGGGGAACTTTGACTTCGATTTGTGCCATTGGTAAAACTCCGTGTATTCGATAGATGCGTTGGCGCCGCGCGGCTTCCGGTCCGGAAGCCGCGCGGCGTGCCTTGCTGTTACTTGGTCAGGATGAAGCCCTTGAGCTTCGAGAACGCCGTTTCCAGCAGCTCTTTCTGCTGGGCGTAGTGCTTGTCGTAGTAACCGACAGCCGGCGATGCGGAAGCGGGACGGCCGGCATACGCCAGGCGCTGGCCCGCATCCATCGACTCGAAGATGTTGTGCTGGATCTGGAACCATGGACCCTGGTTCTGCGGCTCGTCCTGCGCCCACACCACTTCGGTCAGTGCCGGGAACTTCTTCAGTTCGGCGGCGAAGGCCTTGTGCGGGAACGGGTACAGCTGTTCGACACGGATGATGGCCGTGTCGGTCTGGCCGCGGGTCTTGCGGGCATTGGCCAGGTCGTAATACACCTTGCCGGAGCAGGCGATCACGCGCTTGACCTTCTTCGCATCGATCTTCTCGTCGATCTCGCCGATCACGGTCTGGAACGCACCCTTGGCCAGCTCGGACAGCGGCGAACCGGCATCCTTGTTGCGCAGCAGCGATTTCGGGGTCATCACGACCAGCGGCTTGCGGAACTGGCGCACCATCTGGCGGCGCAGCAGGTGGAAGATCTGCGCGGCGGTCGTCGGCTGCGCCACCTGCATGTTGTTCTCTGCGCACAGCTGCAGGAAACGTTCCGGACGGGCGGAGGAGTGCTCCGGGCCCTGGCCTTCGTAACCGTGCGGCAGCAGCATCACGAGGCCCGAAGCGCGGCCCCACTTCACTTCGCCGGAGCTGATGAACTGGTCGATCACCACCTGGGCGCCGTTGACGAAGTCGCCGAACTGGGCTTCCCAGATCGTCAGCGTATTCGGCTCGGCGGTCGAGTAACCGTATTCGAAGCCCAGCACCGCTTCTTCCGACAGCACGGAGTCGATGACGGTGAACGGTGCCTGGTTTTCGGACACGTTCTGCAGCGGCACGTACGTGCCCGCATCCCAGCGCTCGCGGTTCTGGTCGTGCAGCACGGCGTGGCGGTGCGTGAACGTGCCGCGGCCGGCATCCTGGCCGGTCAGGCGCACGGCATAGCCGGACGATACCAGCGACGCGTAGGCCAGGTGTTCGCCCATGCCCCAGTCCAGGTTCTGCTCGCCCTTGCCCATGTTGGCGCGGTCGCCGAGCACTTTTTCAACCAGCGAGTGCACCTTGAAGCCTTCCGGCACCGTGGTGATGCGGGTGGCCAGGCGCTTCAGTTCCGTCAGCGGCACGGCGGTATCGGCCGCGTCGGTCCACTTGCGGTTCAGGAACGGCAGCCAGTCGACGGCGAACTTGTTCTTGAAGTTCGAGATCACCGGGTCCACGGTGTGCTTGCCGGCGTCCATCGCGTCGCGGTAGGCGGCCACCATCGTATCGCCGCCGTCGGCCGGGATCACGCCCTGCGCTGCCAGCTTGTCGGCGTACAGGCGGCGGGTGCCCGGGTGTTGCGCGATCTTCTTGTACATCAGCGGCTGCGTCAGCGCCGGGGTGTCCTGCTCGTTGTGGCCCAGCTTGCGGAAGCAGATGATGTCGACAACGATATCCTTCTGGAACTGCGCGCGGTAGTCCAGCGCGATCTGCGAAGCCAGCACCACGGCTTCCGGATCGTCGGCGTTCACGTGCAGCACCGGTGCCTCGATCATCTTCACGACGTCGGAGCAGTAGATCGTCGAACGCGCGTCGCGCGGGTCCGAGGTGGTGAAGCCGATCTGGTTGTTGATCACGATGTGCACCGTGCCGCCCGTGCCGTAGCCGCGGGTCTGCGCCAGGTTCAGCGTTTCCATCACCACGCCCTGGCCGGCGAATGCCGCGTCGCCGTGCACCAGGATCGGCAGCACCTGCGCGCCCTGCGTGTCGCCGCGGCGGTCCATGCGCGCCTTGACGGAGCCTTCCACGACCGGGTTGACGATTTCCAGGTGCGACGGGTTGAATGCCAGCGACAGGTGGACCGGGCCGCCCGCGGTGGAGATGTCGGACGAGAAGCCCTGGTGGTATTTCACGTCGCCGGCCGGCAGGTCGTCGCCATGCTTGCCTTCGAATTCCTCGAACAGGTCCTTCGGTGCCTTGCCCAGGGTGTTGACCAGCACGTTCAGGCGGCCGCGGTGGGCCATGCCGATGACGATTTCCTGCACGCCCTTTTCGCCGGCGCGCTGGATGATCTCATCCATCGAGGCGATGAACGTTTCGCCGCCTTCCAGCGAGAAGCGTTTCTGGCCCACGTACTTGGTGTGCAGGTAGCGCTCGAGGCCTTCGGCGGCCGTCAGGCGTTCCAGGATGTGCTTTTTCTTTTCGGCCGTGAAGTTCGGCGTGGAGCGGATCGACTCCAGGCGTTCCTGCAGCCAGCGCTTTTCGGCCGGGTCGGAAATGTACATGAACTCCGCGCCGATCGAACGGGTGTACGTTTCGCGCAGGTAGTTCAGCAGGTCGCGCAGCGAGGCGGTCTCCGGGCCGAAGTACGTATTGCTGATGTTGAACACGGTATCCATGTCCGCATCGCTGAAACCGTAGGAGGTCGGATCCAGTTCCGGAATCGCCGGGCGCTCCTGGCGCTGCAGCGGGTCGAGGTTGGCCCAGCGAGAGCCCAGGTAGCGGTAGGCTGCGATCAGCTGGGTGGCGGCCACGCGCTTGCGGCCCATTTCGGCGTCGGCCGTCGCGGTCACGGTCCGGATCGGACCCGCTTTCGCGCGTTCGGCGAACGAGGCGATCACGGAGGAGTGATTGACGTCGGGTTTATTGGAGCCGTCGACGGCAGGCACGTGCTGCATGGCGTCGAAATAAGCGCGCCAGTTGTCGGGCACGGAACCGGGATTTTCCAGGTACGCTTCGTAGAGTTCCTCTACGTACGGCGCATTCCCACCAAACAGGTAGGAGTTGGACGTCTGTTGCTGCATCATTCTTGCTCACCTTTCTTCGCGCTTCGCGAGTATGGGGCGGGTTATACAAACCTTCCGCGACACGGCCTGACCGGTTAGCGGATCGCACATCAAGTTGTGGGGGAAGGACCTCTTTGGTTGCCCGAAAGACAATTTACTTCCGTGCTTCCAGAAATAGCCACTTAGGATAGCACGCTGCCTTGAGAAGCAACAACCACCATTGAGTTAATTGGACACTTCTTGCCACCAGCTTCGGACGCCGCACGCGGCCGGTGGACATCCCCTTCTAGATCATTTATTCTACTTCACACGTTTTCCACGAATTTGCCACGGGCACCCCACCATCACCATGACCAAGCCTTTGAAACCCACCGCGGCCGAACTCGAGATGCTCCGGGTGTTATATGGGGTCGGACCGTCCACCGCCAAGCAGGTGCACGCCGCCGCACTCGAAAGCCGGCCGGACCTGACGTATGCGAACGTGCTGCGCCTGCTCCAGGTCATGCATGGCAAGGGCCTCGTCAAGCGCGATGAAAGCGCCCGTGCCCACGTGTATGCACCCGCCCAGGAACAGGATTCGATGCAGACCAGCCTGCTGAAGGACCTCATCCACAAGGCATTCGCCGGGTCCGGCAAGGCCCTGGTGCTGGCCGCGCTGCGCGGCGGCCACGTGACCGAGCGCGAACGCGCCGAGATTTCCGCGCTGCTCGATGAAAAGCGACTGAATGAATGAAACTTCCGGATTGAAACTCTCGCTCGTCCATTGATTGCAACCGCGCGTCACTCTCGACTGATTTCAGCCACACTTCTTCCTACGCATCCGCAAGCTCCAGGAGCCAGGCTCGGCCACCGGCCACGAGCCAGAGCCGCGCCGGCATCCGCGCTTGCACCCGCATAACAACAACTTCAAGGAGTGACATGGTGGAAAGCGCGGCCGCCCTGGTCGGCAGTTTGCCGTTACGGGACGTAGTAGATCTGCTTGCGGGCACCTTCTATGTCCTGGACGAGTCCGGTTACTTCGTGTTGTGGAACCGGCAGCTGGAGCAGGTCACGGGCCTGTCCGCTGAACGGCTGCGCTCGGTGCACATGCTGGAACTGTTCGAGCCCGAAACGCGGTCACGCGTGTCGCGCGCGTTCTGCAACGTGTTCCAGAGCGACGAGCGGGTGCAGGTCGAAGCGCGGGTGCGCAACGCCGGCGGTGGCACCACGCCATTCCTGTTCGTCGGCTCGCGGCTGTCGATCGTCGGCGACGGCCGCTACCTGTGCGGCATGGGCGTCGACCTCACGCGGCACTACCAGCAGCGCGACAAGCTCGAGCTGTTCGAGCGCGCCCTGCTCGCCGCCAGCAACGGCATCGTCATCACCCGCCACGAGGGGCGCGACAACCCGATCGAATACGTGAACCCCGCTTTCGAGCGCATCAGTGGCTACTCGGCGCTGGAAGCGATCAACCATGATTCGCGCTTCATGGCCGCCCACGGCATGGACGACGAGCAGCGCGCCCACCTCGCCAGCGCCATCGCGGCGCACAGGGCCGCCACCGTGGTATTCCGCAACAAGCGCAAGAATGGCGAGCTGTTCTGGAACCACCTGTCGGTCACGCCCGTGCGCGACCAGGGCGGGCACGTCACGCACTTCATCGGCATCATCGAGGACATCACCGCGCTGAAGCAGCGCACCAGCCAGCTCGAGCACCTGGTCACACACGATCCCCTCACGGGCCTGGCGAACCGCCTGCTGCTGCGCGACCGGCTCGAACACGCGCTGCAGGCGGCCCAGCGGGCGGGCGACAAGGTGGCCGTGATCCTGATGGACTTGAACAAGTTCAAGGAAATCAACGACACGATGGGCCACTCGGCGGGCGACATGGTATTGAAACAGGTCGCGCAGCGCCTGCAGTCCGCGCTGCGCGAATCCGACACGGTGGCCCGCCTCGGCGGCGACGAGTTCGTGATGGTGCTGGCGGCGCAGCCGAACCTGCGCTACACGCTGAAGATGATCGAACGGCTCCGGCGCGCGATGGCGCCGGAGATGGACATCGACGCCAGGCTGCTGTCGGTGGGCGCCAGCATGGGCGTGGCCGTGTGGCCGGACGACGGCCGCACCGTCGGCGACCTGCTGCACGCGGCGGACATCGCCATGTACCAGGGCAAGCACGGCGGGCCGGACGCGGTACATTTCTATTCGCCCGACATGGCGGACAGCTCCGCCGCACGGCAGCGCATGGAAGTGGCGCTGCGCGAAGCGCTGCAACGCGACGACCTGTACCTGCTGTTCCAGCCGCACGTGGCCGTGGGTACCGGCGAAATCCTCGGCATCGAGGCGCTGCTGCGCTGGCGCCACCCCGAACGGGGCGAACTGTTGCCGGCCGATTTCCTGCCGGATGCGGAAGAAAGCGGCCTGATCGTGCCTCTCGGCCGGCGCGTGCTGGAAGACGTGTGCGCCACCCTGCGCCGGCTGGCGGACCTGGGCTTCCCCGATATCCCGATTTCCGTCAACGCGTCGAGCCGCGAATTCACGCAGCGCGACTACCTGCCCCACATCGCCCGGCGCGTGGCCCATCACGGTGTGAATCCCGCCCGCCTCACGCTGGAAATGCGCGAAGAACAATTGATGCACAATCCGGAACAGGCCACGCGGCTGGCCAACGGGCTGCAGGAACTGGGCATCCGCCTGTCCGTGGACGAATTCGGCGCCGGCATGAACAACCTCACCTGCCTGCGCCAGCTCCCCGTCAGCCAGCTGAAGATGACGCGCCAGCGCGTGCAGGAAATCAACGGCGTGGCGGGCAGCGGCGCGCTGGCGAAAACCATGCTCGACATCGGCAACAACCTGAACATCCGCGTGGTGGCCACCGGCGTCGAAACACGCGACCAGCACGACTTCCTTGCCGCCAACGGCTGCAGCAGCGTGCAGGGCAACTACATCAGCCAGCCGCTGACGCGGCCCGCGCTGGAGCAGTGGCTGGCCACGCATTGACCCGCGGCCGCGGCACTTGCCGGGGTCTGTCCTGGTAAGTGCCAGCCCGAGGGCTCGCGTGCGGCCGTTCCTGGGGACTGACAGGAATGTGTCCTTGCAAGGGCGCACCGCTCGGCAGCCCCCCTGCTTTGTCTCCAACCTTTGGGGAGCGAGGCCCGAATCGGGCCCCGAATCACGTCCGAATCACGTCCGAATCACGCCCGATCTGCGCGCGGGCCGGCCGCGGGACGGTGTACGATAGGCCGTCAATCACTCTACCGGACTGCCATGCTTGCCGAGATTCCTGAACTGGTCCTGCGTCACGTCGTGCTGTTTGCATTCAAGAACGATGCCCCGGCCGAAGCCGTCGATGCCGTCGTCACCGGCTTCGGGGAATTGCCCGGCGCGATCCCCGGCATCGTTGCGTACGAAACGGGAACGAACGTCAGCCCCGAAGGCCTGAACGACGGCTACACGCATTGCTTCACTCTTACGTTCGCCAGCGCCGAAGCCCGCGACGATTACCTGAACCACCCGGCCCACGTCCGCTTCGTCAACACACTCGGCGCCTGCCTGGAGCGCTCGCTCGTCATCGACTATTGGGCGCAGCAGCGGCCCGGGCCGGAAGAAGAACAGGCGCGCATCCTGGCGACCGTGTCGTGAGGGCATCCCTCCCCGGTTGAATCAACCGCGGACCGGCAAGGCCAGCCGGTCGAGTTCGTCACCGGCCGCGGCCCGGTCAGCGCCAGCCAGCTGTCCGAACACCTGAAGCCGGTGCTGGCGCCGGACATCCTGTTGATCAGCGATGCCGCCAGGGCTTATGCCACATTCGCCAGGCAGGCCCGCATCACGCACGAAGTGGTCAACGTCAAGGCGGGCATCCGAACGCGCGGCGCCATCCACATCCAGGGTGTCAATGCGTGGCACAGCCGCCTCAAGACGTGGCTACGGCGGTTCAACGGCGTGGCCAGCCGCTACCTGGGCAACTACACCGGCTGGCAGTGCGTGCTCGATACAGCGGCCTGGACGACACCGGCGCAGTGGCTGCGTGTTGCGGTAGCGTCTGGCTGATAGCGCCGGCGCTTTCGTGACAACGGCGCTTGCAAAAAGTTCCATGCCTCTACGCAATGCCCACTTTACGCGAACAGCGCCTAAATTATCGCCAACCCATTCTGGGCTAACTTAACGGCCTGCGACATTTTCCGGCCTGCTCCCGGATCGGCGATGGCGCCCCATCCGCCTGCCGGTCACTGCAACGTAATGGCCACGTTGAACGGTCCCGAGCCTTTGTAGGTACTGAATACCCAAGCCGCGAACGGCTTGCCGTCCTTGCTGATGCGGTACATCACCGTCGACTGGGTGCCCGTGCCGCCCACGTCTTCCGTAGTCACCGTGAACGGCGTGGAGGGCGGAGGCAGCCAGCTTTTCAGCTGCGCGCCCGTGGCTTCGGGATTGTCGCTCTTCGCAAATACCGTGCACAACCGCCTGCCCCGCTCCACCACGAGCGCCAGGTTGCGCGCGGCATAGACTTCGCCCTCGCCTCCTTTGCGCATCAAGCTCGCCTTGTGCTCCGGCGGCGCAACCTTGAATCCATGACCGAGGGCGGCGGTCCGCACCGCATCGGGATTGCCAAGCGTGCGCATGCAGGTCTCCACGAACGCCTTGACCGGCACATCGGGTGACTCGGCCGCCGCCGTGGTCATCGCGCCAAGCAGGACGGCCATTGCCGCCATCGGTTTCCGGTTCATGACGTTCCTTTGTTGATTCAAGATGCAAATATAACTGATGTATCGCAATGAACTGATCCCTAACCGGGACATGGAAAAAAAAAAGCGGGCCGAAGCCCGCTTTCCATTGCACCGTAACCGAAAACGATTACTTGCGATCCTTCAGCTTCGGCACGTCGCGCACCGTCGAGCCCACGAACAGCTGGCGCGGGCGGCCGATCTTCTGTTCCGGGTCGGCGATCATTTCGTTCCACTGGGCGATCCAGCCGATGGTACGGGCCATGGCGAAGATACCGGTGAACATCGAGACCGGAATACCCAGTGCCGACTGCACGATGCCCGAGTAGAAGTCGACGTTCGGGTACAGCTTGCGGGACACGAAGTACTCGTCGTTCAGCGCGATGTCTTCCAGTGCCATGGCCAGCTTGAACAGCGGGTCGTCCTGCAGGCCCAGTTCGTTCAGCACTTCGTGGCACGTTTCGCGCATCAGCGTGGCACGCGGGTCGAAGTTCTTGTACACGCGGTGACCGAAGCCCATCAGCTTCACGCCCGAGTTCTTGTCCTTGACCTTCTCGATGAAGGACGGGATGTTCTCGACCGAGCCGATTTCCTTCAGCATCGTCAGTGCCGCTTCGTTGGCGCCGCCGTGTGCCGGGCCCCACAGGCAGGCGATGCCGGCCGCGATACACGCGAACGGGTTGGCGCCCGACGAACCGGCCAGGCGGACGGTCGACGTGGAAGCGTTCTGCTCGTGGTCGGCGTGCAGGATCAGGATACGGTCCAGTGCGCGCACCAGCACGTCGTTCACCTTGTACTCTTCGCACGGGTTACCGAACATCATGCGCATGAAGTTGGCGCTGTACGACAGGTCGTTGCGCGGGTACATGAACGGCTGGCCCATCGAATACTTGTAGGCCATGGCGACCAGCGTCGGCATCTTGGCGATCAGGCGGATCGCGGAGATTTCGCGCTGCTTGGCATCGTTGATGTCCAGCGAGTCGTGGTAGAACGACGCCAGCGCGCCGACGGTACCGACCAGCACCGACATCGGGTGCGCGTCGCGGCGGAAGCCGCGGAAGAAGAATTGCATCTGCTCGTGCACCATCGTGTGCTTCGTCACGGTGTTCACGAACTCGGTCTTCTGCGCTTCGGTCGGCAGTTCGCCGTTCAGCAGCAGGTAGCAGCTTTCCATGAAGTCGGCGTTCACGGCCAGCTGTTCGATCGGGTAGCCGCGGTATTGCAGTTCGCCCTTGTCGCCGTCGATGTAGGTGATCGACGAGTTGCAGGCCGCCGTCGACATGAAGCCCGGATCGTAGGTGAACTTGCCGGTGGCGCCGTACAGCTTGCGGATGTCGATGACGTCCGGGCCGACGGTGCCCTTGTAGATCGGGAATTCGATTGGGGCGCTGCCGTCGGAGAACGACAAGGTGGCTTTGTTATCAGAAGTGTTCATGGCTCTTCCTTCCTGGATGAGGTGCGGCTATTGTAAAAAAATCAGGCGCGGCGCAGACGACCCAGCAGTGCATGCACATGCGGCAGATCGAGCTCACCTTCCGGCTCGCTGCGCGCCAGCACCAGATCCATCAGCGCATTGTCCGACAAGTCGAGAAGCCGCGTCAGCGCGTCCACTTCTTCGTCGGTCAATTCCGTCTCGTGCGCATCGAGAAAACGGGTCAGTATCAAGTCGTTTTCCAGCAGCCCCCGCCGGGAACGCCAGCGCAGGCGGGCACGGTTGGCGGGGTCTTCCTGATGCGAACGGTTGTCTTCAGTGTTCATTGGTTCAGTGATTCGTAACGTGGTTCGCGCGGATCAGATCGCGCGGCGGACCATCAGTTCCTTGATCTTGCCGATGGCCTTGTTCGGGTTCAGGCCCTTCGGACAGACGTCCACGCAGTTCATGATCGAGTGGCAGCGGAACAGGCGGTACGGGTCTTCCAGGTTGTCCAGGCGCTGGCCGGTGGCTTCGTCGCGCGAGTCGGCGATGAAGCGGTAGGCCTGCAGCAGGCCCGCCGGGCCCACGAACTTGTCCGGATTCCACCAGAACGACGGGCACGACGTGGAGCAGCACGCGCACAGGATGCATTCGTACAGGCCGTCCAGTTCCTCGCGCTCGGCCGGCGTCTGCAGGCGTTCCTTCTCGGGCGGGATCGACTCGTTGATCAGGAACGGCTTGATCGACTCATACTGCTTGAAGAACTGCGTCATGTCCACGATCAGGTCGCGGATCACCGGCAGGCCCGGCAACGGGCGCAGGATGATCGGTTCGGACAGTTCGTTCAGGTTCGTCGTGCACGCCAGGCGGTTCTTGCCGTTGACGTTCATCGCGTCCGACCCGCACACGCCTTCGCGGCACGAGCGGCGCAGCGCCAGCGAATCGTCCACGTCGGACTTGATGCGCTGCAGCGCGTCCAGCAGCATCTTGTCGGTGTCCTTCAGCTCGACCGTCAGGTCCTGCATGTAGGGCTTGGCATCCTTGTCCGGATCGTAGCGGTAGATCTTGAATTTGAGAGTACGTGCCATGTTTTGCTACCTTAGAAAGTGCGTGCTTTGGGCTTGAAGGTTTCCACCGTCAGCGGCTTGGTGACGACCGGCTTGTACTCCAGGCGGCAGCCTTCGGAGAACCACAGCGTGTGCTTCATCCAGTTTTCGTCGTCGCGGTTCGGGAAATCGCTGTGCGCGTGCGCGCCGCGCGATTCCTTGCGGGCCACCGCGGAGGTGATCGTGGCCTTGGCCGTCTCGATCAGGTTGTCCAGCTCCAGCGCTTCGACGCGGGCGGTATTGAACACCTTCGACTTGTCCTTGAACGACACGTGCTTGCGGCGCTCGTCGAGCTTCATGATCTCGTCGAAGCCCGCTTTCAGCAGCTCGTCGGTACGGAACACGCCGCAGTATTTCTGCATCGTGGCGCGGATGTCGTTGGCCACGCCCTGCACCTTTTCGGAACCGGTCGAGGTTTCCAGGCGGTTCAGGCGGTCCATCGCGAAGTCCGATGCGTCCTTCGGCAGATCCTTGTGTTCCTTCGCCTTCAGGTTCGAGGCGACGACATGGTTGCCGGCCGCGCGGCCGAACACCACCAGGTCGAGCAGCGAGTTCGTGCCCAGGCGGTTCGCGCCGTGCACCGACACGCAGGCGCATTCGCCGATCGCGTACAGGCCGCCCACGATCTTCTGCGAGCCGTCGGCCGACGGTGCCACGACCTGGCCATGGATATTGGTCGGGATGCCGCCCATCTGGTAGTGGATCGTCGGCACGACCGGGATCGGTTCCTTCGTCGCATCCACGTTGGCGAACTTGTGGCCGATTTCCAGGATCGACGGCAGGCGCTTCTCGATCGTCTCCTTGCCGATGTGGCGCAGGTCGAGCAGCACGTGGTCCTTGTTCGGGCCCACGCCGCGGCCTTCCTTGATTTCCTGGTCCATCGAGCGCGACACGAAGTCGCGCGGCGCCAGGTCCTTCAAGGTCGGCGCATAGCGCTCCATGAAACGCTCGCCCTGCGAGTTGATCAGGATGCCGCCTTCGCCGCGCACGCCTTCGGTGATCAGGACGCCCGCGCCGGCCACGCCGGTCGGGTGGAACTGCCAGAACTCCATGTCCTGCAGCGGCAGGCCGGCGCGTGCCGCCATGCCCATGCCGTCGCCGGTGTTGATGAACGCGTTGGTCGATGCGGCGAAGATACGGCCGGCACCACCGGTGGCGAAGATCGTCGTCTTCGCCTGCAGGATCATCACGTCGCCCGTTTCCATTTCCAGCGCGACCACGCCGATCACGTCGCCTTCGCTATCGCGGATCAGGTCCAGCGCCATCCATTCGACGAAGAAGTGGGTGCGCGCGCGGACATTGCGTTGATAAAGCGTGTGCAGCAGCGCGTGGCCGGTACGGTCGGCCGCGGCGCAGGCGCGCTGCACGGCCTTCTCGCCGAAGTTCGCGGTATGGCCGCCGAACGGGCGCTGGTAGATCGTGCCGTCGGGGTTGCGGTCGAACGGCATGCCGAAGTGTTCGAGTTCATACACGACCTTCGGGGCTTCGCGGCACATGAATTCGATCGCGTCCTGGTCGCCCAGGTAGTCGCCGCCCTTGACGGTGTCGAACATGTGCCAGAACCAGTTGTCCTCGGCCATGTTGCCCAGCGAAGCACCGATGCCGCCCTGTGCGGCCACCGTGTGCGAACGGGTGGGGAAGACTTTCGACAGCACGGCCACGTTCAGGCCGGCTTCTGCCAGTTGCAGGGAGGCGCGCATGCCGGAACCGCCGGCGCCGACGATCACCGCGTCGAAGCGGCGTACCGGGATGGAAGATTTGATTGCTGCCACGATTTACACACTCCAGAGGATCTGCACCGACCACACGGCGCACGCGATCAGCCACATGGCCGACGCGGTTTGAATGAGGAAGCGAACGCCCACGTTCTTGATGTAGTCCTGGTAGACGGACACGACGCCGACCCAGGCGTGGTAGAACAGGCCGATCAGCGTGGCCAGGGTGAACAGCTTGAACCATGTCTGGGCGAACAGGCCGGCCCAGCCCTCGTAGGAGAAGTTATTGCCGGTCAGGAAAGCGCCCAGCAGCACGACGGTGTATACCACCATCACGATGGCGGTGGCGCGCTGCGCGAGGAACTCGCCCAGGCCGTAGTGGGCGCCGACGACGAGGCGCTTCGGTCCGATATTGTTTTTCATCTCAGAACACTCCGAACAGTTTCAGGGCGACCAGGAACGTCACGACCAGGCTGATGGCCAGCACGGCGACCGACGTCTTGCGGGCGGAATCCTTGTCCAGGCCCACGTGGGTATCCATCACCAGGTGGCGGATGCCGGCGCAGAAGTGGTGCATGTAGCCCCACACCATGGCCAGGATGACCAGCTTCGTGAACGGATGCTGGGCGATGCCCTGGAAGTGCGCGAAGGAGATCTCGGAACGGATGCTTTCCTGCAGCAGGTACAGGATGAACGGCAGCAGCACGAACAGCAGCATGCCGCTGATGCGGTGCAGGATCGACACGATGGCCGACAACGGCATGCGGTA